>CAJUPZ010000001.1 GCA_910588065.1 uncultured Muribaculaceae bacterium
TCAACTCTTGCGCAGGTCCTAGATTTCCGGGTACGTAGTGCCCGGATTACCAACGCATTATCCATATGGTGCCGGAGGTACCACACCTCACGCTCTGTATAGCTGATGGCCTCGGCGAGGCCTGAGGTTCGGAGAACCGATGCCGTAGGGAATCCCCGGGTAAGCGAAGCGCAACCTGGGGGAGGAGAGCGCCCCTCTCTCCTCTGAGCCTCGCGAGAGGCGATGCTGTGGGGTCACCCACCCCAACTAACAACTAAAAACTACCAACTCAAATGTGCAAATTCGCATAAATCCGCCCAATCCGCGTATTACCTTTGCAGCATCAAACTTTAATAATTATGAAGAAAAACATCACACTCCGCGCCGAATGGGTCATCGCCACCCTCGCGCTGCCTCAGGCAATCAAACTCATCGTTCTCGAAGCCGTACTCGCCTACATTGTCAACGGCTACATCACCGAAATCGCCGACCCTCAGGCTGCTGAGGTATTCGCCACCATCAAGGCCGACTATGACGCCCGCGAAGCCAAGAGGAAGGAGAGGGCAGAAAAGCGCGCCGCCCAAAAAGCCCAAAATTCCCAAAATTCACAAAACTCCCAAGCCCCCTCCATCCCCGGCTATCTCCCTGACACACCGCCGGCTAACCTTGACGAACGCATCAAAGCTGACCCCCTGGTGGGTATGGCTGTTCAAGAGCCTGTATATGTGGAGTTTGCCAACTTTGAAAAGCCGCTTGTGGCCGAGCTGTGCCTGCAGATTACAGATAGCTGGCGCACAAAGCGCAGCGAGGTTATGCCCTCATTCAACCGGCTGTGTCGCGAATTTGATGAGCGTTTTGCAGACGCTGCCTGCAATATCGGCAATGGCGGGCTAATCAGCCGCACTGTGTGGCGCGAGCATATAGCCCGCTACGCCAGCGCCGCTCCGGCTTCATGCAAATAGCAAGGGCTGCCCTGATTGACAAAGCAGCCCTCACGGTTATTTGAAGTGATGAATGGGTCGGTTATTCCTCTGAGTCACGCACACACCTTACAGAACATCCTGTTGCGCGACGTGTGTAGCCATAGCCGGTTTCAAACGGATACATGAACTGCGGGGTGTGAAGGTGGAAAGCATTGGTTCGGCCACCCTTTCCGCCGGTTGTGGTATGGTAATTGCCGCAGAATCCTATCTGATTGAAGCGCCCGGTTACCAATCGCACTCCCTGGCTTGGGAAGAACACCTGACGGCCCTCCTTGAATTTCTGGCCCATGTACATATTGTAGCCGCGCTTAGTCAGATTGGTTTTTCTTGTCTCCGAGGTGTTCATGTGTTCGTATGTGGCAGCATCATTACCCTCATTTCGGTTTGTGCCGGTGTCGGTAAAGCTCAGCCACATATCACCCGGAGGAACCATCCATCCTGCAGGGCAGGGGTCGAAGATCGACTTCTTCTCCGCGCCGTTGTCGCTAAGAATCGCCCCCGAGGCGGCATCCACCACATACTGCATGGCGCTGTTGAAATCCGAGCCTCCCCAAAGGTCATCGGCATGTCCCCAGAACCAGTCGCCGTCTGTTCCTGCTACATAGCCGTCGCTCGCTTCCGGATTCTGGTTTGTCTGCTGTGGGTTGGATACCGGGGAGATGAAATGGGTAGGATTCTTGATAGTGTATTCAACAGTACCTGTCTGACTGTTAGTCACTTTGGTGCGGAACAGTTCGGTGGCATCATCCTTGTTACCGGTGGAGCTCAGCTTGATTGCTTTGTAGGAGTTGTCGTAGAGGGTGCCTATGATGGCTGCGCTGTAATCAACCTGATTGCCGCCCCACGATGTTACATTCCATCCGGATGGAAACGGGTCTTTGCGTCCCCACTGGTAGGTGCAGCCGAAGGTTTCGTTCGGTGTGGCAGGGTTGGCTGACCGGGCACCGACATTGCAGGTCATCAGTGAACGCCCTTTGCGGGTGCGTATTCCGCTCGCCGATTGGATTCCGCTTGAATTCCATTCAAAGGTGAAGTAGGGCACAGCGTTGGCAAGTTTGCCGGGATCCTCGTTGTTCACCCATATATGCCAGCTCCACACAATGTCGCCGGTACGGTTCTCGCCGTTATAGCCCGCTATCAGCGCGGAGCCGTTGGCTGTGCCGCTCACAACATGAATTCGGTCGTACTTGTCGATATACACCTTGTCGCCGGCGCTGTTATCGCCTATCACATCGGCCTGCTGCCAGATGATGCCGACACTCTTGATGGTTTTCGCCGGGTCGTTTTTGTCAACATAATCGCTGTATTTCCAACGGCCACCGGTTTCGGTGCGGCTGTAGGGGTCGAACATGATGTCGTCTTCCTGACGCATAACAAAGCAGTTTGCCGGAGCGGCAAGCACCCGCTCGTCACGGCCCTCGCTCTTGAGGTTGAGCACAACATTGTAGTTGTGGTTGCGGCGCACATTGTAGTCGTTGTAATCATTGCTGCCGAGGTAGATGGTGTAGAGGAAGCTCGAACCGTTGGTGACAGACGATATGAACAGCTGCACATACAGTGCGCGGGGAGGAGCCACGTCGCTTTTGTACCGGGGCTGGTCATTGTCGTTTGTGCCCTGACGGTTCTCCGGCATATAGAATGTGTGGACAACATCGGAATCCAGATTTTTGTTGAGTTCGAAAAACTGGGTCTCGAATTCACCTTCGGGATAGATGTCGGCCTCATCATTATGCTCCATCCTTATAGCCTTGGGCAGATTATGGATATATATCTTGCTGACCATCAGGCCCTCCGCATCAGCTTCCTTGTGAAACTTGAATGATATCTTGGCAAGCATTCGGGTGAGGTAGATATCCACAGGGCGCAGGTCGCTCTGCTTGTGGATGTCAAGGTCCGGAACATCGCCGATCATAGGTATGTAGTCATTGTCATCGCTCTTGATGATGTCGGAGCTGTTGAACGGCAGCTCATATTTGCGGAATTTCTCCAGGGTGGAGAAGTCCTTGCCCTTGGCCCACTCGGTGTCGCCGGTGTTGGCAACAACATAGAGATGGCAGCCTTCCGCCTCTGCAAGGCGTATGTTGAGGTTTTCCACAACATCCGAGGTAACAGTGTAGTAGCGGGGGGCAACAAGCTCTTTGCCCTCCGAATCAAACTGCAGCACCCAGATATCCCTCACACTCTCCTCCTTGGCGGTGCCGGTGGTGTTGTCGCCATCTTCATCGCCTTCGGCGCGGGAAACATCATTGACAAGCGGCTTGCCCACAACGGCAGGCGTCACAGTCCTCAGATTCAGCGCCACCTCCACTTCTCCCTCCGGCAGAATGCTGTCGGTTGAATCGACCAAGGAATCCTCGGCGCAGGCTGCGGACAGCAACATCGCAACAGAGGCAATCGTCGTTTTTAAATATACACTCTTTGTCATGTCATTGTTTTTTAATCGTATGAATCGCGCATGCAGCGGACAGGGCCGGCAACACCGCGTCGGGTGTATTGGTAGCCTGCTTCAAACGTGGCGATGTTGTTGTCGCAGTGAAGATGGAAGATATTTACCTTGCCACCCGCTGCCGGAGATGAGGTCTCATAGTTGCCGCATATTCCGGTGCGCTGGGCTTTGCCGTTGCACAGGCGCAGTCCCTGACTCGGGAAGTAGCTGGTGCTTCCGGTG
This sequence comes from uncultured Muribaculaceae bacterium, assembly GCA_910588065.1. Classification (GTDB taxonomy): domain Bacteria; phylum Bacteroidota; class Bacteroidia; order Bacteroidales; family Muribaculaceae; genus Paramuribaculum. The sequence goes on from CAJUPZ010000001.1 coordinate 3,631, forward strand.
CGCCATCCGTTCAGATACATGTAATATCCGTTTTGTGACGCATCATTATCCTTGCAATTAAGCAGTTTTGGATCAGTGGAGTTGATACCGGTTTTAGTAAAGCCGAGCCACATTTCGGCAGGGGCGAGCATCCATCCTGCAGGGCAGGGGTCGAATATCGATTTTTCCTCAGCTCCGTTGTTGGTAAGATATGCCTGGCCTCCCGCACCGGGAGTGATGGGTACTTTATATTTCATTGTAGCCTCGCTCTCCGGCTTTCCGCCCCACAGCCTGTCCTCATGTCCCCAGAACCAGTCGCCGTCATTTTCGTATGCTGACGCGTCTTCCGATTGTGTGGCTGTCTTGAGAGTACGGAGGAACACGGTGGGATGCTTGATCACATAATCAAGGTTGCCATACTGCGCATTTGTCAGTTTGGAACCGAACAGCTCGTTGGTGTCGGTATAGCCGTCGCTTTTCATGGGTATCTCCTTGTAGCTGTTGTCATACAGCTTTCCAACAGTAGATGCCGTGTAGTTGAATTCGGGACTGTATTTGGCAGCCTGTGCCCAGGGGTGGGGAAACGGATCCTTGCGGCCCCATTGGTACAGAGTGCCGTATGTCACTCTGGAGTCAGAGCCGGGGTTGGCCGAGCGGGCGCCGAGGTTGCAGCTCATCACCGAGCGTCCCTTGACACGGGGCTGGCCGGTCTGTATGCCGGAGGCATTCCATGCGTAGGTGGTGTAGGGAATGGCTGCCGACAGGCGTGCGGGCTTTTCATTGTTCACCCATATATGCCAGCTCCACACTATATCACCGGTGCAGTTCTCTCCGTTATACCCGGCTATCACGGCATTTCCGGCTTTGTCGCCCGAATTGACATGAATGCGGTTGTAGTCATCCATATACACCTTCTTGAAGTCGCTGTTATTGCCTATGGTTCCCTCTGTCTGCCACAGAATCTTGACCGATCTGATGGTTTTGGCCGGGTCGTTCTTGTTCACGAAATCAGAGTAGCTCCAGCCCCCACCGTTTTCAGTGCGGTTGAAGGGGTCAAACATAATCTCCTCGTTGAATCCGAGCACAAAGCAGTTGGCCGGCGCGGCGAGCACACGGTTGTCGCGGTCTTCGGAAACAAGGTTGAGGGTGATATTGTAGTTGTGGTTGCGGCGCACATTGAAGTCATTGACATCATTGCTGCCGGGATAGATGGTGTAGAGAAAGCTCGACCCGTTTGAATTGGAAGATATGAACAGCTGCACATACAGAGCCTTGTCGGGAGCGCCGTCATTCTTGGTGCCGGCCTCGGTGTTATTGTTTGTGCCCTGGCGGTTCTCCGGCATATAGAAAGTATATACGTTGCCGGGCTTCAGGTTGGTGCTGAAAGTATAGCTCTGGGTCTTGAAGTCGCCCGTGGGGTATTCGGAGGCTTCGTCATTGTGCTCCATACGTATGCCGGTAGGCAGGTTGTTGATGATGATTCGGTTCACCACAAGGTTCTCGGAACTTGAGTTTGTGGTGTATTTGAAAGATATCTTCGACAGCATACGTGTGAGGTAGATATCCACCGGACGCAGGTCGCTCTGCTTGTGGATGTCAAGGTCGGGCACATCACCGATCATGGGTATGTACTCATTTTCGGTGTCGCGGATAATGTCGTCTCCGGTGAAGGGCATCTCGTAGGCTCGGAATTTTTCCAGTGTGGAGAAATCCTTGTCTTTGACCCATTCGGTGTCGCCGGTGTTGGCAACAACATAGAGGTGGCACCCTTCTGCCTCGGCAAGGCGTATGTTGAGGTTTTCGACAACGTCTGAGGTAACGGTGTAGTAGCGGGGGGCAACGAGCGCTTTGCCGTCAGCTCCAAACTGCAGCACCCATATATCTTTCACGCTCTCCTCCTTGGCGGTGCCTGCGGTGAAGTCGTCATCGCCCTCACCGCCTTCGGAGGCATCACCCTCGGCGCGGCTGATATCGTTGACAAACGGCTTGCCCACAACAGCAGGCGTCACAGTCCTCAGATTCAGCGCCACCTCGATGGTGCCTGCTTCCGGATCGCCGGAAGTGATGTCTGAAAAATTATTATCGTTGCATGCGGCGGTCGAGAGAATGACCGCCGCTGCAGCGATAGATTTGAGTTTGATAGATTTCATCAGTCAGTTATTATCCGATAGTGAAAGTCAAGTCGCTGTCCACCCATGCGTTCACATAGATGTGACCGAACTTGTCTGGATAGAAGGTTATGAACACCTGGTAGAGATGGCCGGCCTCGAAACCGTTGAAGGTGCCGCCCATACACTCGTTGAAGTCAACAGTGTGCCATTCATAATCGGCGTTGCCCTCAAACTGGAGTCCCACCTCGAGATAGGCTCTTTTGGTGGAGCTGTATGTGTAGAGCGAGCCTAACGGTGCGTTGGCATCGAATTTAACGGTGTTCCAATCCTTGAACACATCCTCCACCTTTATGAGGCGGTCGGCAACATCAAGTGTCTCGGCCTCGACATTGCTCTCGTCCGAGGGGATGGTGAGCTCCCAGGGTAGTGACGCGGGCACGCGGCAAGCTCTGAGGACAATGTTCTTCAAGGCGAGGTTTGCTGTTGACTCGGCGTCGCCGGTATAGGAGGGGCAGCGGGCAAAGAGGTCTATGCGGGCGCATGGATTCTTCACCTCGACATCAAGACTCAGGGTTGTGCCATCTTCGCCCGGGGGCACAAGCTCTATCAGCTCGTCGTATATCTGGCACACCGATTTTGAGGTTTGCACTGATTTGAGCATGGAGCTTGTGAGTCCGAGGCGCGGGTAGAGGAGCTCATATTTGTCCATGGTGCAGGTGAGCACCTCCACATTTGCAAGGCCGCCGTTGCCGTCGGGCACCTGCTCGATTGTGGTTTTGACAATGAGGTCTCTCATCTCCTTCGAGGGGTTGGCTATTACAACCATCCGTTTGTGGCCCTCGACAACCGTTGTTGCGAAGGAGCTGTTTGTGGCCGTGATTTCGCCAACCTTTTCAATATCTCCTTTGTAGTCGAAGAAGAGTACAATGGCGTTATTGACTTTGACGTCGGATGACAGCAGCGTTGCGGCGGCATCCAAGGCTCTGGAGTGGCAGCTCACCTCCACATTTATCTTGGCTGTGCCCTGCGCACCGGCATCGGTATCCGATGAGCAAGCTGACAGGCATAGCAATGCTGACAGCGCGGCTGCGATATTTGTGAGAATGTTTGTTTTCATCAAATTAAATGTGCTAAGGGTGAATTCAGACTCTGGGTGTCACCTGGTCGTGTTTCCAGCCGGGGAATGTGATGGACACCTGAGTGCCGTTGAGCCTTATGGTCATTTCAACAATAACCTCCTCGCGTCCGGTAAGGACGATTGCATTGTCGGAAATGTATTTTGACAGTGATACCGAGGCAGCCTTTTCGCCGAGGGTATTGTTCACCACGTGCACCATCGCAGGGGTGTTCTCGTCAAATCTGGGTAGCTCGCAGGTTGCTGTAAGCAGACCGGATGAGGCAGCAGGTTTGAACTCGGGTTTGTAGGTTGTCATATCTCCGGTGGTTTCGCCCAGATGGGTGACTGCCACAGGCATTCCCTCGATTTCGAGAGTGTAGGAGTCAAGCTCCGCGGCTCTGGAGTTGTCGCCGGCCTCAAGGGTGGCGATGAGGGTGATATGGGCTGCATGGAAAATCACTTCAAAATCCTCCTTGATGTCTCCGGCATGGGTGATGGAGAATTCAAGGGTGCCGAGATAGAGGGGGTCGTGGGTGCGGGGTGTGGCGCCGTTGGCAAAGGCGGTGTTGGTGGCCAGATGGTGGCCGCTGTCACCGTCCGGTGTGAGGGTTGTCTCCACTCCGGAGTTACCCCAGCACACCATTCGGTATTCACCGGGGTCTGAAATCTGGAGCCTCACTCCCTGAAACTCCGTGAGTTCAGCCGAGGTAAGGTCTGTTTCAGACACGAGCCGGTTTTCGCTGTCGTACAACAGACAGCTTACCGAACTGATGTAGTCGGGGAAAACATCTTCGCTGCCGTCGGCGTAGTACTTGAAATTCACCACGGTGTTGTCGCACATACCCACATCAACTTCCGTGATGCAGCTTGCCGCGGAGAATGCCAGTAGCACCGGTGCGATTATTTTCAAAAATCCTCTTTTCATAAGAGTTGTGTTTGCAAATGGGGTTGTTTATCAGAATGTGGGATAAACGGGAGTTACCTGCCAGGGCTTGACAGAGATCTCAACCTGGACATTGATGTCGGTGGGGATAATCTTGTCGCTGATGTTGTTGGCTGTGATTTCAAGGAATTTCACCTGATATACATGGCCGTTGTAGAAGCGCACGGCACTTGCGTGGGGATTGCTTGCATCATCGACAAAGCGTGAGATGTTGATGTAGCGGTCGCCCTCGATTTCGGTGAGCACAAGGTTGCCCTCGTTGTTGGGGAGGTATACCTGGATATGTGAGAGGCGGATAATCAGACGCAGACCGAGGTGGCGGGTGTAGGGGTCATTGACTTTCTCCTCGATACCGAAGAAGGGGTATGCCCACACTTTGCCGGCCTGATCTGATTCGGGGTCCACGGGATAGAAGGCGTTGCGCTCAACATCATTGTCATCCTGGTCCTTGAATGTTTCCTTCCGTGAGAAAATCTGAGTGTCGGCCATGAAGGGGTAGGCTGCGTAGAAGGTGGAGAGGGCGTCGGGGATGTTGACAGCCTCGTAGTCGGGTGATTTCCAGTCGGCCTGTAGACACATCTGGTTGATGGGCATCTGGTCGTAGAAGCCGGCGAGGTAGATACCCTCTACCTTGTAGTCGACAACCAGCGGTCCGGGGGTTATCTTTGCGATTTCGAGGCGTGCGCACAAGGGCACAAGCTCTACCTTGGCGCTCTTGGTGCCAACTTCAGATGTTTCGTAGAGCATCGCTTCGCCTGAGAGGGCCACATGGCTCATGTTGTCCTCCCACTGATCCTTGATGGAGATGTTGCGGCTCTCCACATCGCTGATGAATTTGATTGTGCCGTTGTGAAGGTCGTTGCCGAACGAGCCGGTGTTGGCAAGCACGTACACACTTGTGACATCACCGCTTACCCCTTCAAAAAGCTTGCCTTCGCGGAGCTCCTGCACAGTAACTTTCTGGCAGTCGAAGTTGTCGACGTCGGCGGGGTCGACGATAATTCTCACATGGTCGCGGATAGCGCCCTGAGGGGTGAGGAAGAAGAGATATCCTCCGGTGAATTCCACCTTTTCGGCATCGGATTCGCCTTTGGGGTCTGTGACAGCGCGGCTTGAAGCGGCGGCGATGTTGTCTATTTTAACGAGCACTTTGGAACCCTTTGTTTCTTCGGGCAGCTGGTTGTTGTCACCGTTGTCGGAGCATGCGGTGGTGGCGGCGAGCATGAAAGCAAGGGCGCCGTAGAGAACTTTTTTCATTTTTCCTGTAAATGGATTATACTTATAAAATATTGATTATACGCGTTGTAGCAGGGGCTTATTTGAATCGCCACTGCAGGTTGAGTGCCAGCGATGAGAGCACAAACTGGTTTTTGTTTTCTTTCTGCTTGAAGCAGCGCACACAGTCGCCATTGTAGGTGTAGCGCTTGGCCCCTGCATGGCGGTAGCCGAGGCCGAGGTTGAGCTCAAGGGTGAGACCGCGCCACAGGGGGTACATGTAGCCTCCGCTCACACCGGCTCCCCAGAAGGTGCCTGTGAGTTTACGCTCGGAATTTTCGTCGTTGAAGTCGCCGAGTTGGAAGTAGGGAGCGGCATAGAAACCGGTGAAGGTGCCGTCCTTCTGAAACCAGTAGCGGGGTTCGAGGGTGTAGGAAGTGAATCCCTGGAATTTTGATTTGTTTTTGCCGTAGCCGTGGTTGCTGTAAGCTGCGATCAGCTTTACGGAGTATTTTTCCTTGAAATAATACTCGGCGTTGAGGTTTGCGCCCCATGCCGTGAGTTTGGGTCCGGGCACCACGCCTATCCATTCGAGCAGGTTGGTACCTACCGACCATTTCGGCTGCTCAACAATTTTTCTCTCCTGCCGTGTTCCGAGCCATTTCTCAAACGGGTCCTTGGCTTGGGCATGGAGCGTTCCTGTAGCTGTACATACCGACAACAGCAGCATGCACACTTTAATAAATTGGCCTTTCATCTGATTGGCTATATATGAATTTAGTTATGATTATATTCAATCCTTATACGGAGGCCGGATGTTGTCCCTATCGCTGAATCCCCGTATATTTTTCTGCAAAATTATTACCATGCAAACAAAAACACCAAATAAATTTGTTTAAATTAACAAAAGTTTACTAAACAAATAGGGGGGGGGTGAAAATATGTTAATATTTGGAGGCTGTGCTATTCCGGTAGATGAAAGGTGTGTTTTTGGGGTAAAAAAAGCGGGCCGCAAGTAATTGCGGCCCGCTGTAAGTGCAGTGTGAGAGTGGGTTAGATGGGGAATTGTTCGCGGATGGGGTCGTCGTACTGCTCCTGAGCCTGACGAAGCTTGTCCATCATCCGTTTGGTAATCTCCTCGGTGCCGGGTTTACCGTAGATGTTGTTCATCTCGGTGGGGTCTTCCTGCAGGTCGTAGAGTTCCCACACATCGATATCGTTGTAGAAGTGGATGAGTTTGTAGCGGCCGTCGCGCACACCGTAATGGCGTTTTACTGCGTGCTCGGCGGGATATTCATGGAAGTGGTAGTAGAGGTTGTCGCGCCACTGCTCGGGACCCTTCTTGTCGCGGAGCAGGGGAAGGTATGACATACCCTGCATATCTTCGGGCACTTCCACGCCGGCAATTTCAAGGAATGTGGGTGCGTGGTCGATGTTCTGAACCATTTCAGGCACATCTCCGCGGCGCTCGAATCCTTTGGGAAGCATCATCACAAGGGGAGTACGCATTGATTCCTCATACATGAAGCGTTTGTCAAACCAACCGTGCTCGCCCATGTAGAAGCCCTGGTCGGAGGTGTAGATAACGAGGGTGTTGTCGAGCATATCATGCTCCTCGAGATAGTCGAGCACACGGCCAACATTGTCGTCGAGGCTCTTCACCACCTTCATATAGTCGCGCATATAGCGCTGGAATTTCCAGTTGTCGAGTTCTTTGCCGGTGAGCTTTCTGCTGTAGAAATCGTCGATGATGGGCTGGTAGTGGGCGTCGTAACGTGCGCGCTGTGCGCTGTCCATGCGGCTGAGGTTCCAGAGGTATGATCCTTTGAGGGGGGTGTCAAAGGAGTCGCTGAGCATCTTGAGGTCATACATTATGTCCATATCTTTGACGATGGACATTTCCTGGGCGGCGGCGGCGGGGCGTCCGTCGTAGTCGTCATAGAAGTTTTCCGGTAGGGGGAAGTTTGTGTCCTCAAAGAGAGCGAGGTCGCAGGTGTCGGGCAGCCAGTCGCGGTGGCACGCCTTGTGGTGGATGAGTATTGCGAAGGGTTTGTCTTTGTCGCGGCCGTTTTCGAGCCAGTCGAGGCTCTTGTCGGTAATGATTGTAGTGAGGTAGCCGTGTTCAACAATGGTGTCACCCTCCTGACGGATGATTCTGGGGTTGTAGTAGTCACCCTGTCCGGGCACAATTTCCCAGCGGTCAAATCCTGTGGGTAGAGTCTCGAGGTGCCATTTGCCGAAGAGTGCTGTTTCGTAGCCTGCTTTCTGGAGATATTTCGGGAAAGTAGGCTGTGTGCCGTCAAACACGCTCATCTCGTTGCTGAGGAAGCCGTTTTTGTGGCTGTGTTTGCCTGTAAGGAGGCAAGCGCGCGAGGGTCCGCTGAGCGAGTTGGCGACGAAGCTGTTTGTAAACTTCACACCGTCGCGGGCAATGCGGTCAAGGTTTGGCGTGTTGATATAACGGGTGTCGTAACAGCTCATCATCTGGGCTGTGTGGTCGTCCGTCATGATATACACTATGTTCATAGGTTTCTGTTGCTGCTGGTCCGCATTCTTGGCAGTGGAGCATGAAACCAGAGGCGTGATTGCGGCGAGCGCGGCCATAGGCACAGTCACCGAATCGTGTCGAAATTTTGTCATTAGATAAGGATTAAAAAACATTACAGATGCAAATGTAGTGATAAAATCCGGATAAATATGTTACTTTTGTATCACTTTTGGCAAAAAACAGCCCGCCATACATATCTTTTAATATGATAAATCCATTTTCCCACCCCATATATGTGATGCCGAAGCCGGTAGGGTCGACCTGCAACCTTGCCTGCGAATACTGCTACTACCTTGAGAAGAAGGGCTATTACCCCGATGCCGGCAAGCAGCTGATGAGCGATGCCACGCTCGAGGAGTTTATAAAGCAGTATATAGCTGCGCAGACGGTGCCTGAGGTGATGTTCACCTGGCATGGCGGCGAGGCGACGGTGCGTCCGGTGGAGTTTTACCGCAAGGCGATGGAGCTTCAGAAAAAGTATGGGGGTGGCCGGAGAATAGAGAATTGCCTGCAGACCAACGCCACTCTGCTGACAGATGAGTGGTGTCTGTTTCTGAAAGAGAACAACTGGCTGGTGGGTGTTTCGATCGACGGGCCGGAGGAGTTTCACAACGAGTACCGTCGCTCGGCGTCCGGCAAGCCTACATTCCAGAATGTTCTCAGGGGCATACGTATGCTGCAGCGTCACGGGGTGGAGTGGAACGCGTTGGCGGTTGTCAATGACTACAATGCGGACTATCCGGTGGAGTTTTACCGGTTTTTCAAGTCGATAGGGTGTCAGTTTATCCAGTTCACTCCTGTTGTTGAGCGTATCACCGGCAGCAATATGCTTGCGGATGTGGCCACCTCCGGACAGATGGCCGATTTTTCAGTGACACCCGAGCAATGGGGAAATTTCCTCATAGGGGTGTTCGATGAATGGGTGAAGGAGGATGTAGGCAAGGTTTTTGTGCAGATATTCGATGCCACGCTGGCCAACTGGGTTGGTCAGATGCCCGGGGTGTGCACCCTTGCGCGGCAGTGTGGCCACGCGGCGGCAATGGAGTGGAACGGCGATGTGTATTCATGCGACCATTTCGTGTTTCCGGCGTATAAGTTAGGTAATATCCACACTTCGAGCCTCATAGAGATGATGGGCAGCGAGGCTCAGCTGAGTTTCGGCGCAGCCAAGCAGGCAAACCTGCCGACGCAGTGCCGCAAATGCAAATGGCATTTTGCCTGCAACGGGGAGTGCCCCCGCAACCGGTTTGCTACTACAGCCACCGGCGAGCCCCACCTTAATTATTTGTGCGAGGGTTACCGGCGGTATTTTGAGCATGTTGCGCCGTACATGGATTTCATGAAGGCGGAGCTCGCTGCCAAGCGTCCGCCGGCCAATGTCAACGGCAAGCGGTTCTGATGCCGCGCGCTGCCCATCCCTAAAGCCCCCTGTGAGGGGGGCTCGAGAAGGCCTCATAGCATCGCCTCTCGCGAGGCTCCGAGGAGAGGGGGACTCTGCTGCCCCGGGCCTCGCGCAGTGCGCTCGTGCCGGGGTTGTATATGACATCGCGCATCCTGCGCTCAGGCGTCTCCGACGCCATCTGCTATAAAGAAGGTGTGGTACCTCCGGCACCATGGGTGTAATTGGCTGGTAATCCGCGCACAACGTGCGCGGATTACCAGATAATCGCACCCTGCGGGCGCTTGGGCCTCGCCGAGGCCATCATCGCTAAGAGTGGGAGGTGTGGAGCCGGAACAAGATAAAATTGTGGGGGGAGAATTTGCTTGGATGAAAGATTTTGTATAACTTTGCGCTCTGAAATGTGAATATAATAATTAAACAATATAGACACGGCAATGAAAAGAACATTCCAACCTTCTAACAGAAAGAGAGTTAACAAGCACGGCTTCCGTGAAAGAATGGCAACCGCCGATGGCCGCAAGGTTCTGGCACGCCGCCGCGCAAAAGGCCGCAAGCGTCTTACTGTGAGCTGCTCTATTGCCGGAAAATAAGTGGACGCGGCTATAGCCGCTGATTCACCCGGTCAAACAAATACGAAGGGCGCAACTTCAAGAGTTGCGCCCTTCGTATGTTTGCGGGGGAGGGGATTATTCTGCATCTTCAGCCTGCTGCTGCTTGAGGTTCAGGCGCTTGAGGGCTATGAGGGTCTTGCCGTGGGCGTCCTTGAGCAGGGCTGTTGTGCCGTCGGGTCCGGGAACTACTGTCTCAACCTGCTCGAGGGCTACGAGAAATTTCTGCTCGTTTTCGATGTCGGGGCACATCATGCGTGTTGTGGCAAGGTCCTTGAACTGGAGGGAGTTCTGTTTGTCGGGGTCAACAAATATGTTGCCGTTGAGGATGTTGCAGCCAGTGTTGCCGTGCACTCTGAGTTCAGGCACATCTATGACAAGTTTCACGCCTTTGTCCTCGGCCACATCCTCGTTGCCGATTTTGGTGACAGTCCATGCGCCGTTGACAAATGATATGTCGCTTTTGCGCAGAATCATGAGGGGATTTCCGGCTGAGTTTTTCATATAGAGCAGATAGTCGTTTCCAATTTTTTCGATATTGAATGATTTTACGGTCTCAAACGCCATGTTTATGCCGATTTCGTAGGGGGCGTCGGCGCAGTACATCATTGTGCTTAGAAATTCCGATGCTTTGTGCATGTCGCCGCCGGGTGTCACCGACATATCGCCGTTGATGGTGTTGCAGCCGTTGTTTGCGTATACTTTGAGACGGAAGGGGTTGACGCTTGTTGTGTCAAATACCACGTATGGTCTGTCATCGCCGGTAACGGCCTGTCCGTTGACGTTTGCCACTGTCCATTCGCCGTAGAGAATCTTGTCGATGGCGGCCACTGTCTCTGTTGCTGATTCTGTTTTGACCTCACCGGTGGATTTGTTGACATTGACGGTGGGTTTCGGTGAGAATATCGAGCAGCCTGTGGCTGTGATTGCCAGTGCTGCGGCAGCGATAATAGAATTAGAATGTTTCATTTCTATACTTGATTTTGTTTATAATATTATAAGGTGAAGCCGGGGGTGTTTGTTCACTGCCGGTTGAATTTGCGCGGATATCCGGTGATGACGGAGAGAATCACACAAGCGGCGAGCGCCCAGGGGTAAATGAGATAGGGCCACGGGGCGGCGGGGGTGATGCCTGCGAGGTTGGTGGCGAGGAGGGTCTGCGCGCCGTAAGGTATCAGGCATTGGGTGATGCATGAGCAGGTGTCGAGGAGGGATGCTGTTTTGCGGGGGTCGAGGTGGAAGCGGTTTGCGATGTCGCGGCAAATTGAGCCGACGGTTATGATGGCCACAGTGTTGTTTGCGGTGCAGATATTCACGGCGGATACCAGCACGGCTATGCAACCCTGGGCGCCTTTTTTGCCGCTTGTGCGGCGTGTGAGTGAGTTGAGCAGAAAGGTGATGCCACCGGTGGCTTTGACCACACCAAGCATTCCTGCTGCGAGGAGGGTGATGATGATAAGGTTGCCCATCGAGTCGATGCCGCTGCCCATGAATCCGAGCATGTCGACGGGGTAGGCTCCGGTGGCGAATCCGAGAATCAGCGCAGCCACTATGCCGCAACAGAGCACTATTGTGACATTTACCCCGCACACCGCGAGCGCTATTATAATAAGGTAGGGGAGCACAAGCCACACAGAGCCGGCCTCGGCCACAGCGGTTTCGGTGACTCCGGATGGTATGAAGAGGTATGCGGCGAGCGATATGCAGGCTGCGGGGAGAGCGAGCCAGAGGTTTGCCTTGAACTTGTCGCCCATCTTGCATCCTTGGGTGCGTGTTGCGGCAATGGTTGTGTCGGATATGAATGAGAGGTTGTCGCCGAAAAAAGCTCCGCCGAGCACCGCGGCCACAATGAATGCTGTGTTTCCTCCTCCGGCGTGGGCAATCTCGGCTGCAAGCGGGCTCAGGGCCACAACGGTGCCTACGGATGTGCCGATGCTGAGCGATATGAAGCAGGCGGCGATGAAGAGTCCGGGCACAATGAATTCGGGCGGGAATATGCGCAGGGTGAGCCCCACCGTCACTTCCACGGCTCCAATCTGCTTTGCCAGCGATGCGAATGCTCCGGCGAGCACGAAAATCCATATCATGTAGAGGATGTCGGCATGGCCGGCCGAGCGCGAGAAGGTGTCTATGCGCTCATGGAGGGTTCGCCCGCGGAATGTGGCTATGCTCCACACGCATGCAATGGCGAGGGCAACAGCTATCGGTATCTTGTAGAAATCGCCTATGATGGCTGACACCACAAGATACAGCAGCAGAAAAAGCACCACCGGCGAGAGCGACAGCAGTCCGCGGGCGGTGGTGACAGAGGTGTGTGCGGAATCGTGTTTCTCCATATTTTATGCAAAGTAAGTCAAAAAAGCTGTGATAGCCAATAGTAAGGAGAAATTGGGACGTGAGGATGAGGGGGAGTTCGCAAAAAATGGGATGTGTGAAATAAAATTACACACTATTGTGTTGCAAAGTTTGATTTCAACTTTGTAAATTTGCAACGCAAACCGTCACAAAGGCAGTGGCGGAGGAGGATTACATCTCCCCGGCAATTCGGCGGCTCTGAATCAGCGGAGCCTGCGGAAAGAGATGGAACGGCTCTTCCTCCTGAGGCTTCCCCGGAGGCCCGAACATGAAAAACTGTTGCATCCCGTTTGCAATTTTTATTAACAGATTCCGCAGGTGTGCATTGCGCGCTGTGCGGTGAAGGGTATGTTATAAAAATGCAACAGAAAGCGGAAGGGACTTTGCAACAGCAGTCCACAGTTATTTTTATAGGAAAACTCATAGAAGAGGAGCTGCGCCGTCAGGAGCGCAGCGTCACCTGGCTCAGCCGCAAGATTCATTGCGACCGGCGCAATGTGTATGACATATTCCGGCGCTCGGATATTGATACGAATCTGCTGTATCGCATCAGTCAGGTGCTCAACACCGATTTTTTCAAGATTTACTCTGTGTTGTTGCAATCATCTGACTATCAATAGTATAATCCGAGAAGGGTATTGCTGTGAAATAAAATATCACACAGGTGTGTAGATATGCTTCACCACGCATGGGGCAGTCCACAGTTTTCAAGAATTAATTTTGTAATACATAAACTTTTTAAACCAAACATTATCATTATGGCAAAGAAATCAGCAATCTCAGGCGAATACATCATCACTGTTGAGGACAGCGGAACAGTGCGTGTGTGCAAAATCTATGACAATGTAAAGGGCTCGCTGCGCGAATGCGCCGAGGCCAAGGGATTTGAGTTTGATCCCAACTGGACAACCCGCCAGTTCGGCTCCAAGCTCATCAAGGAGTTCGGCGACGGCAACACCGCCGAGATCGGCGAGTACACGGTTGTGAAGCGCGACAGCGGCTCAATCGAGACATACCGCACATACGACAACACTTTGGGTGCTCTTCGTGAGATAGCCGCACAGGTGGGCTTTGAGATTAACGAAAACAGCAATACCCGCCAGAACGGTTCCAAGCTTGTTGACTTTATCAATTCAAGCAAATAAGAGGGTAAACACCCTCTGAAATCCATCGCGGATGAAAGTCCGGATAGCGGTAAAGGGTATAAAGGCAGGATGCTACGTTTACCATACGTAAAGCAGAGCTTGATATGAAGGGCATTAAATCGGACATATTGCCGAGAGTAAATGCGGATATAGTTGCATTCATTGAGCGTCAGCAGGAGCTGATGTTCAATGAGCGCGACTTCCAGATGCAATTAGCTGTGTACATGAGGCAGAGCGGCCACTATGATGATGTGGATGTGGAGTACTACATTCCCAACCGTGTGGCTGTGGAGGCCGGCTATGAGTGGAGCAGCGAGCTGCGTCTTGACATTGTGGCTAGCAGCGGCGGGGTGTATGCTGTTGTTGAGCTGAAGTATCCCACACGGCGTATAGTCACCGATATCAAGCGTTTCGGCACAGTGTTGTCAGGCGTTGAGATTGTCAAAAATCATGGTGCGCAGGATATTGTGAGCTATAATTTTTGGAAAGATGTGCGCCGTATCGAAATTATCCGGCGTCTCTTTCCGCAGAGTGTTGCCGGCGGCGTGGCTGTGATGCTCACCAACGAGCCGTTCTACACCCGCGGCCCTCGCCCGGGCTCTATCTGTGACGCATTCTCCACCGGCGGCGGACGCAGCGGCATCCACGGCCTGCTCGACTGGAGCCGCTATACAGGCACATCCAAAGGTCTCCCCGGATTTACTCTTGACGGCACATACTCAGTTGACTGAGCCGAAACCGTTATTGACGGTAATAAATTTCATTACTCATTAATAACTGTCTCCTGACAACCAAAAACCCCCAACTACCAACTAAAAACCAAAAACTAACAACCAAAAACCAAACCATATGGCAGTAAAAACCACAGCCTCAGGCAAGATGGACAAGCGCACCAAGGAGTATAAGGAGCTCAAGGATCGCCTTGCAAAGGCCCGCGCCGCCAAAGCAAAGAGCAGCGCCCCGAAAACACAGTCCACCCTCAAGAAAACCAAGAGCGGCAAGGTGGACAAACGCACCAAGGAGGGCAAAGCTATATGCGAGCGCATGGCCAAGGCCCGCAAAGCACAAAAATCACTTTCTAACCGCCTTAAAAGACTTTTCAGATAATGAAGACAGCAACAAATACCCTCGCTTCAATACTCGCCGCCGCTATCTGGGCCGATGGCGATTTTGCAGAAGTTGAACGCGTTACCGCCGAGGAGATTGCCGAAGCTTTCGACATACCTCAGAAGGATTTCCAGAAATATATCACGGCCGCAATGGTGGAGGTGCAGAATCTCACCCCCGAGGCAGCCACAACCTACGCTGTAAAGCATGCCGCCAAGGTAGACCCCGAGGAGGCCGGCGAAGTGTTTCAGGCTGTCATGCAGATGATGCTCTGCAACGGAGTGCTCACCGCGGGCGAAGTCTTTAATGTTCTCGCAATGGCCGAGGCACTTGATATCGACCGAGAGAGCGCCGTGCTTATGCTCTGCGACCTTGTGAAGAGCGAGCCCGAGCTTGAAATATCTTTTGAAAACGATGATGAAGAATAAAACCATACGCAATCATGGCATCTAAAGTAAAAGTTTACGGCAGAGCGCAAAACCGCACTGCCCTCGGCATAGCCCACGCGTATCTCATCATGTATCCTCATGCCACCCTTGAGGATTTGCGCAAGGCATTTCCCAATTCCATCTGTCCGGACAAAGGAGCGCCTGAAAACTTACTTCCCCTCGCCGAGGCTGAGGCTCTCAACGCAAGAAACACAAGTGTGAGCCTTTATTTTGCAAAGCAGGACGAGGTGCTCACTCTCGCCGACGGCTCGCAGGTGGCCTTTGCGCAGATATGGTCAAAGCCCTCTTTTGAACGCATGGTGGAGCAGGGCAAGCTCTATGACATAGAGGTTGCCGAATTTGAAAAAACAGTCGGCAAGGAGAAGGGCGGCTACCGTCTGGAATACCTCAACGGCTATGTGCCCCCGGTTGTGGAGCAGAAGAAGAAAGGCATACCCTGGTGGGTTTGGGTGCTTCTGCTGTTGCTCCTCTGCCTCCTCGGATGGCTGCTGCTCAAACCTGCTGAGAAAGAGGTTGTGACCGAGGTGGTTGAGAAAGAGGTGATAGTAGAGAAAGAGGTTATTGTGCGCGACACAGTGTATGTGCAGCAGGTTGAGGAAATCGAGGCCTCATTCAATGCCGCTCAGTTTGAGCAGGGCAAAGCTGACCTCAACGATGACGCCAAGCTGGCTCTTCACGACCTTGCCAGAGTGATGAAGCAGAACCCCGAAATGCGCCTGCGCATCGAGGGTCACACATCTTCCGAGGGCGATGAGGCTGTGAACCAGACTCTTTCTGAAAAGCGCGCCCAGGCTGCCGTTGACTTCCTTGTCAACAAGGAGGGCATCGATGCTTCGCGCCTTGAGGCTGTGGGCAAAGGTTCTTCGGAGCCGATCGATCCCGATAATCTTGAGGCAAACCGCCGCACCGAGTTCGAAATTCTGTAAAGGTCTATGGGCTTTTTTGATAAAATAGCATCTGCCGCCGCATTTGCCGCTGATTCAGCGGCAAATGCGGCCAAAGGTGTTGCCGGTACAGTGAGCGAAACAGCTAAGAGTGTATCGGAGAGTGTATCCAAAAAAGCTATGGAGGCATGGGATGGTACAGTAGCCTCAGCCGAAGATGTAGCGAAATGGGCTGAGACTGTTCCTGAGACGATACATGCCTATGCCGACCGTTTTGACGCTGACGAGATGTGGGAAAAGATTTCCTCCACAGCAGCGAAGGTTGGTCAGGAAATGATAATAATGGTGCTGACCATGTATTACACAATAGAGGAAGCCTTGAAAAATATTGATTTGAAAGGAAATAAGAATGGCAAAGCAGAATGAAATAGATATAGTGGATGTGTTGATGCTCGCCGGAGCGATAGCATACTTTGTGTTGCCGTTTGACCTCATTCCTGACGTGCTCGCCGGAGTTGGCTACTCAGACGATATGGCGGCTCTGACCATTGCTTTCAGAAAAGCTTCGGCAATTTTCTCGGCAACCTCTATCGGAAAGGCGAATGAGAAGGCAGCAAAGATTTTCGGAGATAAATTTGACCCCGAAATGGCAGCGCGCCTTGTTCTTGACGCTCAAAAGAAACTCAAAAAATAAAACTAACCGATTAACAATTTAATATTTCAAAAACTATGGCAGATCTCAGTCTCGACGGCCGCAAGAAAGTGAAAGGCCTCAAAGATGACTTCAAGAAATGTTTCGGCGCTACCCTGCGCGTGTACACAACCCCCGCATGCAAAGTTCCCGCAAAGGATGATGCCACTCTCGCATCGCTCCGCGCGGAAGGCAAGACCGGTGGCGCCTGCTCATTCGGTGGCAACCTCCGTGTTGGCAACTTCGAGAAAAAAGTGGAGGAGCTCTACGGCATCGGCGTGCAGGTGGCTACTCCCGACGACAAGAAGCTTGCTCCCAACGACATCACTCTCGCCGCTGCAGGCAAACTCTAATCAACTAACTACCAACAATATTCAGCGGGCGCACACAGGCGTCCGCTGAATTTACCAAAAATACAATCATGAGCAAGGAATCTATCAGGGCCTCCATCGCATCGAAGCGCACGCAAATTGCGCGTATCCGCACCGAAATCGCTGCCATCAGGTCCAGAAAAAAGGAAGCTGCCGAGCGCTATGCAGCGTATATCAAGAATGCCTCCAGCGCTTCGTCCAAGGCCGGCTACCGCAGCCAGAAGGCAACAAGTGCCGCCAACTATGAGGCGCAGATCCGTAGCAAAATGAGTTCCATCGCCAGCATTCAATCTTCAATCGCTTCCTTACAAGCTCAACTCAAAAATGCAAAGTAAAGGAATGAGATATACAGGAATTTTTGTATCGTCGCTGCTGCTGCTCGCCTCTTGCTCGGGAAATGGTGCGTCCAAGGCTCAGACTGAGACTATAGATACCGCTGTGGCTCAGGGAGTTGAGGTGGTAGAGTTGGCAGAGGGTGTAACATCGCTCGATGAAACCAATATGGCTGCTGTGCGCGAATATTATGAAAAAGGAGTGTTTGCTTTCAATACTGATTATGTGAAAGCCCACTCAACCGAGGAGATGATACGGAAGCTGTGCGATGCCAACGAATATGCGGAAGATGAAGGAGGCAACGAAATGGCTCTGTGGGTATTGTGCTCTGAGGCACAGGATGGCCCGGAGGATGTCCGGCAGGTGCTGGGAGTGTATCCTCATGGCGAGGACTGGTATCGTGCGGAGCTCAATGACATGGGCAATAAAGTGAGTGTGTGTCTGAGAGTGTACGAAGGCAAAATCGCGGACTATTCCAAATAACAGAGACAATGAAATTGCTACCCGGACTATCTTTTTCGCTCAAAAGAGCTGTCGGCATCACAGCCGCAAAGCAGAAGTTTGCCAGAGCTACAGGTATTCCCACCACCCGCGCCGGCCTTGAACGCAAAATCGGGTCAATGATACTCGGAGCAGTGACAGGCGGCAAGAAACGACGCAGATGACTATGGGCGATATCGTCAAAGCATTTATCTATATTGTTACCCTCCGTTGGCTGTTCAACGGGGGGTGCAAGCTGTTGTTCACCATTTTTATACTACTTATATGCCTGGTGATGTATCTCACCGGCTCTTTCGATTGATTATGAATGCAACTTTGAAGCGGCTCCGCTATAACCTCGGTCTTGTTTTTGATGATGATTTAGGCACCAGGAAATGGTATAATATTGTCGACTGGGTTATCATGTTCATGATAATGCTCAGCTCGGTGGAGATATTCGTAGCCACTCTGCCTGTCGGCCCCGGGGTGATGAGGATTATGGATATTATCAACGAGGTGACCTTGTGGTTTTTTGTCGTTGAGGTGAGCCTGCGCATCTGGGCCGCTCCCGAGCGCAGCCCCCGCTTCAAGGGGTTCAAAGGCAGGGTGCGCTACTGCCTCACTTTTTATGGATTCATAGACTTTATTTCAACTTATCCTTTTATCATTCAATATTTTTGCCCGCTGCCCCTCGGGGCATTGCGCGTGTTGCGAACCGCCCGCATAATCAGGGTGCTCCGCATCACCCGCTATGCGAGCAGCTTCAATCTTCTGTCTGATTCCATAAAAGAGAAGCGCAAGGAGCTGATGGTGTCGATGCAGTTTCTGGTAATCATCACTTTCATACTGTCGATAATGCTGTATGTCTACGAGCATGACGCGCAGCCTCATGTGTATGACAACGGTGTGAGATCTGTTGTGTGGTCGTTCGCGCAGTATATCGGCGACCCGGGTCAGTTTGCCGACACTCCGCCGGTGACATTTCCGGGGCGGATTATAGCTTGCATAGTGGGTGTCCTGGGTATAGCGATCGTGGCGGTGCCGGCCGGTATTCTCGGAGCAGGATTCACCGAAGCGATAGAGAAGAAAATCAAGGAGCGAGAGCTTGATGAAAACGGCGAGAAACTGAGAGTGAGCTTTGAGCGCAAGCTCGACAGACCTACCGGCTACCAGATATGCCCGCCGTTCATACCTATACCCCAACTGCAGGCGCGCCAGGGGTTGACAACCGATGAGATAATCGCCGCAGTCAACCATACCAAAGGGTATCGTCTGGTCAACCTTGCCACAACGATACCGATTGACAAGAATCCGAACGACCGTCTTGCCGTTGAGCATTTCGAGTTCAACAGGCCGTATGGGTTGTGTATTGACCGCGGCTCGAATGTGACTGTCATTGCCCCGGCGAGTTTTATAGATGCCTGCACCGGTTTCTATGCTTACTACCTTGCGGCTATAGGCGGGTTCAACTATATCAGCCGCGAATTTGGCTGCACGGCTCCCTATCGCTCCTATTTCATTGTGAAGGACAAGATAGATGAGCCCGGATTCGATGAGTATGTTGAGGATGTGCGCAGGTTTGCCTCGCGCCCCGGAGCGTGGACGCTGACATCGCTTGTATCATCCGGCGCCATGGAGCCGGAATATGACACCGCCATACATTTCGGCACAGGCGGCCCGAAGGGTGATGAATCGACAGGTTCATTAATCACTGAAAAGGAGAAGTTCAGGAAGTTTTATGAAGCTGTCTCTGAGCAGATAGCCAAAGAAACGGGATTGAAGTGTGATGCCGGCAAATATTACAATACCTCCTCGCCGAACATCCTGTTCAGGAAGCTTCCCGAGCTTGCCGGTGCAAACCATATTATCATGCGCACAGCATGGGCCACCATGCTCTGGAGCCAGAAGCGAATCCTGGTGGCCCGGATAATAGCCGAGGCCTTGAACCGTTATATTCTCGAACTGCCGGGCAACCCGGATGACTCTCCGCTCAAAGTCAAGAACTTTGGATTTGAATGAAAATTCTGCTGCTGTATTTCGAGCCGTTCGGCAGTGACAGCTGCAACTCCGGTGCAGAGCTGGCGTCGCTGCTGTCTGATGAGTGTGGAGGCGCGGAGCTGATAAAGCGTCAGCTCCCGGTGTCGTTCAGGCGGGCGTTTGCACAAGCGGCCGGGCATATAGACTGTGAGCGGCCCGATATGATAGTGTGCCTCGGACAGGCAGGCGGTCGGGCATCGATAAATCCGGAGCGCATAGCTGTCAATATGGCAAAATCCTCCACACCTGACAATGACGGGTATGTTGCGGCAGGGGAGAGGCTTGTCGCCGGTGCTCCGGATGCTTATTTTACAAATGTGGCGGTTGAGGAAATGGCCGCGGAATTGCGCGCGGCGGGTTATCCTTGCTTTGTGTCCAACAGTGCCGGAACCTTTGTGTGCAATTCGCTTTTTTACAACTTGCGGCATCATTATCCCACAATCCCGGTGGCTTTTGTCCACATACCCCTTACACCGGCACAGGCAGCCGCCCGCACATCCACCACCCCCTCGATGGCAAGTACTGTTGCCGCCGGCGCGCTGACCCTTGCGCTAACCCGACTCGCTCAGGATTGAAAAAAGCGGCGCAATGCGTGAAACTAAAAGACTGTGAGAGTGTTATATAGTATTATATAATATTTGTAACACGTACAACTATGAATGTCAAAACGGGTAAAACGCCATTGGCTGCCGGTA
Source organism: uncultured Muribaculaceae bacterium (assembly GCA_910588065.1). GTDB lineage: Bacteria > Bacteroidota > Bacteroidia > Bacteroidales > Muribaculaceae > Paramuribaculum. The sequence continues at coordinate 24,101 of CAJUPZ010000001.1, forward strand.
CTCTTGCCGCAATATTGTCGCTGTCGCTTGTTGTCAATCTGCCGGGTCTTGCCGTAACCCCGATGCTCGGCACGCTCTCCAAAGTATTTCCGGATACAACCCAACTTGAGAAGCAACTGTTGACAATGCTTCCCAATCTGCTCATAATACCAAGCCTGCTGCTTGCGGGGCGGCTGTCGCTGTCGCACCACAAAATCACTGTCATTACGGTGGCGCTGATAGTCTATTCGCTTTGCGGCGTGGCATATCTGTTTTCAAAGTCGATGGTGGAGCTGATTGTTGTCAGCTGTATTCTCGGTGTCGGAGCCGGCATTCTGATTCCTTTCTCAACCGGACTGCTTGCCGATACATTCGCCGGGCCTGAGCGTATGAGGCAGATGGGTTACCAGAGCGCTATATCAAACCTCACCCTTGTTGTGGCCACGTATGCGGTTGGTTTGCTCAGTCACGGCAACTGGCATCTGCCGTTTGTTGTGTACCTGATACCGCTTGTGCCGTTGGCACTTACACCGGTGTTGCGCAGAATTCCGGCGTGTGACCTTTACGGAGAGTGTGCGACCGCGGGTGGTAAAGTGCAGGTTGAGCCGCCAAAGGGCAAATTCCTTCCCGGCCGGCTGGCAGCCACAGTGGGGGTATACTTTTTTGTGACATACGCGTCGATAGTGGTGTCATATTATTGTCCTTTCCTTGTTGAGAAGGAGCATTGGTCGAGTGAGCTCACCGGCACAGTCACAGCACTGTTTTTCTTCTTCACTTTTCTTCCCGGGTTCTGCCTCAACAGAATTATATCCTTGCTGAAGAAGTATACTCTTATGGCGGCTGTCGCGGCATTGCTTACCGGGCTCGCATTGTTTGCTTTCATACAGACAGAGTGGTCAATGTGCATAGGGGCATCCCTGCTCGGGCTTGGCTACGGCACCTATCAGCCGGTGCTGTACAACAAGGCTACATTTACAGTAACATCACCGCGCAAGTCAACATTGGCGCTGTCGATAGTGCTCATGGCCAATTACACTGCGATAGCCCTCGCTCCGGTGATAATCGACAGTTGCCGGTCGCTGTTTCATGCTCAAGATATGACTGCATTCGCTTTCAAACTCAATTTCTTCATGACGGCGGTCTTTGCGGTATTTGTGACAGCTTACCGCAGGAGCTTTGCCTTTAATCCGTACGACCCCAAACGGTGACAGTGATATTTCCGGCTCAGGGAGATGCCATTTGACAAAAATTGGCGTATCTTTGCAACCGAAATGAAAAACAAAGCTATTTTATTGACATTGCTGTTGTGTGGCTTTTTGCCTGTTTTGGCAAAGTCGCCGGTAATCGCTCCCTCCTACGCCTGGAAGATGCTTCCGCCGCTGGGGTTGCATGAGCCGGCAACGATAGACACACTCCTTTATAATTATTACAAGAGGTCTGTGCCGTCAGATGTGTCGCTTGCATGGGCCTCTACGGGCAATCTCGGCAGCCAGGGCATAAATATGATATATTTCGACCGCCCTGCCATGAGCGAGTTCTTTTTCCATGATCCGCTTGCCCACTGGCTACCGGAGCAAGGCAATCATACTTTCTACAATACCCGCATACCGATGACTCTGCTGAGCTATAATTTCGGTGGCGGCAGGGACAATTCACAGGACCGGCTCACGGGAGTGTTCTCGGGCAATGTGAACAGGAAGCTGCAGATAGGTGCCAATATCGACTATCTGTATTCCAAGGGCAGCTACAACAATCAGGCTGACAAGGATCTGGCGTGGGGATTTTCCGGCTCGTACATGGGTGACAGATATGAGCTGCAGGCTTTTTACAACCATTATAATCTGCTCAATAAGGAGAATGGCGGCATTACCGACGACCAGTATATAACCGACCCCGAGATTCTTCAAGGCGGCAATGCCTCCATCAATCCCAAAACCATTCCTACCCGCCTGACAGCTGCCCACAACCGCATCCGTGGGCAGGAGCTGATGATAAACAACAGATATAAGGTAGGTTACTGGCATGTGACGCCGCCGAATGACACTGTGCCTGACGACACAATCGAGCACCGCGAGTATATACCGGTGTCAAGTTTCATCTGGACTCTTGACTACCGTAAGGCCCTGCACTCCTTCAGAAACCAGGCACCTCAGGAGGCAAGCGATTTCTGGCAGAATACCTATCTGAGAGATAACGGCACAAATGATGTGACAAGCTACTGGGCTCTGAAAAACACTTTGGGTATCTCACTGCTTGAAGGTTTTCACAAATATGCGAAGTTCGGGCTGGCGGCTTATATCACCCATGAGATACGGCGATACAATCAGGCGGCTGACTCCATACCTCTCGGTGCTGAGCGCCCGGAGGGCCTGACCCCTTATCCATATGATTCAAAGATAGCTCCCAAAGCCACGGAAAATCTGCTGTGGGCGGGAGCGCAGCTCACCAAGCAGCGCGGAAGTCTGTTGCGTTATGATGTTACCGGGCGCATAGGGTTTGCCGGACCGGCAGCCGGAGACATACTTGTGCAGGGCAACATATCGACGCGATTCAAACTTTTCGGCGATTCAATAACCATAAACGCGTATGGAAAGTTTGCCAACGAGGCCGCACCCTATCTGATGAACAATTTTGTATCCAATCATTTTATATGGAAGAATGATTTCGGCAAAACACGCACCCTCCGCTTCGGCGGCTGGCTGACACTTCCGCAGACCGGCACATATATCAATGCCGGGGTGGAGAATATCCAGAACATGATCTATTTCGGTCAGAATTGTATGCCTGTGCAGCATGGCGGCTCTGTTCAGATAGTCAGCCTCACCCTAAAGCAGAATCTGTCGGTGGGTATTCTGCACTGGAACAACGAGGTTACTTTCCAGACAAGTTCCAATGATGTTGTTCTGCCGCTGCCAAAGGTTGCCGTTTACTCCAATCTGTACCTGCTGTTCAAGGTGGCAAGGGTGCTGGATGTGCAGTTTGGCATTGACTGCGATTACTACACCAAGTACTACGCGCCCAATTATCAGCCTTCGACAACGATGTTTTACAATCAGCGCGAGATACAGTGCGGCAATTATCCCTTCATGAACGCCTACGCCAACATGAAGCTCGGCAAGGCGCGCTTCTATGTGCTGTTCAGCCATGTCAACCAGGGGCTGTGCGGCAACAATTATTTCGCATTGCCTCATTACCCGATGAATCCGCGCCGATTCCAGCTCGGTGTATCGGTAGATTTTGCAAACTGACATGAAACATCTTCCGGAAAAGAAATCAGGATCTCACGCGTCGTTGCTGATAGGTCTTCTTGCAGCGGCGATAGTGCTGATGGTGCTTCTTAAAACCTGTTCCACCCATGTGGCGGATGAGGGCGGTCCGCGTCCGAGCGGCGGCGATACCATAGATGTTGCCATCGAGTACGGCCCTCTGTCGCTGTACCGCTACGATGATACTCTCGGCGGGTTTGCCTATGACTTCATACGCCGGCTTGAGGCTGAAAATGATCTGCCGGTGAAGTTTCATCCGGTGATGACACTCGCAGAAGCTCTTGAGGGTATTGACCGGGGATATTACCGTATGGCGGTTGCCGCGATGCCACTGAGCGCGAGCCTGAGGAGAGACTATCTGTCCACGGTGCCGGTGTTTCTGGACCGCCAGGTGTATGTGCAGATGTCCGGTGACAGCGGTCGGGTAGAGGTTAAGACCCAGCTTGATCTGGCATGCCGTACGGTGCATGTGATGGCAGGTTCGCCGGTAGTGGAACGCCTCCATAATCTGTCATCTGAAATCGGCGACACTATCTATGTTGTCGAGGACCCAGACTATGGCAATGAGCAGCTTTTTATCCTTGCCGCTACCGGGGAGATTCCGGGAGCTGTTGTGACCGAGCGCACGGCAAAAGCGCTCGCCGGTGATTATCCGGATGCGGATATTTCCACCGCTGTGTCTTTCACCCAGTTTCAGAGCTGGCTGCTCGGAAGAAACGATACAATACTGCTGCACCGCATTGATTCGCTGATCAATGCGGCGCAGTCAAAGAAGTATTTCAAGCAGTTGGAAAGACGCTATTTCTGAAGCTTGGCTATGTCAATACTAACCGATGCGGGAAACACACGGCGAGGGTCGTGATACTCGGCGCAGCTTTCGAGCATATTGTCGAGAGAGCATTTCACCTTGCCATAGAAAGCTTTTTTGCCGTTGACAGTAACGGTCACCGGCTTGTCGAGGTCCACAAGCTTGCTGTTGAGGAAAATTGTGAATTTGCCTGATACGGCAGGGGAGTAGGTGCGGTCAAATTTCAGTGCTATACCCCATTTGCTGTCGGTTTCGACTGTGGAGTATTCAATATTCTCAACCGTCATGTCGATGTTGTTGCCGGTAATATCCATGTTGTATCGGGTGCGCTTGTCGGCGAGGGGCCGCTCAGTAACGCGGATATTGTAGAACCCGGTGCGGTGTATGCCGTCCATCTCGAAATCTTCCCAGCTAACCTTCTTGGGATACGGATTGCGCCTGAAGGCAGATAGCCAGGGGGTAGTGGGACGGTAGTCTATGGAGTGTCCTTTGCCGGGAATCAGCTCAATGTTATGGATGTAGCCGGCGGGGTGCAGAGCCTGCAGGCTGTCAAAAGCCTCGAGGGTGTAGCGGGTGAGCTTGTCGCGGTAAAAGCCGAAATCGCGGTCGCCTGTGCGCAGAGAGAATGCGATGTTGCGGCAGTTTTCAGCGGGAGCGTTCATCAGCGGTTCACCACCGGCCATAGGACCGGCGGCGGCAAGATAGTCGGCGTAGAAAGATGCGAGCCGCTGGCTGCCGTAGCCACCCTCGCTGATGCCGAAGAAATATATTCTGTCGGGGTCAATCTGTCCGCTTGCAAGAGCCTGGCGGAGCAGCTTTTCCCAAGCGTATTGCTTGCCTTTCTGCCACCATCGGTACCACTCGCCTGTGCGTGGAATCTTGGGCACAAAGTAAACAGAGGGGCTGTCGGCGAATGTGCGGGCAAAATGGAGTCCGTTGCTCCACTCGCGGTCAGGCGCACCGCTGCCATGCAGGTATAGAAACAGCGGGTAGCCCTGCGAAGGCTTATCGCCTTTGCTGCCCCAGTAGTATTTCATTGCGGCGTCAGCTTCGAGAGCAGCCGGAATATTCCACACACCGCTGTCGCCGTCGGCAATAGGCTTCGGGGTGGGCAGTTTTTCCTCGTCAAAGTTTTTGTTGGCCTTCAGCCATGCGTTCCAAACAAGTTTTTCCATCTCCGGAATTTCGGAAATGCGCAGTTTGATGTCGGGCGAAAAAGCTTGGCCGGATTTACCTTCCAAGGATGCCGAGAACCAATTTTCCATGCGAGACTGCAAATTGGCGGAGTCTGAGCGGGCCTGCAAGGACAGCGCGCAGGCTCCGGCGGCCACCGCAAGCGAAATTTTTGATATGATGTTCATTATTATGGTATTTGGATTTTATGCAAAAGTCATCAAAAAAAACGAGATGTGCAATATCAGAAGGTGAAAAGCGGTTCGTATAACTCTTATAACTCTTATAATTCTTATATGAGGTGGGAAGATTAATTTTTTATTAATTTTGCAGATTGAAAAATCAATTGATATGAAGCATACTTATAAAACCAGCGGCACTTGCTCGCGTCAGATCGATATCGAGATTGAGGATGGAGTGATAAAGGATGTTGTGTTTACCGGTGGCTGCCATGGCAATCTCCAGGGTATCGGTGCACTTGTCAAAGGTATGTCTCCGGCCGAGGTAATATCCAAGGTTGAGGGCATACGGTGTGGCAATAAGCCGACATCGTGTCCGGATCAGCTTGCTTGCGCTCTCAAAGAGATTCAGTAAGCGCTCAATGAAAAAACAATCCGGGCCGCACCTTTTGGATGCGGCCCGAACTATATCATAGGGGGGATTATGAGATATCAGAGGAGCTTGACCGACCGGGCAATGAAGTCGGAGAGCTCGGAGCCTTTCAGGAGTCCGTTTGCAAGGAGAGCAAGGTCAATTGTCTGTTTGACAAGCGGCTGAGTTGCAGCATAGGCTGCGATTTCTTTCTCGCTTTCGTTGCGGTTGTGGGTGGCGGTTTCCTCAAGATGCTTGATTTGGTTTTCCTCATCTTCGCCCGGTTTGCCATCCTTGGCGGCTTTCCGTATCTCGGCAATCTTTTCGTCGCTTTCGTTGATGGCAGCGTTGAGAGGCACAATTTTCGGCATCACCTCGGAGTCAGCAGCCTCGATAATTTTTTTGATGGTTGGCTGCTCGGTGTTGACGATAAGGTTGTAGCTGTCGGGCAGTTCGCCATAGAAGCTCATGCCGGGCTGCATTGCGGCCATCTCTTTCATACGTCTCATATATTCGCTCTGTGTAATGAGCACAGGGTTTGCCTCGGGTGAGAGAGCTTCGAAAGACACGATGAATTCGGCTTTCTCAATTTTCGGGAGCTGGCTGCGGAACAGAGAAGAGAGCATTGCGCGTTTGTCGCTTGACATATCAACAGCCTTTTTGTCGGCGGAGGGTATGAGATTGTCAATGACATCTGAGTCCACTCTCACAAAGCGGGATTTCTCGAGCTTGCTTTCAAGAAGGCCGATGAAGTGGCTGTCGAGCTGGCCATCCATCAGCAGCACATCGTAGCCTCTGTCGGTGGCTGTTTTTATATATGAGTACTGGGCCACGGGGTCGGTTGCGTAGAGATACACCACGTTGCCATCCTTGTCTGTTTGGCCGGCTTCAATGAGTGTGCGGTATTCGTCGAGGGTGAAGTATTTGCCTTCAGTGTCTTTCAGCAGCACAAACTTCATTGCAGCCTCGCAGAATTTCTCATCTGTGAGCATGCCGTACTGGATGAAGATGCGGATGTCGTCCCATTTTTTTTCGAAGTCGCTGCGGTCGTTTTTGAAAATTTCTTCGAGTCGTGAAGCTACTTTCTTTGTGATGTAGCCGGAGATTTTCTTGACGGCTGAATCGCTCTGCAGGTATGAGCGCGAAACGTTGAGGGGAATATCCGGAGAGTCGATGACGCCCTGCAGGAGCATCATGAATTCGGGCACCACACCTTCAACAGAGTCGGTTACATACACCTGGTTGCAGTAGAGCTGAATCCTGTTTTTTGTAATCTCGAAGTTGTTTTTTATTTTCGGGAAGAACAGAATGCCGGTGAGATTGAAGGGGTAGTCGACGTTGAGGTGAATCCAGAAAAGGGGGTCTTCCTGTCCGGGGTAGAGCTCGTGGTAGAAATTGCGATAGTCTTCATCTGTGAGCGAAGCGGGCTTTTTGGTCCATGTAGGCTCTGTGTTGTTGATAACTTTGTCGCGGTCGGTATCCACCATCTTGCCGTCCTTCCATTCCTGCTCCTTGCCGCTGACAACGGGCACAGGGAGGAACCGGCAATATTTTTTGAGCAGGGAGTCGATTTCGCTCTGTTGCAGGAACTTTTTGTTTTCGTCATCGATATATAGAATTATATCGGTGCCGCGCTCCTGCTTGACAGTCGGCTCCATGGTGTACTCCGGCGAGCCGTCGCATTCCCATTTCACGGCTTCAGCTCCGTCTTTATAAGAGAGTGAGCGTATTTCCACCTTCTTCGCGACCATGAAAGCGGAATAGAAACCGAGTCCGAAGTGACCGATGATAGCATTGGCGTTGTCCTTGTATTTTTCAAGGAACTCCTCGGCGCCGGAAAATGCGATCTGGTTTATGTATTTGTCAATATCCTCCGCGGTCATGCCAATACCGTGGTCGCTGACAGTCAAGGTGCCGGCCTCAGCGTCCACAGTCACCTTGACGTTCATTTCGCCGAGGTCGCCCTTGTATTCGCCGAAGGAGGAGAGGGTTTTCAGCTTCTGGGTGGCGTCGATAGCGTTGCTCACCAGCTCGCGGAGAAAAATTTCGTGGTCGGAATAGAGAAATTTCTTGATAACGGGGAAAATGTTTTCGGTAGTTACCCCGATTGTACCTTTATGGGTGCTCATATTGAATTTATGATTAATGGTTTTTCAAATATATATAACAACTGAGCAAAAAAAATGCCACATCGGTGATGTGGCATTTTTTTAGATGGGTGAGGGTGACAGTATGACAGTATGTCAGTCTTTGTGCTTTATGCCGGTTGTTATCTTGCCTTTTTCGGCGTCAAAATCCACCTCTATGCAATCGCCGGCTGCAAGGTCGCCCGAAATTATGAACTCGGCGAGCTCATCTTCGAGATATTTCTGGATTGCGCGTTTGAGCGGTCGGGCACCGAACTGCACATCGTATCCGCGCTCTGCGATGAAATTTTTCGCAGCGTCGGAAATGCTGAGTGAGTAGCCGAGCAAGTTGATGCGTCTGTAGAAGCCATCCAGCTCAATGTCAATGATTTTGAATATAGACTCTTTTTCGAGCTGGTCAAACATCACAATGTCATCAATACGGTTCAGGAACTCGGGAGAGAAGGCCTTGTTGAGGGCTTTCTGCAACACACCGTGGGTGTATTCCTTGTCAACAGTGCGTGTGGTGAATCCTACACCGGAGCCGAAATCTTTCAGCTGCCGGGTGCCGATGTTTGATGTCATTATAATAATGGTGTTTTTGAAGTCGATACGGCGTCCGAGGCTGTCGGTGAGCCGTCCTTCGTCCATTACCTGCAGAAGCAGATTGAACACATCGGGGTGGGCTTTCTCGATTTCATCGAGCAGCACAACGGAGTAGGGGCGCCGGCGCACCTTTTCGGTGAGCTGTCCGCCCTCCTCGTAGCCAACATATCCGGGAGGCGCTCCGACAAGCCGGCTCACGGTGAATTTCTCCATGTACTCGCTCATATCCACTCTTATGAGGGTGTCAGCGGAGTCAAAGAGCTGCTCGGCGAGTTTCTTGGCGAGATGGGTCTTGCCCACACCTGTGGGGCCGAGGAACATGAATGTGCCGATAGGTTTGTTGGGGTCCTTCAGCCCTATACGGTTTCTCTGGATAGCCTTGACAATCTTTTCAATGGCGTTGTCCTGGCCGATTATCTCAGCTTTAAGCCTCGGAGCCATCTCTTTGAGCCTTCTGCCCTCGGCCTCGGCTATACGCTGCACGGGCACCCCGGTCATCATGGCCACAACTTCCGCCACCTTGTCTTCATCAACAGTCTCGCGGTGAGAGTTCAGCTGCTCCTCCCACCTGCGCTTCGCTTCGTCAAGATCCCTGCGCAGGGTCTGCTCCTTGTCGCGGAATGACGCCGCGCTCTCGAAGTCCTGGGCCTGGGCAGCCTTGAGTTTCGAGCGGCCTGTTTCCTCTATAGCCTGCTCGATGCTCTCTATCTCGGCGGGTACCGAAATGTTTGTAATATGCACTCTCGAGCCGGCCTCGTCAAGCGCATCAATGGCCTTGTCGGGGAAATTTCTGTCGGTCATGTAGCGCTCCGTCAGCTTGACACAGGCCTTGAGGGCTTCGTCAGTGTAGCTGACATTGTGGTGATTCTCATATTTTTCTTTTATGTTGTTGAGAATCTGCAATGTCTCCTCGGCTGAGGTAGGCTCTACCATCACCTTCTGGAATCTTCGTTCAAGAGCTCCGTCTTTTTCGATATTCTTTCGATATTCGTCAAGGGTAGTGGCACCGATGCACTGGATTTCGCCTCTTGCGAGAGCCGGTTTCAGCATATTTGCCGCATCCATGGCCCCGGCGGAGTTTCCGGCGCCCACAATTGTGTGGAGTTCATCGATGAAAAGAATCACATCTTTGTTTTTAGCGAGTTCGTTGAGGATAGCCTTAATGCGTTCCTCAAACTGTCCGCGATATTTTGTGCCTGCGACAATAGAAGCCATGTCGAGCGACACAACTCTTTTGTCGAACAGCACGCGCGATACCTTGCGCTGCACGATTCTGAGCGCGAGCCCCTCCACAATTGCCGATTTGCCCACTCCGGGCTCGCCTATAAGCACGGGGTTGTTTTTCTTTCGCCGGCTTAGAATCTGTGCAAGGCGCTCGATTTCAGTCTCGCGTCCCACCACCGGGTCGAGTCTGTTCTCTTCAGCGGCCTTGGTCATATCAATGCCGAATTTGTCGAGAACGGGAGTGTCATTGCCGCGTCTGGGCGCGCTCTGAGCTGAGGCCGGAGCCTCCTCCTGCGGGCGTTTAGGCGAGTCGAAAGCACTATCATCTTCGTCCTCCTCATCGAATCCGGCGCCCATGCGGGGGGCATCGGTGACATTGGAGAGGAGTTTGAAAAGGGAGTCGTATGTCACGCCGGCATTGTGGAAATCTTCCATATAATCAAATTTCTGAATGTCGGCATTATGAAAAATAGCGAGGAGAAGATGCTCAGTGTCAACGGTTTCGCTGCGCAGCATCCTTGCCTCGAGCACGCTGAGTTTAATAAGCCTGTTTGCAATGTCGCTCACGGCCACATTGTCGGGGATGGGGTTGGAATGAGCGGCATCGATAGCTGTTTCATATAAGTATTTGTCAAGATTCTGCTGCAGCGCGTAGGCCGAGGAGCCCACGGCCGCTTTTTCAACGAGGTTGAAGCCCTTGCTGTTTTCATCGCTGATAATCGACATCAGCAGGTGTTCCGGTTGAATCACCGTCACATTGTGGCGCACAGCCTGCTTGGTGCTGTCAGCGAGAACCTTTTTTAATTCTGGAGAAAAGTTGGTGTCCATCAGTGCGTTAAGCTAAATTCTGAAATAATTGTCGGTCAAAAAATGTGTGATGCGAATCTATACTACATTATCAGCAATAAGTGTGCCAAACGTGATAAAAGCGCACCTGATAATAATATAAACGGGCAAAAAACAATTCTTGCTCATCAAAAGTACAACAATTTGTAAAATAATTCGTATCTTTGTATGATATTTAACAAAGCCGCATGGGGCGGCGCCTTCGGGCGGCAATCTCCATCGGAAAAGAATAATCACTGTTTATCAAGATGATAGAAGACGATCGCATTCAAAGAATCGACATTGAAAAAGAAATGAAGTCGGCGTATATCGACTACTCCATGTCTGTAATAGTGTCGCGCGCGCTGCCAGACGTGCGCGACGGCCTCAAGCCGGTGCACCGTCGTGTGCTGTACGGTATGAACGAGATGGGAAACACGTCCGACCATCCTTTTAAGAAGTCTGCCAACTGTGTGGGTGAGGTTATGGGTAAATATCACCCTCATGGCGACTCCTCTATCTACGGCACTGTTGTGCGACTCGCGCAGCCCTGGGCTTTGCGTTACACTCTTGTTGACGGCCACGGCAACTTCGGCTCGGTGGATGGTGACGGCGCAGCTGCGATGCGTTACACCGAGGTGCGCCTCAAACGCATCGGCGAGGAGATGCTGAGCGATATTGACAGCGACACCGTTGATTTCCAGCCAAACTATGACAACACCCGAAAGGAGCCGGTGGTTCTTCCCACCCGTTTCCCCAACCTGCTTGTCAACGGAGCAAGCGGTATTGCCGTGGGTATGGCCACGAATATACCTCCCCACAATCTCACAGAGAGCATCAATGCCTCGATAGCCCTGATTGACAATCCCGAAATCACCATTCCGGAGCTGATGGAGCATATCAAGGCACCCGATTTTCCCACCGGTGGCATAATCTATGGCTACAATGGTGTGAAGGATGCCTTTGAGACAGGTCGAGGTCGCATCATTATCCGTGCGAAAGCGGAGATTGAGCAGGAGGGCAACCATGAGAATATAGTTGTCACCGAGATACCGTACAATGTAAACAAGGCACTCCTTATTCAATATATAGCGGATCTCGTAAATGACAAGAAGCTCGACGGCATTGCCGACATCCACGACTTCAGCAATTACAAGGGTATGCGCATTGTCATCAGGGTAAAGGCCGATGCCAATGCCAATGTTGTGCTCAACAAGCTGTTCAAGATGACACAGATGCAGTCTTCTTTCAGCGTGAACAATGTGGCTCTTGTCAATGGCCGTCCGCGAACCCTGAACCTCAAGGAGATCCTGAGGGCTTTTGTGGACCACAGACACGACGTTGTTATCCGCCGCACCAAGTTTGAGCTCGGTAAGGCTCAGGAGCGCGCCCATATACTCGAAGGACTCATCATCGCATCGCAAAATATCGATGAGGTGATAGCAATAATCCGCGGCAGCTCCTCTACAGAAGATGCAAAAGAGAAACTCACCGCACGCTTCGGCCTCACCGATGCCCAGACAACCGCCATTGTTGAGATGCGCCTCAAACAGCTCACCGGACTGGAGCAGGACAAGCTGCGCCAGAACTATGAGGATGTGATGGCTGAGATTCGCCGCCTTGAAGAGATTCTCAACAACGACGAGGTGTGCCGCGAGCTCATCAAGAGCGAGCTTGTGGAGATACGCGACAAATACGGCGACGAACGCAAGACAGAGATCGCACCCGATAAATCGGCGGTCGATTTCAACCCCGAGGATTTCTTTGCAGATGATGATATGATCATCACCATCAGCCATCTCGGCTACATCAAGCGCACCCCGCTCTCCGAATTCAGGGCGCAGAACCGCGGCGGAGTAGGTGCCCGCGGAAGCAACACCCGCGATTCCGACTTCATAGAGCACATATACACGGCGTCCATGCACAGCTATATGCTGTTCTTCACCCAGAAGGGCCGCTGCTACTGGCTCAAGGTGTATGAGATACCCGAAGCTGCCAAGAACAGCAAGGGCAGGGCTATACAGAACCTCCTGAACATTGAATCAGACGATGCTGTAAATGCGTTTATCCGCGTCAAAGGTCTTGACGACAAGGAGTTTGTGACATCACACAACCTTGTGTTCTGCACCCGCAACGGCATTATCAAGAAAACAAGCCTCGAGGCTTATTCTCGTCCGAGAGCGAATGGTGTCAACGCCATTGTAATCCGCGAGGGAGACCAGCTGATATCTGTTGAACTCACCGACGGCAACTCAGAAATACTCATGGCAAACCGCAACGGCCGTGCAATCCGCTTCCACGAAAGCAAAGTAAGGGAGATGGGCAGAGTGAGCACAGGTGTGCGCGGCATGACTCTCGATGATGAGAACGACAGCGTTGTAGGCATGATATGCATGGAGCCCGACAGCACAAATGATGTGATGGTATTGTCGGACAAGGGCTTCGGCAAACGCTCGCCTCTGGAGGACTACCGCATCACCAACCGTGGCGGCAAGGGAGTCAAGACCCTGAATATCACAGATAAAACCGGTAAGCTCGTTGCTATAAAGAGCGTCAATGACGAAAACGACCTCGTTATTATCAACAAGAGCGGTATCACCCTCCGCATCCGTGTTGCCGACATCCGTGTGATGGGACGTGCAACCCAGGGTGTGCGTCTGATAAACCTCGAGAAGCGTGGCGACACAATAGCATCTGTATGCTGTGTGGACACCGACCCCGAGGAGGAAGCAGAAAATGATGTTGTTGAACTTCAGGCCGAAGTGTCGGAAGCAGCACCCGAATCCGCCGAGGAAGTGGAGCAGGATGTTGAGCCCGATGACGAGGATGAGGAGAATGACACCGAAATCAATGAAGAAAACTAAACCTTAATACTAACTCAAACAAACCGACAATTATGAAAAAGTTTAGCCTTTTAGGCATCTGCCTCTTCGGAGCATTTGCGCTTTCGGCTCAGACAGACGTCGTGAAAGAGGTTGAGCAGGCTCTCAAGGGCAGCAACCCCGATTACAAAGCTGCTCTTGCCAAAATTCAGCCGGCTCTCTCCAATGAAGCCACGAAAAACGATGCACTCACCTGGAAGCTTGCCGGTCAGGCAAACGAAGGTATCTATGATGGATTCCTCAAGCAGATGATGCTCGGCACCGAACTCTCAAACGACCAGAAGAAAGCAGCGGGAACAGCTCTTCTCGACCTATATAATGATTACCTCACCGCTCTGCCTCTGGACCAGCACCCCGACAAAAAGGGTGTGATGAAACCCGGCAAGCTCACCAAAGGTATGGTCAAGAGCCTCGCCGACAACTACCGTCAGCTCTCGCAGGCCGGTGTGCTTCTTTTTGAAGCCGGCGACTATATGGGCGCATACAATATCTGGGAGATGTATGTGACTGTTCCCAACAACCCGATTCTCGGCGACAAAGCCCCCAAGGCTGACCCTGACACCGTGGTTGGTCAGATCATGTACTACCAGCTCCTCTCTGCGCTGTCTGCCAATGAGAATGCGAAAGCGCTCAGCAAAGTTGAGCCTATTGAAAAGAGCGGCTACCAGAATATCGAGACATTCGTTTACGGTATTGAAGCCGCACGCCGCCTCAACGACAGCATCGCTATGTTTGACCTCGCGAAGCAGGGCTATGACAAGTATGGCACACAAAACATTTCTTTCGTAGGTGAGCTCATCAACGACCGTCTTAATGAGAATGACTTCGCAGGTTGCGAAAAGCTTGTCAACGAAGCTATTGCCGCCACACCCGCCGACAACAAGGAGATTCTTAGCCAGCTCTATGACATCCTCGGCATTGTGTATGAGCAGCAGGAAAACAATGAGAAAGCTATCGAATATCTCAACAAAGCTATCGAAATCAACCCTGAAGTAGCTAAAAACTACTACGACCTCGGCCGTATCATCTACAATCAGGCTGTGAAACTTGACGAAACTGTTGAGACAGAAGCACAGCGCAAAGCCGAAGTGGATCCCAAGCTCCTTCAGGCTGCCGAGTACTTCGAAAAAGCTTACGCTCTCGATTCTGCCAACCTTTCCCAGATTCCCAACATCCTCTACCGTCTTTACTACCGTCTCGGCGACGGATATCAGGACAAGGCTGAGGAATGGAGCAACAAGTAAGAGGTCTCGTTCATTTTTTGAATACCGGAGTCCGGCGCAAATATCGCCGGGCTCTTTTTTTTCAGGTTTCTGTTAAAATTGTAAAATGGCCAGACCCTTTTTGCGGCGGGAGTGTTATATAAGTAAAACAAACTTAAAACTTACAGTTATGAAAACTCTTCTGGTTATAGCCGTAATCTTCGCATTAGTTGGAGTCGGCTTCATGATCGCAACACTCTTTACAACCGGCAGTGAACTCGTGCTCCTGTCAATCGGCGGCGGTCTTGCTCTCGCAGCATTCGTCCTCGTTTACCTGGCCTACTTAGGAAAATCATCCAAATAGACATATTCTGGCACCATACTTAACAGCAAGAGCCGCTTTCATATTATAGGAAAGCGGCTCTTGCGGTTGTGCGCGCTTGCAGAGTTTGTCTGTTTTCATTAACTTTGCCGAAAACAATCCGATATGCCATATCAAGATACCAACGCCCGGTTTGAGGCAGCAATGAACTCCTGTCGTGAGATTTTTGAAAAAAAGTTGCGCGACTACAGCGCATCGTGGCGCATCATGCGACCCCAGTCCATCACAGACCAGATTTTCATAAAGGCCAAGCGCATACGCTCGCTTGAAGTCAAAGGCCACTCAATGGTGGGTGAGGGGATTCTGCCCGAATTCATGGCTATTGTCAATTATGGCATAATTGGCCTCATTCAGCTTGAACTCGGATGGTCAGACACTGTCGATATCACCGCTGACAGCGCACTCTCCCTGTATGACCGCTATGCCAAGGTGGCCATGGAGCTTATGATTGCCAAAAATCACGACTATGACGAGGCCTGGAGGGGCATGAGGGTGAACTCGTATACCGACTTTATTCTCACAAAAGTT
This sequence comes from uncultured Muribaculaceae bacterium, assembly GCA_910588065.1. GTDB lineage: Bacteria > Bacteroidota > Bacteroidia > Bacteroidales > Muribaculaceae > Paramuribaculum. The sequence goes on from CAJUPZ010000001.1 coordinate 39,693, forward strand.
GAGCGCATAAAGGAGATTGAGGACAACAGCGGCGAAACTATAGTGTCCGAAGGCATTGACTCCAACTATCTTGACATTATTAACTACGCCGTGTTCGGCATAATCAAACTCACCGCCAGGCAATGACCGTTTCAGCCAAACATCCGGCTTCAACAGTAGCGCTTGTGTGGATATTGCGCGTTGTTATCGGCGCTGTGTTCATCATATCCGGTTTTGCGAAAGCCGATGACCTGTACGGGTTTATCTTCAAGGTTGAGGAATACCTGCAGGTGTGGGGGTGGAGCCAGCCACGCTCCCTTGTCATTATCGGCACAATGGGGCTCAGCGGCATCGAGTTTGTGCTCGGTTGCATGTTGCTTCTGGGGTGCTATAAACGCACATCGGTGTGGCTCATGCTCGCCATGATGGCTTTCATGCTTCCGCTCACGGCGTACATATATATAGCCGATCCGGTGCCTGACTGCGGCTGCTTCGGCGACTTCATAGTGCTTTCAAACGGCGCCACTTTTCTTAAAAACATATTCATAACTGCCGCGCTGGTATATCTGGCCGTATGCAACAAGAAAGTGCCGGGTCTCTTTGGCCCGTATATCCAGTGGCTCGTCATCACTGTCTGCTCCCTGTATATTATTATAATAGGTGTATATGGCTATGTGCTGCAGCCGCTTGTTGATTTCCGCTCGTTCGCTGTGGGCACATCGCTTGTGGCAGATGATGCCGAAGAGGAAGATGCGGAATTTGAATTCATATACGAGAAAGAGGGTATCAGGAAAACATTCTCCCAGGATAACCTGCCCGACTCGTCATGGACATTCGTTGACCGCCGGCAGCTCAACGCACAGCCGACGTCAAAAACAGAATTCGCCATTTTGGACAACAATGAAAACATCACTGAAGAGGTCATCGCAACAGAGGGTGAGCAGCTGCTTATCCTCATTCCGGACTACGACCGCGCCGATGTGTCCAATACATACGTGCTCAATCTGCTCGCCGACTATGTGCGCTCTCAGGGTGGAAGCATAGTGTCGCTCATCGCAGCCGACAAAAACCGGATTGAGGAGTGGAAAGACCTCTCTATGGCCGACTATCCGGTATATTATGCCGAGCCGACCCTCCTCAAAGAGCTCGCCCGCGGAATAATGCCGGCGGTGTATCTCCGCGACGGCACCATCGTGTGGAAACGCACCACCACAAGCATCGACCCCGATATCCTTGAAAAAGCGGCCGGCACTCCCGGTGTGCTCGACACCCTCGCTCTTGACGGCTACTCGACATTGAGAAATCTCACCGCAACCCTTGTAATCATTCTTGCGGTGCTTTTTCTCCTTGACAGAAGCGGAAGGCTGCTCAAATGGAGCATTATGCTGAGAAAAAAAGCCGAAAAACTGAAATAATTCTGTAACTTTGCACTTTGACAACGCGCGCGCAGCGCAGCTGTTTCTGAAATATCAACATCAATATACCAAAATCATAAACAAATGAGAAAAAATATCGTAGCCGGAAACTGGAAGATGAACACAACTCTCCAGGAAGGTGTTGGCCTTGCAAAAGATGTCAACGAAGCTCTTTCAAAAGTTGAAGCCGCTTGTGATGTTATCATCTGCGTGCCCTTCACTCACCTCGCTTCTGTAAACGCTGTCATCAATCCTGCCAAGCTCGGCCTCGGTGCTGAAAACTGCGCTGACCACAAGAGCGGCGCCTACACCGGCGAAGTCAGCGCCTCTATGGTTGCATCAACCGGTGCAAACTATGTTATCCTCGGCCACTCCGAGCGTCGCCAGTACTATGGCGAGACTGCCGAGACACTCAAAGAAAAGGTTGCACTCGCTCTTGAAAACAACCTCACTCCCATCTTCTGCATCGGCGAAGTGCTTGAGCAGCGCGAAAACGGCACATACCTCGATGTTGTGAAAGCCCAGATTGAGGACGCACTCTTCAACCTCTCTGCTGTAGACTTCTCCAAACTGATTCTTGCATACGAACCCGTTTGGGCAATCGGCACCGGCAAAACCGCTACCGACGACCAGGCACAGGAGATGCACGCTTTCATCCGCGGTGTCATCGCAGGCAAGTACGGTCAGGAAGTTGCCGACAACACATCAATCCTCTATGGCGGCAGCTGCAAGCCCTCAAATGCTCGCGCTCTCTTTGCAAAGCCCGACGTTGACGGCGGTCTCATCGGTGGCGCTTCTCTCGACGCCGAGAGCTTCATGGGCATTGTCACAGCTTTCAACTAAGCCGTAGCTTTCCCACCCTAAGGAAATAAAATCCATTCACATATATAGACTGCAAGAATATTTTTGTATTTTTGCAGTCTATATTGTGTTACATATATGCATAGACGAACCGCTTTATCAACAGCCCTCATTGCCGTGATGCTCGGCGTGGCACCCGCTGCTGCAAACGATGATATTGTAAGTCATATCACCGCCGGCGGCACAAACACCATTGTGCAGCCGCAGGCACTCGCCAAGCTGCTCTATCGCTCCGGCTCCGTTGCCGTGACCCAGCCGATCGGTATGGAGAAAGATGCAGACCTTGAGGAAGCTCAGCCCGCAGCTGCCACACATGCTGTCAGAACTGCCGGATTCCGCGTCCAGGTTTTCTCCGACAACCGTCCGGCTGCCAAAGGCGAAGCCCGGTCAAAAGGCAGGGCAATTTCCGAGCGTTTCCCCGAAATGCGCACTTATGTGACATACACTTCCCCTTACTGGCGACTAAAAGTCGGTGACTTCCGGACAAAACGCGAAGCCGAGGATGCTGCCGAGGCAATACGTCAGGCTTTCCCATCCTACAGCCGTGAAATTCGCGTGGTTGCCGACAAAATTTCCGTCGGAGCAAATTGATTGCAAATGGAATTAGCTTACCCTCAGGATACTATAGATAAAATTGCCTCCCACATTGAAGAGATCATTTCGCTGCTCGGTGAAGATCCCTCGCGTGAGGGCCTGGTGAAAACCCCTCAGCGTGCGGCAAAGGCCCTTTATTATGCCACACAAGGTTATCGCGTGACTGAAAGCGAAACTGTAGGTGACGCTCTGTTTACTGCCCCCTCATCAGGCATGGTGATAGTAAAGGATATAGAATTCTACTCCTTCTGCGAGCACCACATCCTGCCTTTTTTCGGCAAAATTTCAATCGGATATATGCCGCATGGCAAGATTATCGGGCTTAGCAAAGTTGCCCGTCTGGTAAATCTCTATGCCCGCCGGCTGCAAACTCAGGAACGCTTCACGCAGCAGGTGTGTGATGCCGTTGGAAGAGCTGTGGACTCCGACAGTGTCATTGCCGTGTGCAACGGGCAACACATGTGCATGAAAATGAGGGGAGTGGAGAAGCAGGATTCCTCGACGACAACAGTCGCCACTTTCGGCAACATGACACCATCACAACGGATGGAGTTTTTTGAAGCCTTGAAAGTCGGTTGACCCGAAAAAAATACCAAAGGCCGCACCGTTGAGCTGACGCTCCGGTGCGGCCTTTGTGGTTCCGTTACAGCCGCTTTAGTCTGCGCTTTCGCTTTCCTGAGCAGGCTCTTCAGACTCCTGCGGCTGATATTCTGTGATGCCGGCGGCAAGAAGGGCATTGTACCAGTTGAGAACCTTGCGGATGTCGTTGGTATACACACGGTCGCGGTCGAAATCGGGCACAGCCTCGCCAAACCAGGCACGCACTGCGGCATCATCGCCGATACCCTTCACATCGATTGCCTTGCCCTCGGCTTTTGCCTTTACAGCATCGAAAACATCGGCCAGAGGTTTGTCCTCCTCTGTAGTGTAGATTGAGATGTCACCCAGCGACACAACCTTGTCGTGTGCGTATGCCGGAGTGCGCTTACCGGTTGACAATGACTCTACTATGAGCATATTTTTGCCCTGGCTCACAAGCTTGAAAAGACCCGGCTTGCCCGCTATCGATAGGATTGTTCTGATCATGATTATTGTATGAAATGATAATTACCGCCTGCAAAATTAATCAAAATCCAGTAATTTGCACTAACTTTGTACTGCAATGAATTGAATTTATAGATGGCAACCTTTTTCAAACTCCTGTTTCAGCTTATTTTGTCACCCTCCCAGGGGTGGCAGGATGTGTCGCATGATGCCGTGCCATACAGCAGGCTCGCTTCCTCTGGATTCTACCCACTGATAGCTGTTGCCGCTCTCCTTTTCTTTATGCAGGGGCTGTATCATCCGGGCCTTTATTCTTTCGGGGTAATGGTTCAGGAAGTGATTATCATCTTTGTGGAATATTTCCTCTCCTTCTTCCTTGCCCAATTCATTTTCTCCTGCTTCATACACCGCTATGTAATGACGGAGCCGAGCGAAAATCACAACGCCACATATATCATCTTCGGCCTATCACTCCTTGCCCTCGCCTCGCTGGTGGAAAACTGTCTGCCGATATATCTTCCTGTGCGTCAATTCTTTGCCATATATATAGCCATTGTGCTGTGGCGGGGAGTAAGGTATATGGCAATTTATCCGCATAAGGTGGGCCACTTCATGCTCATGGCCATCGGTGCCATTATACTGCCTCCGTTCATAATCAATTTCCTGTTCAATATTATTATCAACCTTCCATCTTGATTTTTAGCTATGAAACTCAGAAGTTCAGACATTAATATCAAAAACCGTCGCGCCAGATTTGACTACGAGATTTCCGACACATTCACAGCAGGCATGGTGCTAACCGGCACCGAAATAAAATCCCTGCGTCAGGGCAAAGGCTCTCTAACAGATACATTCTGCTTTGTGGCTGACGGCGAGGTGTGGGTTAAAAATATGTATATCGCCGAATATTTTTACGGTTCATACAATAACCACTCAGCACGTCGCGACCGCAAGCTCCTGCTCACCAAAAAAGAGATAGCGAAGCTTGGCAAAACAGGTAAGGAAGCCGGATTCACGATTGTGCCGCTGAAAGTGTTCATCAACGAAAAAGGACTTGCCAAAATGCTCATCGGCATAGGCCGAGGAAAAAAAGAATACGACAAGCGCCAGAGCATAAAAGAGCGAGATGACAGACGCTCTATCGCCAGGGTCATGCAAAAATAGGCTGCGTCCGGCAGTTACTTACAGCTAACCACCTTTTTATATAAGTATATATTTGCAAACATGGCGGGAAGTTATTAAATTTGCAAGCACTTGAGCCGTCAAGGGGGCTGAGTCCCTTTATGCCGGCTCATATTGCGCAGAAAGCAGAAAAATAATAACTATATAACCTTAACCATGGCAGAAAATAAAGAAAAACTGTTTGACCAGTTTCCTCCGGTGTCTACCGCCGAATGGAAGGCCAAAGTTGAAGCTGACCTTAAAGGTGCTCCCTTTGACAAAAAGCTGGTTTGGCGAACAAATGAGGGTTTCAATCTCCAGCCGATGTATCGTGCTGAAGATATTGAAGGTCTCGACACCACCGACTCTATTCCCGGTGAATATCCGTATATCCGCGGCACACGCAACAACAACGATTGGCTTACACGTCAGGAAATTGAAGCCGGCGATGTAAAAGCCGCCAATGCAAAAGCTCTCGATATCCTCACAAAGGGAGTGAACTCCCTTGGTTTCAAAGGTGTTGAGCCTGACTTCGAATCACTGTCAACCCTCCTTGAAGGCATCGACATCTGCAAAGTTGAAATCAACTTCCATTGCTGCCCCCGCAGCGCCGACAAGCTCGCCGCAGCGCTCGTGAAATACATCACCGAAAAGGGCGCGCAGGCATGCTTCCGCGGCAGCATTGACTTCAATCCGTTCAAAAAAGCCCTCAAGCATGGCAAGCCTTTCCCCGGCGACATCGCCGCCATGGCCAAAGCTCTTGTTGAAGCTACAGAGGCGGTGCCCGGTCTGAAAGTCCTCGCCGTTGACAGCGCCATGCTCAGCGATGCAGGCGCTTACATTTTCCAGGAACTCGGCTACGCGCTCGCATGGGGTGCTGAATGGATGACGCTGCTTACTGAAGCAGGCCTAAGCGCCGATACTGTCGCTAAGAAAATCAAGTTCAACATGGGTATTTCAAGCAATTACTTCATGGAACTTGCAAAATTCCGCGCCGCCCGTATGCTCTGGGCTCAGATTGCACGTCAGTACGGCGCAAGCGAAGAGGCCGCAAAGATGGCTGTGCACGCAACAACCTCACGCTTCAACCAGACAATCTACGATGCCCATGTCAACCTGCTCCGCAGCCAGACAGAGTGCATGAGTGCCGCTCTCGCAGGTGTCGATTCAATCACAGTAATACCGTTCGACACCCCGTATCAGACACCCGATGACTTCTCTGAACGTATTGCACGCAATCAGCAGTTCCTCCTTAAGGAAGAGAGCCATCTCGACAAAGTTGTTGACCCCGCAGGCGGCAGCTACTATGTAGAGACTCTGACTGTTTCAATTGCAAACGAAGCTTGGAAGCTCTTTATCGAGGTTGAAGACAAGGGCGGTTTCCTTGCCTGCGTCAACGACGGCTCAATCCAGAAAGCAGTGCGCGAAACCTCTGAAAAGCGTCACACAGATGTTGCCCGTCGCAAAGAGATTCTTCTCGGCACAAACCAGTATCCCAATATCAACGAAACAGCCGCCGCCAAAATCAAGGCTACAGGTTGTCACTGCGGTTGCTCTCACTCAGTTGATGAGGAGGATTCTGCAAATGCACTGCCGACATCACGCGCAGCAAGCGACTTTGAAGCGCTGCGTCTCGCAACAGAGGCCGCTGCAAACCGCCCCAAAGTGTTCATGCTCACTATCGGCAACCTCGCAATGCGTCTTGCTCGCGCTCAGTTCAGCACCAACTTCTTTGGCTGCGCAGGCTATGAGATTATCGACAACCTTGGCTTTGACACAGTAGAGCAGGGTGTCGATGCGGCTCTTGAGAAAGGCGCCGACGTTGTGGTGCTCTGCTCAAGCGATGACGAATATGCCGAGCTCGCTCCCGCCGCTTACAAATACCTCAACGGACGGGCTGAATTTGTTGTTGCCGGCGCACCTGCTTGCTCCGATGACCTCAAGGCTCTCGGCATTGTCAACTTTGTGAATGTGCGCAGCAATGTGCTCGACACACTCCGCGCTTTCAATGCAAAACTCCTTAAATAACCCCTTTCACCCTCATAATATTAAAAGTCTATGAGACCCGATTTTAAACAGATAGATATTACAAAGGATGCTTTCGCTCACAAGAGCGCCGCTCCCTCGACGGGTGAAGAATGGCTCACCCCTGAACTCATTCCGGTTAAGCCCGTATATACCAAGGAGGATCTTGAAGGCCTCGAACACCTCAACTACGTGTCCGGTCTCCCCCCTTTCCTCCGCGGCCCGTACAGTGCCATGTACCCCCTGCGTCCCTGGACAATCCGTCAGTACGCCGGCTTCTCGACTGCAGCCGAAAGTAACGCTTTCTACCGCCGCAACCTGGCAGCCGGCCAGAAAGGCCTCTCTGTGGCCTTCGACCTTGCGACACACCGCGGCTATGATGCCGATCACGAACGAGTTGTAGGTGACGTTGGTAAAGCAGGCGTGTCAATCTGCTCGCTCGACGATATGAAGGTGCTTTTCGACGGTATACCCCTCAACAAAATGTCTGTGTCGATGACAATGAACGGCGCCGTGCTCCCCGTGCTCGCCTTCTACATCAACGCGGGCCTTGAGCAGGGTGCCAAGCTCGAAGAGATGGCCGGTACCATCCAGAACGACATTCTCAAAGAATTCATGGTGCGTAACACATACATTTACCCACCGGAATTCTCAATGCGCATTATCGCCGATATCTTCGAGTATACCTCGCAGAATATGCCCAAATTCAACAGCATATCAATCTCCGGTTACCACATGCAGGAAGCCGGGGCGACCTGCGACATTGAGCTCGCATACACCCTTGCCGACGGTCTCGAATACCTCCGTGCAGGAGTCAATGCCGGTATGGATATCGACGCATTCGCTCCGCGCCTCTCTTTCTTCTGGGCTATCGGCATGAACTTCTTCATGGAAATTGCCAAGATGCGTGCTGCCCGTATGCTCTGGGCCAAGATTGTGAAGCAGTTCAACCCCAAGAACCCCAAATCGCTCGCACTCCGCACTCACTCGCAGACATCCGGCTGGAGCCTTACTGAGCAGGATCCCTTCAACAATGTAGGCCGCACTTGCATCGAGGCTATGGGCGCTGCCCTCGGCCACACTCAGTCGCTCCACACCAATGCGCTTGACGAAGCCATCGCTCTGCCCACAGACTTCTCTGCACGTATTGCCCGCAATACTCAGATATACATCCAGGAGGAGACTATGGTCACCAAGCAGGTTGACCCCTGGGCCGGTTCATACTATGTTGAGGCTCTCACAAATGAGATAGCTCACCGTGCATGGGCCCACATCCAGGAAATCGAAAAACTTGGCGGCATGGCCAAAGCTATCGAAACCGGACTTCCCAAACTGCGCATTGAAGAAGCTGCTGCCCGCACTCAGGCACGCATCGACTCAGGACGTCAGACAATTGTCGGTATCAACAAATACCGCCTTGAGCATGAGGATCCCATCGATATCCTTGAGATTGACAACACCGAGGTGCGTAAAGAGCAGATTGAGCGTCTCAACGAAGTGAAGGCCCACCGCGATGAGGCTAAAGTCAAGGAAGCACTCGCAGCCATCACTGAATGTGTGCGCACCAAGAAAGGCAACCTGCTAGACCTCGCTGTCAAAGCTGCCGGCCTCAGAGCCACCCTCGGTGAAATCAGCGATGCCTGCGAAGATGTTGTAGGTCGCTATAAAGCAGTAATCAGAACCATATCAGGAGTGTATTCAAACGAAACCAAGCAAGACCCTGACTTTGTCAAGGCTCAGAAAATGTGTGAGGAATTCGCCAAGCGCGAAGGCCGCCAGCCCCGTATCATGATTGCCAAGATGGGTCAGGACGGACACGACCGCGGCGCCAAAGTTGTAGCAACCGGATATGCCGACTGCGGATTTGACGTCGATATGGGTCCCCTCTTCCAGACACCCGCCGAAGCTGCACGTCAGGCTGTTGAGAACGACGTTCACATCCTCGGCGTCAGCTCACTTGCTGCAGGCCACAAAACCCTTGTGCCTCAGGTTATCGAAGAGCTCCGCAAACTCGGCCGCGAGGACATCCTCGTAACTGCAGGTGGTGTGATTCCCGCTCAGGACTATGACTTCCTCTACAAAGCCGGTGTTGCGGCAATTTTCGGTCCCGGCACCCGCATCCCCGAGAGCGCAATCAAAATGCTCGAGCTGCTTGAAGACTAACTCAGTCCCTCAATATAAAAAATCCCGCAGGCCCCCGCCCGCGGGATTTTTTTGTCCCCCACTGCTCTGTCTTATAATTTTCAACAAGGAACCGTTGATTAGGAAATTAATAGATTCATTTTGTTGGATGTGTCACAAATTTACTGTAATTTTGTGACAAACTATTTTGAATCAATGGCAGAAACACAAAATAAGATAACCGAACGCATAGAGCGAATGGATAAAGGTTCTATCTTTTTTCCATCTGATTTTGTTGATATTTCGTCAACTGATGCGATACGTCAGACTCTCAGCCGCTTGGTTAAGAGAGGTGTGATACGACGTATAGCACAGGGAATATATTGCATTCCCCGGAAGAATGAAATGCTTGGTTTGGAAATTATGCCGACATCGGATGAGATTGCAAGAAGGGTGGCAGAGCGCGATATGGTAAAAATAGTGCCGACCGGAGATATGGCTTTAAACCAGACCGGCCTTTCAACACAGTTGCCTGTCAATACCGTTTATCTCACCAATGGAGCAAGGAAACAGATTGCTCTCAGTAATGGAAACAAGATAATTTTCCGCGAGAGCAATGAACTCCGGATATTTGAATTTACCTCCCACCTCATGATGCTTATTGTGGCTGCAATGCGGACAATCGGAGAATCTTTAATCTCGGAATCTCAGATTGAGATATTGAAAACACTATTGGCGAATGTATCTGAGCAAGAATATAATCATGACATTAAGCTTGCCCCTGTGTGGGTAAGAAGAAAACTTGAAACACAATGATTTTTACAGACCTTTCCACACAAGACCGTATTGATATTATTGACTATGTCAGTACACAAACGGGGTATAGAAGTCAGATTATTGAAAAAGACTGGTGGGTGACTACAGTTTTGCGAGCTGTCTTTAGCTTGCCGTATTCCAATGAATTGTCCTTCAAAGGTGGCACAAATTTAAGTAAATGCTGGAAGTTGATTAAGAGAATGTCGGAAGACATTGACATTGCATTCAACAGAGAATTTCTCGGCTTTGGAGGCAATATCAGTAAGACGCAGATAAGCGATAAGTTGCGGCGTGCGGCTTGTTCATTCGTCAGAGAGCGAATGCAGTCTGACATAAGAAACGCGCTTTTGGCACAAGGCATTCCTAATGATTTGTTTGATGTGAGGGTCAACATAACTACTGTAAGCACAACGGATCCGGAGATAATATACGTTGAATATAAGCCTCTTTATTCCGATGTGGAATATATCAGGCCACAAGTCAAGATTGAGATTAGCGGACGTTCCATGTCAGAACCGTTGGTTAAAACCAACGTCAGCTCTTTCATAGGCGAGACTGTTGGGACATCTGTATTTAAAGAAATGCCCGTAGAGGTCAATGCCGTAGTTCCAGAAAGGACTTTCCTTGAAAAGTTATTCCTTCTACACGAGGAGTTTGCAAAACCATCATCACAGATACGAGTGGAGAGAATGTCCCGCCATTTGTACGACATTGATCAAATGCTTGACACAGACATTGCCGAATCTGCAATAAAGAATAGAGAACTGTACGAACAAGTGGTTGAGCATCGTCGTAAATTTATCGGTCTGAAAGGATTCGATTATTCCACACTTGGCAAATCAACCATTAGATTCGTTCCGGAAGGAGAAATTCGGACGAAATGGGAGGCTGACTATAAAAATACAATGATGAGTATGGTGTTGGGCCACGCACACTCCTTTGACGAAGTGATGAATAGACTTGAAGACTTCAATCGCAAAGTCAATTCTGTAATCTAAAATCAGAATTGACAGAAACAGATGTACGGCAAATGGTTCACGAAAAGACAAAGAACTGTCATTAGGGTTGCAAATGGCATCTATATCCTTCAATCAAAACAACATCATCGCAACAAATATACTATTGGTATATCAGGAATGTTTATGAAAGCTCCGAATTAGAGCAAAATCGCAGAGGCGAAGACAGAAGCAGGAGATAAACACCATGCGATTAGTATTTACCTCCTGCCTGATAGTCTGTGATTATTCCGATGCAGTTAGATTTTTAAAGTCACGGATTGTACGTGGCAGATATACCGTTGTCAGAAGAATGATGAAAACAGCTATTGCTGAGAGGACAATCCAAAAGCGGTATTGACCGACAACCCAAAGATTGGAGAGAAATAGTGTGAACATTACTGCAATAGCCATGCCGAGCACAATTTCACCGGTGAGGGCGCAGAAGCGCAAGGAAGCGACCTGCTTCATCGTCTGTATCGGTGTGTTTGCTGCAATGTTGATTTTTTTTGTTTTGAAGTAGAGATACCCGTACCACATTGTGGCAACAAGCAGAAAGATAATGAGGAATATCTTTATTCCGGGAGTGAATGCGTCATTTCCAAATCCAGATTGCCAGGCGCAGGGAAAAACGGCGGCTAAAATTAAAGTAGAGAGTGCGCCTTGCCGGTATGTACGCATGATTTTTTTCTGCGCGGTATCACAGGTGGTAGTATTGAGCTTTATCGGCCCACTGCTTTTTTGAGCGAGTACATCATCAAGGGTTGACATACTTTTTTTGAGTTCGTCCAAGTTCATATTATTTAGATTTTGAGATGAGTTTGTTTTTGATTCTGTGAAGTTTGGTAGCCACGTTGTTCCGTTCTATGCCGATTATTTCAGCTATTTCCTCGTATGAATATTCATCAAGCCAAAGGAGGATAATTGCTTTCTCAATCGGGAGAAGTTGGTTTATCAATTCGTGGAGTGCTGCAAGCTGCTCTGCCTTGTTGTCATCAGCTTCCGATGATATATCGGTAGTCGTGATTTCAAATGGGAGTGTTTCAACCTTCGGCTTATAATTACGGATAGCCATTAAAGCCGAGTTGACAGCGACGCGATAAACCCATGTAGAGAGTTTGCTCGCACCCCGAAATGACTCCAAACCCAACCAAAGGTTGGTGAGGATTTCCTGTCGTAGATCCTCATAAGGGACTTTCGTGGTTGCATAGGCCCAGCATACCTTGTTGATAATTCGGGAGTGCTCCTTTATAAAAGAGTTGAACTCCATTTGCGTTTTTGGTGGACTTTCCATTTTCTTGTTGTTTTGTAACGTTAGGTGCAAAACCGCCCCTAAAAGTTACACTCACCTCAAAATATTTTAGCAAACGCACATAATCTCCGCATCTATAGGTAATTATAGACGCGGAGATTAACATGTCACTTATATCTGTCAGAGATTCAGATATTCTTTAAGGGTTTCGACATATTCTTCAAATGCCTTGCGGCCTTGTGCTGTCACACGGCAGACAGTTCTGGTTTTCTTTCCGGCAAATCCTTTCTCAACGGTAATATATCCGGCTGTTGAAAGTTTGTCGAGCTGAACACTGAGATTTCCTGCGGTTGCCTCGGTTTTTTCTTTGAGAAAGACAAAATCCGCCTCGTCGACATTCATAAGAATCGACATAACCGCAAGACGTAGCTGCGAGTGCAACAGCGGATCAAGTTCTTTCATCTTTCCTCGGCTTTAAGTTTTCGTGAAATAATGAATGCCGGCACAATGAACATCAGCAGGAAGCATAGAATGTAGAGCGGAACAACCCACGAATAGAGCAACGGTATCTGACATACATTGCAGATGATGATGGCAAATCCTGAAAAAACAGAGAAGAGCCCTCCAAAAACATACGAATTCTCTCGAAGCAGCAGCCCGCTGACGATTGCTCCGAAGCCAACCACTATAAATGCATAGTATAGCATCGACAGCCAGGCCATCGGATATCCACATTGCTGTGCTATAAAGCAGCCGATTGTCAGCCCTATGGCGATATAGCCAACGCATTTCCACACTCCGTCACTCACCTTGTCGAGGTAGGTTTTTGCGCCGCTTTTCTCCCGTTTGGCATTTGCAAGAATAATGCTTGCGGGTATGCCGATGACGGGGATGGCAAACCAAACGAAGTTAAACAGCGGGTTGTGGGTGGTTGAAAGGAGAATCCATGCAGTTGCAGCAGTGATGATAGATAAGGCGGCCCACATCACTGAGATTCTGAGGTCAGGCAAAGCGACTCTGCGCCTTGTGCTTTGAATCATGGATGCAATGAGCTCCATGCTCTCTTGCGGTGTCAGTTTCTTGTCTTCCATATTCGGGAAATTTTGAGGGTTTGTAAATTGGTTTATAATATAAACCACGACTTTCTTAAAAAAGAGCGGTCGCGCGTTACCGCCCTGATTCTGGTTGCAAAGATAATGCGGTTTATGGTATAAACCAAATTTTGAGCCAACTTTTTTTGAAAAATCACAAACTTTGCTCGAAAATGTGGGAGTAGCCGCTTTTGAAACGCTTGAAAATGTGGGAGTAACTGCTTTTGAAATGCTTGAAAATGTGGTTTTCAGGGTGAAAAGTCTGTTAGAACATTTTGACGCCACTGTTTGCACGGATTGGCATTCGCGTGGAATTGAGGTAAAAAAATCGCTGAAATCCCAAGATTTCAGCGATTTTTTAATGTCGGTTGCTGTTATTGCAGGGTGCCTGCCTGAGCCTGCTGTATCATCTGCTGATTTGCAGAAATATAAATTTCAACACGGCGGTTCTGTGCGCGCCCTTCAGGAGTGGAGTTGCTTGCCACATAATCTGCCATGGGGATGCCTTCGGCACTGAGGCGCGATGCAGCCACACCGCTGTTAAGAAGATAGTTTCTGACAGCATCGGCTCTACCGGTGGCCACTCGTTCATTCACAGCCATGCTGCCGGTATTGTCGGTGAAGCCGAATATCTGGACATTTGTCTCAGGGTTGTTGAGAAGCGAGGATGCGAATGAGGTGAGGTCGGTTCTGGCGCCGGAGCTCAGTGTTGTGCCGTTTGTGGGGAAGAGGATGCCGCCATTGAAAGTCACTTTGATAGCCTGAAGCCCATTCTGGTCGGTAACAGATTCCACTTCGGCTTTCTGTGCCAGCTCTTTTTCAAGTTCGGCTTTCTGCTTGTCCATTCTCTTGCCGATGAGGGCCCCTGCTCCTGCACCTACAGCCGCGCCGATAGCGCTCCCTATGCCGGCTCCCTTGCCTCCGCCGATTATGGCTCCGAGGCCGGCGCCTACAGCCGCGCCGCCGCCACCGCCTATGAGCGCGCCTTTACCTGTATTTGTAAAACTGCTGCATCCGGTCGATGCAAGAATGCAAAGCGACAACGCGCCGATTGTAAAGATGTTGACCTTTTTCATTTTGATCTGTTTTAGTTGATGTCTTGATTATGAGGGAGCCGGATATTCCGGCCTACTGCTATAGTATATACAAATAAACGGTGGATACGGTTTGTTTATTGCCCGGGAAAAATGATGCGGCCGGCATGAATGATATAGTTATATATGTTTTATTTTTATGCAATAAAGTTTTTTTGTACTTTTGCAATATCATAACGACACAAACTGTTGATGCCGATGAAATCACCCTTGCGAGACAATAGTTCAAACCTGATATTCCATGTGGGAGCACTTATAGCCGTAACGGCATGGGGAGCCTCGTTTATTTCGACCAAAGTGTTGCTCAACAATGGCTTGACCGCCGTTGAGATATATCTTCTCAGATTTATACTTGCATATTTATTCACTTTGATAATCTGTCCGAAGCCGCTGTTCTCAAATTCATTGCGCGATGAGGTGATGTTTATGCTGTGCGGTGTTTGCGGCGGGTCGGTGTATTTCATTGCCGAGAATATAGCTGTCACGTATACTTTGGTGTCCAATGTGTCGCTAATTGTGACGTTGTCGCCGCTGATAACAACCATTCTGGTGGCAGTGCTTTACAAGAGCGAGAAGATATCGAGGGGAGTGGTGATAGGCTCGCTGATAGCGCTGCTCGGGGTGGCTTGCGTGATATTCAACAGCAGCATGAACCTGCAGGTGAATCCGTTGGGCGATATGCTGGCTCTTCTTGCAGCTGTGTGCTGGGCTATATACAGTGTGATACTTCGCCCTCTGAGCGGTATTTACAGCACATGGTTTGTGTCGCGTAAAACATTTTTCTACGGTGTAGTCACAGCGTTGCCGTTTCTGTTTCTCGACAGCAGCCATCTGGCTTTCTCCACGCTGATGAGGCCTGAGGTGGCGGGCAATCTGCTGTTTCTCGGACTTTTTGCCTCGCTGATAGCTTATCTGCTGTGGGGCTCGGCCATCAAGCATCTCGGAGCTGTGAAATCGGGCAACTATCTGTATTTCTCGCCCATTGTGACGCTGATTCTGTCCGCATGGCTGCTTGGCGAACATATTTCTCTGTTCGGCTACACAGGCTGCGCGCTTATTCTCGGAGGTGTGATTGCGTGTGAGAAGCTTGGCAAGCGCAAGGGACTCAGTCCTGATTCAAATCCTCGCTGAAGAATTCCATTTCCTGCAGCAGTGACTCCGCGCAGCGCATTGTTAAAGGCGATTTGCGTGCGGCTTCGGCTGCTACCATGTTCTTCATGGATATTGATGCCGGGAGCAGATTCCACAGCAGACGCAGACCTCCGTATCTGAGCATATCGCTGTCTCCGGCGAGTGCTTTGGACGCTATCTCCATAGCGTACGGGAGTTTGCGCAGCAGTTTGTGACACAGTATGTCGGTTGTCTCGGTGCATCTGCTTGCTTCCATCCATTCGAGCGCCAGCCCGGGATTCATGGCTTCTACCGGCATTATCATGGGTGCGATAAGGGTGCTCTCGCGGTTATTGCTGTCGGCGTAGAGTTGATGTGCGAGGGCTTCGTCTTTGCCGGTCATGGCTGCGATTTCATCAAGCTGTGGCAGGTTTAGCCCGAAAATCATGCGGTATGGGGAGCCTGCTTTGCGCAGCGCATCGGCAATCACACCGTTGCGCATGGCATACATGCGGCGTTTCACAGTCTGCATCGGGTTGAATTCGCTCATATAAGTACGGGTTATATATTATTATTGTGCAAAAGTAAGCAAAAAAATCGGCGTTGCATATTTCGTCTAAAGGTGCTATCTTTGCAATTCGTATGCAAGCGCATACCCTACAGAATATAATTAACTAAAATACAATGGGTTTTACCAAATCTGTCATAGCTGCATGTATACTTTGCGCCGCATCGGTGCAGGTGAGTGCACAGGTAGACAATCTGCCGCGCAAGAATGTCAACGGCGCAAGTTATTTTTACTATGAGGTTCAGCCGAAGGAAACAGTATACTCCATCAGCCGCAAGCTGGGCATCAGCTCGGCTGAGATACAGCGTCTCAATCCGAGTGTCGCCGACGGCCTGAAGGCCGGTCAGGTGCTGTATTTCCCGGCCGAAGGTGATGTTCTGGCACGTACCCATATTGTCAAGAATAAGGAGACTTTGTATGGTATCGGCAAACTTTACGGTGTGTCGGCGACCCAACTCCTTGAATGGAATCCGTCGGCGAAAGATGGCATACGTCCCGGTCAGACCCTCTATGTCAGCGCGCCTGAGACAATTGCTTCCATGCCTGAGCCCGCAAAGGTTGCAGTTCCGGCCTCAGGACACTCATATACAATAGGGCAGGGTGAGACCTTGTACAGCATAGCTACGTCACACGGCACAACAGTCGATGCCCTTGTGGCTGCAAACCCGACTCTTGACCGCAACCACTATGCTGCGGGCACAGTGATTGTGATACCGGAGGGTGAAGTGGCAGCTGCGACAGTCGGTGTTGCTCCGGAGGCTCCGTATCAGCCTGCTGTGACACCGGCACCTGTGACTGTCTCAGAGAATGTTGCAAAACAGGAATTGCCGAACAGCACTGCCGAGCCAAACAGATATGTTGTCAAGAAAGGTGAGACCTTCTACTCCATAGCCCACGCAAACGGCATCACAGTCGAGGAACTTGAAAAAGCGAATCCGGAGGTGGGAATACTTTCAGAGGGAAGGACGCTTATGCTACCTGCTGTGGCGCAGGTGCAGCCCCCCTTTGCCGAGCAGCCATCGGCAGGAGCATTTGCTGAGAATGACCCTGATTCTGTTGTAGCTCCGGCGGCGTCGATAGATATCGCGCTTGCTCTGCCGCTGATGCTCTCATCCGGCAATCAGCCCCGTCAGGCTCAGCTGTACACTGAATTCTACAAGGGTTTTCTGGTGGGAGTTGACAGTATGCGCAATTGCGGCAACCCGATCAATATCCAGGTTTATGACACTTCGGCATCGCTTGACAGCCTAAACGCCATACTGCGTAATCCCGCGCTTGCCTCGGCCAAAGTGATAGTGGCTCCAGACAATGAGTCGCAGCTCGCCCTCCTTGGCCGTTACGGCATGGAAAACAGGGTGAATATCCTCAACCTCTTTGTTGTCAAGGATGAGCTTTATCAGACAAATCCGTTCATGATGCAGGGCAACATCCCACACAAGGCGATGTACAGCAAGGCGATTTCTGGTATCATTGAGCGTATGGGATCTCACATTCCTGTGATTCTTACCCGCAATAACGGCGAGAAGGATAAGGACGAGTATATGACCATGCTGAAGGAGACCCTTGACGGCAGGGGCATTGAGTACAAGGAGATTTTCTTTGACGGCACCATGAAGACGGCAGACCTTCAAGTTCTGGATGCAGACGGGGAGTATGCTTTCATACCCTATTCCGGACGTCAGGTTGAGCTCAACAGAGTGCTTCCCGCGATTCTTGACTTCAAAAGCAAGTCGCTCAGGGCCGACCCCGTGAAGGTGTTCGGCTATCCTGAATGGACAACCTTCCGTGGCGAAACCCTTCAGAACATGCACAAAGCCAATAGCTTTGTGTACTCCCGCTTCTTCACAGTGCCGGAGGATCCGGCGGTGAAGTCGGTTGAGGACAGGTATGCCGGATGGTACGGCTCCCCGATGGCCAACTTTGTTCCCCGTCAGGGATTGTTTGGCTACGACACAGCTTTGTTCCTGATCAACTGGCTCAGGAGCGAGGATGCGCCAGAGGGCAAGCCGGTAAGGCTTGAGGGTGTGCAGAACGGATTTGATTTCAAGCGTAGCGCCGGCGGCGGCTGGGTGAATGATGAGCTCTATTTCATCAACTACCGTCCCAGCGGACTTATTGACAAAATAACACTTTGATAAAGTGATGAGACTTATTGCCAAGATTGCATTGGCGCTGTGTGTGCTGTATGCCGGAGTGATGCCGCTGTCGGCTCAGCGCACATACGAGCCAAAATTCTACATAGGGGCTAAGGGTGGCGCAACGATGAGCTCGGTGGCGTTTACACCCCATGTGAAACAGAGCCTGCTGCCCGGAATGCTGATGGGTGTGAGCGCGCGCTATACTGAGGAGAAGATTTTCGGACTCATCGGAGAGCTGCTTGTTGAGCAGCGCGGATGGAAGGAGAATTACGAGGGTGCGCCGTTTGCCTACAGCAGGCAGATAACATACGTCAGTCTGCCGGTACTGACCCACATTTATTTCGGCAGCGAAAAATTCAAGGGTTTTGTCAACCTCGGTGCGTCAGTGAGCTATATGCTCGGAAGCAGCATCAGCTCGGATTTTGACTATGCCAACGCTCTTGACCAACCCGGTTTCCCGTCCCACCGCAGCGTGGAGCAGATGAGCATGGAGCTGAAAAACAAGTTTGACTATGGTATTATAGCGGGTATCGGAATGGAATTCGTTATAAAGAAGAAGCACAGCATCACTCTTGAGGGACGCTACTATTTTGGACTCGGCAATATTTATCCGTCAAGTAAAAAGGATGTGTTTTCGGGCTCGCGCAACAGCACTATCTCTGTGGCGTTAGGCTATCTTTTCCGCGTGAAATAGCAGACAGGGGGGATTAGAAAGAGATGTCTCCCGGGGCGTTCAGAATTCGGAACATGAGGTCGTGAAAAAGGTCATATTCGGGCTGGCGTGAGCCGATGCCTTTGCTACGGGTGTCAAATTCGCGCAGGGCAGATATTATCTCAATCACCTTGTATGCGTTATAGTTCCGTGCCCCGGTCTCGTAGTTTTTGAGCTGGCTCTGCCATTTGAGTCCGAGCGCTGCCATGAGCGAGCCGGGCGATTTGTCCTTAGTGAAGTGGAGAATGAGCAGGTTTGCAAAGTAATTGAAAATCATGGGAGTCATTGCCAGTGAGCTCACCTTTGTGCGCCTGAAGTATTCGATCATGGTGTAGACCTTGAGCGAGTTTTTCGCGGCTATGGCGTCGATGAGTTCAAAGGTGTTGTAGTCTTTGCTGATGCCTATATTCTGCTCGATGCTTTCCGGGGTAATTGTGGCTCCGGCCGGGAGCAGGGTTGCCATTTTAGAGATTTCGTTGTGCAGCTTGGCGAGATTTGCCCCGATGAATTCTGTGAGCATGGCCACGCCTTTTTCCTCGATGTTCAGCCCCGCGTCTTTTGCCAGGCTGACAATCAGCCCGGCGATGTTGCGGTCGTTGACTTTCGGGGATTCGAAAATCACTCCGCCGCTTTTCTTGATGGCCGATGTCAGGGTGGCGGCCTTCACTGTCTCGCCGCGGCTGCATATAGCGAGGATGGTTGTTTTCGAGGGATTGGCTGCATAGTCGGCCAGCTTGGTCAGCACATCCTTTTTGCTCTGGGCTTCCTTGACAATAACAACCTGGTAGTCTGACATCATCGGAAACCGGGTGCAGGTTTCGGCTATGGCGTCGGCTGTGGTTTCCGGGGCATAGATGGTATAGAGATTGAAATCTCGCTCGCTTTCGGGAAGGATGTTCTCGAAAACCTTGACGAGTTCATCAATATAATAGGCCTCTTCACCATGCAGAAGATACACCGGGGCAAACTGGCGCTTGGCGAGCGACTGCTTGAGCGAGGCGAATGTTAATGACGGGGCTGGTGGCATTTCTCAAATTTTTTGTAAATTTACACACAAAACAGATACAATGCAAGAGCAGGAGCTTTTTGATAATATAAATATACCTCTGTCGGCGCAGCGGCTAAGGAGCAATGCAGCCGGGGAGCGAGAGATTTTTGACCCGCTGAGGCGCAAATGGGTTGCGGCCACGCCTGAGGAGTGGGTTCGTCAGCAGTTCACCGCATGGCTTGTCGCTGCAAAGGGTTTTCCGCAGGCGCTGATGGCAAATGAGGTGGGGATACGGCTCAACAACACATTGCGTCGCTGTGACAGCATAGTGTACACACCCGACCTCAAGCCGTTGGTGATTGTAGAATACAAGGCTCCGTCTGTGGCGATAACGCAAAAGGTGTTTGACCAGATTGCGCGATATAATATAGTTCTCGGAGCCAGGATATTGATTGTGTCAAACGGCATTGCGAACTATTGCTGCCGCTTTGACGGCAACAGCTACATATTTCTGCGCGATATTCCTCCATATTGCGAGATAATATGACGCAGAAAAGCCGCTGCCATTACGGCAGCGGCTTTTCTGTAAGGAGGAGTGAATCAGCATTCGTAGTCAACGCAGGCGCGCGCTTCCTTTACGGGGGCTATTATGCCGGCGGCGGCCACATGAGCCGGGTGCCTGGCATATACGCTGACATCGCTCATTGCGGGCACCACGGCGGTGAGAACAACATCCCAGTCTTCGGCCGGATTGCTGTTGATGCCCACCTCTATGGATTCGAGCACATCTATCTGCTGCGGCAGAGCCTCGAGCGCTTCCTTGAATCTGGTGGCATAGTCAAGGCGCTCCTGCGGGGTGCCTTTGAGTTTGAAAGAAACGATATGTTTTACCATAAGATTATTTTGTATACATTTTTTCTCTTGCGGCGAGCACCTTTTCGTCGGTGATATAGTCGTCATAGTCCATCATCTTGTCGATGATGCCGTTGGGGGTCAGCTCGATGATGCGGTTGCACACAGTCTGGATAAACTCGTGGTCGTGGCTTGCGAGGAGGATATTGCCTTTGAAAGAGCGCAGGGTGTTGTTGAAAGCCTGGATTGATTCGAGGTCAAGATGGTTTGTGGGGGAGTCGAGCACCATTGTGTTTGCATCGCGCAGCATCATGCGTGCAATCATGCACCGCATTTTCTCACCGCCGGACAGCACTGAGGCTTTCTTGAGCACCTCCTCGCCGGAAAACAGCATCTTTCCGAGAAATCCCTTCAGATATATTTCGCTGGAATCGTTGCTGAACTGGCACAGCCAGTCAACAAGGTTGAGGTCGGTGTTGAAGAAAGCGGAGTTGTCGAGTGGCAGGTAGGCGGTGGTGATTGTCTGTCCCCAGTCGTATGTTCCGGCGTCAGCCTTGCGGTTGCCGTTGATTATTTCGAATAGCGCGGTCATGGCTCTGGGGTCGCGGCTGAGGAAAGCCACTTTGTCGCCCTTTTCAATCTGGAAGTTCACATCGTTGAACAGCACCTCGCCGTCAACACTCGCGCTGAGTCCATGCACTTCAAGAATCTTGTTGCCGGGTTCGCGCTCGGGAGTGAAGATGATGCCCGGATAGCGTCGGCTTGAAGGCTGAATCTCCTCGATGTTGAGTTTTTCAAGCATTTTCTTGCGGCTGGTCGTCTGCTTGGATTTTGCAACATTGGCGCTGAATCGCTGAATGAATTCAAGGAGTTCCTTGCGTTTTTCCTCGGCCTTTTTGTTTTGCTGCTGCTGCTGGCGCAGGGCAAGCTGGCTGCTCTCATACCAGTAGCTGTAGTTGCCGGCGAATAGCGACACCTTATTATAGTCAATGTCAAGAGTGTGGGTGGACACCGCGTCGAGGAAGTGGCGGTCGTGCGACACCACGAGCACTGTTGTCTCGCAATTTGAAAGATAGTTTTCAAGCCATGCCACAGTGTCGAGGTCAAGGTCGTTGGTAGGCTCGTCGAGCAGCAGATTGTCGGGATTGCCGAAAAGCGCTTTTGCAAGCAGCACCCTCACCTTTTCATTACCGCTGATATCCTTCATCAGCATATAGTGCTTGTCCTCCTTGATGCCAAGTCCGCTGAGCAGTGCGGCGGCATCGCTTTCGGCGTTCCAGCCTTCAAGTTCGGCAAATTTCTCCTCGAGCTCTGAGGCGCGTATGCCGTCGGCGTCCGAAAAATCCTCCTTTGCATAGAGGGCATCCTTTTCGCGCATGATATCCCATAGCACAGTGTGGCCCTGCAGCACAGTGTCCATAACGGTGCATTCGTCAAATTTGAAGTGGTCCTGCTCGAGCACGCTCATGCGCTCGCCCGGTCCCTGTGTGACAGTGCCGTGGGTGGGGTTGAGCTGACCGCTGAGAATGCGCATCAGGGTAGACTTGCCGGCACCGTTGGCGCCGATGATGCCGTAGCAGTTGCCCGGCGTGAATTTCATGTTTACATCCTGAAAAAGTACCCTTTTGCCGAATTGGATACCTAAATTGTTGACTGCTATCATTTTGTGTTGTTCCATTTTCTGAATTTGACTGCAAAGGTACGCATTTTTTATGGAAAAACACCCATATCAGAGGTGTATATGCCGGATGCGATTGTGCAAAGGTAGTATAAGTAGCGGGCGATTTTATGCGAAATCGCACATTTGTAAAATAATTTTTAATTACTTTTGCACAGAAAACAACGCCAATTATAAAACAGGAATATGAATAGCAGGAAATCGGCCATAACGACTGTAGCCATATCTTTTTTTCTCATAGCGTTTACCGGGTGCAGGGATATCCTTGATGTTCCGGGCGGAGGAATGGAACTTGAGGAATCGGATGATGTGAGGTTTCTGGTGACAAATGTTTCCGACGGTTGGAGCAGCGGCAGCCGCGCCATCTACAATCCGGTGCCTGAGAGCTGGGACGACCTGCCGAGGATGGACAGCGTGATATTGCCCTATCCGAACATGTTCATTCAAAAGGATGTGGAGTATCAGCCTGAGCGGCGCACCCTGGAGCCTTACAAGCCGGCCGGGGGAGATGACAGCCAGGACAAGGGGGTTGAGCGCTACCCGGGCACCCACATCATACCGATGAGCGTGCAGAGCGCGTCGGAGCGCAGCGCCAGGCTGAAGGTTGTCACCACCCCCATGACTGACAAGGCTCTGGGCGAGCTGCGCAGCGCCGGTTGTGAGAGCCGGAGCACAGTGGTGGACGACAGCAATGTCAAGGAACTGTACGCCAACATTGGCGTCAGCGCGGTGTGTTTTGAGACAGGAGCCGATTTTGACCGTCCCGAATGCCGCTTCAAGACAATGGACAATGAGCTTGTGAGCCTCAGCGGCGACAGATGGCAGACAACTGCCGGCACATATTACTGGAATGTGTGGACCAATGACTACAACCGCATACGCTTCCATGCCTACGCTCCATACTCCGCGCCGGGTCTCAGCCCGATTGAAGACGACCCGGATGACGGCACTCCGCGTTTTGACTATACTGTTGCCGCCGATGTTGACGAGCAGACAGACCTCGGAGCCATAACAGTTGCCACTCCGGCCAATTTTCACAGGACAGTGCCTCTGAAATTCGACCATATACTCACCGGGGTGAGATTTCTGGTGGACGACCAGCACATGGCGAGCTGCCTCAGACGGGTGACCCTCGGCGGGGTGCACGGCAGCGGAACATACAAATACTCTACCAAGCCATACGATTTCACCGACCCGGATGATACCTCGAACCCCAATATCAATCCGGACAACCGCCCCGACAAGCCGGGAGTCACCCCCTCGGAGCAGGATATAGAGAAGGGCACATGGACTCCTGCCGGCGCAGCCGATGCGGAGTATAGCCTTCAGGACGAAGACTTTTTCGGAGCCGACCGCGAGCCGATACGCAGCGAATGGAGCCAGGACGACGGTGACGACTACTGGTGTGTCACCGACCCTGACCGCATGTTCATGCTCATGCCTCAGCAGTTGCCCGAGAGCGCGTATATCGAGGCGGAATTTGTAGACGGCGACGAGCATATAATAATGCGTGGAAAAATCGGGGGCAAGGATGCCGAAGATGTGCAGCGCGAGTGGCTGCAGGGCACTATTGTGACCTACGTCATCACCACCTACGACGTAGAGTATGTTCTCAAGCTCGTGAAGGAGGGTGGCGCCTACCCCTATATCGGTGGCTATGACGACAAAACCGTTGTGAGCTACGCCCGCTATTATGACAAAGGGGGCAATATCCGCAAGATAGTGCCGGTGGAGTGGAAGCCGGTGTACTATGACAGATATGGAACTGAGGTGGAGACTCCTGATTGGGTCACCGTTACCTACGACCGGGCATCGAGGCGTCAGAAAGATTACCGCCCCGCGGATTTCGGCTTTTCGGGCGAAAATGTGAATGACTTTGTGGAATATTTCTCCAAATACATGGAGGACTCTGTGTGCTGTGGCCATGTGACAGTAGACCCGCAGAAAGCATTGAAAGTGAGCGGCGGCTCGTATTTATTAAGAGAAGCACCCTCGAAGGGCACAGCTGAGGAGCCTGTGAACCTCGCCGGCCTTTGGGCAGGCTCTCCGCAGAGCACCGTTTCAACATCAAACTGCTATATAGTAAACCAACCCGGCTATTATAACATACCCCTTGTGTATGGCAACGCCATTAAAAACGGTGCTCCCAACCCTGAATCCTACCGCTACAGCGGAGCCACCGACCAATACCGCCATTACACCTTTGAAAACCATCTCGGGCAACCGATTACCAATCCGTATATCAAAAACTGCGGGGCTATAATCAAGGATGCAGCTCTGATGAGCACCACAGCCCAGCATGCGGTGCAGCTTGTGCATCTGAGCGACGATTATCTCACGATTTATGTAGACCCGAATTTCATAGACCAGGGGAGCACGGTGGTGCTGATACGCGACACCAACGGCGACATAATGTGGAGCTGGCACATATGGACAACCGTAAACAACCCTTATGGCGCTGACATCAGACGAGTGGATAATTCCACCGGTGAAGTATGGGAATTCATGACCCAAAACATCGGATGGCACACCCCCGACCCGGGATTTAGCAACCCGGAACGCGCAATGTTCTGGAAGCCATTGCAGCACAGGGGCAATGCTGTTATTCAGCCGGACAAGGATAAGGAACCAGCCGGAGATTTCATTACAAAAAACTATTATCGTGTTTTGCAGGATCAGTATGAATTGACCCTTTCGGGACATGCCCCATATTATAATTGGGGTCGTAAAGACCCGCTTATGAGAACAGTGCATAGTGGACTCTATTTAACCCCGGGAGGAGGAGAATACATAGGGCAGTTTTACCGACGGACATTCATTAATACCAATCTTACTACACATAACATAGATGGCAGCGAAACTTATTATTTTAATCGTGGTTATTATTTTGTAAAGCAATTCACTCCCGGTGAATCAGTGAAAGTTCCGTGGGCTATTCCCTCAGTATGTAATCTGTCATGGCGTTCGGAGGAAAAAACCTTAGAAGATGGCTTTAAATACACCGAGTATTCTTCTAATATAGGTGCTACCACAAATGCCTATTATGTATCATGGTGGACTGGCAACCGCGACTATATCACCAATCCCGGCCAAGTGCCGTTGAAGAAGGTAGACTGGCTCAATTCCACTAAATGGCCACATGCAAGAACTCCTAATGGAGATGGAGGATATGAAAACTTTTCTGATTACACAAGATACGACGATTTGTGGTGCATAGGTCAATCAGACACAGGATATCTGTCTCATTCGCAAGGTGACAGGATTCCTGTCAAAACGGTATACGACCCATGTCCCCCTAATTTTATGGTGCCACCGAATAGAGCATTCGACAACTTGAATGCATCTACCGGTCAATATCATTATGGACGTCAGGAGACATACTTCTTCATTGATTACGGCCTGGAACTCCCTCCTATGCCATTCCTTTCAGCGCGAATAGGGTCATCCTTCTTTGATCCACCGGGTAGTCTTACTGTTACTACTCCTTATTGGGGATGCAGCATAGAAGCCTCTGAATACCGAAACAAAGAGTATATTATAGCAGGATATGTGTATCCATTTACTGAAAGTTTATTCGGAAATACTTGCTCATTATGGACATCTGATGTATCTTTGCTCACAAATGGAGGTACTAGGATGATTTATGGCTCCTACTACAATATTACAGGAAATTTTGCTGCCGGTGATATCAGGTTGGAGGCGAACGGATCAACCTTGCAGGAGGGTGGCTCCGGCGGAGATCAAAGATCTTCAGGAAATCTTTGGTCAATGGGCGGTCGTCAAATCCGAGCCGTTAAAGAGAAATAGCGTTTAATTAACAATATAAATTATGCCAAAAAACAAAATTATCGCATTGCTCATAATCGCAATGTCGTGTATTTTCGCAAAGGCCGAAAATACAGTTGTAAAAGTGGCCGTAAGTCAAAAACATATTACGGCATACAACTCAACAGCAGCGAAGACCACCACTACCAACTGGTGGTTTATCCTTGACCCGGACACTCGTCAAGCAACAATCACCTATCCCCGTGCAGAGGAAAACGGTGCGATTGACGAACCCTTCTCAACAGCCTATTCTTTCGGATTCCCCGGTTGGATAGGAATCTGGAATCAGAACATGTACAATTGCTGGAGTCCGGTCATTGACAAATTCAATGCTAATCCGTGGCTGTTCTACACGGCTCTCCGTGTACCCTCATCAATCTCTTATGGAGGTGTGTCTTTCACAGTCAATAAGATTGGGGATTATGCTTTCAAAGATTGCAATGCAAAGTATCTTGATATTCCCGAAAATATTGAGGCGATAGGCGACTATGCTTTCGAAGGCAGCACAATAGTTGGACTCTGCGATGCTTCTCCGTATCAAATTGTTCCGAATTCGGTTAGAGTTCTTGGTAAAGGCGCCTTCAAGAATTGTGCCTCAATGACAAGAATGGAAATAGGCGACAATGTGAGCGAAATTCAACCGGAGACCTTTGACGGATGCAATGCGGCGCTTCAGATTCGGTTTGGAGCGGGCGTTAAAAGCATAAACTGCGACGTTAATGCAACAAGGGTAGCGTTTGCTTCTGAAACCGAGCCGATAATCGACGGAGCGTTCACTGCTTCTGAGGTTTGGGTACCTAAAGAATATGCTGCGGCATACACATCATTTGCCAATGCAAAGCAATATTTCATTGAGCTCGACCAAGATACAATAGAAATGTATGAGGAGCAACCTAAGACAGTGCGCTTCACACAGAAATCATACTTTTATAATATGAATTCTGTATATAACTACATTTATTATTATCCGTGTCTTGAGTATGAAACTGTAGAAGGATCGGGAAGATTTGCGAATTACAACTTCTCAACAAATGCGCTTGTCGGTAAAGGCGCCAATAAAGTTAGATTTCAAATGATATATGATGACTTGGACAAGGTTTTTCAAGGCAATCAGGTATATCAATCATATAACCGCACTACCGAAGAATGCCGTTCATATTCAGTAATTGCATATAAAGAGCCGGGTGAGTACACATACAAATACCGTAGCCTTGATATTACCCGCGCCACAGCAACTGTTAAGGTTAAGGTACATGATGGTGTATATGCATCGAAAGTGATATTTGAGGGAGACACCAATATGGTAGTTGGTGGAACACGAAAATTTATTGCTATTCCGGTTAATCCCAAAGGGGTTCCTGCAAGAAAGCAAGATGTCACTTGGGAATCTCTCAATCCAGAAATTGCAACCGTAGATAATGATGGGAATGTAACAGCATTATCAATAGGCAAAGCACTTATTAAAGCTACAAGCACAGACACTCTATGCCCCAACGCATCTGGCACACTCACAATTGTTGTGACAGCCCCGGAGGAGGATGTTGAGCAGACCCGCGCTACCGATAGCCGCCTCGGCGAATCGTTGCAGCGGGACAACCGTATCAGCGTCAGCGCAAGCGCAGGACAATTGACATTGAGCAGCACCGACGAGCTTGGCTCGATTGAGGTTTATAGCCTTGACGGACGTATGATTAAAAGGCTGAAATCAGCCGCCAAATCCGCGACGATATCATTGCCTACAGGCGCAACATATATTGTTGTGACGGGAGGCAAGAGCACCAAGGTTGCCTTATAAGGCGCGCACCCCACAGCATCGAAAAGCGGGGCTTGCCCCGCTTTTTTGTGTCTATATGCCTGAGTCAAAGATGTGTTTTCTCGCTACCCCTGTGAGGGGGTCGCGAGAAAACACACAGCATCGCATCTCCGACGCTCATTATATTTTTAGGTTCGGCATTTCCCCAGGCCTCGCGCTGTGCGCTCGTGCTGGGGTTTCAGACTGCATCGCACCCGCCGGGTACTCAGACGTCTCCGACGCCTGCAAGGGATGGTGGGGTTCGCCGCGGGTCTTTATTGGGGTGGGGATGGGCAGGTGGGCGACCTCGGAGAGGTCTGAGGTTCGGAGAACCGAAGCCGTAGAGAAACCCCAGCACGAGCGCGTAGCGCGAGGCCTGGGGTATGACGTGTGCCCCCTCTCTCCTTTGAGCCTCGTGAGAGGCGATGCCGTGTGGCCGGCTTCACACCACAGCATCGCATCTCCGATGCTCATTATATTTTTAGGCTCGGCATTTCCCCAGGCCTCGCGCTGTGCGCTCGTGCTGGGGTTTCAGACGGCATCGCACCCGCCGGGTGCTCAGACGTCTCCGACGCCTGCAAGGGAAGGTGGAATTCCCGCAACCGCGCTCGCCGCGGGTGGAGATGGGCAGGTGGGCGACCTCGGAGAGGTCTGAGGTTCGGAGAACCGAAGCCGTAGAGAAACCCCAGCACGAGCGCGTAGCGCGAGGCCTGGGGTATGACGTGTGCCCCCTCTCTCCTTTGAGCCTCGTGAGAGGCGATGTCGTGAGGCCTCACATCATATCGTTAGCGTCAAGAGTCTTCCCGGCAGCAGCATATAGTCGGGTAAGCTCATCAGCGAAATTATGATATTGATGATGCGTTTTTTGCTCATTTATATACCTTACCACCCCCTCCTTAACACTATTGCTTACAGATATGGCAAAATACTCACTTGCCCAACCGCAAAAATGAGGAAACAAGCCGGAAGTACACATCCAACTACTTGAACGAGATTTGATTTCCCTGACAATGTCAGATAGAGCCACTGACGGGTGTAAATCCAATAGGATATGCACATGATTTTCTATGCCGCCAATTCTCAGCAAACGACACTTATGCTCCCTTATGATGCTCCATATAAATCTATACAAGGATTCTGCTCCGGAGTCGGGGATTGTCATCTCGCGACGCTTGGTGGCGAAAACAATGTGGTATAACGCAATAACTTTACTCATAGTCGGGTATTTTGGCTATAAAGATAGCAAATATTTTTCACAGCATCGCATCTCCGATGCTCATTATATTTCAGTCTCGGCATTTCCCCGGGTTACGCTTCGCTTACCCGGGGTTTTCCTACGGCATCGCACCCGCCGGGTGCTCAGACGTCTCCGACGCCTGCAAGGGAAGGTGGGATTCCCGCAACCGCGCTCGCCGCGGGTGGTAAAACACCACATGGTGACAAACAAAATAATCGCAACCGGGCGCGCATCACCCGCGGCGAGCGGGGTCGCGAGAAAAGCGAGGTCTGGTACCTCCGGCACCATTTGCATTGTGGGGCGCCTGACCCCGCACTTCGTACGGGGATAACAAGATAGAAGAGCCTACGGCTCTATATAACCATTTGGCTCTACGACATCTCGCCCTTCCCCCCATAGCATTTTGGCGTCGGAGACGTCTTAGCGCAGGATGCGCGATCATCTTGTTAACCGGGCACGAAGTGCTCGGATTACCAGCCACCTACACAAATGGTGCCGGAGGTACCACACTATATTATTAAACAGACTTTCGGTAATCATCACCCGCGGTGAGCGGGTGACAGGAAAATAGCGCGTTGGTGGAGCGTAGCGAGACCACGCGTTCAGGTCGCCAAAACGAAATAAGACCCCTGTGAGGGGGTCGCGAGAAGCCCACACAGCATCGTATCTCCGATGCCATCACCACCACACGGTGCCCTCGCGCATGCGAAATTTTTTACGTACACGCTTGACATCGGGCTTCTCATGTATTATCTTTGCAGGCTGAACATTCGTAAAGATGATGGATCCGAAGACTCTGACTATAGATGACTATAATTATGCGCTGCCGGATGAGCTGATAGCGCGTCACCCTCTTGAGCAGCGCGACAGCTGCCGGCTGCTTGTGCGCCATGGCGATGGGGCGCTTGAGGAGCGTGTGTTCAGTGACCTGCCGTCGCTGCTAGGCCCGGACGTAATGCTGGTGGCCAACAATACGAGGGTTATCAATGCGCGGCTGCGGTTTGCCAAGGAGGGCACCGGAGCGAGGATTGAGATATTTTGTTTGGAGCCGGCTGAACCGGCAGACTATGAGCGGTCGTTTGCGAGCACGGACGGATGTTCATGGGTGTGCTTCGTGGGCAATTCCAAGAGGTGGAAGGCCGGAGCGCTGAGCATGAGGCTTGAAGTTGGAGGTAAGGTGGTTGTGCTGAGCGCCACCCGTCAGAGCAAGGAGGGAAATGCGTCTGTTGTGCGCTTTGATTGGGATGACCGGAGCGTGACATTTTCCCGCATCATAGAGGCCGCTGGTGAAATACCCATCCCTCCCTATCTCAACCGCGACACCGAGGCGAGCGATTTGAGCGACTATCAGACAGTGTACTCCCACATAGAGGGGTCGGTGGCCGCGCCCACGGCCGGGCTGCATTTCACTCCCGGGCTGTTTGAGCGGCTGCGTCAGGGTGGAGTGGAGTGCAGGGAGCTGACGCTGCATGTGGGTGCAGGCACATTTGCTCCCGTGAAATCGGAGACAGTGGGTGAGCATGAGATGCACAGCGAGTTCATATCAGTGAGCCGCGCACTGATAGAGGAGCTTGCACGAGGCGACAAGAGGGTTGTTGCGGTGGGCACCACGAGTGTGCGCACGCTCGAGAGCCTGTATCACCTCGGATGCGTGTATGCCACCACCGGCGAGGTGGGTGAGCTTGAGCAATGGTATCCTTATTCGGCCGGACATCCGGATTTGAGTGTGGGGGAGTCCATGAGTGCTCTTCTGAGGCATCTTGACGCCACCGGAACTGACCGCCTCATGGCATCTACCCGTATCATCATCGCTCCGGGCTACCGCTACCGGATAGTGAAGGGCATGGTGACTAATTTCCATCAGCCGAAATCAACCCTTCTGCTGCTCGTGAGCGCATTTACAGGCGGCGACTGGCGGCGGATGTATGACCACGCGGTTGCAGCGCGCTACCGCTTTCTGAGCTACGGCGATGCACAGCTGCTGCTGTGACGGCTGCGCGGGCGTGGAACTTAGGTAGGGGAGTGTTCCACGAAGTTATCAACATTTTGTAGAGGTTATGAACATTTAACGAAATTTGAGGGGTCAATAGGTTGTGTATTAAAGTATAAAGCTTTTACTTTGCACCATTATTCAAAGAAATTCGCATGGGCAAAATAATAGCTATTGCAAATCAAAAGGGCGGAGTGGGCAAAACCACTACAACAATCAATCTTGGTGCCTCACTTGCCGCCGAAGGAAAGAAAGTACTGATAATAGATGCGGATCCGCAGGCAAACGCCACCTCCGGCTATGGAATAAGGCCTTCGGAGCTGCCGTCATCAATATACGAATGTCTTGTGGATGACTATCCGGTTGACGGCTCGCAGGTGGCAACCTGTGTCGAGGGGCTTGACCTGGTGGGGTCGCATATCAATCTTGCCGGAGCGGAGATTGAGCTTATCAACCGCCCCAACCGCGAGATGGCTATGGCCAATTGCCTCAAAGGGGTTGTTGACAAGTATGACTACATACTGATTGACTGCTCTCCCTCGCTCGGACTCATAACTGTTAACGCTCTTACTGCTGCCCACTCGGTGATAATACCTGTGCAGGCAGAATATTTTGCGCTCGAGGGTATCACCAAGCTGATAAACACAATCCGTATCATCAAGCCCAAGCTCAATCCCGGACTTGAGATAGAGGGTTTTCTGCTGACAATGTATGACGCGCGCCTGCGCCTTGCAAACCAGATTTACGAGGAGCTGAAGGGTCATTTCGGCGACATGGTGTTCAATACCGTGATACCGAGAAACATACGCCTGAGCGAGGCTCCGTCGCATGGCATTCCGGCTCTGCTTTATGATGCCGAAAGCCGGGGAGCGACATCGCATATCGCTCTCGCCAAGGAGATTATTGAAAAGCATAAGCATGCAGCAACCAACTGATTAGAAGGAATATGGCATTGAAAAGAAATCCTCTGGGACGCGGCCTTGACTCGCTCATATCAATGGATGATGTGCCGGCACGCGGTTCAACGGCAATCAACGACATCAGCATAAGCCAGATATCTCCCAACCCGGACCAGCCCCGAACAACATTTGACAACGAAGCTCTGGAGGAACTCGCAACCTCCATCAGGGAACTCGGCATAATACAGCCCCTGAGTCTCAGAAAAATAGGTCCCGACTCATACCAGATTATAGCAGGTGAGCGCCGCTACCGTGCCGCCAAACTTGCCGGGCTCACAAGCGTGCCCGCCTATATTCGCACAGCCTCGGAGACTGAACTCACAGAGATGGCTCTTATCGAGAATATACAGCGCGAGGATCTGAACGCGATAGAGATAGCCCTGACTTTCAAAAAACTGATAGATCAGTATAACCTCACCCAGGAGCGGCTGAGCGAGCGCATCGGTAAGAAACGCGCTACGATAGCCAACTTCCTGCGCCTGTTGCGTCTGCCTGCCGAAGTGCAGCTCGGACTGAGAGACCGGCGGGTGGACATGGGCCATGCGAGGGCTCTGCTGTCGGTTGAGAATCCCACCCTGCAGCTCAAATTATATGAGCGCATAATCAAGGAGGGTCTGTCGGTGCGCAAAGTGGAGGAGCTTGCCAAAAGCATGCGTGAGGAAAAAGATGAGAAGCCGGTCAAAGAGCAGCCTTCTCACGATTTCGACCTTCTCAAAAACCATCTTTCGGCAAAGTTCAAAACCCCGGTTGCCTTTGCTTGCGACCGAAGCGGCAAGGGAAAAATCACCTTCAGCTTCAAAAATGAGGATGAACTTGACAGATTAATTCGTATCTTTGACGAAATAAAACATGGTGATGCGCAGCCTCAGTAGGCTGTATAATTGGACTTTGATTGGCAAATATGCTTAATCACAGTCTTTTATGTGATGAAACTATACCGGGATAACAGACACGGCTCCGACCTGCGGAGAATATTGAAATGCGTTGCAGTGGCACTGGTCATTGCTGCGGCATGCCCTTTTAACGTTTTTTGCGAAAGCCCGCAGAAACCGATCAAACCCATCAGGCGCACTCCGCCTAAAGAGCTGCCTGACACCATCGACCTCAACTCGCCGGTGAAACTGCCCGCAGAGGTAGTGGTGGACAGCATAGATGCCTCAGGCCGCGATGCCCGAGTGACACCGGTGGACTCATTTCCAATATTCAATGCCGAAAATATGTCGTATCCTGACAGCTTGCGGCGTCAGGGAGTCAACGCAAATGTGAAGGTGTTCAATCCCGACCCCATCAGAGCAGTGTGGTTTTCAGCGCTCTTCCCGGGACTTGGCCAGGTGTACAACCGCCGTTACTGGAAGCTGCCGCTTGTTGTTGCCGGTTTCATGGGACTCGGCTACGGCACATCGTGGAACAACAGCATGCTCCGCGACTATACCCGTGCATACGCTGACATAATGGACAACGACCCGTCGACC
This sequence comes from uncultured Muribaculaceae bacterium, assembly GCA_910588065.1. GTDB lineage: Bacteria > Bacteroidota > Bacteroidia > Bacteroidales > Muribaculaceae > Paramuribaculum. The sequence continues at coordinate 73,462 of CAJUPZ010000001.1, forward strand.
AAAAGCTACATGGACTTCTTTCCTACCACTGTCAAGGAGGAGGACCTGGACAAGACATGGCTGACAAATGTTCTTAAATCACGAAAAGATTACTATAGAAGAAACAGGGACCTGTGTATAATATCAATGGTGGGCGTGTATCTGCTCGCCATGGTGGATGCATACGTTGACGCGTCGCTGGCGCATTTTGACATATCGCCCGATTTGTCGATGGATGTTATGCCGGCCGTGATTCCGGACAAGCGAAACCGCCCCGGAGTAGGGCTGCAATGGGCCTTGAGATTTTAACAATGAAAAACTTGTAATGCTGATATGAAAAAGATTTTGCTCTCTGTTGCAATATGCTGCATGAGTCTCGGCTGCGGAGCCAAATCCCTGTCGATTCTCGATATAAAGCATTCCATCACAGATGACAATGTAATAGCCCCCGAAAGTTTTGAGACCAAAACAAAGGAGCTTGAAGAAAATTTTTTCCTGAAGCGCTATGCCAGCAGGGCACAGGGAAACGGCACGCCCCGCACCGGAACCCCGCAGGAATATGAGGAACTGCTGAGCAAGCTTCCTGCCGAGATAGAGCTGCCATACAATTCGATAGTTGGCAAGTTTATAGATATGTATCTGGGCAAGCGCCGCGAGCTTGTTGCCGATATGCTTGCGCTCAACAACTACTACGGCAATATATTCGTTGAGGAGCTGATGAAGGAAAAGCTGCCCCTTGAGCTGCAGTACCTGCCTGTAATAGAGAGCGCGGTAAATCCTAATGCTGTATCGCGCGCAGGAGCGGTAGGCCTGTGGCAGATAATGCCTGCCACCGCAACAGGCCTCGGCCTTGAAGTGAACTCGCTTGTTGACCAGCGCCGCGACCCGCGCCTGGCTACCCGCCACGCTGTGCGCTATCTCAAGCAGCTATATGATATATATGGTGACTGGTCGCTTGCCATCGCCGCTTACAATTGCGGGCCGGGCAATGTCAACAAAGCTCTTCGCCGCGCAGGTGGAGGCAAGAAAGATTACTGGGAGATCTATCCCTACCTTGTTGCCGAGACCAGAGGCTATGTTCCGGCTTTCATTGCCGCTAACTTTGTGATGAACTACTATAATAAGTACGGTATAAATCCCACACTTGTGAAAAACAAACTGGTGACCGACACCGTGCTTGTGAACAAAAGGGTGCATTTCAACCAGATTGCCGAAGTGCTCAACATCCCGGTTGAGGAGATACGCATGCTCAACCCGCAGTTCAGAAAAGACATAATACCCGGCGACAACCACCCCTACGCACTCGTGCTTCCAAGCCAGCAGTGCCTGAGCTATATCATGAGTGAGGACGCTATTCTTGACAGCAACTCCGAAGCATACGCCCGCCGCACCCGTGTTGAACCCGGCGAAAGCACTATTGCAAACGCGGATGGAAGCACCACACGCATTGTGAGAGTGACCCACAAAGTGGGTCGAGGCGAAAACCTCCGTGCCATTGCAAAAAAGTACGGAGTGAGTGCCACCGACATAAAAAAATGGAACAATATGCGCAGTGGCAAGGTGAAGACCGGTCAGAAACTGGTTATAGAAACTGTTGAACGCGACAACTCAAACACCGCGATGGCAGCGGTATCCACCGGCAGCCGTTCCCAGCAGTCCACATCGCAGGACAGCGTTCAGCAAGGCACCACAGTTGATGCCGCAGAGGCCAAGATGCCGCGCACTCCTGCCACAACCATGCCGGTGAAAGAGCCTGTGCAGAAAGTGGCAAAAGCCGAGCAGCCTAAGGATAAATCAACAGCTGTAAAAGCAGCGCAGCCTACCAATTACAAGGTGAGAAACGGTGATACCCTCGACAAAATTGCCAAGCGTCACGGCACCACCGCCGCCGCTATAAGAAAAGCCAACGGCATGGCCGCGAATGATTCGCGCATCCGGGCCGGCCAGACTCTGAAACTCCCCGCTCCCGGCACTGGAATAACTAAGAAAAGCTCCAAAAAAAGACGTAAAAAATAAGCGTAACTTACAAATTGATAAAGGACTCCTTGAATTTAACCAAATTTAAGGAGTTTTTTGTGCCACCATATTCAAAACTTAGTGTACCTTTGCCATTGTAAACATATACCATTTTAATACCTGAAACATAAAAAACTAAGTAAATGGACATTAACAAAATCATGACCTCTCTGGAGGCCAAGCATCCGGGAGAGAAAGAATACCTCCAGGCAGTGAAAGAGGTGCTCATGTGCGTTGAGGACGTGTATAATCAGCATCCTGAATTTGAGAAGGCACGTATTATCGAGCGCATGGTTGAGCCTGACCGCATCTTCACTTTCCGTGTCACCTGGGTGGATGACCATGGCGACGTGCAGACCAACATCGGCTACCGCGTTCAGTTCAACAACGCTATCGGTCCGTATAAAGGAGGTATCCGCTTCCATGCATCTGTAAACCTCTCCATACTCAAATTCCTCGGCTTCGAACAAACCTTCAAAAATGCCCTCACAACCCTGCCTATGGGCGGAGCAAAGGGTGGCAGCGACTTCTCGCCCCGCGGCAAGAGCGATGCCGAAATCATGCGCTTCTGTCAGGCTTTCATGCTTGAGCTTTGGAAAAACATCGGTATTGACCGCGATGTGCCCGCCGGCGACATAGGTGTCGGTGGCCGTGAGGTGGGCTATCTCTACGGCATGTACAAGAAACTCCGCAATGAGTGCGACGGCTCAATGACCGGCAAGGGTCTTGATTTCGGCGGCTCCCGTATCCGTCCCGAGGCAACAGGTTTCGGTGCGCTCTACTTTGTGCAGAGCATGCTCGCTGAGAAAAATCAGGACATCAAGGGCAAGACTGTCGCAGTCAGCGGTTTCGGCAATGTTGCCTGGGGCGCTACCCTCAAGGCAAACGAACTCGGCGCGAAAGTGGTGACAATTTCCGGCCCCGACGGCTACATCTACGACCCCGAGGGTGTGAGCGGAGATAAGATAGATTACATGCTCCATCTCCGTGCTACCGGCGAGGACATAGTAGCTCCATACGCTGAGAAGTATCCCGAAGCAACATTCTTCCCCGGCAAGAAACCCTGGGAGCAGAAAGTGGATATCGCTCTTCCCTGCGCCACACAGAACGAGCTTGACGGCGAAGACGCACAAGCTCTTGTCAACAATGGCGTGCTCATGGTAGCCGAGGTGTCAAACATGGGTTGCACCCCCGAGGCTATCGATACATTTATCAACAACCGCGTGACATACGCTCCCGGCAAGGCTGTAAATGCCGGCGGTGTGGCAACATCAGGCCTTGAAATGAGCCAGAATGCAATGCACCTCCAGTGGAGCGCCGAGGAAGTGGATGCCAAACTCCACACTATCATGCGCGACATCCACACACAGTGTGTGAAGTACGGCACTGAACCCGACGGCTATCTCAACTACATGAAGGGAGCCAACATCGCAGGCTTCATGAAGGTAGCCGGAGCCATGATGGGTCAGGGCATCATCTGATAAGATAGTACTCTGTTTTCATAAAAATCAGCGTGTCGCCCTCCAGGCGGCACGCTTTTTTTGCCTACTTTGAATATTGCTGTATAAAGAGAGCACTTAATAACAAGAATTATGGCAATAGTACAAGTAAAATTCAGACCATCGGCGGCGTCAGGCCGCGAGGGCACACTTTATTATCAAATCATTCATTCAAGAGTAGTAAGACAGGTTGGCTCCGGCATGCGGTTAAGTTCAGACAAGTGGGATGTGAGCAGTGGAGCGGTGCTTGACGATCGGGTGGCAGCAGCGGTGTCGGCCGATCTGAACCGTTTTTCATTTATTATCAAACGGCTGGAAAACCGTGGCGCAGCATACACATCGGCAGATGTAGCCGAAGGATTCAGGCAATTTTCGAGCCACAACACAGTATTCAAACTGATTTGCCGCTCAATAGACCGGCTGCGTCGGCAAGGCAGAATGCGCACGGCAGAAACATACTCGGCAACCCTGAACAATCTTTTTAAATTCTGCGATGGTGTGGATATGCCTATCGACAGGCTTACATCTGATTTCATGGAGGAATATGAGGGGTGGAACAGGAGCCGAGGCAATTCATCAAACACAGTATCGTTTTACAACCGCATACTGAGGGCTGTCTACAACAGGGCGGTGGATGACGGCATTATCGAGAGCACAAATCCTTTTCGACGGGTGTACACCGGTGTGGACAAAACCATTAAGCGCGCCTTGCCTATTGATGCGTTGCGCCGCATAAAAACCCTTGACCTATCCGATAGTCCTACCCTTATGTATGCAAGAGATATGTTTTTACTCAGCTTCATGCTCAGAGGTATGAGTTTTGTCGATATGGCATTCCTTAAAAAAACAGACTTGCGCTGCGGATACATAGAGTACCGCCGTCGCAAAACGGGTCAGCTGATGACAGTAAGATGGATTGATGCGATGCAGACTATCCTCGATCGCTATCCCCCCAACAGTTCTTGCTACCTGCTGCCCATTATCCGCCGCTCCGGGCTCAATGAGCGCTGCGCATACCGCAATACAGCTTACAATATAAACCGGAGCCTGAAAACAATAGCCCGGATGGCCGGTATCGAGGTTCCGCTCACAATGTATGTGGCGCGTCATTCATGGGCTTCGGTAGCGCGGAGCAAGGGGGTGCCCGTGAGTGTCATAAGTGAGGGAATGGGTCACGACAGTGAGTCAACGACGCAGATATACCTCTCGTCGTTGAACACTTCCGTCATAGACAAGGCGAACAAGATGATTGTTGCCCTTCTGTAGCCGGACGCGGGATTGCGCTCAGAATCCGATTTTAGACCTTGGCGAGGCCAGACGCTCGGTTTGGCACAGTTTTCTAAGCTCGGCAAGATTGATAATCTCGTCACCGCTCAGAATTGTGGCTACTGTGTGCTTGCGCACAATGTTTTCAATTTCGCTGCCAGACAGATCTGCCTCAGCCGCCAGGGTTCTTGCGTCATCAGCGGTCAGTCCTTTGAGCATAGTCTGCCATATTTTAGCACGAGCCTCTGTCGAGGGCCGCGAGTAGCGCACCTTATAAAGGAAGCGGCGTTCGAAAGCTTTGTCAAGATTGGTAGTGAGATTGGTGGTGGCAATCATGATTCCCTCCAGATTCTCCATTTCCTGAAGGATGATGTTCTGGATGGAATTCTCCATTTTGTCAACAGCTCTCGATGCCCCTTCCATACGCACTCCAAGCACAGCGTCAGCCTCGTTGAACAGCAGTATTGGAGCCAGCTCGGCATTCTTGCAGATGTTGCGGTAGCGGTCAAACAACGCTTTGATGTTTTTCTCGCTCTCGCCAACCCAGCAGCTCTTCACCTTATCAACATCAACCCTCATGATGTCGCGTCCGGTGAGGCGTGCGAGCTGATACACCGTCTCGGTTTTGCCGGTGCCGGGGTCACCGTAGAAAAGGCAGCAGAATCCTTTGCGCATCCCGGCTTTCTCCAGCCTTGTCTGCACCTCATTAAAGCGGTCAGGCATAAGGATAGAGGTGAGTTCGCTCACCTGACGGTCCTCCGCGGGATTGTAGATGAGCTGTTTTGCGGCAAAAGAGTCGTGCTTCAGCAGGTCAGCCTGAGAGCGTCCTATGGTGGATGGCTTCAGCTCGCCGAGCAGCTCAGTCTTGGCAAAATCGGTGAGTTTGAAGCAATCGCCGCGGGCAAGCCCGTCCTCATTGACATTTTCAATGAGTTTCTTCTCGAACAGATGCAGGCTGCGAGAGCGGAATCGTCCCTTTATCCATGCAGGTATTTCATCGTTGTCATACAGATTTTCGATGTCGCTGAAACCTATACGGTCATCGCTGTTCTCTATAAAGAGGTGAGCCATGAAAATGAACAGTATCTTTTCGCTGTCATCCATATTATAGCTTCTCAAAGTCCTTGCAAAGTGGTTGTCCGCAATCTGTTCAAGAAGAATGTTGGTTTGGTCAACGAGCGAACTGTATGTGAGTTCATCGTCATTTTTACTGCGCATCAGGGTGTTGAACGCGTCGAAAAAACTGCCGAGATTGTTTGCCTTAAGCGGCTTGGGCTCGTAGGGCATATTGTTTTTTATTGATTCAATCACCTCGGCAGGCACCCTGTATGTTTGCGAGCGTCTGCTGCGTGAGCACACAAGGTAGCCCTTCTCCTCAAGAATATCCACCTGCATGGACAGGCGCAGAATCCTTGTGGTGCGGCACCCCGCGTATGATGCTACCTCAGATAGCCGTATGGCGCAATCCTCGCTTTTGTCAATGAATATGGCAAGCAGTATCACCTGTGTTTCATTGAGCTTGAGTTTGCGGGCAGCGTAGCGAATGTGGTGTTTCGCCTGCTCCAGAAAGTCGGTGTTGAGGTTGGAACCCTCCACCAGCTCTACAATGTACTCAAGTGCTTCCAGCACGCATTTAGGCTTTGATACGCGTGCAACTTCTTTCTGTTCCGTGCGGTCCTCGCCGCTTCTCATCCCGGAAAAACCAAAGGGAAAGTCTTTCATAATTGATGCGATAATAAAGGTTTCGGCTGCAAAATTAGTACAAACATGTATCAAAAAAAGAGTCAGCGCTATATTTTTGACTTTTTTCTAAAAAAATATACTGCGCAAAATCATTGCGCACTTGCTCACGAACTTTGCATCGTAAACAAAAAAACTCTAACTAAGACTACTTATAATATATATGAAGACTATCAACGGACACGATGTGAAGATATTCACCGACAATATTGAGGCTTCTGCAATTGAGCAGCTTGAAAGACTGCTCGCTATCGATGTGTTTGCAGATACAAAACTGCGCATAATGCCGGATGTCCATGCGGGTGCCGGGTGTGTCATCGGTTTCACAGGCAATCTCGGCGACAAGGTGATACCCAATATAGTGGGTGTGGATATAGGTTGCGGCATGAGGGTGCTTCAACTCCGCGGTGTGAGCTCCATTAACTATCACGATTTCAACTCCCATATTCTCGCCAATGTGCCGTCTGGCATGACTGTGCGCGAGGAAAAGAAGGGTTTCAAGCCTTTGGAAGGGGAGGAGATGGAGATATATCGCGATGCCAAGACTCTTGTCTCGGAGCTGAGGTGCTACCGGGAGCTTAAGAACGCGAACCGTATTCACAAATCCATAGGTACTCTCGGTGGCGGCAACCACTTCATTGAGCTTGATATGGATGAAGCGGGTGCCCTGTATATGGTGATACACACCGGGTCAAGAAACCTCGGCAAGCAGGTTGCCGAAATTTATCAGGCAAAAGCTGTACGTCACCTGACAGAGGGTGCCGATGAACTCGATACTCAAATCCGTAATATAATAGAGGAGTATAAGGCGTCCGGCCGTCGGAAAGAGATTCAGACCGTAATCTCAAAGATGCGCCGCAGCATCCGCAATTCCAACCCTACATTGCCCCATGAGCTCTGTTATCTTGAAGATGAGTTGCGACAGGACTACCTCCACGATATGCGCATTTGCCAGCGTTGGGCTGTGCTGAACCGCAAGCTCATTTCCCTGCTTCTGCTGAAATTCTTTGGAGATGCATCGGTTGCCGATGAGTTCGAGAGTATCCATAACTACATCAGCGACAGCAATATGATTCGTAAAGGCGCTATTTCTGCCGAGGACGGAGAGCGTTGCATAATACCCCTAAATATGCGCGATGGATCGCTGATTTGCACCGGCAGGGGAAACAGCGACTGGAACTGTTCCGCTCCACATGGTGCCGGCCGTATCATGAGCCGATCCCAGGCTTATAAAACAGTGACAATGGATGATTTCAAAGCTTCCATGTCGGGAATATACTCCGAAAGCATCAACGATTATACCCGCGATGAATCTCCGATGGTGTATAAGCCGGCGCAGGAAATCATAGCGAATATCGGCGACACCGTGGAAATCAACACAATAATCCGACCGGTATTTAATTTTAAAGCATCTACATGAAAATTAACCAAAATGTCATAGCATGTATCAAATTTTGATACAAGCTATGGCTAAATTTGCACTTGAATAATCATAATACTCCCTCTACCATGACTCAGCTGCAGAAATACACCTGGCTTATCGAGACAATTCGCCGTGCGGGCAAAATCTCTCACCGCGAGCTCTCTGAACGGTATTCAAGAAACAAGGATATCAGCGATTACAAGCCGCTCCACCGCGCTACTTTCAACCGGTGGCGCGAAGCTATATGGGAGCAGTTTCATATCAAGATAGAGTGTCAGCGAGTAGGCGGCTACCTTTATTATATTGATAACCCCGAGGATATCGATGACGACGAGCTGAAAAAATGGATGCTTGATTCATTCGCTGTCAGCAATCTCATCAGTGAAAACCTTGAGCTTAAGGACCGTATCATCGTGGACCAGATTCCCTCCGGCCGCAGCCATCTCGCATCAATCATCAATGCGATGAAGGAAAACAAGGTGCTGGATCTGTCGTACAAAGCCTTCACTTACACTCAGCCATATCACTTTCATGTAGAGCCGTACTGCGTGAAGCTTTTTGAAAACAGATGGTATATGCTTGGCCATAACATCAGTCAGGACAAAATCAGGCTCTATGCCCTTGATAGGATTTGCCGCGCGGAGATGACTCACACACGGTTCAAACTTCCGACAGACTTCAACGCCGCCGATTTCTTTTCCAATTATTTCGGAATAGTGGTGGGGTTCGATATTGAACCGGAGAGGATAGTCATCCGCTCGAATTCAGAGCACAAGCACTACCTCACATCGCTTCCGCTCCATCACAGCCAGACTCTGCTGCGCGACACTGACGACTACGCCGATTTTGAACTGTTTGTAGCCCCTACCTACGACTTTGTCATGAAGCTGCTGCAGAGTGGCCCGATGATAGAGGTGCTCGAACCTTCACGGCTCAGACGCACTATGAAGGAGTGGATTACTCCGATGTTTGACCTCTATAAAGACGAATGACCTCAAGCTGTCGTATGTACCGCATACCTGCCATCTGTACCAAAAAGGCAATTTTTGGTACAATCTGATTCTTTTACAAATTATATTAACCTGTATCTTTATTTGATACACACCTGTAACTATCTTTGCTCAAAATTATAATCTCAATCTATGGAATTTGAAATGGATAATACCCCTTTCTGGTGCAGAGTCTTCGGTTTTGGCTCTGAAACTCAATCTGTCATAGCTGCAATCCAACCCCGCCCGGGGCTTGATGCCGTTGTTGTCGGTGAGTCGGTCTGCACTCCGTTAGCAAACGACAAACTGGCTATTATTCTCGTGGCGGACCACGAGGATAGCCGGGCTGCCGGTATTGCGCGGGCTTTCTATGACGCGGGAGTGCTCACACTTGTCATATCGCAGAGTCAGCTTGACTGGACCGACACTGCTTGCGACTCGGCCATGGTTGCATCTCCCGACCGCTGGCTATCAGTTGTCAATTCACTGATATATCCGATATATTCAACTGATTCATACATTTCGTATGACCTGTATGACCTTATGACTACCCTACGAAATACCCGGCACTTCACTGTAGTTGAGGCGATTGCCGGCAAGGAGGAGAATAAGGTGGCCGAAGCGATAGCGCAGCTGTCCGGAAAAATCGGCACGCGGACTATTGCCGATATGTCCAATATCTCCTTGATATTGTATTCCAGCCGCAGGATGAAACAACCCATGCTGATGGGGCACATGCAGAGCCTGACAGATTTCATACACGATATGCCGCAACATGTCGAGGTGGTATGGTCAGTGTTTTTTGACGAGGATATGGATGCTGACACCCTGTGCCTGTCGGCAATAATAGCCGGGCCAGATGTATAAGCGTATCAAAGCCCTGATCAAGGTGATACTCTGCCTTGAGATGATGGTGGTGTGCATGGCGGTGCCGCTGTTTATGTTTCCGTACAAAAATCCTCACCTGCTCAATCTGCTCGGTATTTGCGTGGGTGCTGCTGTTGTAGGAAAGCGGATGCCACAGGCTCTGATGGAATTTTTCGATGATTTTTGACAATTATGGCAAAGAAAGCAAAGCAGCCCAAAGACATAGCCCCCGCTTCGGTTAGCGGACATGTGCGCGCTCTGGTGCAGTGGATGGCAAGCGGTGTGTATGAGAAAGACCACATCATCGCTATGGCTCTACTCTGTGCAGTAGCCGGTGAGAATATCTTTCTCCTCGGCCCCCCAGGAACTGCCAAGAGCATGGTGGCCGGCCGGCTCAAACTGGTGTTTAAAGATGCTAAGTCGTTTGATTACCTGATGTCGCGGTTCAGCACTCCGGACGAGATTTTCGGACCGGTGTCGATATCGCGCCTGAAGAATGACGATCGGTATGAACGCATCACCGACGGTTACCTGCCCGATGCCGATGTTGTGTTTCTTGATGAGATATGGAAAGCCGGTCCATCTATCCAGAACACCCTATTGACCATTATCAACGAACACGTTTTTTATAACGGCGGAAAGACCGTGCGCACTCCCATGAAAGTGCTAATTGCCGCAAGCAATGAGCTCCCGGCACCGGACGAGGGGCTTGAAGCGCTTTGGGATAGATTTCTGGTGCGTATGGTATCAAACTGCATAGTCAGCGACAGTGCATTTTTCAAGATGCTGCGTGGAGAGTCCGACAATCCCCAACCTTTATCAGAACAATTATATATTTCCGACAAACTTTACGGCGAGTGGCAGAGCGGTGCATCGGCTGTCACTATGCCGGAGAGTGTTGTCAAAGCTGTGAAGGCTCTCCGCAAAAAGCTGGCTCTGCTCGAAAAAAACGATGAGAACAAGCTCCGGTTTTATATATCGGACCGTCGCTGGCGCAAGGCATTCCGTCTCTTGCAGACATCCGCGTTTCTTAATGGACGCTCCGAAATCAATCTCTCTGACTTTCTGCTCCTTGTTCACTCCTTTTGGAGCGATGTGGAGAGCATACCGGCATTGCTTGAGGCTGTGACTTCAAGTATCGTTGCCAATACAGAGGCTCAACTCGACAAAATTGACAAGGCTATCAAACAGATTGTGGTGCCTTCAAGGGCAGTGCCAGCTCTACAGACGGCGGTTTCAAATATGCCCGGATCGGAATTTGCCGAATTCGATTATTTCTATTACCGGGTGGAGAATTATCCGGATGGAGAAACCTATTTTGCAAAGATGGATTACCTCTCTTTGTCTTCCGAGCCACGCGAGGGTATACGCTTTTACGATACAAAACGCCGTAAAATTCTCATTCACATTCTGGAGCCCGGCAGACAGTTTCAGCCCACCGCCACAAGCAGCAATTTAAAGCGAATTGTGGTGGAGAGAATGGCCGGCGGGGCTGTGATTGATGGTGTGCCATACTACTTCACCCGCAAATTTCCGGCCCGGCAGACCGTCAATCCGGCGCCTGCCGAAGCGGAGAAGCAGGAGCCGGTGTATCAGCGTATACAGAATCTGGTTGCCGCTTTTGCAAGCTGCAGAGATGAGTGGAACACCTATATGGCCGATAACTGGACCGGCACCCCCAATATATTCCTTTCAGAGGCTGACAATCAGCTTATTGAACGAAAAAACAAATCGGTGACAGACCGAATCGATGCTACTCAGGTGAAACTCAACAATATTGTGATGCTCGTCAAATGATTGATTATTCAGATACTGATGCCAGGCTCGAGGAGTATTGCGAGGTCTTCGACTTCTATATGGAGAGCGGGGAGCTGCCGCCGTCGGCCGATACTGATGACTGCCTTGTCAATTATATCAAGGAAGTGATTGACAACAATCCACAGGTTGACGGCTCTGACCCTACATGGGTGGAGGTGATGAAAAACGGCCTTGTGGAATATCTCTCCTCTCTGCTCGAGATTTTTGGTCGCGAGCAGAAGCAGGCCCAGACTGAATTGAATCTTATCGCTGCCTTTGAAAACGCTTCAATTGAACGTAAGCGTCAGATGTGGCAGCAGGTCAAGGATACAATTCAAAATAATTATCCGCCCGAAAGGATGAATATCGAGGGTTTCACTGACCAGTTCAAGAGCGGCAACCGTGATGCTGTTTTCGCAGCTCTGACAGATGACTGGCGTCAGGCTTGCGAGGAGAATCTGCAGATGAGGCTGCAGCAGACGCTTGACATCACAAAAACAGGTGTGCAGCAGCATCTGAATACTGCCGGACACTATGATTATGAGACTATCCGTAATGATGAGAAGTATTTTCACTCATATCCGAAGCTTGCTGAAATCGTTGACATGATTGGCCGTGACAAAATTTCGGCTAATGACGTGAGGGACAAAGTTGTTATAAGCTATCTGCCCACAACGGTGGCAAAAACCACAGCGGTGGATGAGATTGACAGGGTGGAGAGCGGCCGCAATCTCGAAAGGGTATTGCCGGCGGAATTCGCAATGCCGGATGATCTCTTTTTCAAAAGATATTCTTGCGGCGAACTGCAGCAATTCAGCTCGCCGGGCAAAGGAAAGCTGCGCAAGGTAGAGGAAACGCGCAAGGAACCGCGCAGGATCAAGGGGCCTATAATCGTGAGCATCGATACCTCATACTCAATGAAAGGTACACCTCAGAAAATAGCTTTTTCTCTGTTGCGCCAGCTTATCCGCATAGCGCGGAAGCAGAAACGTCCCTGCTTTCTGATTACTTTCTCGGTCAGAGCCACGGCTATCGATTTGTCCAAGCCGGCAAATTGGTCAAAGCTTAATGATTTTATCAAGAATGGCTACTCGGGTGGCACGGATGGAGAGCAGATGCTTGCCCAGGCATTGCGCGTGTTGAAAAAAGGCACTTTTGAGATGGGCGATGTGCTGATTGTTTCCGATTTTCAGTTTCCAACTCCGCAGCCTGCCACTTCGCAGGCTATCAGGAATGAGAAGGCTCTCGGCACACGTTTCTACGGCCTTTTGATAGGCACCCGTCCCGGTGGCTACACCACTGTGCTCGATAAAATCTGGAAAGTATGAAGTATAAGATAAATCCTAATTTCCGCCTGTCAACCCGCTATCTCTCAGTTGCATGGCATATTGTAGACCGTGATGTCATAGCCTTTGAGGCGGCTATTGCCCGGGAGGGCCGGTTTGTGTACACTTTCAGAAAAGCGGCACACGTAATTGTGCAATGGTATATCGGTCAGGTGGATATTATCTATCACAAGGACACAGATTTCGAGGTCGCTTCTCTTCAGAAATGGCTGCGCGCTACCATTAGGGGCATAATACTTAGCCGGGCTCAGGAAATTCTGCCCGAAAGAGTGAGGTATTGGGAAGAGAAAACCGGCCTGCATGGCAAGGGGGTTAAGGTGCACCGGTTTACAAAAAAATGGCTGGGCTACTGTACCGGTGACAATGAGATTCACCTGCAGCCCTTTCTGGTAATCTTCAAGCAGGAGTGGATGGATGGTGTGATACTTCACGAAATGGCTCATGACAAGCACAAGCACCACAGAAAGGAGTTCTGGGATTTCCTGTCATCGTTGGCAAATTACGATTCCGTGCTTGTAGATGCCAAGCATCAGGCTGCAATGGCACCATACTATGAATACTATGTCTATCTCACCGCACAGCGTTAGCCACGTCTGGCCTGCCGATCAAGCCATTTCAGCAGATTGAAATTGCTGCGCAGTCGCATGCAAGTAGGGTCATCCTTGCCCTTTATCATGCTCATGTAGTTTATTTTACCGTTGATGACGCTGCGCAGGCTCCGGAATTCGCCGCTGCAGAAGTCGCGCATGTATATTGTCTGGGCCTGCGCATAGCCGTATTTCTTCCAGAGATGCAGCAGTGTGCGCAGCTGCTTCACAAATTCGCGTGACACATTCAGCTTATCGCTCACAACAACTCCTGTCACCTCACGCCGGCAGCCTGGGTAGCCGGTATGGATCTTTGATTCATTGATTTTAAACTTGTGGCGGCCAATCACTTCGGCTATCCGCTGCATACTCAGTGAGCTCATGCGGCGCATCTGTTTGCTGTGGCTGAATGTCATGTCATCAGCATAGCGGGTGTAGCGCATGGAGTAGCGCTCCGCAACCTTGTGGAGCTCATCATCCATACGTTTCAGCACAATGTTTGATATCACCGGTGAGGTAGGGGCACCCTGCGGCAGCACTTCATTCCCGTTATCATCCGGCACAGTGCACAGGCTGCATATCATGTTGATTACCTCTCTGTCGGTAAGTATGCCGCCGAGCTCTCTTTCAAGAGCGGAGCGGACCATGGATTTGGTGATACTTGGAAAAAAGTTTTCGAGGTCGATATTGAAGATGCAGGTTTGGCCGGTATGCACCGCGGCATTGGTCATGATATTTCTGCCGGCAACAAATCCGGTGGCATTTGCGGGAGGCGTGAAGATTGCCTGCAACAGAGCGTTGAGCGCCGACTGGATACTCTTCAGTCCGCTTGCCGGAGCCGTTATGTTTCGTGTGCCTCCGCTTTTCTTGGAAATGGAGAATGTTTTATACCCTTTGTTACGCGCACTCTTGCTGCTCCATTTCTTGAGTTCAGTAATATTCATCGGATCATACAGTCCGATGTCGCCTTTTAGCATGGCTATGGCATTGAGCTCTTTCAGCAGCCTTTCAACACTGTCAATAGTGCCGGTAAACGTATATTCGGTGTATTGCGGCATACGATTGATATTATAAAATAGAGAAAACTGAAAACACCGGCAATACTTTCGTTATAGTAAATAGCAATCCGAGGCAAGGAAATTCACGACGGAGTGTGGGAGTGCGCAATACATCACCGGGAACGCAGTGGAGGTGATGCTTAGGCGCTCGACGAGCGAACGGCGTGCAGAGCCGCAGCCGAGTAGCAGACTTTAGAGCGTTTGCAAGAGCTGCAAACGAGGTCTTCCGGATACAGAAGACAAAGCTGCAAAGGTTTTTGCCGGTGTTTTCAGTGTTCTCTTGATTTGTTTGCCGCTAAGTTATGCAATACTCCCGAAGTATGCAATAAATGTTATTTATAAGCGGGTGTGTGAACCGGATTTACCGGTTTTGGTACATATCGTCGTAGTATTTCTCGTAGTCACCGGATGTGATGTTATCCATCCACTCCTGATTATCGAGATACCAGCGGACTGTGCGCTCTATACCCTCCTCAAACTGAAGCGAAGGCTCCCACCCGAGTTCGCGCTGCAGCTTGCGTGAGTCGATAGCGTAGCGCAAATCGTGGCCGGCACGGTCGGTAACATATGTTATAAGTTCTTCGGAGGTGCCCTCGGGGTTGCCGAGCACACGGTCTACTGTCTTTATTATAACTTTTATCAGGTCGATATTCTTCCACTCGTTGAAGCCGCCTATATTATAGGTGTCGGCAATCTTGCCTTTGTGGAATATCAGGTCGATTGCACGCGCATGATCCTCCACAAACAGCCAGTCGCGCACATTCTCACCCTTGCCGTAGACGGGCAGCGGCTTGTGGTGACGGATGTTGTTTATGAATAGAGGAATGAGTTTTTCGGGAAATTGGTACGGGCCGTAATTGTTGGAGCAGTTTGTCACAAGGGTGGGCATACCGTAGGTGTCGTGGTAGGCTCGCACAAAGTGGTCGGAGCTTGCTTTGGACGCGGAGTAGGGGGAGTGGGGATTGTACTTGGTTGTCTCGAGAAAGAACTCTGTGCCGAATGCAAGGTGGTGCTCGGCGGAAGATGCTGTGGTGGTGAACGGTGACTCAACGCCCTCGGGGTTCGTGAGTTCAAGGGCTCCATACACCTCGTCGGTGGATATGTGGTAGAAGAGTTTTCCCTCATATTTCTCCGGCAGTGTGTCCCAGTACTCTTTTGCTGCCTGCAGCAGCGCGAGGGTGCCCATCACATTGGTGCGGGCAAATGTGAAGGGGTCTTTGATCGACCGGTCCACATGGCTCTCGGCGGCAAGGTGGATAATGCCGTCGATTTTGTGAGATGATATAATGCGGCGCATCTCGTCAAGGTCGGCGATGTCGGCGCGCACAAATGTATAGTTCGGTTTGTTTTCAATGTCCTTGAGATTGGCGAGGTTGCCGGCGTATGTGAGTTTGTCAAGGTTGACAATGTTGTATTCGGGGTATTTGTTGACAAAAAGTCTTACAACATGGCTGCCGATGAATCCGGCTCCGCCGGTAATGAGTATGTTTCTGTTGCTCATGATTCTATGAGGTTTTTTATGCAGGTTTTGAGAGATTTCTTCCAATAGGGTATTTTTATGCCGAATCTTTCCTTGAATTTGGATTTGTCGAGCACGGAGTACGACGGACGCACCACAGGCGAGGGAAATTCGCTGGAGCGGCAGGGGAGTATCTTACACTTTGTGTGGCCGCTGAGCTCGGCAATCTCCTGGGTAAAGTCATACCATGAGCACACTCCCTCATCAGAGAAGTGATACACTCCTTCGTTGCCGGAGTACTTGCCGTTGTCAATGATGTTGACAATCGCTTCGGCGAGATCGCGGGCATATGTCGGGGTGCCTGTCTGATCAATAACCACTTTAAGCTCCGGTTTGGTGGCTGTGAGGTTGAGCATGGTCTTGACAAAGTTTTTACCGAATTCGGAGTACAGCCAGGCTGTGCGGATGATTATTGCTTTGCAGCCCGACCTTTCTATGGCCTGCTCGCCGTGAAGTTTGGTCACTCCGTAGGCTCCGGTGGGGTTCACCGGCTCTGTTTCATTGCGCGGGGTGTTGCCGGTATTTCCTCCGAATACATAGTCGGTGGAAATATGGATGAGGGTGCACCCGTTTTTGCGGGCCGCCTCGGCAAGGTATCCGGCGGCGGTGGCGTTTATCATTTCGGCAATATCCTGCTGCTCCTCGGCTTTGTCTACATTGGTGTATGCGGCGCAGTTGACAATGATGTCAAAGTTGTTGCATCCCACGCCGAGGTCAACAGCCTCTTTGTCGGTGATGTCGATGTCATCGGCATCGGTAAATATATATTCGTTTGGAGAATTTTCGGCAGCTATCTGCAGGCAAGTGCCTAACTGGCCGTTTCCTCCGGTAACCAATATTCTCATTTTATTTATATAGGTCTGCTTTTATGTCAAATGGTGAATCAAAGTCGGCGAGCATCGGGTGGCGGGTGTCTTTCTCCGACAGGATGGCGCCGGCGGTGTCAATTCTCCAGTCAATGCCCAGAGCGGTATCGAGAATCGAAATGCCGCCGTCGGCTTCCGGATGGTAGAAGTTGTCGCACTTGTATTGGAACACAGCTATATCGCTGAGCACGCAGAATCCATGTGCAAAGCCTCTGGGCACAAACAGCTGGAGATGGTTTGACTCAGTGAGCTCAACTGCCACATGCTGTCCGTATGTGGGGGAGCCTTTGCGTATATCTACAGCCACATCGAGAACAGCCCCTTGGACGCAGCGCACAAGCTTGGATTGGGTGAAGGGGGGGCGCTGGAAGTGAAGTCCGCGGAGTACACCCTTTGATGAGCAGCTTTCATTATCCTGCACAAAGTCAACGGGACGCACCTTTTCGTCAAATTCTTTTTTTGAGTAGCTCTCGAAGAAGTACCCGCGCGCATCAGTGAATACGCGCGGCTCTATTATCTTAACATCCGGTATTGCGGTGTGAATAACGTTCATTTTGATATATCAATCAAGGTTTTTGTAGCCGGTGCGGTCTATCTCGTCCACCACTTTGAGCAGATACTGCCCGTATTGGTTTTTCAACATCGGCTTTGCAAGCTCGCGCATCTTTTCGGTGGATATCCATCCTTGACGGTACGCGATGCCCTCAAGGCAGGCTATCTTCAATCCCTGGCGTTTCTCAAGCACCTCCACATAGATGGATGCTTCGGCAAGAGAGTCATGGGTGCCGGTGTCAAGCCATGCGAATCCGCGTGGAAGTGTCTGTACTTTCAGCTCGCCGTCGCGCAGAAATTCCTGATTGACGGTGGTGATTTCCAGTTCGCCACGGGCCGACGGTTTGATATGATGTGCCACATCAACAACCTTGTTGGGGTAGAAGTAAAGACCCACCACTGCATAGTTTGATTTGGGATTTTCTGGTTTTTCCTCGATGGACAGGCAATTGCCCTGACTGTCAAATTCAGCAACGCCGTAGCGCTCAGGGTCATCCACCCAGTAGCCGAACACTGTAGCTTTGCCGTTGCGTTCAGCCTCCTCTACAGATGATTTAAGCACGGTGGAGAATCCTGCGCCGTGAAAAATGTTGTCGCCGAGCACAAGACACACACTGTCGTCGCCGATGAAATCCTTTCCGATTATAAATGCCTGTGCAAGTCCATCGGGACTTGGCTGCTCGGCGTATGACAATCTTATGCCGTAGTCGCTGCCGTCACCAAGCAGTCGCTTGAATCCGGGCAGATCCTGCGGTGTGGAGATAATGAGTATATCTCTTATTCCGGCAAGCATCAGGGTTGAGATGGGATAATACACCATCGGCTTGTCGTAGATGGGCAGCAACTGCTTGCTGACCCCTTTGGTTATGGGATATAAGCGGGTGCCTGAGCCTCCCGCGAGTACTATTCCTTTCATGGTTCTGAGTTTGATTGCTACAAAGATAGTTTTTATAGTGTCATACGATGGGGGAAGAATAATAATTTATGAAAAATTAACGAAATAGCTATGCTATATAGCACATATTGTACAAAATAAGCCTCACAGGCGCCGGTAACTCCGTGAAAGTATATCAATGCATAGCTTGCACCTGCATATATTGCAGTGGAGAGTATCTCAGTGATGATGTACAGCCTGGTATATGCTTTGGCTATCATGACAAAGGCCACAAGCCAGCTTCCGATTTTGAGAAAGTCGCCGCCGAGCTGCCATATAAAAAGGCCGGCCATTGGCTCGAACGCCTCGCTGAACAGCAGATGCACTATGAAATGGCGGGTAAGGTATATCAGTCCCAGGCCTGTTCCGAGCAGCGGCATGATCAGTTTGATGGCCTTGATTATCTCAGCCCTCATCTCCACAGCGCTCTTCAACTCGCTCAGCCGGGGCAGATAGTAGATGCTGAACGAGGTTGTTATCACCATCAGGTATATGTTAGAGATACGGCACATACCCTCCCACCATCCGGCGGCATCCTCTGATACAGTGGTCATGATATATCCACGCACAAGCATACGGGACAACGGCAGCATAAGTGCGCTTATCAGTGCCATGAGCGAGTAACGGAAGTATTTTCCGGCAATCGCACTGCTGAACCGTTGGCAAAAGTTGCCTATCTTCATCCATGCCGCCCGCCTTACAATCCACAGTGTGATTGCCAGCACCACGCTCTGAAAGGTCACCATTGCGGCGAGTGCGCCGGCGGTGCCGTACAGAGCAACGAGTGTGAGGGTGAAGGCAAGCCCGGTCAGGCTCGATGCTATGTTTATGGATACAAACCGCTTGAATTCCTTGAATCCGTTGACTACACACAGCAGAAAGTTGTTTGCCGCATACATCAGAAGGGTGGTGCCAAACAAAATAAACACATATCCGTATTCTTTACTGAGCAACACGGTTTTGCTCAGCCAACTGCTGAATATAATCAGCAATATTCCGATAACCACACTGAAAACAACCGTTATTTTCAATGCAGTGGAAAGATATGCGGATAATAATTCCGGGTTATACTTGTGCTCGGAGGTGTATCTGGTTATTCCTTTGTCAATACCGCCACCGGCAAACGACAGGATTATGGAAACAAAGTTGTTGAGCTGACCCACAAGAGCCACTCCGGCCGGACCTATAAGCAGAGCCACCACTTTGATGCTCACAAGACCTGTGCACATCTTCACAAGGGTGGATACCGAAGTGAGTGACAACACTTTTACAATGTCGCCGCGCAGCGCTGACTTTATTCTCTCCAAAACTTTTGTCAAGATTGTCTGCTGTTTATTATTTCAATTACAGTGCGCACCTCGCTGTCGGTAATGGCAGGGGATATTGGCAACGACAGCTCGCGCGAGTGAATCATTTCTGTAACCGGCAGACTCAGTCCGCCCCACTCTTTGTAGCACCTCTGCTTATGCGGCGGCACAGGGTAGTGGATGAGTGTCTGCACTCCGTTGTCCTGCAGATGCTGCTGCAGTTTATCCCTGTCAGGAGTCAATATCGGAAATATATGAAACACATGACTGTCAAAGTCACTCACCCGGGGTAGTATTACATCTGGGTATGTAATGCCGTTGATATACATTTTTGCAACTTCCCTGCGGCGGGCGTTATCGCTGTCTATATATTTCAGTTTCACTCCAAGGACAGCCGCCTGGATTTCGTCAAGCCTTGAGTTGCGGCCGCGGTAGCTGAACAGATACTTCTTTTCAGAGCCGTAATTGGCAAGAGTCCTTACAGTAGCGGCCAGTTCAGGGTCGTCTGTAGTCACCGCTCCGCCATCTCCGAGCGCCCCGAGATTTTTGCCCGGGTAAAAGCTGTGGCCGGCAGCATTGCCAAGACTGCCTGTGCGCCGTTTGTTATATAGGCAGCCATGTGCCTGTGCGTTATCCTCTATCAGCAGCAGATTGTGCCCGGAGCATATATGCTCAATAGCCTCATTATAGGCACACCTCCCGTAAAGATGAACCAGCAGTATAGCTCTTGTGCGTGGAGTCACAGCTGCTTCCGCTTTTGCGGCATCAAGCTGTAGTGTGGCCGGATCCGGCTCCACAAGCACAGGCACAAGACCATTTTCGCTTATGGCGAGGATTGAGGCTATATATGTGTTTGCCGGCACTATCACCTCATCGCCGGGACGAAGCGCGCCGAGCTCAATGTATGCCCTGAATATGAGTGTAAGCGCATCAAGCCCGTTTGCCACACCTATTGTATATCCGGTGCCTGTATAATGCGAGTAGCTGTCTTCAAAGGCTTTGACTTCCCGCCCGAGAAGATATTGGCCGGATTTTACCACCCTGTCCACTGCGGCGGCTATCTCTCCGCCATGCAGAGCAGTCACTTTTTCCAGATCAAGAAATTTAATCATTCTAATCTCTGTGTTTTGGAATTCAGAAAAGTGTTGTAATCGCGGATATAATCATCTTCTGAAAATAATTCTGAGGCGAGAACCACACAAACGGCACCGGAAGAGAAATCCTCAAGAGTGCGCCATATACCAGGCATTATGTAAAGAGCCTCGTAAGGGCGGTTGAGACAAATACTCTTTTTATCTGTGCCGTCATCCAGCGTGACGGTGAAGCTTCCGCTCACTGCCACAATAAGCTCATGAAGAGTTTTGTGCGAGTGTCCTCCGCGGCTTTCACCTCCCGGCACATCGTACAGGTAGTATGCCCGCTTGATATCAAAAGGCGTATACCCGCCTGCGCCTACAACCGAGAGTGTGCCCCTGCGGTCCGAGGTATTGCGGTCCAGCTCAATCAAAAGGCAGTCGTGTACAGAGTTGTTTTTCATCGGCAGCGCATAAATTCGGAGTAATCCCTTATATAGTCATCTTCGTCGTATGGTGTCGAGGCGAGAACAAAAGCGAGGGAATTGGTGGAAAAATTCACCATCTGTCGCCAGTATCCTTTTGGCACATACAGTCCGCAATAAGAGCGGCTGAGCGAGAACGATTGTTTTTCGTGCCCGTTGTCCAGAACAACATCGAAGCTCCCGGACAACGCCACAATGAATTCTTCGGTGGTTTTGTAGGCATGTCCTCCGCGGCATTCACCTCCGGGCACGTCATATATCCAGTACGCACGCATTATCTTGAATGGTATGTGCACGCACTCCTCGATAACAGAAAGATTGCCTCTGCTGTCAGGGATTTTAGGTAGCTGTATTATGCGTGGAGAATCCATTCAGTGCCTGCTAATGATTTACACAAAAGTAATGTCAATAATCGAATTATGCAAAGGGGTGAATAAAAAACTTCCCGGTGCCGTGGCATCGGGAAGTTGCGTATAGTATAAAAACGTATGCGGTTTTCAGACTCAGGCTTTGTAAGCTTCGAGCTGAGCGGGTTTGAAGTTGGCGATGAAGTCAGCATGCTTAGCCACTTCGGCCTGTGCGAGCTTCGCATATACTTCGGCAGATTTTACAAAAGCCTCGTTGCGGGTAGCGTCGCCGAGCAGCAGGTAGCTCATGATAATCACGCCGGCCATTTCAACAAGGCGACGGGCCATGAAGTCACCGTATGCCGAGTCATTTGCCTCTGTGACTGTCTTGACAGCCTCCTCGTAGCGGGCGGTGAGCTCAACGAGCATATCGTGAATCCACTGAAGTTCGGGCTTGACAGCCTGAGCCTCGTAATCACGGATCATCGATAGGTAGGTGCCGGTGGTGACGTGGCGTATAGCTGCTACAACCTGAAGCTGAGTGGTGCCTTCGTAGATGGAGGTGATGCGGGCGTCGCGGTAAATGCGTTCGCAAGCGTAGTCCTTCATGAAGCCGCTGCCGCCATGAATCTGGATGCAGTCGTAAGCATTCTGGTTGCAGTATTCGCTGCCGATACCCTTGACGAGGGGAGTGCAGGCGTCGGCCTGACGCGAGTAGAACTTCATCTCCTTGCGCTCGTCGGCTGTGAGGGAGCGTTCTTTAGCTATGTCCTCGTAAATTTTGTACATATCTACAAAACGTGATGTCTCGTAAAGGAGCGCGCGTGATGCGTCAAGTTTGGCTTTCATCACGGCGAGCATCTCGTAAACAGCCGGGAACTCAATGATAGCTTTGCCAAACTGTTTGCGGTCTGTAGCGTAAGCGAGAGCCTCGCGGTATGCGCGCTCGCTCACGCCCACGCTCTGGGCGGCGATGCCAAGACGTGCACCGTTCATCAGTGCCATCACATATTTGATGAGGCCGAGGCGGCGCTGTCCGCAAAGTTCAGCGGGAGCATTCTTGTATGTGAGCTCACATGTGGGAGAGCCCTTGATACCCATTTTGTTCTCGATGCGGCGAACATCAACACCGCCGTTGCGCTTGTCGTAGATGAACATGGAGAGTCCGCGTCCATCTTTTGTGCCCTCTTCGGAGCGGGCGAGCACGAGGTGAATGTCACTGTCACCGTTTGTGATGAAGCGTTTCACACCGTTTAGCACCCAAGTGCCATCCTCTTTCTGAGTGGCTTTGAGCATAACGCTCTGGAGGTCAGAACCGGCATCCGGTTCGGTGAGGTCCATTGACATTGTCTCTCCCTGGCATACACGGGGGATATATCTCTGCTTCTGGTCTTCGTCAGCGAATTCGTAGATAGTTTCGGCGCAGTCCTGCAGTCCCCAGAGGTTTTCAAAGCCGGTATCGGCGCGGCTAACCATGTCGGCGGCCATGATGTAGGGGGTGATGGGGAAGTTGAGGCCACCGAGGCGGCGGGGCATTGCCATGCCCATGAGGCCTGCTTTGCGGCAGAGCTCAAGGTTTTCCTGAGTGCCGGGAGCGTATGTCACCCTGCCGTTTTCAACAGAGGGACCGTCATGGTCAACACCTTCAGCGTTTTCAGCAATTCTGCCGCCGCATATATCGCCGACGATTTCGAGCACTTTGTCGTAAGAGTCCATAGCGTCCTCGAAATTCACCGGAGCATAGTCGAATTTTTCGGCATCGGTGTAGTTGCGCTCCTTGAGCTCAACAATCTTCTGCATCAGCGGGTGGCTGAGGTGATGCTTGAGATCTGGATTGTCTGTATAGAAATTTGCCATTGTTTTCTTTGTTAATGATTTGTTGCCGGGAATTACTTGGAGTTCTTCTTGTAGTACTTGATAAGTTTGGGGATAACATCCTCAGCGTTACCGGTAATAACGTAGTCGGCAATGTCGTTTATGGGAGCGTTGGGGTCGTTGTTGATCGAGATAATCATAGCGCTCTCCTGCATACCTGCGATGTGCTGGATCTGACCGGAAATGCCGCAGGCAATGTACAGTTTGGGACGTACTGTCACACCTGTCTGGCCAATTTGGCGGTCGTGTTCGGTGAATCCGGCGTCAACAGCGGCGCGGCTTGCACCCACTTCTGCACCGAGAGTGTCGGCGAGGTCAAACAGCAGGTCGAAATTCTCCTTTGAGCCCATGCCGTAACCTCCGGCAACTATAATGGGTGAGTTTTTGATGTTGACTTTGGATTTTTCGATATGACGGTCGATGATTTCAACAACGAAATCCTCGGGTTTCACATATTTCTTCACATCGAGGTTCACCACTTTGCCTTTATGGTTTTCGTCATGAATCTGTTTTTTCATAACACCCTCGCGCACAGTAGCCATCTGGGGACGGCACTCGGGGTTGACGATTGTTGCAACGATGTTGCCACCGAAAGCGGGGCGAATCTGATAGAGGAGGTTCTGATACTCCTTGCCTGTCTTGGGATCAGTGTGGTTGCCGATTTCAAGAGAAGTGCAGTCGGCTGTGAGGCCGCTGTGTAGGCAAGAAGATACACGGGGACCGAGGTCACGGCCGATGCAGGTGGCACCCATCAGGCAAATCTGCGGTTCGATTTCCTTGAAGAGGTTGATGAGTACGGCGGCGTGCGGGTTGGAGGTGTAGGGGTAAAGGCGTTTGTCCTCTACTTTGTACACTGTGTCGGCTCCGTAGCGGATTATTTCTTTCTCAACGTCTTTGAGGTTGTCACCTATAACAACGGCTTCGAGCTGAACCCCGAGGGTGTTTGCAAGCTGACGGCCTTTTGTCAGAAGTTCAAGGCTCACATCGGCAACTTTGCCGTCCTCAAATTCGCAATATACTATAAGGTTGTTTTTGTTGCTCATATTGATGCTTTGTTAAAAATGAGGGGATTAGCCGATGGTGTGGTTGGCAAGGAGCTCCTTGACGAGGTTTTCGATAGCCTCGTCGTTGTTTTCGAGACGGAGGTTTTCCTTAGCAGTGAACACAACGTTGACAATGTTTTTAACTTTGGTGGGAGAGCCGGGCATACCGATCTGTTCGGGGTCGGCATCGACATCGGCGGCGCTCCATTCCTGGATGTGGAGCTCGGGACGTCTGCTGTATATTTCCTTGGCAGAGTCGCTCAGCGCAGCTACACCTGAGGGTGATGTGGCGTGTTTGAATTTCATGACGCGCATGGCGTTGCGCGGACGGCATTCAGCGGCAGAGCCGTTAACGGTAACAACACAGGGCATCGGAGCCTTGACGGTTTCAACACCGTTTTCGAGGCGGCGTTTCACAACAATGTGACCGTTTTTGATTTCGAGGATATCTTCGGCGTAGGTAACCTGGGGAAGTCCGAGTTTCTCGGCAATCTGGGGACCCACCTGAGCTGTGTCGCCGTCAATAGCCTGACGGCCACCGAGGATGAGGTCAACCTTACCCATTTTTTTGATTGCCTGGGCGAGAGAGTAGGAGGTAGCGAGAGTGTCAGCACCGCCAAGAACACGGTCTGTCAAAACAATGCCGCCGTCGGCACCGCGGAAAATTGCTTCACGGATAACCTCGCTTGCGCGGGGAAGACCCATAGTGAGGATTGTGACAGTAGAGCCGGGGTTTGCGTCCTTGATACGGAGGGCCTGCTCGAGAGCATTGAGATCCTCAGGGTTGAAGATGGCGGGAAGAGCGGCTCTGTTGATTGTGCCGTCCTCTTTCATTGCATCTTTGCCCACGTTGCGGGTGTCAGGCACCTGCTTGGCGAGCACAACGATGTTTAGACTCATATTATATTCGGTTTATTAAGTTTTTTCTTTAACAGAGTGCAAAGTTACACATTTTCAGCGAAAAAGCAATTCATTCATAGCTGCTTCCGTCAAAACAATGTGTACATACCTTGCATTTAGGCAGCCCGATGGCTTCGATTACATCCTCAATGGAGCTGAATTTCAATGAGCTGATTTTCAGTTGCTCGCGTATACGCTCCACCATTGTCTCATATTTGGAGCTGCCGGTTTTCGCGTATTCGTCGAGGTGGGCGTCGTGGCTCCCTTCAAGTTCCTTGATTACACGGCGCGTAATAAGCTCCATCTCGCTTTTGGAAGCTGTGAAGTTGAGGAACTTGCAGGGGTAGATGAGGGGAGGGCAGCTTATGCGCATGTGCACTTCCTTTGCTCCTCCCTCGAACAGGTCGGCGACGTTGTCGCGCAGCTGGGTGCCGCGCACAATAGAGTCGTCGCAGAAAATCACCTTTTTGTCGCGCATGAGCGCTTTATTCGGTATCAGTTTCATTTTTGCAACAAGCTCACGGCGCTCCTGAGTGCTTGGTGTGAAGCTGCGTGGCCATGTGGGGGTGTACTTTACAATCGCTCTTTTGTAGGGCACCATTTTTCCTTCGGCATATCCGAGAGCCATGCCGATGCCTGAGTCAGGAATAGCGCTCACGAAGTCGGCACCGGTAGCGTCTTTCTTGCCCATTGCGCATCCGCAGCTGTAGCGCATCTCATCAACGTTGCGGCCTTCGTACTCACACACCGGGTAGCCGTAGTATGTCCACAAAAACGCGCAAATCTGCATATCAGATCCGGAAGCCTTGAGCTGACGCATCGAATCTGAAGTGAATTCGACGATTTCTCCCGGGCCGACATTGTAGTGGACAGAGAATCCGAGGTTTGGAAAGGCGCATGTTTCGGAGGTAGCGGCAAATGCACCCTCTTTCTTACCTATTATAATAGGTGTGCGTCCAAGGCGGTCGCGTGCGGCAATGATTCTGTCCTCGAGGAGGAGCAGCATCGAGCAGCTGCCTTTTACTCTGCGATACACGTTTTCGATGCCGGACACATAGTCTGAGCCTTCGCTGATCAGGGCTGCGATCATTTCAGTGGGGTTGATAATGTCGTAGCTGTGCTCGCAGAAGTGGTGTCCTTTGGCAAGCAGCTCTTTCTCAAGCTCTTTGATGTTGTTGATTCGGGCAACTGTCACGATTGCGAATTTGCCGAGGTGGCAGTTGACAATAATCGGCTGGGCATCGGTGTCGCTGATGACACCGATGCCGCAGTTGCCCGAAAATTCGTCGAGGTCGCTCTCGAATTTTGTGCGGAAATAAGAGTTTTCAATGTTGTGGATGGAGCGGTTGAAAATGCCGTCGTGGCATGTAGCCATACCGGCACGTTTTGTGCCCATGTGGCTGTTGTAGTCAACGCCATAAAACAGCTCATTTATGCACTTGCCGTTTTTGGCAACTCCAAAAAAACCTCCCATAAAACTATAGAATTATTTTGTAGATGTTTTGCTTTCAATCCATTTGCGGGCGTTGATAAACGCGTCGATCCATGGTGTTACCTCATCGTTGCGGTGAGATGTCGGGTAGTAGCCGCACTGCCAGGGGAAGATTGCTCTTTCGAGGTGGGGCATCATGGCAAGGTGTCTGCCGTCATCGGAGCATATGCCGGCGATCGCATATCTGCTGTCGTTGGGGTTGCCGGGATATGACTTGTAGCTGTATTTGGCCACAACATTGTAGCTGCTCAGCGGCATAGGCAGGTTGAACCGGCCTTCGCCGTGGGCAACCCAGATGCCGGTTTTCATGCCGGAGAGGCTGCCGAACATCACTGAGTTGTTTTCCGGTATAGTGACACCGAGGAAGTTGCTCTCGAATTTGTGGCTACCGTTGTGCTCCATCCGGGCACGTTTGGGATGAGAGGGGTTGATGAGGTTGAGCTCAATCATCAGCTGGCAGCCGTTGCATATACCGAGGCTGAGGGTGTCGGTGCGGCTGTAGAACCGTTCGAGGGCTGTCTTAGCCTTGTCGTTCCATTTGAAGCCGCCGGCCCATCCTTTTGCGGAGCCGAGTACGTCGGAGTTAGAGAATCCGCCGCAGAACACAATCATGTTTACATCGTCAAGGGTCTCACGGCCGCTCATGAGGTCGGTCATGTGGACATCCTTGACATCGAAGCCGGCAAGGTAAAGCGAGTATGCCATCTCACGGTCGCCGTTAACACCTTTCTCGCGGATTATGGCAGCCTTGACGCCGGACTTGGCGTGGCGGCCGAGAGCTATGCCGCGGCTTGCGAGCTTGCCGTCGAAGCCTGCGGGGAAGCGGTAACGGATGGGCTGTGATTTGTAGTTTGTGAAGCGTGCGAGCGCATGGCTTTCTCCGCTCTGCTGACAGTCCATGAGGTATGAAGAGCGATACCACACATCGCGCATATAGTCGATGTCGATGAGCCGCTGGCTCTCCTGATGGTTGATGAGGAGCACTCTCTCCGAGCAGGTTTTGCCGAGCACCTTTGCTTCGGCTCCGGCCTGGTTGAGAACCTTCATTGCGCTTTCCACGCTGCTGTCGGCGAGCTGAAGCACAATGGCGGGGTTTTCGGCGAAGAGTATTTTGACAAGGTCTGTCTCGCCGGCTGCGCAGAAAGCTTCTGTGTCGATTTCAATACCGCCGTTGGTGTTGGCGAAAGCCATTTCAAGAAGAGTGGTGACAAGGCCTCCGGCGCTGATGTCATGGGCGGCGAGGATGCTGCCGCGCTTTACAAGGCGCTGGATGGCATCGAAGGTGGCAACGAACTGCGCAGCGTTTTTAACGGTGGGCGCATCTGAGCCGATATGGTTGAGCGACTGGGCGAATGCGCTGCCCCCGAGGCGGAGGCTGTCGCTTGAGAATCCGACATATACGAGGGTGCTCTTTGTGTTTCGGAGTACGGGTGAAACTGTTTTGCGCACGTCGCTTACCTCTCCGGCTGCAGAGATGATTACTGTGCCGGGTGCAAATACTCTGTCATCGCCATATTTCTGGGTCATGGACAGGGAGTCCTTGCCGGTGGGGATGTTTATTCCAAGTGCGCAGGCAAAATCGCTGCAGGCCTCGACGGCGCGATACAGGGCGGCGTCTTCGCCGGCGTTTTTGCAGGGCCACATCCAGTTTGCGCTGAGCGATATGGAAGAGAGACCTTTTTTGAGGGGGGCACCCACAATGTTGGTGAGCGCTTCGGCAATAGCCATCACAGAGCCTTTGGCCGAGTCGGCAATAGCTACCTGAGGGGCGTGGCCTATAGAGGTTGCGATGCCTTTCTGACCTCGGTAGTCGAGAGCAACAACTCCACAGTCGCTGAGCGGCAGCTGCAGCTCGCCCTGACACTGCTGGCGGGCAACCTTGCCGGTTACGGAGCGGTCCACTTTGTTGGTGAGCCAGTCTTTGCAGGCAACAGCCTCGAGGCTCAGCACATCGCGGAGGTATTCCTCAATATTGCTGTCCTGATACTCGGCGTCTTTGTAAGTCTGTGTCTGAGTGGAGTCGGTCATGATGGTTTTGGGGGAGTTGCCAAACATGTCCGCCATAGCGAGGTCAATCGGTTTGACGCCGTCTGTCTGTTCGAATACGAAGCGGTCGTCGCCTGTGGTCTCGCCCACCACATACAGAGGGCTGCGCTCGCGCTCGGCAATTCGGTTTACATATTCGATATCTTTTTCGCGAATCACCAGACCCATGCGTTCCTGGCTTTCGTTGCCGACAATCTCTTTTGCCGAGAGGGTGGGGTCGCCGATGGGTAGCGCTTCCATGTCGATTTTGCCGCCTGTCGCCTCAACCAGTTCGGAGAGGGCGTTGAGGTGGCCGCCAGCTCCGTGGTCATGGATTGATACAATGGGGTTTGAATCGCTTTCCGCGAGAGCGCGGATAACGTTGCTGACGCGTTTCTGCATCTCGGGGTTGGCGCGCTGTATGGCGTTGAGCTCGATAGAGTTGTCGTAGCTGCCTGTCTCGACAGATGATACAGCACCTCCACCCATGCCGATGCGGTAGTTGTCACCGCCGAGAACCACAACTTTCTGTCCCGGTGCGGGCTCGCCTTTGATAGCATCTTTGGCGGCTGCGAAGCCGACACCGCCGGCAAGCATGATTACTTTGTCGTAGGCATATACCTTGCCGTTTTCGCTGTGCTCGAATGTGAGGAGTGAGCCGCAGATGAGCGGCTGTCCGAATTTGTTGCCAAAGTCTGAGGCTCCGTTGGAGGCTTTTATGAGGATTTCGGCAGGGGTCTGGTAGAGCCACACGCGGGGATTCATCATCAGTTCCCAGCGATGGTCGGGTGACATGCGGGGGTATGAGGTCATGTACACAGCTGTTCCGGCGATAGGAAGGCTTGCCTTGCCTCCGCCGAGACGGTCGCGAATCTCGCCGCCGCTGCCTGTCGCCGCTCCGTTGAAGGGCTCAACGGTTGTGGGGAAGTTGTGGGTTTCGGCTTTGAGTGATATAACGGTTTTTACCGGTTTTACATCAAAGTAGTCAGGACGGTCGGGGTTGGTGGGATAGAACTGGTCTATCTCCGGACCTTTGACAAATGCGACATTGTCTTTGTAGGCAGACACGAGGCCGTTGGGGTTGACCTGCGATGTCTTTTTGATGAGTTTGAAGAGGCTTGAGGGCTTTTCCTCACCGTCGATGATGAATGTGCCGTTGAAGATTTTGTGTCGGCAGTGCTCGGAGTTCACCTGAGAGAAGCCGAACACCTCGCTGTCGGTGAGAGGACGGCCGAGCTTTTCGGCGAGGCCACGCAGGTAGTCCTCTTCTTCGGGGCTGAGTGCGAGACCCTCGGCTTTGTTGTACTCAGCGATATCCTCGATGTATACTATAGGCTCGGCGGTGCGTCCGGGGTTAAAAATAGAACCATTGAGACCGTCGTACACTCTTTCGAGCATTTTGTCATGGCGGGGCGGATTCTCTTTTGAGAGGATGTACTGCTCAATGCGTGTTATGCCGGAGATGCCCATGTTTTGGGTTATTTCTACGGCGTTGGTGCTCCAGGGGGTTGTCATTTCCTTGCGCGGGCCTACGAAAATGCCCTTTACAGACTTGGAAACAAGGGGCTTGGCGCCGTCGAAGAGCCAGGAGAGCTTTTCGTTTTCCTTTTCTGAAAATTGGTGGTCAGTCTCCACGGCGATTACCGTTGAAGTACCTTTTTTGAAGAATACTACCATGCTATGAGATAATGGTTGGTGAAATGGTTTATTTTCGTTGCAAAATTAATGAAAAAATATGGGTCTATCGCTCATAAATGTCAATTTGTTGGCGACAGACGCTCTCTATTGCGCTTGCGGGCACTATAATTCCTTGTATGGGGGAGCCGGCGAGGTGTATCAGCCAGCCGTCTTTATGAGCCGTTGTTTCAGAGACTTGGCTCCAGGGGATAGTGTCAATGGCGGGAGCGGCGCCATCGTAGAGGTTGTACATCATTTCAATGTTTTGGCCTACTGTGACAAGCAGTTTCTTAGGAGACACCGCTTTTCGTGCCTCGGTAGTGAGGAGTCTGCTCAGACACGCATTCACAACAATGAAGGGGGCAATAAGAAAAACAGTTATCAGCGCCACGAAAATCATGCGGGTGTCGAAAACGGACGCGCACAGGCAAATGAGAGCCGGAATGGCTATCAACCACCAGTAGCGGGCAAGAGATGCCTTTACGGCCAGTGCGGTGTATTGACCGGCAGGTGTTTTGAACACACCGGTGCGTATCACGGTGGCCGGAGAAACAAAAT
Source organism: uncultured Muribaculaceae bacterium (assembly GCA_910588065.1). GTDB lineage: Bacteria > Bacteroidota > Bacteroidia > Bacteroidales > Muribaculaceae > Paramuribaculum. The sequence continues at coordinate 104,682 of CAJUPZ010000001.1, forward strand.
CCTCCGTCGTGCACGGGCAGACGGAGGATTGTGTATGTAGGGAATCAGTCTTCAAGTTTGTGTATAACTAAGCCGGAGCGGAGTTTGGGTTCAAACCATGTTGTTTTCGGGGGCATGATGTTGCCGGAGTCGGCAATGTCCATCAGCTGCTTCATGGACACAGGGTAGAGGGCAAGGGCAAGAGCCATTTCGCCGGAGTCGACTCTGCGCTGCAACTCGGAGAGCCCACGAATGCCACCGACAAAGTCGATGCGTTTGTCGCTGCGGAGGTCATGTATTCCGAGAATGTCGCGTAAAATCAGGTTGCTTGAAATGGTAACGTCAAGCACACCGATGGGGTCGCTGTCATCATATCTTCCGGGCTTTGCTGTGATGCTGTACCATTGGCCGTCGAGATACAGGGCGAAGTTGTGGAGGGCTGTGGGTGTGTGGATTTTGTTGCCCATCGGCTCTACCACAAAATCCTTGTCGAGCGCGGCGAGGAACTGCGGCGGAGTGAGACCGTTGAGGTCGCGCACCACTCTGTTGTAGTCTATAATCTTGAGATGGGAGGCCGGGAATGCTACAGCGAGGAAGTAATTGTATTCCTCATCGCCTTTGTGGTTGGGGTTGGCTTTCGCTTTCTCATTACCCACAAGCGCGGCGGCAGCGGTGCGGTGGTGGCCGTCAGCGATGTACAGATAAGGGATTTTGTCAAATTCAGCCGTTATGGAGTTTATGGTGTCGTCATCATCGATAACCCAGAAGTGGTGGCCGAAGCCGTCGGGGGCTACAAAGTCGTATTCAGGGGCGCTTGCGGTGACTTTGCGGATTATATCCTCAAGCACCTCGTTGTCGGGGAAGGCGAAGAAAACAGGCTCTACATTTGCGTTGTTGATACGCACATGCTTCATTCTGTCCTCTTCTTTGTCGCGGCGGGTGAGCTCGTGCTTTTTAATGCGTTCGCTCATGTAGTCGTCCACATTCGCTGCTATCACAATGCCGTACTGGGTGCGGCCGTCCATAGTCTGCGCGTAGACGTAGTAGTGCTCCTTCTCGTCCTGAACGAGCCAGCCGTTTTGCTGGAAGGCGTTGAAGTTTTCGGAGGCTTTGTCGTACACTTTCGGGTCATGTTCATCAGTACCGGGCTCGAAGTCGATTTCGGGTTTGATGATGTGGTAGAGCGATTTTGGGTTGCCGTGAGCCTCGCTGCGGGCCTCTTCAGAATTGAGGACATCGTAGGGGCGTGAGGCAACTTCAGTCACCATCTCTTTCGGTGGGCGTACACCCTTAAAGGGTTTTACTTTTGCCATAACGTAATGTTTTTAAGGTATTTGATTTGTGGTGTAGGCAATTGTTATTTATTGCGTTCGATGGTTTGCTGACGGTCGGGGCCGACGCTTACTATGGCAATAGGTGTAGCGAGTTCTTTTTCAAGGAATGCGATGTAGTCGTTGAATTCCTTTGGAAATTCTGTCTCGCTTTTCATCTTTGTCATGTCAGTTTTCCATCCCGGCAGGGTTACATATACCGGTTTGATATCTATGCCTTCGACAGTGTAGGGGAAGTCAGTGACTTCCTCACCGTTGATTTCGTAGGCCACGCAGGCTTTGATTTCATCAAATCCGTCGAGTACGTCGCTTTTCATCATGATGAGCTTGGTCACTCCGTCAACCATTATGGCGTAGCGTAGAGCCACAAGGTCAATCCAGCCGCATCGGCGTTCGCGTCCTGTCACAGCTCCGTATTCGTGGCCGAGGTCGCGGATGCGTTTGCCGGTTTCATCGAACAGCTCGGTGGGGAATGGTCCGCTGCCGACACGGGTGCAGTATGCCTTGAATATGCCGAATACCTCACCTATTTTATTTGGAGCCACACCGAGTCCGGTGCAGGCGCCGGCGGTGACGGTGTTTGAGGATGTAACGAAGGGATAGGATCCGAAATCCACATCGAGCAAAGTTCCCTGAGCGCCTTCGCAGAGCACCTTTTTGCCATCGGCCAGTGCACGGTTGATAACAAATTCGCTGTCAACAATGTCGTATGTTTTGAGATATTCGATTGCATCGAGCCATTTTGCCTCAGCTTCTGAGAAGTCAGGGTTCTCGCCCATTGCATTGAGCTGAGCCACATGGCGGTTTCTCGCGGCTTCATAGCGCTGCATGAAGTCGGGGGCGAGGGCATCACCGAGCCTCAGGCCGTTGCGGCTGATTTTGTCGGTGTATGTGGGGCCGATGCCTTTACCTGTTGTTCCGATCTTTGCTCCGCCTTTGGCTTTTTCATTGGCAGCGTCAAGAAGACGGTGGGTAGGCATTATCAGATGCGCTTTCTTGGATATTTTGAGGAGAGGACGGATGTCCACGCCTGATTCACCGAGGGCTTCAGCTTCTTCGCGGAATAGAACCGGGTCAAGCACCACACCGTTGCCGATGATATTTGTGCGTCCCTGCTGGAATATGCCTGAGGGTATTGAGCGGAGCACATATTTCTTGCCCTCGAATTCGAGAGTGTGGCCGGCGTTGGGTCCACCCTGGAATCGCGCCACAAGGTCGTAGCGGGGTGTGAGCACGTCAACAACTTTTCCTTTTCCTTCGTCGCCCCATTGGAGGCCGAGTAACACGTCGACTTTCATAATCTGTTGTGTTGTTTCTTTACATTAGTAGTGTTTTCTTTCGAGCTGTGGGTATCGGCTGCGGTGCGGCTTTTTCTGGCGCATCTCGAGCATACGCCGTAGATGTACAGGTCGGCGTATGAAGGCCGGAAGGTTCCGAACCGCAGCGAGGAGAGCATGGTGTCGATGTTCTGATCCTTGATTTCGCGCACTTTGCCGCAGCGGGTGCACACAAGGTGGTGGTGGTTCGACAGCCCGGCTATTTTTTCGTAGCGCGCGGGCTGCCTGCCGAATGTGCGGCGGCGAACCAAAGATGCTTCAGCAAGGAGCTCAAGAGTGTTGTACACAGTTGTGCAGCTCACATGATATCCATCGGCGTGAAGGGCGGCGTGAAGAACCTCGACTGTAAAGTGGTCTGACATGTCAAACACTTTTTCCAATATGGCGTATCGCTCCGGTGTCTTGCGCAATTTGTGTTGCGTAAGATATCGGGTCAGCGCTCCCATTGCAGCCGTTTTGGTTTTATCGTCGCTCATCGCTTACAAAATTATACATTCTGCGCGATTTACCCAAATTATTTAAGGTTTTCGCGCACGCGGCTGAGGTATGATTTCATTTCCTCTGTGTCGCGGCGTTCTACAATCTCCTTTAGTTTGCCCAGTTGCTCGGTAATTCTGTCGAGTTGCTCCGGGGTGTTCGGATTGAAAAGAATCTCGCTTAGCAGAAAATCATCCTCGCTCATGAGCCCTTTGGCAATTTTCATGTGGCGTTTGAAAGTAGTACCGGGCGCATCCTGATGTTTCATTACCGAAGCGAACACGAGCGTTGATGCGAATGGCACTGAGAGCGAGTAGGCGATAGTCTGGTCGTGTTGTTCAAAGGTGTACTCCTCGATGTGGAGCCCGAGGCGGTTGTATATGTCTTTGAAAAAGACTTTTCCAAGACAGTCGCTTTCGCTGATTATGATTGCGTTTTCGTCCGCGAGGTTGCTGAGCGATGCGAATGTGGGGCCGAACATGGGGTGTGTGCTCACAAACGGGTGACCGCAGGTGGCATAAAACTCAGGCAGTCCGTTTTTTACAGACGCTATGTCGCTGATAATACACGAATCGCTGATGTGGGGAAGCACAGCCCTGAAAGCGTCGAGTGTGTACTTTACCGTTGCGGCATTTATCACCATATCGGGGTTGAACCCGTCAATTTCATCGAGGTTTTCAAAGCGCAGCGCATGGTATGAGAAGCGCAGGCGTTCAGGGTTGGGGTCAAATACAGCCACCTCATGCTCAAAAGAGAGGAGGTCGCTGAAGAAGGACCCCATTTTCCCTGCTCCAAGAATCAGTATTCTCATTATTTTCCGAGTCTGTCGTTAAGAACTTCAATCTGCTGGCGCACCGATTCGTCGTGTATGGCGAGCAAGATGGTTTTCATGAATTCCGAGCTCATGCCCATCTCCTCACCGAGCTTCACTCGGGTGCGTATAATGTCATTGTAGCGGTTTGCCTGAACCACGCTCATGCGGTGTTCTTTTTTGTATTGGCCTATTTCTCTGGATATTCTCATGCGGTGTGCCAGGATTTCAAGCAGGTCGTTGTCCACTTTGTCAATCTGCTGTCGCAGGAGAGTGAGGTTTTCGGTGCTCTGCTTGTCGCTGCGTATAACGAGAGTGTTGAGAATGAAGTTCAGTATTTCGGGAGTGAGCTGCTGGGCGGCATCGCTCCATGCTTTGTCGGGGTTACAGTGGCTTTCAATGATGAGGCCGTTGAATCCCATGTCAAGGGCTTCCTGACAGAGAGGGGCAATGAGTTCGCGCTTGCCGCCGATGTGGGAGGGGTCGCAGATGATCGGCAGGTTGGGGAAGCGGAGACGGAGTTCAATGGGGATGTGCCAGTTCGGCATATTGCGGTACAGGTGCTTGCCGTATGTGCTGAATCCGCGGTGAATTGCGCCGATTTTGCGTATTCCGGCGTTGTATATTCTCTGCATTGCTCCGATCCAGAGCTCAAGGTCCGGATTGACGGGATTCTTGACGAGAACCGCCACATCGGCGCCGCGCTCCTGAAGCGTGTCGGCAATCTCCTGCATGGCAAAGGGGTTTGCCGAAGTGCGGGCACCGATCCACAGGATATCTATTCCGGCATCAAGTGCCTCATTGACGTGCTGACGGGTGGCCACCTCGGTTGCTGTGAGCATACCGGTGGTTTCCTTCACTTTTTTCATCCATTGGAGGCCTTCGGCACCGACACCTTCAAATCCACCCGGCTTGGTTCGCGGTTTCCATATTCCTGCACGGAAAATTTTGATTCCGTTGGCAGCGAGTTCCTGAGCGGTGCACAGCACCTGCTCTTCAGTTTCGGCGCTGCATGGGCCGGCAATGATAAGTGGCTTGCCGTTGTAGATGTCTTCGGGTATTATAGGTTGCAGATTGTCCATAATTGTCAGGGTGTTAGGGTAATAATATTTAGTTATATAAATTTGCTTTGTTGATTCTTTCGAGGGCGCGCTGCATATTCTGCTCTGTGGCGCATAGAGAAATGCGGATGTAACGGTTGCCGTTGGAGCCGAAAATGAATCCGGGGGTGATGAACACGTTGGCTTTGTAGAGCACATCGTCGGCAAGACTTTCGCCGGAGCCAACACTGTCGGGCACCTTTGCCCAGAGGAACAGTCCACGCTGCGCGGGGTCGAATGTGCAGCCGAGGGCAGATGCTATCTCCTCGGCTATCTTACGGCGCCGTGCGTACACCTCATTGAGTTCATCATACCATTGCCGCTCACATTCAAGAGCTTTTACCGCTGCGAGCATCACAGGCTTGAACTGTCCGGAGTCGATGTTGGACTTCACTTTGAGAATCCAGTTTACAAACTGCGGGTTTGAAGCGAGCATTGCCACGCGCCATCCGGCCATGTTGTGGCTTTTGCTGAGAGAATTCATCTCGATGGCAATATCTTTGGCTCCGGGCACTGAGAGTATGCTCATAGGCTCGGGGTTGAGGATAAAGCTATAGGGGTTGTCGTGGGCAATGACGATATTGTGTTTTCGTCCGAAGGCCACAATTTTTTCAAGGAGTTCGCGCGAGGCGGGTGTGCCGGTGGGCATGTGAGGGTAGTTCACCCACATCAGCTTGATTTTATCCAGAGGCAGTTTTTCAATCGCCTCGAAGTCAGGCTGCCAGCCATTACTTTCCGTCAGGTCGTACGTGTATATCTCAGCCTGGGCAAGGTTGCTGACTGATGTGTATGTGGGGTATCCGGGGTTTGGCACGAGCACCCCGTCGCCGGGGTTAAGGAAGGCGAGCGATATGTGCAGGATTCCCTCCTTGCTGCCTATCAGCGGCTGGATTTCAGTGTCAGGGTCCAGATCAACTGAATAAGATTTCTTATACCAGTGGGCAAATGCTTGGCGCAACTGCGGCAGACCTATGCAAGGCTGATAGCTGTGGTTGCCCTTCTTGGATGCTTCGCAGCAAAGGGTGTCGATGACAGCTTTGGACGGCATTCTGTCAGGACCTCCGATGCCGAGTGAAATAACATCGAGCCCTTTGGCATTCATTTCGGCCACCTCACGGAGCTTGCGTGAGAAGTAGTATTCCTTAACGGAGTTGACTCTGTCGGCCGGCTGTATATTTATTTCAGATTTCATTTTTGCATTCTTTATATTCACCAAGTACTTTGAAGTCGTTTAGCAGGGGGCGCACAGCATCAAGAGCCTGACGGTAGCGCACGAATGATTTGAATGTCACATCGACATAGAAGCGGTATTCCCACTCACGGCCTATTATCGGCATGGATTGTATCTTAGAGAGGTTCATGTCGTAGAATGTCAGTATGGTGAGCGCCTTTGACAGCGCTCCCTGTGTGTGGGGGAGGGTGAACACAAGCGATGCCTTGTCAAGTTCTTCCTCCCTTGCTCTCAGCTCAGGCACCAGCAGAGGGTCGGCAAGGATGAGGAAGCGGGTGAAGTTTCGTTTGTTTGTTTCAATGCCGCGTTCAAGAATCTCGAGTCCATAGAGGTTGGCGGCAAATTCCCCGCACACGGCTGCGTGTCCCATCAGTTTGCCTTCAGCGATGTCGCAGGCGCTTCCGGCGGTGTCAAGTTTCTCAACCACTCTCAGGTTCGGGTGTTTGCTCAGATATTGCTCGCACTGCATCAGAGCCATAGGGTGGGAGTTCACCTCAGTCAGTTCATCAATGTTTTGTCCGGGAATGGCAGCGAGCACATGGGATATGCGCATCTTGTGTTCTCCAACAATCGATAGATTGCTCTTGCGAAGCAGCTCGTGGTTTTGCAGGAGCGCTCCGGCGATGGTGTTTTCAATGGCGAGGATGCCAAGGAGAGAGGCGTCGGTGTCGAGAGCCTCAAACATTGCAGGAAAGGTGCTGCACGCCACCGTCTCAATCTCGGTAGGCGCGAAGTATGCTCTTGCAGCTGCATCGTGGTAGCATCCGGCCACTCCTTGTATTGTTACTTTTGGTTTCATAAGCGGTTTACATGAAAAAATCCCGTCGTCTGTATGGCGCCGGGATTCATTATGATGTTCACAACTTGGTCATTGTAGTTGATTCAGGCATACAAAATCCCGTTTTTATTTTTGGTAAAATAAAAATACGAATAATAATATGCGCTAAATCGTTTCATTTTGTTTTGGATTATACTGCAAATGTAATGATTTTTATTCAAAAGCAAGTATTTTCCTCAATTTTTTTATCGAATCACTCGAATTTGACAGAAAATAGAGCCGGATTGACATCCTCGGTGCCAAAAAACTCAGCCATGACATCTTCAGTAGCGGTAAACCAGAAGTTCTTGCCATCACTTTTGTTTGTCGGACTCAGTTTTACAGTCTTACCGTCAACTACAAACGGAATGGTGAAATCCGGGTCGCTGCGCAGGCATGAAATCAGATACCCGTCTGTAAGATCATACACAAGCACGGAGAGTTGATCGGAACCACGGTAGTACAGAAGCAGCTGATTGCCACATACGGTAGAGAAGTATGTAATGTAAGCATCGCGGTCATAGTCATCCATCGGATTCATATCGGCGGGCATCTTGTGTGAGCCAAGGTCAATGAATGCCATTGGAACGAGCCCCTTGTCCGGATAGCTTATATTATATAAGGTGTCGGATTGCTCAATATACGCGTTGTCACCGCACACCGATATGTTGGGATGGGTAGCCATTCTTCCTCCAGGTATTTCAATAACCTTATGATTGCGTCCTGTCAGAACAGAGTCAGTGAGATTAAAGTCCCTATCTAAGTAATAGATAGCAATCTCGCCGCCTGAAAGACAATTGTTTGTGGCAATCCAACCATCGCGGAGCGGGGTGAGGCCGGATGTGGACAATATCGAGTCGCTACCGATAAAGTTGCCATCGGCAGTGTAGGTGTTTACGACATCAGGCCAGGTATTGACCATCCAGCCTCCGGTAGACGGATTCATCCACAGAGCTTTGGGATTGGTGTACTCTCCGGGGCCGTTACCAACTTTATTAAAGGATGTGATGCATCTGCCGTCCTTGTCAAAAATCATGAGATTTTTGGAATTCACGTAGTACCGGTTGTCCTTTACACCGACTAAATTGACTGACTTAAGCATGGTGGAGTCTGTGAATTCCGGCGCGCAGGCAAGTGTAGCTACAGCGTTGCCGGTCGCGGCAGCATCAAGGTCTCTTTCCAGAGGTATCACCACAATATCTTTCTTTGACTCGGAGCATGCGGAGAACCAAAGAGCGGATGCTATTGCCGAAGCGCAAAGAAGGTAGCTTGAGATTCTCATAGGTATAAAATTCAGGATTGGTTATTTCTTCGGGCGCAGTCCGAGGATGGCAGGGTTGCCTTCCTCCTCGCCAAACTGCTCCGTTTGGATTATGAAAAACATCACTCCATCGTCAGCAATTCCCATCGGGGTGATGCCATACTCTTTTCCGTCAATTTCAAAGGGAAAACCGCCTCGGGTGTATCCTTTATACTCCTCGGGAGCAACTGTGTATGAGTATATCAACTTGCCATCAGCACGGTTGTATATCTGCAAAGTACTCTTCTTGTCATAATTATAATCAACAACAACAAGGTTGTCTACGATATTTGCTTGATATCTGACGTAACGGTGGTGTTCAGCGATAAATTTGTCGAATTCATCTTCTGAGTAGTAAGGAAGGGCATATTCGCCGAGGGTAAAAGCCATCTCGGGAGCAAACGTGCGGGAGTCAGAAACTACATAAAGGGTGTCGTTGGCTACCATAGACGCGCGTCCCTCAGTGGGTGTCATGAGGTTTACTACCATGAAGCGTCTGGTCAGGTCTGTGGGAATAGAGTCGGTGAGATTGAAACTGTCATCAAACAGATAAATCACCTGCTTTTCGCCATCCCACACATCTTTCGGCCCGGCCCAACCGTCGCCGTTGGGGCAGATGTTGTCAGTGTTCAGAGAGTATGAACCTACAAATGCTCCATCCGCGGTGTATCTCACCACTTTGCGTCCGCGGGTGTCCTGCGCCACCCAGTCGCCGTTTTTTGCCGGATATGCGAAATATAGAGAATTCCAGTCCTCCGGCCCATTTCCTACGCGGGAGAATGAGGATAGCGCGCGTCCATCAGTTACATCGAACGTGTATAGTCTCTCATTATCTTCTTGAATATACAGGCGGTTACCGTGGCGGCCATGAACCGGGGCGTCTGACAAGAGAGTTGAATCTGTCAGTTCAGGACGAATGAAGAAATCAACCTCAAATAAATCGTTGAGCGAACCGTTATCGGCAGTTCCAACGTTTGAGGCCAAATCGATTGTTACAATGTCGGAAGAGCCGGAACCTGCGGAGCAGGCGGAGAACCATAGGGTAGATGCTATTGCAGAAGCACAAAGAAGGTAGCTTGAGATTTTCATTTGTATAAAATTCGGGATTGGTTATTTCTTCGGGCGCAGACCGAGTATGGCAGGGTTGCCTTCGTCCTCGCCAAATTGCTCCGTTTGGATTCTGAAGAACATCACTCCATCGTCAGCAATTCCCATCGGGGAGATGCTATACTCATTTCCGTCAATTTCAAAGGGAAAACCGTCTCGTGTGTATCCTTTATAATCCTCTGGAGTGACTGTGTATGAGTATAGCAACTTGCCATCGGTGCTGTTGTATATTTGCAAGTTCCTTTTCTTATCATATCTGTAAACCACAACCGCAAGGTTTCCTATTGTCTGGACATCATACCATATATAGCGGTTGCGCTCTGCGATAAGCTTATCGAAATCTTCTTCCTTATAATAAGGACAGTGGTATTGTCCGAGGGAGAAAGCCATCTTTGGATCAAATGTTCGGGAGTCGGAAACCACATAAAGAGTGTCGTTAACTATCAGAGACGCGCGTCCTTCAGTGGGTGTCATATTGTTTGCCACCATGATGCGCCGAACCAGATTGGTGGGGATGGAGTCGGTGAGATTGAAGTTGTCGTCAAACAGATAAATAACCTGTTTTTCGCCATCCCACACATCTTTCGGCCCGGCCCAACCGTCGCCGTTGGGGCAGATGTTGCCAATGTTAAGATGGTATGACCCAACAAACGAACCATCGGCGGTGTATCTTACTACTTTGCGTTCTCGGAGATCTTGCGCCACCCAGTCACCATTCTTGGCGGAGTACGCAAATCCAAGTAGATTCCAGTCCTCCGGGCCATTTCCTTTGTGAGAAAAGGAGGACAAACAGCGCCCGTCAGAGACATCGAATGTGTATAGCCTTTCCTTTTCTCTCTCCTCTTCATCCTGAATATACAGGCGGTTGCCGTGACGGCCATGAACCGGGGCGTAGGTGAGGAGAGTTGAATCTGTCAGTTCAGGACGAATGAAGAAATCCACATCAAATATATCGTTGAGCGAACCTTTATCGGCAGTTCCAACGTTTGAGGCCAAATCGATTGTTACAATGTCGGATGAGCCTGAACCTGCGGAGCAAGCGGAGAGCAACGCTGCGGCAAGCGCCGGCAGAATTGTTTTCAGCAGGGAGTGTTTTATAGTCATGTGTTAAAGCTGATATTAAAGGGTGATTCTGGCTTTGATAAATCCGGGGTTGGCTTCTTCGTTTCCTGAAACAGCTGCCATTTCTTCTGCCAATACGGTAAATATCACAGAGCCGTCGGTATTGAGATAAGAGGGGATACCGTGGTAGGTTGTGCCGTCAACAACGAGGGGGAATCCGTATGATTCCTTTGACATAGTGACTGCATAGCGTAGTGCGCCGTCGGCCTTGGCGTATATCTGAGCGTAGACATTGTCGTTATGCATATAATACACAATTACTGCGTTGTCAGTGGCGAAAGCGAAGTATGTGATATATTTGTGGCGCTCGGCACGTTCGGTTTCATAGGAATCGAAGAGTGGCATCTTGTACCGGCCGAGATTGAACGCGACCTCCGCTTTAATGTCGCCATGAGCGGGGATTGAGTAGAGAGTGTCGTTTTCGTGCCAGTAAACAAGGTCTTTTCCTGCAGGCTGCAGGCGGGTGACGGAGCTGACCCCTTCACGGGTGACATGCCAGCGCTGGTTGGTGATGATAGAGTCAGTCACAGCGAACCGGCTGTTGAAGCGGTAAAACACTTTGGGTATATCATTTTCGCGACGGTTTTCACCAAGCCATCCGTTGCCGAGCGGGGCGATGCTTTCGGCGGTGGTGAGGTCGAAGGATGTGATGAAAGAACCGGCGATGGAGTATGTGTACACCTTTTCGACATTTATGTCGAAAACAGCCCAAGAGCCGGAGTCGGGCGAGCGGTATGCGTTGTATACGGTTCTGTATTCGCCGGGGCCGTTGCCGGTTTTGTCAAATGAGCTTATACACTCTCCGGTATTGGCGTTGAAAACCATGAGGTTTGTGCCTGCCCTGCTTTGCTGCATAAGGTAGAGATTGCTTCCGTCAGCACCGCAAATATTGGGAAAATTCATCATCGTTGAATCGGTGAATGCAGGAGTTATAATCGATTCAACTTTCATAATCTCCTCAGATGAGCCTGTGTCAGCGGCTCCAACATTAGCGGCGAGGTCGATTGTGACAATATCGGATGATCCTGAACCGGATGAGCAGGCGGCGAGCAGGGCAGTGGAGAGTGCCGCAATACAGATTTTTGTATTCATTTTCTTATTATTTCTAATGCTTCGGCAGGGCTAAGAAGGGTCTGCTCGCCTGTGGTCATATTCTTCAATGTCATTTTCCCTTGTGCAGCCTCGTTTTCTCCCACCATTGCAACAAATGGTATGCCGCGTGTGTCGGCGTAAGCCATCTGTTTTTTCATCTTGGCTGTGTCGGGATATATCTCGCAGGCAATTCCGGCGGCGCGCATTTGCTTCATCATGGCCATAGCGGCAAGTGCTTCTGATTTGCCGAAGTTTGCGAACATGAGGGTCGGCGCGGAGGTTACAGTATCGGGAAAGAGATTCAGGGTGGTGAGCACATCGTAAATGCGGTCGGCGCCGAATGATATTCCAACACCGCTGAGGCCGGGCATGCCGAACACTCCGGTGAGGTTGTCATAACGGCCTCCTCCGGATATGCTGCCTATCTGGGTGTCGAGAGCCTTGACTTCGATAATGGTACCGGTATAATAGTTAAGGCCTCTGGCAAGTGACACATCCAGCTCAACATCCGCTCTCATGTCGAGAGACGCTGATTCTTCCAGTACCTGCTCAAGCTCAGCCACGCCAAGCAGACCGGTTGCGCTTTCAGCAAGCACGGTCTTGAGCTGCTGAAGACGCTCGGCGGCAGTGCCGGTGATGGAAAGTACCGGCACTATTTTTTCCACAGCCTCTTTGGATAATCCTCTCTCTTCAAGTTCTGCCTTGACATTGTCAATGCCAATCTTGTCGATCTTGTCGATGGCCACAGTTATGTCGGTGAGGCGGTCGGGCTCTCCTATAATCTCGGCTATGCCGGCAAGCACTTTACGGTTGTTGAGCTTTATGGCTATGCGTATGTTGAGGCGTGCGAACACCTCGTCAATCATCTGGAGCAGCTCCACCTCGTTAGTCAGGGAGTCGCTCCCCACAATGTCGGCATCGCACTGGTAGAACTCTCTGTACCGTCCTTTCTGAGGACGGTCGGCGCGCCATACCGGCTGAATCTGGTAGCGCTTGAAGGGGAGGGTGAGCTCATTGCGGTGCTGGACAACAAAGCGGGCAAAAGGCACGGTGAGGTCATAGCGCAGTCCTTTTTCACTCACTTTGGAGGTGAGACGTGCAGAGTCGGCGGCGGTAAATTGCTCGTTTTCAATTTCCCGGAGCCATTCTCCTGAGTTGAGTATCTTAAAGAGCAGTTTATCACCCTCCTCTCCATATTTACCCATGAGGGTGGAGAGGTTTTCTATCGACGGGGTTTCGATGGGTGAGAATCCGAACAGTTCGAACACAGAGCGGATAGTGGAGAATATATAGTTGCGGCGGGCGGTTTCGATTGGGCCGAAATCTCGGGTGCCTTTGGGTATCGATGGTTTCTGTGCCATAGTTTTATTTGCTTAGTGCGGCGATGGCGGCGGTTAAACTTTCAATTTTAGCCTGAGCATCGGAGAGTTTTTTGCGTTCTGCTTCCACAACTTGTGCAGGAGCATTGCTCACAAAGCGCTCGTTTGACAATTTTTTCTCTACAGAGGCCTTGAAACCGGTGTAGTAGTTGAGGTCTTTGTTCAGACGTTCAAGCTCGGCGGCAGTGTCGATTGTTCCGGCAAGAGGTACATTCACTTCAACAGTGCCGGCAATAAATGTTGCTGCTGCGGGATCCTTGGTGGCATTGTGGTTAATAGCACCTGCGTTTGCAAGTTTTGCGATTACGCCATCTTCCCTGGCATTCCAGGTGCCGATAACATTAACGGTTATAGGCTCTTTGTTGGGGATGTTTTTCTCGGCACGCACATTTCTCAGACCGTTGACTACCTCTTGAGCGTGAGCCATGAGGGCAATGACGGCTTCATTGTCAGCGCCAGCTTCGGGCATCGGGGCATACATTATTGATTCGCCATCGCGCCGGTCATCGAGATGCTGCCACAGCTCTTCGGTGATAAACGGCATGAAGGGGTGGAGCATACGCAGCAGCGAGTCAAAGAATCCGAGGGTTGCCCGGTATGTTGTGCTGTCTACCGGAGAACCGTATGCCGGTTTTGCCATCTCAAGATACCATGCCGAGAAATCATCCCAGAAAAGACGGTATATCTCCTTGAGGGCTTCGCTGATACGGAATTTGCTGAATAGGTCGTTCACCTCAGCGATGCTCCTGCTCAGTTTTGTCTCAAACCATTCAACTGCTGTTTTTGCAGCCTCAGGGGTGGGGACGGAGTCACTTACTTCCCAGCCCTTTACAAGGCGGAATGCATTCCAGATTTTGTTGCAGAAGTTGCGTCCGGTCTCGCAGAGCTTTTTGTCAAAGAGAATATCGTTGCCGGCAGGGGCGCAGAGCATAAGTCCCACTCTCACACCATCAGCACCATAGGTTTCGATAAGGTCGAGGGGGTCAGGCGAGTTGCCGAGCTGTTTGGACATCTTGCGGCCAATTTCGTCGCGCACGATGCCGGTGAAATACACATTGTTGAAAGGCTGCTTGCCAACAAATTCGTAGCCGGCCATTATCATGCGGGCAACCCAGAAGAAAATGATGTCAGGACCGGTGACAAGATCTGCTGTAGGGTAGTAGTAGCGCATCTCCTCGTTGTCGGGATCAAGGATTCCGTTGAATAGAGATATAGGCCACAGCCAAGAGGAGAACCATGTGTCGAGAGTGTCCTCATCCTGACGAAGGTCACTCGCAGTCAATGCCGGGTTGGCTTTGCGCGCTTCCACAAGCGCAGCCTCCTCATTTTCGGCAACAACGATGCTGCCATCGGGAGTGTAGTAGGCCGGAATGCGGTGTCCCCACCACAGTTGGCGCGAGATGCACCAGTCGCGTATCTCAGTCATCCAGTGGCGGTATGTGTTGATATATTTCTCCGGAATGAACCGGATAGTTCCGTTTTCCACTCCCTCGAGGGCCGGCTTGGCAAGCGATTCCATCTTCAGAAACCACTGGTCGCTGAGACGGGGCTCAGTGACTGTGTCAGAATTGCGTTCTGAATAACCTACCTTGTTCTCGTAGTTTTCAATCTTTTCAACCAGCCCTGCCGCCTGAAGATCCTTGGCAATCTGCTCACGCACAGCAAAGCGGTCCATGCCCACATACATTCCTGCAGCTTCTGATATTGTTGCATCATCGTTGAAAATATCTATGGACTCAAGGCTGTGTTTCTGTCCCAGCATATAGTCATTGGCATCGTGAGCGGGGGTGACTTTCAGACAACCGGTGCCGAATTCAATGTCCACATAATCATCTTCAATCACCGGAATCTCCCGTCCGACAAGGGGCACAATCACACGCTTGCCCTTGAGGTGGGTGTTTTTCGGGTCATTGGGATTGATGCACATCGCGGTGTCACCCATGATGGTTTCAGGACGGGTGGTTGCGACAATGGCATAGCCATCCTCGCCAACAATCTTGTAGCGCAGGTAATAAAGCTTGCTGTGCTCTTCCTTGTATATCACTTCGGCATCGCTGAGCGCTGTCTTGGCTTTCGGGTCCCAGTTTACCATGCGCTTGCCACGGTAAATGAGGCCTTTGTTATATAGGTCAACAAATACCTTCATAACACTCTTGCTGCGGACCTCATCCATAGTGAAAGCGGTGCGGCTCCAGTCGCACGAAGCACCCAGCTTTCTCAGCTGTTTCAGTATTATGCCTCCGTATGTGTTAGTCCAGTCCCAGGCGTGTTCAAGGAATTGCTCGCGGGTGAGGCTGCTTTTCTTAATGCCCTCCTGTGCCAGTTTGGCAACAACCTTGGCCTCTGTTGCAATAGAGGCGTGGTCTGTGCCGGGCACCCACAGTGCATTTTTGCCTGTCATGCGCGCGCGACGGGTGAGTATATCCTGAATTGTATTGTTGAGCATGTGGCCCATGTGGAGAACACCGGTGACATTTGGCGGCGGAATGACAATTACAAACGGCTCGCGTGCGTCAGGCACACTCTTGAAAAGATTATGGCTCATCCAGTAGTCATACCACTTGGCCTCCACATCAGCAGGGGAGTACTTTGTTGAAAGTTCGCTCATATTTAGTTCTTTATTCTATAGAATTCATAAATTTTCTGCAAAATTACAACATTTTTCCTCACTATGGGTAAATATAAGGCTATTATTCCTTGCCGACTCCTATATTTATTTATATATCGACAGGATATGTTTGTATCGGGCCAACACCATAGCCTCGACCGGTCATGCGCTACAGCAACAGTTGTGCGCTTTTTTTGATAAAGATGGTGAAGTTGTGTAAATGTCAGTATAATAGTGTATTAGAGTTAGGTGTAGTAAGGTGCGGTCACTTATTAAATGTGAAAAGATGTGAAAAATATCGCCTGACTCTTGCATGGTTCAGAAAACATTCATAACTTTGCATCGCTTTTGAAAACAATCGGGGTGTAGCTCAGTTGGTTAGAGTACGCGTCTGGGGGGCGTGAGGTCGCTAGTTCGAGTCTAGTCACCCCGACTGAAAGCAGAAAGCGGTGAGGCAGCGCAAGCGCCGAGCCGCTTTCTCTTTTTATATCCGGCATCGTGGTAAAGAGGTTGTTACGAATCCCTTGAAGAAAATATGCGCCGAGCCAAAAACGGCGAGCATATCATTGACCCAAGACCCGCAAGGAATATAACACTTGTATGTTTTAACAGACGGCTCCCGACATCGCGTAGGGAGCCGTCTGCATTAGTATGATTGGCTGTATTATTTCAGTATACCGGATGATGCCGATGTGGAAGTACCCGGTTCATTGTCACGGCTGACTTTCTTGCCAAAACCAAATGTATAAGTGGCTGAAAGTTGAATGAACGCGCGACTCCTTCCGTTGATAAATTGCTCGTTGGTATCATAGTATTGGCTGTGCATTTCCTGCCGGTCATTCCGCCAATTCCACCTTGTGAAATTGATGAAATCGGTCCTTACATTCCAGTCAGAATTTGACCATCCGAAAGTGAGATACCAATCGCTCTTGCCCCGGTTCCATATACCATTCATACAGCCGTCGGCACTCCCGTTGTCGGAAATATATGTAAAGGTAAAATTCCAGTTGCCAAGATAATATCTCATCCTTGCATACCAGTCAATATATGAATGATTTACATTATACGGTCTGCCGTTATGATTAAGGACTTGTCCTACTTGGGCGGTAAAAACAAGCGTTCTGTTCAAAAAGCGTGCAGTACCGTTAACTCCGTACTTTACTTGTGCATAGCTACCCATAGGTTGCTTTATGGTTCTCAATACACCATCGGCATTTGCTTCATAATCATACGCATATCTATTGCCAATTATCCAAGCCCACCCAAAAGCACTGAAGCTGTAATTGTTGTTCGGTAGCCAAGTGTAATTGACTTCAAAGTCGTAGCTTTTGGATGGCACAAGATTGGGGTTGCCGGTGTAACGCAAAAATGGTGTTGATTGAATTATATTCTCGCTCTTATAGTTGGCAGACGGAGACCAAGAACTGTAATGAAAAGTTGTTGAAACTGAATGCTTGTCATTAAAGCCATATTGTAAGGAAAGGTCAAACCACGGGGAAGATGGTTTGTCAACCATGCCTCCGAATTGAAGCCTGTCCCAGTCCCAGCCAAATCCGGTCATTCCATAGAAATTACCTATTGTTATATTATAAGTCGCACCAACACCTATTCGGGTGGATTTGGCTTTATCAAATGATGTTGCAGAACCGGTATATCGGGTTCGGTTGTACTCATACGACCCTCTCATAAAACCGAGAAGATTGCCATACTTCCCAAAATCATGGTTGAATTTCAAATCACCCTTCATTTGATTTGTATTGTCAACAGCCCCGTTCAGAATCTCAGAAAATCCTGTCTCAAGATAAGAGGAATTTTGATCTGTATGAGAGTAAACGTATGAAGGTGTGAACGTCAGAGAGTTGTTTTTGGGTAGAGCAAAGAAGTAGTAACCGTTATATGCTATATATTTTGCCCGGGTGTCAAGAGTGGAGGCGTACGAAGAAGAAGGATATGTAGCCGGTGTGTATGTCACTGAACCGCTCCTGTCTGCATGAGGAGTATTATTTATGCTGGCGTTGATTTGCGAAGAAGCCTGAATCTTATCAGAATTGTATGTTGCCTTGAACGCAACAAGATATTGCTGATTGTTCTGTTTTGAAGAAGAAAGATTGGAGAAGCGGTTAAATTCCTTGATGCTTCCATCCGACTGCGGTAACCGGTATGTTTCTGTAAGTTCAGAACCATTATGTGTGCTGTTGGTGTTGAAGCCATATCCCATAAGATCGTAAGTCATCTTCTTGTATTGAAGTCTGACATTACCAAGAAGCTGCTCGCTCCAAAGGCTTACGAGGTTAGTATGACCGAACCCTTTGACGTAGCCTCCATACTCATATTGTGTCATTATGAAGTTGACAACATAGGCATTTCCCTGCAATCTTGGATCAGATGGATATTCATAATACTCGACTCGTTTAACGTCCGACATACGCATGGCAGTCAGGTCGTTTTGCGAAGCCGGAATATAGTCGATGAATACAGCGACTTTCTTGCCGGAATTTGTCTCGATTTCATTACCCAAAGATGTTTTGAGCTGTGGAATAGCCATGTGGTTAAGCAAGTCCACTCCCGACTGCGAAGCGTTCTTTTGCTTTGAGGTCGGGATATATGTTGACTTCTGGGCTCCGGTGCGTTGCATGGTTGCTTGCACCACGACCTCATTCAGTTCTTGCGTCTTCAACGTGTCGGCCTGTTCCTGCGCATACACAGGAAGTATAGCTACTGCCGACAATACGATTGATGTGATAAACTTTGCCATAATTATTAGAAACGATGGGTTGCTACCGTGTCACGGTATGTTTCAATTTCATTATGCGGCTGAATATAACGATTAGGGATGTTGTCATACCTGCCGGTAGTTACTGTAGCACGCTTCTCGAGGCTGCACGAGGATGCGAACAAACATACGATGATGCTTGCTAAGAGTGTTAAGACTGCTATTATGATACTACGCATACTCATATTTTGAATGTTGTTTATTGCGCAAAGTTACAGCCAATAAAAATAAAAACTCTCAACATATGTTGAGAGTCAAGGGTTTTAACATTGATTGCTGTCATTTTTTTATTGCTGATGACTGCATGTTACTTTACATCCATTGCTTTTGTCGGTAAGTATCATCTCGATTCTTTTCACAGGTTGAGATCTGGAAGGGAGTGATGTGATATTTTTTTCAATCGAAATTGAAAATGGAGTCAAGCATTGTCATGTACTCGTCATTGCCTCCCATTGTATATTCATACAGTGCGAACTCTTCATCGCTTTTATGATGCAACGAAAATTTCATTGTGAATATATTTGTATCTCTATGAAAGATCTTGAAAATACCTTCTTCGACAGTCATAGGTCGAAAAGTAATATTTTGATACCAAATTACCTTTAAAGGCTTGGTATCGTCTTCATTGCGTATAAATCTTATCTCCCTACCAACTTCAAAGAACTCATTGGTATTAGTTCCATCAATTTCATCAATTCTGAATGACAAATAGAAATCTTCAACTATAAAATGTAAGGTGACAGTAGTTTCAGTCTTTACGTCCTTAATGGTCAAATAGGACTCTCCAGTCTTTGCTGACTGTATATAAATCGCAATTCAGCCCGGCGAAAGATTTTTCTCTCGTCGGGCTGTGATAAGGTCTTTTTATTTTGAAATTCCGTCAATGAAGTCCACAATAATTTCCAGAACTTCGGGAGCGATTGTCTCTCGGATTCCCGAATACTCAGCCATTTCTCCCGTTGAGGCATGTTGAAGTAAATGGTTGAGTCCTTCCAATTCTTTCACTACAGTTTTCTTGCTGTTGGCCCGTCGTATCACTCCGAGATTTTTACTGGCATCAACCTGAGTGTCTAGCGTTCCGTTGATGGCAAGAAACGGGCAGTTTATATTCTTTATTTCGGCTCCTGCATCAACTGCAATCAACTCGGCAAAGTATGGCGTATAGGCAGCAACATTTTGCTTGAGCGATGACATCACTGCCGTAGGTACCGTTACACCCAATGATTGTGCAATTTTGTTAATATCAATCGAAGGGGCAGGTTTGCCTCTAATTATTTCATCGAAAACGGTATCAATCACGGCTATACTACCTTCTATATCATTTCCAGCAAGTCCCATTCCCTCCATATGATGTCGATTTTGGTCAAGAATAGTTTGTTTGCCTTGGATTGCCATGCCGGCCAACGAAACGATGAAATCCGGTACTTGTTTCGCTGCAAGAAGCATGGCGATAGTACCGCCTTCTGAATGACCGAGTATGCCAACATTACCAAAACGTTTCAAACCGCGCACAAACTTCACTGCCGATTCGCAGTCCGTTTCAAATGTAGTTAATGTTGATGTTGCGAAGCTTCCTTCCGAACGTCCGACTCCACGGTCATCATAACGAAAAGATGCGATTCCATTGCGGGCAAGATAATCAGCAATTACAGCAAAAGGACGATGTTCGAACCCTTCTTCATCTCTATTTTGCGAACCGCTCCCAGTGACCATAACTACCACCGGAGTATTTTCAGTCGCATTTTGAGGAACTGTCATAGTGCCTGCAAGTATAATTCCATCGGAAGCTGTGAAAGTGGTATCTGACATTTGATAGGGGTATGGTGGCTTCGGAGTCTGAGGACGTCTCAAGTCTATTGGCTCTTCTGGAATTAATCTCAATGGGAAATTGTAGCCTCTCTGAGAGAATACTCCGTCAATCTCACTCCCAACTATACGGGCATCGTATGTTGCACCGATATTTCCAGCGGAAACAGATAAGCTGTCGGATGACAAATAATTGACCATCAATGGTAATCCTTTTACATTTTGTTGTGGAGAATCAAGTGTAAATGTCGGAGATCCATCGGGTGCCTCATTAAAATTGAATACAAGGGGCAACGCAAAATTTCCCATTCTCAGTTCTCCTCTCCATGCGCCCGATAAAGCCGTAGTGGATTCTGCTTGAAGGCTAATCGAAGATATGGCGCATAAAGTCAGGTATAATAGAACTCCTTTCATTTTTAATTTATTCATTTTGAGTTGGTTTATTGTTTAATCAAAGTTGTGTTAGACTAAAGGTAGCCTACCCGTCCGCAAAGTTACAGCCAATAAAAATAAAAACTCTCAACATATGTTGAGAGTCAAGGTTTTTAACACTGATTTCCGTTATTTTTTCGCAATCGGCTAAGATGTGTCGGCGTGATTTTCAGGAAAGAAGCGATGTCCTTGAGAGAAAAGAGGTCAAAAAGGTCGGGGTGTCGATTGATAAGGTCATTGTATCTTTCCTGTGGTGTCTTGACATATAAATCAACGTATCTATCGTATATAGTGCCATAAACGGCTTCTGTGGTGTGCATCACCATATCATTGAAACAAGGCTCTGCGGCCATCTTTGCTTTCACCTCTTTGTCCGTGATGCAGTATATTTCACAATCGGATGTGGTTACGATAGCTACATTCGCGATTCTACCATGTAGAAAATTACGCCAGTCAACAACAAATCCCTCACCAAACACCAATCCCATCACATGTTCGGCACCGTCAGCGGAACGTGCCACATATTTGAGTGTGCCGGATTGGATAAACCCAATATACCGACCAACTTTACCGATGGAGACAAATTCCTCACCTTTGTCAAAACGCCGCAAAGTGCCCATGCTGACACATAACTCGCGCCAAGTCTCAAAATCAATCTGCTCGAGATATGTATTGAAGTTATCAGGCATTATTGTTTCAAAATTCAGGGTTGTTACGTCAATCGTTCAAACAAGCCAATGGCGTCATCTTGGATTGCAAAGTTACACAAATTCCTTTACCACACAATAGTATTATAAGTATTACAGCTTTATGAGGTCGTTTATTTCTGCCTTTTGATGATGATTTTGGTAATCTGTCAGAAATGACTATCTTTGCAATCAATAAAGATGGGCACTTAAGAGAACCAAAATAGTTGAAATTGAAGGTGCAGACAGCCCGATTGACTGTTTTGTGCGATTGAATCGCAACCTGCTCATTATTAGATATATGCTATAATTGTTATGGAAATATACAAGAGCTCCTGTAGCGGTGTGCATGATGAATGGGATAGAGAGCACCTGTGGCATCCGTATACCTCTACTATCAATCCCTTGCCGACATATAAGGTGAGTCGCGCGGAGGGGGTAAAGATAATATTGAGCGACGGCACAGAGCTAATAGACGGCATGTCCTCCTGGTGGGCTTGCATTCACGGATATAATAATAAGGTGATAAATGAGGCTGCGGCTGAGCAGATTGGCAAGATGAGCCATGTGATGTTCGGTGGTCTCACGCATGATCCTGCGATAGAGCTTGGCAAGCTGTTGCTTGATATGGCTCCCCCCTCAATGAACAATGTGTTCTATGCCGACAGTGGCTCTGTAGCCATTGAGGTGGCTATGAAAATGGCGGTCCAGGCAATGATTTCCAAGAGCGGGTCGCATGAAAAGACAAATTTTGTGACAATACGCAAGGGATACCATGGTGATACCTGGAATGCCATGAGCGTTTGCGATCCGGTCACAGGCATGCACGGTGCCTTTGGCAGCGCGCTGCCGATACGCTACTTTGTGGAGAGTCCCTCAGTGAAATACGGTGAGGAATGGCGCCCGGAAGCCATGCGTGAGCTTGAGACTACGCTGGCCGAGCATCATGGCGATATAGCAGCTATGATTCTTGAACCGGTGGTGCAGGGCGCGGGCGGTATGCGTTTTTATCATCCGCAATATCTTGTTGAGGCGCGTCGATTGTGTGACAAATACGGTATATATCTGATTTTTGATGAAATTGCCACCGGTTTCTGGCGCACCGGCAAGCTCTTTGCCTGGGAGCATGCCGGAGTGGAGCCGGACATTATGTGTATTGGCAAAGGCCTCACGGCAGGTTATATGACAATGAGTGCGGTGATGACGACCAAGGATGTTGCAGACACAATCTCCAAAGGAGAGGCTGGAGTGATGATGCATGGCCCCACATTCATGGCCAATCCTCTGTCGTGTGCGGTGGCAATAGCTTCAATAAAGCTTTTGAAGCAGCAGGATATGCCAGCCATTCTCTCGCATCTTGAGTCGGAACTGAAACGCCTCATGGCTCCGGCAGCGAAGATATCCGGAGTAGAGGAGGTGCGGGTGCTCGGCAGCATCGGGGTCATTGAGATGAAGAAAAATGTGGACGTGGGTGAATTCCAGAAGATGTGCGTTGAAAAAGGCATCTGGGTGCGACCGTTCGGCAGAAATGTATATGTGATGCCCCCATACATAATATCAGACTCCGAGCTGGAGCATCTTGTCAAGTCTACAATAGAAATAGTAAAATGCATCGCATAGAGAAAGAGCTTGAACAGCTCGCGGCTGAGGGAAACCTGAGGCATATACCTGCAGGCGCGCCGGATGCTGTTGATTTTTCGTTGAACGATTATCTCGGACTGGGTGGGAATGCCCGGCTGAGAGAGGATTTCTTTGCGCAGCCGCATATCATGGATGTTGCGCTGACATCATGTGCATCGCGTCTGCTCGCGGCAGATCAGAATGAATATACTCTTTTGGAGAATACTCTTGAAAAATTATACGGACGTCCCTGTCTGCTATTCAACAGCGGCTATCATGCCAACACTGGTCTTATATCGGCCATTGCCGACAAGGAAACCCTGATAGTGGCTGATAAATTGGTCCACGCAAGCATCATTGATGGCTATAAGCTCAGCGATGCGACAATGCAGCGTTTCCGTCATAATGATGTCGGTCATCTTGAAAAGCTACTTGCCGCAAGAGCATCCGAATTCAAGAGGGTGATTATAGTAGTGGAGTCAGTGTACAGCATGGATGGTGATGTTGCAGATCTTCATGCGATAGTGGAACTGAAAAGGCGCTATCCGGATGCTATGCTGTATGTGGATGAGGCTCACGCGTTTGGCGCTATGGGCAGGGCTGGTCTTGGATTGGCGGCCGACTGTGGCCTATTGGATGATGTTGATATTCTTGTCGGCACCTTCGGCAAGGCTGCGGCATCGCAGGGAGCTTTTGCTATATTGGACAGCCGGCTCAAAGAGTATGCTGTTAACCGCAGCAGAAGTTTTATATTCTCAACTGCATTACCGCCACTGAACTGTGCGTGGACCAGGTTCGTAATAAATCATATAACAAGGATGGAGCCGGAGCGTGAACATCTCAGGTATATGTCCCGGCTGTTTCATGACCGCATTATGGCCGGCGGTAAGATAACCCTTCCGGAGTGTACACCCACCCATATCTGTCCCATAATAATCGGAGGGGCTGCAAAGGTTGTGGAGATGTCGGCGAGGTTGCTGGAACTCGGATTTAAAGTTTTGCCGATTCGCACACCGACCGTGCCTCCGGGCACTGAGAGACTGCGTGTCAGCCTGTCGGCAGCCATGAGTGACTCCGATGTTGAGCAACTTGCTGATGCCATAAATTCGCTGTTATGAAGTGTAGGTTTCTGAAACAGGACGGTTCCCCGCGCTTGATAATGCTCTTTGCAGGATGGGCGGCAGACAGCAAGCTGTTTGCCGGGCTTGATGCCGAGGGGTATGACCTTCTTGCGGTATGGGACTACAGCGATGAAACGTTAGATATAAAAACAGTAAATAAATACAGCGAGATATGCGTACTGGCATGGAGCTATGGAGTGTATTTCGCCGCCAGACTGATGGAGCGGAATGCACATTTGCCTTTCACGGCAAGGATAGCTGTGAACGGCACGATGCACCCTGTGGATATGTCATACGGAATCTCTCCGGAGATGTTTGCCTCCACTCTTAACGCGCTGGATGATAAGTCTTTGTCAAAGTTTTACAGACGGATGTGCGGAGGAGCGTCAAGATACAATGCTCTTGCTCCGAACATGCCTGTGCGCAGCCTCGAATCGGTTAGGGGAGAACTGGCAAATATCGGAAACACATACAGAAGGGAAGGTGCACCAACAGCTGAATGGGATTATGCATATATATCCGTTGGTGACCTGATATTCCCACCGGAATCGCAAAGGCGGGCTTGGGATGGCGAAGCTGAAATCGTGGAGATAGATCAACCCCACTTTCCTGATTTCAAAGAAATACTTGGCAGCGCGTTCATTCAAAAAAGGGGAGTGACTGCTGCTTTCAGCCGCTCAGCCGATACCTACGATTCAAATGCTCCGGTGCAGCGGCAGGTGGCCAATATGCTCGCTGATAAAATTCAATCGCTTACCCCTCTGAGCGGTCAGGTGGTGGAGATTGGCCCCGGCTCCGGCTTCATGAGCGAGCGGCTGCGGCAGTTTGAAAAGGTTGTGCATCTTAAGCTTATTGATGTATATCCTATCGATAGCAGTTTGCCCGGTGAGCATATCATAGAGGATGCTGAGGTAGCGTTGATGGCGATGCCTGATGAATCGGTCGATGCGATTGTGGCATCGTCAGCCGTGCAGTGGTTCAACTCACCCAAAAACTTTTTTCGCCAGGCCTACCGGGTGCTCCGTCCCGGAGGTGTTGTTGCTGTGTCGGTCTATGGCAAGGGTACGTTTTCCGAACTTCCCGGCCTCAAGTCACCTTCAAGAGTGTTTGAAAAAAATAGCCTGGTTGAGTACGTATCATCCATGTTTGATGTTGAAGAATTGAGCGAATTGTCTGTAAATCAGCGGTTTGAATCGTCCAAAGAGCTTCTTCGCCATTTCCGCCTCACAGGGGTCAGTCCGATATCATCATCGCCCTCTTCGGTGGCTATCGCCCGCCATGTGGTGTGTCAGGATATTAGAACTTTGACTTACAATGCAATATTCCTTTTGCTAACCAAGAAAATTTTGTAATTTTGTAGTTCATTAGCAGCAGATATATCACAGAGGCAATGACTTTTAAAATAAAGACACTTTACCGGTTTATGCTGAGCAGCTTTGTGCCGCTCTTTGTCATGACCTTCTTTATATGCCTTTTCATAGTGCTGATGCAGTTTCTGTGGCGCTATATTGATGACCTTGTAGGCAAAGGGCTTGGCGTGGATGTTATCGCAGAGCTCTTTTTCTATGCGGCGTTGTCGCTTGTGCCTATGGCGTTGCCTCTTGCCATCCTGCTTGCCTCGCTTATGACTTTCGGCAATCTTGGCGAGCGTTTTGAACTTACCGCGATGAAAGCCTCGGGTGTATCGCTCGTCAAAGCCATGAAGCCGCTTACTGCTCTGCTCATACTCATTGCCATAGGAGCCTTCTTCTTTCAGAACAATGTGCTGCCGGTTGCCCAGACCAAGATGTACACCCTGCTGTTTTCAGTGAAGCAGAAGTCTCCTGAACTTGAGATACCAGAAGGGGTGTTCTACGACCAGATACCCGGCTATAACCTGTTTGTCCAGTCAAAAAACCGTGAGAACGGCACTCTGTACGACCTTATGATTTACGACATGAGCAAGGGGTTTGACAACGCAGGTATTATCCTTGCCGATTCAGGCACCCTCGCGATGACCGAGGATAAGACCCATCTGGTGCTTAACCTCTACAACGGCGAGTCGTTTGACAATCTGAAAGAGGCAGCTACAGCTTCGGCAAATGTGCCGTATCGCAGGGAGTCATTCCTTGACAAACGCATATACTTGAGTTTTGATGCCAATTTCAACCGAATGGAGGAGGATGGCATGAGAAACCAGTATGTAGGCAAAAATATAACAGAACTCAGCCACACCATTGACTCCGTGAACCAGAGGGTGGACAGTGTTGGACGCAGCTATGCCAGGCTTGTGGCCGACAGACAGTATGTCAATGTGGGCAACTACAAGATTGTTCTCGACACCGCCGGAAACAAGCGACGTGTAATGAATTCGGTGAAAATGAGTGTGCCGCTGAATGTGGATTCCGTATTCAGAGGCAAATCTTCTGCCGACAAGCTCGCAAACCTTGATAAGGCACTTAGCCAGCTCAGAAGGCAGAAACAGGACTATGAGTTCAAGGGCCTCACACTTGCCGATGACCGCAAATCCATAATCCGACACGGCATAGAGATGCACAAGAAGTTTACACTCTCCATTGCCTGCCTCGTGTTTTTCTTCATAGGTGCCCCGCTCGGCGCAATCATTAGAAAGGGCGGACTCGGAATGCCGCTTGTTATCTCGGTGCTGCTTTTCATTGTGTACTATATTATTGACAACACCGGCAACAAGATGGCCCGTGATGCCCGCATCGAAGTGTGGGAAGGCATGTGGATGAGTACGGCGATTCTCCTGCCTCTGGGTATTTTTGTGACATACAAGGCGGTAAATGATTCCGCGGTATTCAACAAGGATGCTTACCTCAATTGGTTCAGAAAACTTACCGGAGGCCATCAGGTGCGCCAGGTTGTTATGAAAGAGGTGATTATTGAGGATATTGTTACATCCGATGCTATTGCACGGCTGAATAACTTATCTGCCTCAGGCCAAGAGTTCCTGCTCTCATTCCCCTCAAAAACCGGTTTCAAGGACTACTGGTTGAAAGGCTGTCCGGTAGAAAAACTTCACGCTTTGTCGCAAATGGAGGAGCAGACAGTGGAATACCTGTCCAATTCCCGCGACAAGCTCGTTATAAACAAACTGATGGATTTGCCTATTCTCCGCAGCCTGTGGCTATATAGACCAGCGCCGAAAAAGTGGATGGGGGTATCTGCAATGGTGCTTTTGCCTGTCGGCTTTGCAATATATCTGATCGGCAGAAAATCAATCAGCTCACTCAGAAAAGAGATTGAAACAATAATTAAAGTAGACACGGAATTGATAAAACTGATTAATAATAACGACAATATATGACACAGACTATTAAATTAGACAGCATAGAGGAAGCTATTGAAGAGTTCCGCAAAGGTAACTTTGTGATTGTTGTCGATGATGAGGACAGAGAAAACGAAGGCGACCTTATCATGGCGGCTGAGAAAGTTACTGCTGATCATGTCAATTTCATGATAACAAACGCCCGCGGGGAGCTCTGCGCTCCATTGACCCTGTCGCGTTGCCGCGAGCTTCAGTTGGCACACCAGGTGCAGGACAACACCTCAATGCTGGGAACTCCATTCACCATAACTGTTGACAAACTCGAGGGATGCACAACCGGAGTGTCAGCAGCGGATAGAGCGGAAACCATACGGGCTCTTGCAGACCCAGCCTCTGTTCCCTCGACATTCGGCCGTCCCGGACATGTCCATCCGCTGTATGCCCAGGACGAGGGCGTACTGCGCCGACCGGGACACACTGAAGCCGGAATAGACCTTGCACGCCTTTCCGGACTTTATCCGGCCGCTACCCTGATAGAAATCCTGAATGAGGATGGCACAATGGCTCGTTTGCCCCAACTGCGCAAAAAAGCGGATGAATGGGGACTCAAGCTGGTGTCTATCCGCGACCTGATCGCTTATCGCCTGCGTACTGAAACAACCGTTGAGGAGGGTGTGGAGGTTGATATGCCCACAGCATACGGCCATTTCAGACTGATTCCGTTCCGCGATAAAGTGTCCGGACTCGAACACATAGCTCTTATCAAAGGCAACGTGGCAGATGGTGAGCCTGTGCTTGTGAGAGTGCATTCCTCATGTGCCACAGGCGATATTTTCGGATCCCAACGCTGCGATTGCGGCGACCAGCTCCATAAAGCTATGGAGATGATTGAAGAGGAGGGGAGAGGAGCTATTCTCTACCTCAACCAGGAGGGCAGAGGTATCGGCCTGATGGATAAAATCCGCGCTTATAAGCTGCAGGAGGAGGGATTTGACACCGTTGATGCGAACATTCACCTCGGTCATCGGGCTGATGAACGTGATTATGGTGTCGGAGCACAGATTCTTCACAAACTCGGCATCCGCGATATGCGCCTTATGACAAACAATCCGGTCAAGCGCATAGGCCTTGAAGGCTATGGACTGAAAGTGGTTGAGAATGTGCCGATAGAAGTGCAGCCGAACAAATACAACAGGTTCTATATGCACACCAAAAAAGAACGGATGGGTCACCATCTCGATAAAGTTGATTGAAATGAAAAATTTGCGCAGAATTTTCGCATTTTCTTTGGTATGGATGGGTGTGGCGCTTTTGGTCGGATGCACACCCTCCAAACTGAATGAATCTGAGGCGGTCAATAACGTTCTTGATAAGGCCGGTTACAACAGAGGTGAACTCGAAAAGCTCCTCAGACACTATGCCGATGACTCAATGAAACTTGAGGCTGCCCGCTGGCTTATAGTCAATATGCCGGGCCACTACAGCTTTGATGACCCCGAAATTGACTCCCTTGAAAATATCTTGGGTAAGCTCAATACCTATGCTGTGAATTTTTCACTTGACAAGGAAACAACCGACAGGTGGAACTCGCTTTCATTTGCCGATTTTACCCGCAAAGACCATGTCAGATGTATCAAAGCTGACCTGCTGATAAAGAATATAGACCTTGCATTTGAGGAGTGGAGAGGCAGAAAGTGGAATGAGAATCTCGCTTTTGCCGATTTTTGCGAACTGCTTCTGCCTTATACCCTCGGTGAGGCTCGTCTGTCTGACTGGCGCTCTATGTACAGAGATCACTATAAGCACAAACTCGACT
Source organism: uncultured Muribaculaceae bacterium (assembly GCA_910588065.1). Taxonomy (GTDB): domain Bacteria; phylum Bacteroidota; class Bacteroidia; order Bacteroidales; family Muribaculaceae; genus Paramuribaculum. The sequence continues at coordinate 133,898 of CAJUPZ010000001.1, forward strand.
CCGCTTATCAAGGCGACGATGTGATTGAGGCCGCGAAAACTCTCCTCAGTATCATTCACTCCGAAGGATGGGTGTACAACTCGCAGCTGATAACACCCCATCTGGATCCGGCGCTGCTGCTTAATGTAAGGGTGGGCTACAACCGCGACTTTGTTGACAAACTGGTCTATGCCATGCGTGCATGCGGCATTCCGGTCGCCATAGATCAGCTTATTATATCTCCGGACAACAAAAACAGCCATAAATGGATTGTGCTGTTGGATAATGTTTCAGGCAAATACATCCCATTCGGCACCGATTCATTGGAGCCATCCCGTGATTCCCGCCCCCATGACGGACGTAAAAAAGGGAAAGTTTACCGCACTACATACGAGCGTCAGAACCGTCATGTGAAGAAGTTTGAGGACATCCGTTCGCTACCGCTTAGAATTGTGAACCCAAACCTTCTTGATGTAACTACCGAATACTTTACTCCCGACAGTGCAACGCTCGCAGTGCATTCACAAGGGGAGGGAGTGTATCTCGCTCTTCCGGTTCTTGATGAGTGGCGCCCGATTGATGCCGGCGAAGTGAATGGCGATTCTGTAACTTTCCGTAACTTTGAGGCAGGTGTATACTACGCCCCGGTGGTGCCCAAAAACAATCTTTTCTATCCGTGTGGTTACCCCTTCTATCAGACAAAGGACGGCGATATAAAAGTGCTTAAGCCAAATACCGGTAAAAAAATAAAGTTGAAGATGTCTCGCATCATGCCTCTCAGGTCCTCGATACTTTTTAAAATCATTTCCGATATGATGGGCGTGGTTATTGAGGCAGATGAGGATAAGTCATTCTCAAATCCTGACACAATACTTGTTGTTAACGACACCTTGATTGAACGCCGCAATAAATATCTTATCCCAGACAATAAACGGAAATATGGCTATATCCGCTACACAGCCGCTCCCGGCCAGCAGCTCACTCTCGCAGAATTTGAGCTGTTTGCAGATATGAATGAGACAAAAAAGGTGAAATACACTGTGGAAGGACCTGTGTTTGACAGATCATGGCCGGAATGTCTGTATGACGGAGACCTGATGACCAGATTCACAATTCCTCAGAAAGATGCATCCTGCATTCTGCATCTTTCCGAACCGACTGAGCTGAGCACACTCAGGCTCACTGCCAGAAATGATGGCTTCTACGCTCTCCCCGGCAACTCTTATCAATTGTTCTATATGGATGGTGACAAGGATTGGGTGGCCGCCGGTGAACCGTGTGTTGCAGATGAAAACGGTATCATTGAATTCTATGCCCCCGAAAATGCTTTGCTTAAACTGAAAGACATAACCAAGGACGTGGATCGTCAGGTGTTCACCATTCAGAACGGCAAGATATGCTATTCGATAGACTTGGGTTTCCACAACCTCGTGAAATAAATTCAAATAATAGATTGGTCAAAGATATGTATAACCAGACTAAGCAGATAGTCCTTGACAAGCGCTACTTGCGTATGGCCATGATATGGGCTGAAAACTCATATTGTGTCCGGCGCAGGGTTGGGGCTCTTATTGTAAGGGAGCAGATGATTATAAGTGACGGCTTCAACGGCACTCCGGCCGGATTTGAAAACATCTGTGAGGATGAGTCTGGAAAAACAAAACCATACGTGCTGCATGCCGAGGCAAACGCTATAACAAAAGTGGCACGCAGCAACAATTCCAGCGATGGCGCCACTCTTTATGTCACAGCCTCACCTTGCCTTGAATGCTCCAAACTCATTATTCAGGCAGGCATAAAACGGGTGGTGTACAATGAACTGTACCGGATGTCGGATGGTATTGACCTTCTTGTCCGTGCAGGCATAGAGTGTGTCCATATCCCGGATCTTACCTGACATTATTCTTAGATTTAGATTTTTAATTATGAATCCACAGATAAAGAAAGCTGCTGTGTGGGTGCCGCTGATTATCGCGGTGGCATTTTCATTAGGGCTGTTTCTCGGCGCCCGCCTGTTCAAGTCTACCCCGTCTTGGAACTCCGGCACCAAAATAAATCAGATGATGGAGCTTATATCGGAGGAATATGTTGACGATGTCAATACCGACAGCATTCTCGAAGCTTCAATTCCTGACATTCTGGCAAAACTGGATCCGCACACTGTCTACATACCGGCGTCTGAGCTACAATCCACAAACGAGGTGCTGGAAGGCTCTTTCGGTGGTGTGGGCATTGTGTTCAATATGCTCACTGACACAGCGACGGTTGTGGAAGTTGTGTCTGGAGGCCCCGCTGAGAAAGTAGGAATGCTTGCCGGCGATAGAATTGTTGTTGTCAATGATTCTGTTGTTGCCGGAATAAAACTTGAAAGCGAGGAGATAAGAAAACGGCTAAAAGGCCCGAAGGGCACAAGTGTCACCCTCGGTGTCAGAAGATCCACTGCTCCTGAAATGCTTACATTCGAGGTTACAAGAGGTGATATCCCTGTAACAACTGTCGATGCCGCTTATATTATTGAGCCTACTGTCGGATATATCAAAATCAACAAATTCGGCAGAACCACCTATATGGAGTTTCTTAACTCAATGGTGCAGCTTAGAGAAAAAGGCGCGGAGAAGTTTGTGATTGACCTGCGCGGAAATCTCGGAGGATATATGGAGCCGGCAATTCTCATGGCAAACGAGTTTTTGCCTGCCGGACGGCCAATTGTCTCAACCCATGGCAGAAACGGATTGGTGGAATCGGATATAACCAGCGATGGCAGCGGAGCCTTCCAGTCAAACGATCTTGTTGTTGTCATAGATGAAGGTAGCGCAAGCGCAAGCGAGATTTTTGCCGGAGCGATTCAGGATAATGACCGGGGTATTATTGTCGGACGCCGCTCGTTTGGCAAAGGGCTGGTGCAGCGGCAGATTGAGCTTCCCGACAGCAGTGCGTTCCGTCTCACGACAGCCAGATATTACACACCTTCCGGGCGTTGCATCCAGAAGCCATACACCCTCGGAGCGCAGGAAGCATACCAGCTTGAAATTTATGACCGTTTCAATCATGGCGAAGGCTTCAGCGCCGACAGCATCAAGTTTGATGAAAACCAGATGTTCCACACTCTTGGCGGACGTCAGGTGTATGGCGGCGGCGGTATAATGCCCGACGTTTTTGTTGCCAGCGACACAACCGGTGTCACCTCATATTATATAAAGGTGTTCAATGCCGGAATGCTTCACCGGTTTGCCTTTGCATTCACCGATGCAAACCGTGAATCTCTTAAGCCGGCCAAGACAGTGGACGAACTGATGTCTATGCTCCCCTCGGATGATGCACTGCTCGCTCTGTTTGTTGAGTATTCCAGAGACAAGGGCGGCATAGCACCCCGGTGGTACTACATAAACATTTCGCGCAATTTGATTGTTAGACAATTGAAATCGCTCATAGCAAGTGACATTCTCGGTCAGTCAGCGCTGTTTGAAGTCAGCAATAAAGGCGACAGCACAGTTGTAAGAGCTGTCAACGAGGCTGTTTCAGGCAACGCCGGAAAAATTCTTGACTCGGGAGCGCAGCTTGAAGAGCAATGACTACGCGAAGAAAATGAAAAAAGAGGATATACGAAGAAAAGTGAGGGCAGGCAAAAGCCTGTTGTCCGAAAATGACCGGGCAGTGGCGGCATCCAGAGTGTTCAGCCGTCTGGAGCAGCTTGCCGCATTCATGATGTCTGACAGGATACTCATGTATCACTCTCTGCCCGACGAACTGTCCACGCTCGAATTCCTTTCGAAGTGGGGAGGTAGAAAACGCTTCTTCCTTCCGAGGGTAAACGGAGTGAATCTTGACATTCTGCCATACGATAGGAGCTCTCTTCGGCTCGGCGCTTTTCATATCGAGGAGCCGCAAGGCAACGACATTACTTCTATAGATGAAATTGAAATGGTGGTTGTTCCGGCCGTGGCGTACGATAGGTCCGGCAACCGTGTGGGACGCGGCAAAGGCTACTACGACAGACTCATGGCCGACAGTAAGGCTCTGAAAGTGGGTGTGGCCTACGATTTCCAGATTTTTGATGAGTTTGACGTAGATGCGCATGATGTGCCTGTTGATATGGTTATCACTGAGTCCGCAACATACATCAGACGCAGATAATGACAATATTACTGGTCCTTATTTAAAATCATTATAAATAATGCCGGAATTTCTTGGAGATTCCGGCATATTTTTTCAACTTTGCACTGTTTTTTACTATTTACGCATTAAGAGATGAGATTAGACGAGCTTCACACCGGTGATACAGCCATCATAGTCAAGATATTAGGTCATGGCGCTTTCCGTAAGCGCATGATTGAGATGGGATTTGTGAAAGGCCACGAGGTAAAGGTGCTGTTGCATGCACCCTTGCACGACCCCATCAAGTACAGCATAATGGGCTATGAGATTTCGCTGCGCAGGGCTGAGGCTCATCTTGTTGAAGTGATGCCGGTGGATATCGATAAAAATGAGGATGCCTCCGATGCCGCTTTGAACGACACTGCCTCGGATAATTCAAAAAAAGACACTAACGAATTCCATAAACGCCGCAAAACAATAAATGTGGCGCTGGTCGGAAACCCCAATTGCGGCAAAACTTCTCTTTTCAACATAGCATCCGGTGCAAGGGAGCATGTGGGAAACTACAGCGGTGTGACCGTCGACGCCAAGCAGGGTAAATTCAACCACCGGGGCTACACCTTCAACATTGTGGATCTACCAGGCACATACTCCCTCGCCTCATATTCGCCCGAGGAGCTTTATGTGAGGAAATACCTCAAGGAGGAGACCCCGGATGTAATTATCAACGTTGTGGTTGCATCAAATCTCGAGCGAAATCTCTATCTCACCACCGAACTCATTGATATGGACCGCAGCATGGTCATTGCATTGAATATGTATGATGAGCTCAAAAGACGGGGTGACAATCTTGACTTCCGGCTGCTTGGCGAGATGATCGGAGTGCCGGTTGTGCCTACCGTATCCAGGACAGGGGAGGGTATATCTGCCCTGTTTGACACCGTCATAGATGTGTATGAGGGCCGCGATGAGGCTGTGAGACATATTCATGTGCCGCTCGGAGAGGATATAGAGAAAGGTGTCAACATCATCAAGGACGAGCTGAAGAAAGATGACCATATAGGGCGCCACTTCTCACCCCGCTATCTCGCTATAAAGCTGCTTGAACGCGACCGTGAGGTGGAGGATGAAATAAAAAAACTGCCCGACGGCAACGCTATCCTGTCATCGCGCGACCGCGAACTTCAGCGCATTGAAACAGTGTGCAAGGATGACGCTTCATCTGTTATTGCCGATGAAAAATATGGATTCATTGCCGGAGCCCTTGCCGAGACATTGGTGAAAGGCGAAGGTAACTCGGAAGATTCCACCCGGATCATCGACGCATTTGTCACCAACAAACTCTTCGGATTTCCGGTGTTCATCCTTATCATGTTCGCTATATTCTGGGCTACATTCGAAATCGGGGCATACCCCATGGAATGGATTGAAAGCCTTGTAGGGTGGATATCATCCGTAGTTCAGAAGCTAATGCCGGATGGAGCATTGAAAGATTTGATAGCCGACGGTATAATCGGCGGGGTAGGCGGTGTGATTGTGTTTCTGCCAAACATCCTTATCCTGTACTTCTGCATATCCTTTATGGAAGACTCCGGCTATATGGCCAGGGCTGCATTCATAATGGACAAACTGATGCACCGTATCGGTCTTCACGGCAAGTCATTCATACCGCTGATTATGGGCTTCGGCTGCAATGTGCCGGCCATTATGTCCTCACGCTCCATCGAAAGCCGTTCAAGCCGCATAATAACTATTCTGATCAACCCGTTCATGTCTTGCTCGGCACGATTGCCAATATATGTGCTGCTCGTGGGAACATTCTTTGAAAAACATGCCGCCCTTGTGTTTCTGGGGTTGTATCTGCTTGGGGTTCTCGTGGCTATGGCAACTGCTAAATTGCTGCGTACCTTCTGGTTCAAGACCGATGAGACACCGTTTGTCATGGAGCTGCCGCCATACCGTATCCCCACACTGAAAGCATCTCTGCGCCACATGTGGGGCAAAGGCGAGCAATACCTCAAGAAAATGGGGGGCGTCATTCTTGTGGCAAGCATCATTGTATGGGCACTTGATTATTTCCCGCTTCATGACAAGACCGCAGATGTGGCTACTGTAGAAACAGTGGCAGGCGACAACGAAATAAATCCGAAGACCGATTCCTATCTTGAGATGGCCGGAAAATTCGTCAATCCCGTCATGGAGCCCCTGGGATTCCATTGGCGCGCATCTGTTGCTGCCCTTGCCGGAGTGCCTGCCAAGGAGATTGTGGTGTCCACATTGGGTGTGCTGTACACCGGCGATGAGGAGGCTGAGGATTCAGCCCTGTCCGCTCGCATAACAGCTCCGAATCCCAACACCGGATTGCCGGACTTCACAGCCGCCGCAGCCCTCAGCTTCATGATTTTCATATTGCTCTATTGCCCCTGCACAGCTACGGTTATAGCCATAGTAAAGGAAACCGGCAGCTGGAAGTACGGACTCTTTTCGGTGGTGTACAACACAGCCGTGGCATGGTTGGCCGCCTTCATTGCCTACCGCATCATGCTCCTCATCTGATCATCCCCGCTTTTCCTGACAGAGCCTCGGCGAAGTGATGCAGTTTAGCCACTGCAAAATCGCAACACGCAATAATGCCCGTTCGTTACCGAAGCACGTCTGTGCTATTGGTGCAGTAGCCGTATGCCTACTTATATTTCCGTAATATAGCACTTGCCTGTTTAATCTGCGGGTCCCGGCTCGTGTATTTTTATTTTGTAATTTTATGAAACATTCTTAACTTTGCGGCGCAGACCGCATCGCAGAGCCCGGTCAAGGGCAATGTGGGTGGGGCTGCAAATGACATACGAAAAGCGTTTACTCGACGCTCTTTCTTGACAATTGGGAACTTCGCAAACTTTCTAATCGTAGTCAAGGATGCAGCAAACGGTAGATGCCCAAGTGGATATGTATATTATGTCCTAACCTGGCGCGTGAGCGTTGGGTATTGGCATATAGCATATTTCCGCGTGAGGCTCTGCGCGTTTGCTCGTTCAACTACGATGGGCAATGCGAAGGCCTCCAATTGTGGAACGAGCAAACAGTACGGCTCTCACGCTTTTTCTTTATAAACCAATCAACCGCCAACGAGGTGAGCCCAGCGGCTGTGCTTTTTATGTGTTCTATTGAATACCTATTTAGAGAATGCAATATGCTCCAACGTGCGTTGGGAGTCGAGTTGTACACTCCAATTCTGCTATGTGAGAAACTGACGACAGAAATAGTCATACTTAAAGTCAATTGTTCAGACCAGGAGGCAGAACATTTGCTTAGAAACGTGATGGATGGAATTGATACAAATACCGGAAAGTATTCAGTGTTAGTATCCGATGATAAAGGTAATCCACTTAATCCCCAGAGGGTAATGATTGACTTAAAATCAATACTTACTGTATGGAAGCGGTAGTCAGTATCTCAACCGAACTAATATAAAATATATGGACAAACGCATATTCTGTAGTTTAATAATATTTTTCTTTATGTCGTGGACGATTACTTCAAGTGCCTACGACTTTGAGAAAGATGGGCTATATTATAATATCATATCTGAAACAACAGTAGAATGTTGCGGCGGAGGTCAATCGCCAACTGACGCAACTTATAGAAAGACAGATGTTGAGATACCATCAACTGTAAAACAAGGTCTAAAAAGCTATACAGTAGAAAAAATAGCTGATTATGCATGGGGGCAAGTGCAATATTTGGTTTGGATTAAGAATCTGGTCTTGCCCGAAACTATTAAGGAAATCGGAATTGGGGCATTTCGTGATGCGAACAATATTGAGTCTATTAACTTACCGGATGGTCTCATTAGCATTGGTGATTATGCAATGCAAGGCCCAAAACTTTCGGAATATATATTTCCGAGAACGTTGAAGTCAATTGGAACTAGGTGCTTTAACTCAAAGCTAAGAACAGTTATAATTACGTCTAGTGAGCCTCCAATGCTAAAAGAGGAAACTTTTGCGTATCAAAATGGGGGCATATATATTCCAACAGGATTAAGAATATTTGTTCCAAGTATGGAAAGATATGCTGAGATGCCTTACTATAAAGAATTTATTGAATCATTGGTTTCATTTACAGATCAAAGCTTTATATATTCCGGGGAGCAACCCCAAATCAACTATAATGTAAATTTGCCAGATGGATATCATTTATCGATAGATTTAAGTAAAATACCAGTAAACGCTGGTGACTATGAATTAATTTTGGAAGGTGAAATTAATGGAAATATATTGGCAGACATTCCTTTATCGCTTGTTATTTCGAAAGCTGATTTGCGAATAACTGCGAATAATGCTTCTCGTCAATACGGAGAAAATAACCCAGATTTTAATGCAGTTATTGAAGGACTACAAAATGATGAAAACATTGATGATGTGCTAATTGATGGCTATAATCTTTTTTCACGAGCTACTGCAAAATCTGATATAGGGGAATATCCAATTGAATTGAAATCAGATGCATCGACTAATTACAACATACAATTTAAGCCGGGGAAATTAAATGTAACGCAGGCTCCAATTCGAATTTCAATAGGTTGCTATAATAGGGAGTATGGTCTTGATAATCCTTTATTTAAGTTATCTTTTGATGGATTAAAAAGTTGCGACGAGTTACCAAAATGGGATAAATTACCCGTGTTTTATACGGATGCTACGAAATTATCGAATGTGGGGGTCTATCCTGTATCTGTTATGTGTGAGCCTCATAATTATGAAATTCTCTCGTGTGAATATGGTATTCTTACGATAACCAAAGCCAAAGCAACTATTTCGGCCAATAATAAAGAACGTCTATATTTCGAGCAGAATCCGCAATTTGATTTCTCTATTTCGGGACTTCTCAACGATGATACCGAGTCATGCTTAACTACTTACCCCAGTTATAATTGCGAAGCTAATATTTTAAGCGACGCAGGCGTTTATGAAATTATGCCAGTAGGCGCCATGTCAAAGAATTATATATTTGAATACGTGCCCGGAAACTTGATTGTTAATAAAAGGCAGTTAATGGTAAGTGTCGGTAATTATACTAGAGTGTACGGAGAAGATAATCCCTCATTTGATGTTGACTATACTGGATTCGTCAATAATGAAGATGCATCAACTCTATCTCAATCAGTGACTGTTTTTTGTCCCGCAACATCTCTTAGTGATGTAGGAACATATCCTATTGATATTACGGGTGGAAATGCAACAAACTATCAAATTTCGAAGTATAAATCAGGGACGTTAACTATAACCAAGGCAAATCAATCCATTATCTGGGATCAAGATTTATCTAATATTGAATTGTATTCGCAGGTGGAACTTCAAGCTACTAGTGATACAGATTTACCAATATCTTATGAAATCTCACCCAATAATGTGGCTAATTTATATAGCAACGCGGGAAGATGGTATCTTGACTGTTATGGTCGAGGAACTGTAATCATTCGTGCTACCCAAAAAGGGGATAAGAATCACAACGATGCTCCAATTATCACAAAAAAATTGGTAGTGTATGGAAATGAAGAAAATGATTCATCTAATCCACAAATATATCTGAATATAGATGAACCGGGCACATTGTCAACTATGATTTCCGAGAATAAAAAGTATCATATTAAGAATCTGCGATTGACAGGATATCTGAATGGTACGGATATTAACTTTATACGTGAAATGGCTGGTAGCGATAGCTACGGCAATACCACTCCTGGCGTGTTGGAAGCACTCGATATTTCGGGCTGTACCATAGTTAGTGGTGGACGTAGTTATTACCAACTCAACAGAACTACAGAAAAGGTTGTTGGGAACAGTATGTTTTATAACTGCAAAGTGTTAACCACACTTAGGATTCCTGATAATACAATTTCAATTGGAGATTATGCATTCGCTGATTGCGAACGACTATCGGTTATTTCTATTCCCAATTGCGTGAAATCTCATGGCATACAATCGTTTAGAAACGATATTAGCCTGCTTCGTTTGCCAATGTCGAGGAAACTCGAAGAAATTGGAGATATGGCATATTCTGGATGTAACGGTTTGACTGAGATTACCATACCATCAAGTGTAACATCTATTGGCTTAGGTATCGTTAAAGACTGCCAAAATATAACTCAGATAAATGTAGAAGTCGGCAACATAAATTATGCTAGCAGAGATGGCGTTTTATTCAATTCGAACTTTGATGATTTAATAATATATCCAGTCAATCATGCAGGGGTAGAATATGTAGTACCGGAAGGAGTTGATCAGATAGCGTCTTATGCCTTCGTTAACGCAAAAGAACTCAAATCCGTGAGCTTGCCTTCAACGCTATCGATGATTGGACAAGATGCTTTTATTGGATGCATAAATCTGAATAGGTTGCAAGTTCTGGCACTCACACCTCCAACATGTCAAAATAATTGCTTTGATAATATCAGCAAGACACGTTGTAATCTACAAGTGCCAATTGGGTGCCGTTCATATTATTGGGTTGCTCCCGTTTGGTCTGAGTTCAATAAAATAATGGAGTCAGATTTCAGCAGAATCGAAGACGTTTATTTAGATAATCTGCATATTGGAATAATAGACGGTAAGATATCTGTTAGTGGATGTCATGAAGATATGACGGTTCGTATTTATCAAATCAATGGTACACTCCTTTACCAAGGACAACCGAGTAGTGGAGAGATCCAATTTGAACCACTATATCACGGAGTATATATTATTATGATAGGTAATAAAACTTTTAAGGTGATAGTGAAATAATCAGCAATATATCCCAAGTGGCGACCTCGGATTTATGCCGGGGTCGTTTCATAAAATGACTAATCTGTGATGCGGTTATGTTGAGAGATGGGCATGGCGTTTGAAAGTAAGGGTGCGACCTTGATGATTGTTATACATATAATGATAAGAAAGGAGGGGTTATGAAGAAGTGAAAAATATGTAGTTTGTCAAAGTAGCTATAAAAACGTCTGTAAGTATCGCATGTGAATTCTGTTTGGATACTATCATCGGGTCTGTTGTAGAATCATGTACAATAGACTTGTCGATAGGTCATTCGCTTACTATTGTGGCGATTTATAAAATTAGCGTTCCGCTACTTGTCAGCGAACGAATGATGGCCAATGTGGATTCGCGCAAAGCATAGGCTAATCGGACGGACACGCCAAGTTAGCTCAGGTCGACGACGGTGATTCCGGCGCCGCCAAACTGCACATGCTCGTCGCGGTAAGCCCGCACCTCGCGCACTGTGTCAAGATACTGGCGGATGGCCTGACGCAACGCGCCGGTGCCTGTGCCGTGCAATATCCGCACCCTCTCCGCGCTAAACTGCACAGCGTCATCTATAAAATAAGTGATGGCCTGAATCGCTTCATCAACCCTCATGCCGCGCACATCAATGTCGCTGCTGAAATTCAGCTGCCGGTCTCGGCTGGCATCTGATGAATTCGAGCTGATGAATGATACGCTCTGCCCGCTCGCGGGAAGTTGTGCATTTGTAAGTTTCAGTCTGTCGGTCTTCACACTGGTTTTCAGCAATCCGAAAGCCACAACGGCATTCTTGCCGTCAAGCTCCAGAATCTTGCCGGGCGAACCTGCGCCATCAAGTTTCACGATGTCACCTACCTGCAGTGTGCGGGCCGGCTGTGATTCTATGGCCGTCGGCTTCTGCTTTTTAGCTTTAGGTGCTTTTTTCAGAAGAGGGTGGGCATCAGTATCGGCTGTTTCCTTGAGCTTGCGCTTCTCCTCCTCGAGTTTGCTGCGGGCTTCAAGAGTCCGCTCGCGGTTTGCCTGAGCGGTACGGATTTCGCGGATGGTGCGTTCTATCGATGCGTTGCTTGATGATAGAATGCGTTCGGCCTCGGTTTTGGCCTCATCTATTATTTCGCGGCGTTTAAGCCTTAGAGTTTCCGCATCATTCTCATAGCGGGCAATCACTTCCTCAAGCTTTTTCTCGCGTTTTTTTATTTCGGACCGTTTGTTTTCCCAATATTTTCTGTCGCGGGCAATATCGAGCAGATATTTGTCGAGGTTAACATAATCGCTGCCTACGATCGACTCCGCCTCGGCTATGATATCGGCCGGCAGGCCTGTTTTCCTTGCAATCTCAATGGCAAAGGAGCTGCCAGGATTGCCGATTGACAGTTTGAAAAGAGGTTGCATCAGATGCCTGTCATACAGCATGGAGCCGTTGACAAGTCCGGCGGTGTCCTCAGCAAAATGTTTGAGGTTCTGGTAGTGTGTGGTGATGACTCCCCACAGATTCGAGTCGGCAAACTTATGGAGTATCGCCTGGGCTATCGCCCCGCCTATCTGAGGCTCGGTTCCACCTCCGAATTCATCTATAAGAACAAGTGAGCCCGATTTACCTTTGGCCACAAACAGCTTCATGTTTCTGAGGTGGGAGCTGTAGGTGCTGAGGTCATCCTCTATCGACTGATTGTCGCCTATATCAACAAAAATATCATTGAATATGCCTATATGCGAGTTTTCATACACCGGGGGCAGGAGGCCGCATTGGGTCATGTACTGGATGATACCCACAGTCTTGAGACACACCGACTTGCCGCCGGCGTTGGGTCCGGAGATTATCAGAATTCTCTTTTCCGGCGACAGTGTGATGTCGAGAGGCACAATCTCTCTCCCCTGGGATTGCAGCGATTTAAGAAGCACCGGGTGGCAGGCGTGGTACCATTCGAGCTCCGGCTTGTCGGCAATATTCGGCAGCATGCCGCCGACCTCTCCGGCATACACGGCCTTTGCCCTTATGAAATCTATGTGGGCGAGGATGTCAATGCTTGCGGCTATGTCCGGTATATATGGTCTTATAAATGTGGCGAGTTCGGCGAGAATGCGCAGTATCTCCCGCTTTTCTTCAAGCTGCAGTTCCCTTATGCGGTTGTTTGCCTCGACAACCTCTGCCGGCTCGATGTACACTGTCTTTCCGGATGCACTCTCATCGTGAACTATGCCGCTGAGCCTTCTTTTGTTCATCGGAGCTACCGGCAGCACAAGCCGTCCGTCGCGCATCGCCGGCGAGGCATCAGCCTCAAGTATCCCTTCGGCCACGGCTCTGGCCATAACTCTCCTCAGAGTGGAGTTTACAGACCCCGACATGGAGTTGAGCGAGCGGCGTATCTGTCCCAGTTCAGCCGAAGCACTGTCTTTGACATTGCCGAAACGGTCCATGATCCTGTCTATGGCACTCCGGCACATTCCGAATTCCTGAAGTTCACCGGCAATGCCGTCAAGCACCGGAAACCGGCTCACCCCATCCTCATTGCGCATTGCCCGGAAGCAGGCCGAGGTTTCGTCGATACACCGCAGAGCTTTTGATATCCCGAGCATATCAGCTGATGAGCATGATGTGCCGGGCACCTTGATAGACATTATCGTCTGGTCTGCGTTGCCGCAGTCGTATGTAGGCAGTTGTGCCTCCGATTGAAGGAGAGAGCACATCTCGCTTACAGCGCAAAGTGCGGAATATACATATTTGTAATCTGTGCTGAACGCCATGTCTCGAGCGCGTCCGACAGCACCCGGTGCCGAGCATAACTCACTCACCCGCTGACGCACACGGTCAAAACCAATCTTATTTTCAAAGTTATCGGGATATATCATGATACAAAATTACACAAAAAAACAGACTGCCGCCAATACTGTCCGCGTTGCTGCAACATTTTAATTAAACTCCGTGTTATAATGTAAATAAAAAATAACCTATAAATACATCTGTTATGAAAACTTCTAAAATCAACTACTGGGGCCGGTCAAAGTACTGGTGGGTAGTGCTTGTGTTAGGCATCCTTATGGTGCTGTGCGGATTTGCATATTGGCTCTGGCCTATGGCCGGATATGCTGTTTCTTCTCAGATTTTCGGCTGGCTGCTTGTGCTTGCGGGCATCGTTCAGCTGTGTGTGGCCGCAGGCCGTAACTATCCGCGCGGATGGGGGTGGTGGATTGCCGGCGGTGTGATAGATATGTTCATCGGCTTCATGCTGGTGCGCAGTGTCATACTGTCTGAGGCCGTCTTCCCTTATTTCATCGCGATAATCTTCCTGTTCTGGGGCATCAGCGCCATAATCAGTTCCATCAGCCAGAGAGGCAGAAAATATTGGTGGCTGTACCTCATCAACGGTATTCTGCTTATGGTTATCGGGTTCTTCTTCATTGAGGCAGGTTGGGTTCAGGATATGATGATGACAAGTTTCCTCACCTCTCTCGCATTCATTTACTGGGGATTCTCCGTTGCCATGCTCTCCTATGACATGAAGCCTCGGGAAATCGAGTGACAACTGAATCCACATATATATAGATGACAACCTTTTGCCGGCTCATCCGCTAATTATAGCGTTGGAGTCGGCAAAAATGGTTAAAAACGCTTATTTTGCAATCGCTCATGGCAATTGTTCGTCATTATATTAGTATATTTGCATAATAGGTCGGCTTGGCCATTAAACTTAATGCTTTGAGGCAAGTCAATCCTATAGAAACAAAACACTAAATTTAACCCATCATGAACATCAGAAACTTATTGCTGCTCTCCCTGCTTGTGACTGCCTCCGGTGTTTGCCGGGCTCAGGGTTATTACGATGACGACATTTACTTCGATGCATCAAAGGATAAGGATAAGAATATTGAGCTTGCCAAAAAGCAAGCCAAGGCAAAGCCGGTGTCTCAGACAAACGGTTACATCCTGTATCCCGTGGCCGATTTTGCTTCCGCTGACACATACGCACCCGAAGGAAACCTTACAATGAGTGTGGACGACTACAACCGCCGTGGCATTTTCGCAACAGACTCTGTACGTCACGATTCCACGGCTGCCGCCACTGATTTCGCATACACACGGCAGATTGAGCGGTTCTACAATCCCGCTATTGTCAAAGGTAGTTCTGACAAAGACCTCGCCCAGCTTTACTACGCTCAGCCGGCAAATGTAAACATCTACATAAACACCCCCGCATACGGCTACTGGGGCTATCCCTACCGCTGGAACTCATGGTATGATCCCTGGTTCTACGGTCCCGGCTACTGGCCGTCCTACTCTTATTGGAATCCCTACTACGGCTGGGGTTGCAACTACCCCTTCTGGTCGCCCGGCTGGGGACCCGCATGGGCATGGGGTCCGGCTTACTGGGGGCCCGGCTGGGGTTGGGGCGCATCCTGGGGATGGTGTGGAGTCCATTCCCGTCCGGTCAGCAACAGACATCCCGGTGCGATACGCAATCCGCGCCCCGGTTCCAATATAGGTAATCACCGTCCCGGCTCAAACTCCTATCGCCCGGCATACTCTCCCGGACGCCATCCCGGCAGTAATTCAAATTACCGTCCCTCTTACAACAATTCCAATTCAAACGGATATCGCCCCGGCTACAACACAAACTCAACCAACAGTAACTCAAACAACAACAATTCATACACCCGTCCCGGACGCCACAACAGCAATTCCTACACCAACTCAAACAGAGGCTCCTCCGGCAGCTCATACCGCAGCTCAGGCGGACACACCGGCGGTGGTAGCTCATCAGGCGGTGGCGGCGGACGTGGACGCCATTGATATGAATGATTATCAATGACTGCTTAAACACTATCTGTTTCATTAAAATCAAGCAAACCAACATGAAGAAGCAACTTTTCGCCGCAACTGTCATGGCTTTGCCAACACTGATGTTTGCCCAGACAGCTCTGGACGCATTCAACATATCACAGCCCGATTTCAGGGGCACCGCCCGTTTCATGTCCATGGGCGGAGCCTTCACAGCTCTCGGTGGCGACATATCAACGCTTAACCAGAATCCCGGTGGCATAGGGGTGTACCGCAGCAATGAAATCGGTGTAACCCTCGACCTCAATTTCGCAGGCTCAAAGTCGCTCACCCAGGGTTATCAGGAAACAAGAAACAAAACCCATTTCAATTGCAACAGCTTCGGCTATATCGGGGCAGTGTACACCGGCAGCGATATCATGCCATACTTCAACTGGGGCGCATCATACTCGCGTTCGGCAAGCTTCGACCGTGCATATAAAGGAAAAATCGGCTCACTCAATGGCTCATGGTCAAACTATGTAGCATCATATACCAACGGCATACCTTCAGAAGACCTGACCGGAAACAACAATTTCAACCCCTATATTGACGGCTATGAGCCTTGGACAAGCATCCTTGCCTACAACTCATATATAATCAACCCAATCGGCAATCTGTATAAAGGCCTGTGGGATGAAAACGGCGGTTCCGCCGGGCATGGCACTTTCGATGTGGTTGACAAAGGATATGTCGATGAATACTCGATCAACTTCGGCGGCAATTTCGATAACGTGGTTTTCTGGGGTCTCGGATTCGGAATAACAGATGTCGAATACCGCTCATCAGTCTACTACACCGAAGACTTTGACCGGGCACTCATTCCTACTTTCTACGAAAACGGCGATTATAAGGAGCCGGGCAACGGTTCAGGCGGATTCGGCCTTGACAGCTGGAAGCACATCAGCGGCACCGGATTCAACTTCAAGTTCGGCCTCATAGTAAAGCCTATCAACGAGCTGCGTATCGGCCTCGCAGTCCACACACCCACATACTACAACCTCAAGCAGGAGGGCTGGGCTGCCATTGACTACGGCTACTCCTCCGGAGCAGAGGGTTATGTGGAAACCAACGACGGCTATACTGATTACTTCGAATGGAAACTGCGCTCCCCATGGCGTCTTATGGGTGGTATAAGCGGAGTAATAGGCAAAAGAGCCATCATCAGCGCCGATTACGAATACCGTCCCATGCAGAAAATGAATGTCAGAGACTCATACAGCAACGAGTACACCGATGTTAACGGCGATATAAACAACTACTACAAGGCTGTGAGCATCCTGCGCCTCGGAGCTGAATACCGTCTCAATCCAAACTGGAGCGTCCGTGCCGGATATCAGCTCCAGACATCCCCCAGCACAGATGTGGCTCTCGATGGAAGGACAATGGTGTACACCTCCGGTCCTGACGACACTGAGACAACACCCTCATTCTCCTTTGACCGCGCAACACACTATATCTCATGCGGACTCGGCTACAGATACAAAAACTTCTATGTAGATGCCGCATATGTCAACAAACATCGTGAAAGCACCTGGCAGGCATATACAAACTGGAATCTCTCCTCGCCTTCAGAAGCGAAGTTTGCCCCGACATCCAAAATCACCGCGTCTGACAACCAGATTGTGATTTCCGCCGGATTCAAATTCTGACGCCACCTCATCTCTCATTTGCAGAGCTGCTTCCTCACACAGGGAGCGGCTCTCCTTTTTTAGAGCTGCTAAGAGTGTGTTTACTTTTGACTTATGTTAAGATTTATATTGGGCTTTCGAGTATGTTTTTAGATTGAATGATGGAGTTATGGGGTTCCATAATGACTGAATTAAATCTAAAAAAAGGCCGGAAGTACCTATAAAGACTTCATAAAGTTAAAAGAAAACACACTCTAATAACACTTAACATTAATTGTGGCCGTACCGCGCAAACCAAAATACTGCCCCTGAGGTTGTAACAGTGTAAACACACTCAACCCTGACGTTGCGTTGCCGCAGCATCATAACATCTTTTTCAACTATGAACTCACAATTGTTTCAACAGAAATTACTTGATCTACAAGGCAACCTTCTCAATTTCGCGATAATGCTAACAAACAATCGCGAAGATGCCAACGATTTGTTGCAGGACACAACCCTCAAGGCCCTTGACAATGAAGCCAAGTACACCGACAACACCAATTTCAAAGGCTGGGTGTTCACTATAATGCGAAATATCTTCATCAACAAGTACCGGCGCATGGTGCGCAGTGCAACCGTTGTCGACCGCTCCGAAGATCTCTATCAGATAAATAATCCCCAGGCCACCGACGCCCAGCCCACTCCGGAGGACACCTATTCAGCCAACGAGATTGCACAGGCTATCAACTCGTTCAGCGATGACTACAGGGTGCCGTTCACAATGCACATCTCAGGCTACCATTACGCCGAGATTGCAAAGCACATGAATCTGCCGCTCGGCACTGTCAAGAGCCGCATTTACTACGCCCGACAGTATCTGCAGATAAGGCTGCGCGACTATGATCCGAGGTAAGCGCCGCTATCTCACATACAGCTGCGCGTTCTCGAATTTGCACACTGTCAGCCCGGTGCCGCTCTCTACAAAGCCTATCGTGCTCACCGCATCGTAGGTGTTGCCATCAACATCCACCTTGCCTCCCGGACGCATATCAGTCAGGGCGGTAGCCCGTTTGCCGACAAGCGAGGCAAGGCTTGTGTCAACGCCTATGTAGCCCTTGTCGATATCCTGGCACAGTGTCAGCTCCGAGCGGATGCCGATACCCTTGGGCGCGAACCGCGAACTGAGAAAAACGATAACTCCGGCCGCCGCAGCTACAGCGGCTACAAAGGTTATGAGTGCCTGACTCACAACCGAGGTGTCTATCCTGCCCGGCTCAAAGCTGAAATTCTCGATTAGCCCTATGAGGATGCTCGCGGCTATGCACACTATACCCGCTATGCCCGCAATGCCGAAACCCGGTATGACAAACAGTTCCAGAAGCAACAGCAGCAGCCCGATGAGAAAGATGAGTATAAGCCAGCTGCTCGCTATGCCGGTGAGATACATCGGCAGGAAGTAGAGCACTGCAGCCATTATCGCAACTACAGACGGAAATCCCATTCCGGGTGTCTGGAGTTCAAAATATATACCGCCGATTATCAGCATTATAAGTATCCCCTGGATTGCAGGATTGGTGAAAAAGCCCATGAGCGAGTCTACCCACGTTGGCTCGAACCGTTTTATGCGGAATTCTTCAACTCCGGCGCGGTTCAGAGCCTCGTCAATGCTCTCGGCAGTGCCGTCGGCATAGTGCCACTTGCAGGCCTCGCCGGCTGTGAAGGTCAGCACCCTCGTAGAGTCAATAAGCCCCGGAACACTCACCCTGGGGTCTACCATAGCTTCGGCAATCAGAGGATCCCTGCGCCACCTGCCAAGCGAGTCCTTGCCATGGCTCTCTGCTGTAGCCCTCATCATCGCCCGCATATAGCTCTGGTATTTGTCAGGAGCCGCGCTGCCGTCGCTGCCGTTCACAACCGTCACCGCACCCATGGTGGCGTCTGTGCGCATATACACACTGTCGCAGGCAAGGGCTATCAGCGCGCCGGCAGATGCAGCGTTATTGTCTACAAAAGCTATCACCGGCTTGGGGTAGTGGAGCAGGGCGGTGCGTATGGAATCGGCGTGGAGAACCGACCCGCCGTAGGTGTTGAGATGCACAAGTATGATGTCGGCACCGGCGCGGTCCGCCTCGTCAAGTGCGCGGCGTGTATGCTGCCATGTCGTAGAGCCTATTTCATCGTCAAGCGGCAGCAGATACACCAGTTTGGATTCCTGCGCGGAAGCCGCGGACAGAGTGAGCAAAATCACTGCGATAAAAGAGATGAGTCTATTCATTGTCGTGATGTTTTTTTATTTTCAATCCCTTGAGCCATGCCGGTACCATTACAGCTCCTATGCCAAGATACAGATAATAACTTATCAACCTCCAGATGATTGCTATTATCAGCGCTATCCCCGCGCTGCCGAGCATATCTCCGTAGTAAGTGGTGAACAGCCATTCACTCACACCGCTTCCTCCGGGGGTCGGGCTTACGGTGAGCAGTGTCCATACCACAAACTGCCTGCAAAACACCAGCAACTGGTCGCTCCACGGAGCAAATCCGAGAAAAATGGCGTTGACAACCAGAAAACGGCTTATCCATGACAGAAAAGTGGCTCCGACAGCCTCCGCCCACCATCCGGCGGGACGATGCTTCAGATCCTTGCCGGTAACAGCCATATCCTCAGCTATTTTTTCTACAGCGGAGCTCCAGCGGTGCAGCCATTTGAGTCTGAACAGCTTTACGAGCAAACCGCCGACAAACTCAGGTTTGATGAATATTCCGGTAAAAAGAATGATAGTCCAAATACATACAATGCCCCACACAATCCAGAACGCCCCTTTGAAGCCGAGGCTGAATGCCGTTTCTCCTCCATCTCCGAAGCCAAACAGCCGCGATGACGGTTCAAGAAGAAAAATTATCGGGCACAGAACAACAAAAAACAGTTCGTCAAGAAAAATTGTGGTCATTGTAAGGGCTGTGCCGCGACCTGCCTCTATGCCCTCGCGCTTCATGAACACCATACTCACCGCGCTGCCTCCGGCTGTGGAGGGTGTGATGGCCGACACAAATTCACACAGCATTGTCACCTTGAAACTCTGTTTCCAGTTCAGCCGCCGGTCACTCAGAGCCCTGAATCTCCATGCCAATCCGGTTTCGCGGCCGAGGGTAAACAAAAGTGCCAGAACCACGCATCCGATGGTGCCCGTGCTCCAGTTGATTGAGCGCCAGGTGTCTATGTCGAAATCGCGCATCATCAGCCATGCAACGACTCCGATGCCTATAGCCACAGGCAGCATCACTTTGAGCAGCAGTTTCACATGTTGATTCATACGGTTGATAATATCAGGTTTCAAAGATACACACAAAAATGATGAAATGAAAGTAAAAAAATCAGCGGCCGGGCATTTTAGATGTCCCGGCCGCCGATTGTGTGTGTTTCGCAATGCTTAGAATCACAAAGCATTTACTGTATGTGTCTGGAATGATGCCATCTGTTGAAACTATCCGAGCCTTCGCATCGATGTTAATCGGGACAGGGTCGCATTTCGGCAATGCCATCGTTTACCAAACTTTGTCTCGCCGCCTTGCCTTTGCGGTAAGTTACCTATATAACAAACCGGCACCCTCTAAAGTTGACCGAAAAGAAAAAATGGACGTGCTGCTGTCTGCAACACGTCCGTCTTAACCTGAGGAAAGTGAGAATGAGGTCTACTCTTTCTTATATTTAACCGTCTGCATCAAAACATTCTCGGCCTTGTTTGTGATAGGAACCCCGTAGAATATGCTCTGGTTGTTGGGATCTGTGGCTCCGGTAACCAGCACATAAGTAGTGCTTGCTTCGTCATCCGAAAATGAAATGTTCATAACATTGGCCCCGACCTTACTGAAAGAGGTGGAATTTGGCCTGTCTTTTTCAAAGGCATTTTTCACCTCCTGGATTTTGTTGTCAGGCACTCCTACAATCAGAGAGGTGCTTACCAGCTTTTTGGTCTGGGGATTTCGCTTTTCAGAGTACGATACATCGGCACTCTGTCCGTTTTCAAGACTTTTGGCTATAGCCGCAAGATTGCTCTGTGCATACGCACACATGGAGCAGGCAAGCATACTGACTGCGAGTGTCAGCGATTTCATAATCAGTTTCATTATTCAAAGTTATTTAGTTGGAAAAGTTGTCGGTTGCATAATTTGCAAGTTCATAGTTGCCATAGCACCCTATCATTGCCTCGCGCATCACATCTTCGGCATCGGGCACCTTTATATCGCTAAGACGTATCATCTCATCGCAGAATTGCTCGGATTTAAGTATTGTGGGCAGAATCTGGCGCAGATCGGTGATTTTCTTGCCATTGCGTATTATATAGCTGCCCTCGTATATTGCATACATATCTGTCTGATTTTCAGTAAATCCGGTAGGAATGCTCCCTACGGCAAGGGTAATTATGATGGCAAGGGCGGCGGCAAACGGAGCAAACACCTTTATTATATAACCCGATACTACCGGTTTCTTTACCGGGGCATCCTCCTCAAGCTTCAGGTCGTTGTCGTACCACAGCATCATCTGTCTATACTCCTCAAGGTCTTCAGCCACCGGCGATGAACGGTAATAGGCAAACAGACTCTCCTCCTCCGGCAGAGAGGTAGTGCCGTTGATAAAGGCCGTTGTCAATCTGCGGGCGTCGTCATCGCTCAATCGTGTGCTATTTTTAATTCTTGTCTTCATTTCAGTGAACTTTGTTTGAATAAAACCATAACTTTCTGACGTGCGCGGCAAAGCATAGTGCGCACATTGGCTTCCGTTGTGCATAGCACTTCGGCAATAGTGCCTATATCCATCCCCTCTACATGGCGCATCTTGAGCAGCAGTTGCTGGGGTTCAGGCAGGTAAGACAGTATCTTGTCCGCCTCTTTTTTCTCCTCGTCAGCAAGAAGCATAGCGTCGGCAGAGGCATCTGTCATCAGCCGGGAGGCTGCGGTTTCGTCTAGCGGGTCGCATCCGCGTTTCTTCAGAATGTCAATGCAGCGGTTGCGGCATATTGTGATGGCCAGAGCCTCGGGCGACGAATACCTGTCAAGATTGTCGCGCATACTCCACATCTTCAGGAGGGTATCCTGCGCAACATCCTCAGCATCCTCTCTGTTGCCGCACAGTTTTGTTGCGAATGCTACTATGCTTGAGCGGAGTATCTCGGCGTGATATGTGAATCGTTCCTTGTCCATATTCACTTTGTAGACGAAAATACTGCTATTTTGTTACACACAAAACGATTTTTTTTGTTCTTAGGCATTTTGGGGCTAATTTTGTAATGAAATTATGGATAGACGGAATTTTTTGAAATTATCGCTTGCCGGCGTGGCGGCATGCTCTGTTCCCGCTGCTGCCGCTGCCGTGATGGAGATGCCGCAGGCCTTGGGCGCATGTCGCTGCCGAGTGTCGGTGGTGCGCCGCCACTGCTTTGCTGATTTGCAGAGCTGCTTCCTTGATGACCCGGAGGCAGGAGTGTGCCCCGTTGTGGCTGAGGATTTTCAGGAAGAATTTGTACTTGCAGGAAAGATGCCGCCCTCTCTTCAAAATAAGTTTTGCCCGAAGGCCTGGGACGCCATCGCTGCGGCTGTAGCGCAAACATTTTCATGCACTACCCACGTATCGCCTGCAATACTCGCTTCGTGCGGCGATCCAACACGCCCCGTTGTGTTCAAGATAGAGAAAATATGACTCCATGCCCCCTTATATATAATAAGGTGTATATAATTGTGTGGAAATTGGTTCATTATAAGAAAATAATAGCTAATTTTGCAAAATGGATTTGAAAGCCAGCGCTTTTGAATATTATTGCGAATAATTATATAACAAATGATAAATATTACTTTTCCTGACAATTCTACAAGGCAGTATGAGGCAGGAGTGACCCCTCTTCAGATTGCCGAGAGCATCAGCCCGCGCCTTGCACAGGATATTCTCGCTGCAAGTGTCAACGGCAAGGATTGGGATATATCTCGCCCGATTGACGAAGATGCATCAGTGAAGTTTTTCAAATGGGAGGATGCCGAGGGCAAACACGCTTTCTGGCACAGCTCAGCCCACCTGCTCGCCGAGGCTCTTCAGGAGCTATATCCCGGAGTGAAATTCGGCATTGGCCCGGCTGTGGAAAACGGGTTCTACTACGATATCGACCCGGGCGAGCACACCATCACCGCTGCCGACTTCCCCAAGATTGAAAAGAAAATGCTTGAGCTGGCACGCGCCAAAAATCCCATCGTCCGCAAGGATATTTCCAAGAAGGATGCCCTTGAGCTCTTTGGCGGCAGGGGAGAGGAATACAAATGCGAGCTTATTGAAGAGCTGGCGGATGGCACAATCTCAACTTACACCCAAGGCTCTTTCACAGACCTTTGCCGCGGCCCGCACATTGCAAACACCGCTCCCATCAAGGCTGTGAAGATAACATCGCTTGCCGGTGCATACTGGCGCGGTGATGAAAACCGTCATCAGCTGGTGAGAGTCTACGGCATAACATTCCCCAAGCAGAAAATGCTTGATGAATACCTGCAGATGCTTGAGGAGGCGAAGAAACGCGACCACCGCAAGCTCGGGAAAGAGATGGAACTCTTCGCATTCTCACAGAATGTAGGTGCAGGTCTTCCCCTTTGGCTGCCGAAAGGCGCTGCCCTCAGAGACCGGCTCGAACAGTTCCTGCGCAAAATCCAGAAACAGTATGGCTACCAGCAGGTCATCACACCCCATATCGGCAACAAGATGCTCTATGTCACATCAGGCCACTATGCCAAGTATGGCAAAGACTCATTCCAGCCGATACATACACCGGAGGAGGGAGAGGAATACCTGCTCAAGCCGATGAACTGCCCCCACCACTGCGAAATATTCAAGGCATTCCCCCGCAGCTACCGCGAGCTTCCCCTGCGTCTTGCAGAGTTCGGCACGGTGTACCGCTACGAACAGAGCGGCGAGCTCCACGGACTTACCCGTGTGCGCGGATTTACTCAGGACGACGCCCACATATTCTGTGCCCCTGACCAGATCAAAGATGAGTTCCTTAAGGTTATGGATATCATTTTCTACATCTTCAAGGCTCTTAACTTTGAAAACTTCGAGGCTCAGATTTCACTCCGCGACCCCAAAAATAAAGAAAAATACATCGGTAGCGACGAAAACTGGCACCTTGCTGAAACTGCTATCATCGAAGCTTGTGCAGAAAAGGGCTTGAACGCCCGCACCGAGCTCGGAGAAGCCGCTTTCTACGGACCGAAGCTCGACTTTATGGTCAAGGATGCCCTGGGTCGCCGCTGGCAGCTCGGCACAATTCAGGTTGACTACAACCTGCCCGAGCGTTTCCAGCTTGAGTACACCGGCGCCGACAATGCGAAACACCGCCCGGTGATGATTCACCGTGCACCCTTCGGCTCTATGGAGCGTTTTGTCGCAGTGCTTCTTGAGCACACCGCCGGCAAATTCCCCTTGTGGCTCGCCCCCGAGCAGGCCGTGATTCTGCCCATCAGCGAAAAGTTCAATGACTACGCCTACAAGGTGGCCAAGGAACTTGCCGCATCAGATATCCGCGCCACTGTTGATGACAGAAACGAGAAAATCGGCAAGAAAATTCGTGACAACGAGCTCAAAAGAATACCCTATATGCTCATTGTCGGCGAAAAAGAAGCGGAAAATGACGAAGTTTCTGTAAGAAAACAGGGCGAAGGTGATAAAGGTACGATGAAAATTACTACCTTTGCACAGAATTTGGCTAAAGAAGTCGAAGATATGATTAACCAATAAACCCCTGAATGGAGAAAAAACCTTTTGTTCCAGGTCCGCGTCGACCGAATAACTCCGCAAACGCAGCCGCCAGAAGAGGCGACCGCAATGCTCAAAACAAAGACCCATACGCTATCAACGAGCGCATCCGTGCCCGCGAAGTACGTCTTGTGGGCGATAATGTGGAGACCGGTATATACACCATTCAGCAGGCTCTCAAAATGGCGGAAGAGCAGGGTCTCGACCTGATTGAGATTTCTCCCACTGCCGAGCCGCCGGTTTGTAAGATTCTTGACTATCAGAAGTTCCTTTACCAGCAGAAAAAACGCCAGAAGGAACAGAAAGCCAAAGCTACCAAAGTAGTGGTCAAGGAAATCAGATTCGGCCCCCAGACCGATGACCATGACTACAACTTCAAGCTGAAGCACGCTGTCGGTTTCCTGCAGGAAGGCGCAAAAGTGAAAGCTTACGTTTTCTTCAAAGGACGCTCAATTCTGTTCAAGGAACAGGGCGAGGTGCTCCTCCTCAGATTCGCAAACGACCTTGAGGAATATGGAAAAGTTGAGCAGATGCCGGTGCTGGAGGGTAAACGTATGATAATCATGCTCTCACCAAAGAAAAAATAAAGTCAATACGCCAACGGTTGCGTGTTCAGCTAACGGCGTCGCTCTTTATAAACACGATTTAATTAACAAAACCAACCCAAATGCCTAAGATTAAAACTAATTCCGGTGCCAAAAAGAGGTTCGCCCTTACCGGATCAGGAAAAATCAAGAGAAAACATGCTTTCAAGAGCCACATTCTCACAAAGAAAACAAAAAAGCAGAAACGCAACCTCACTCACTTCTCAACTGTTGCCAAGAGTGACAAGGCTAACGTTCTCGCTCTTCTGGCCCTCAAGTAAGCAGCGATTTTCCGCAATCCAGTTGTAAAACTCGTGATTTTATAAAAAACAATTACTAACCGGATGTTTAGCACTGAAGAGCCTTTGCGCCGCTGACATCCAAAAATCATCAAACAATGCCAAGATCAGTAAATCATGTAGCTTCAAGAGCTCGTAGAAAGAAAATCTTAAAACTCACCCGTGGATACTTCGGCTGCCGTCGTAACGTATGGACCGTTGCAAAAAACACTTGGGAAAAAGGTCTTACATACGCTTACCGCGACCGTAAGGACAAAAAGCGCAACTTCCGCGCTCTCTGGATTCAGCGCATCAACGCCGCTGCACGTCTTGAAGATCTCAGCTACTCCAAGCTCATGGGTCTTATCCACAAAGCAGGTATCGAAATCAACCGCAAGGTGCTCGCTGACCTCGCTCTCAACAATCCCGCAGCTTTCAAGGCTATCGTTGACAAGGTGAAAAACGCCTGATATCAACTTTCTTGAATATACCACAGCTGTCCGGCTTGCTTAATCGCTTGCCGGGCAGTTTTTTTGTCAGTCAAGTCCGATCCGTCAGACATGTCAGACTAGTACGACTCGTCCTGGCCGGATCCGCCAAATCTCTTTTTCTAAAAAATATTCTTTTTTGTTTGCATTCTTCAATAATTTATTATTACCTTTGCAGTGTTGTACAAGCGTACAACACTAAAACATTTCTGCAATGAAAAGAATTATGATTTGCGCCGCAGTACTTGCGGCATCGATAGCAGCTCAGGCGCAGCTGCTTTGGAAAGTGACTTCACCGGGCAGCGACAAGGTGTCATACATCGTTGGTACCCACCACCTTGCCCCTCAGGGTATGATTGACAGCATCTCCGGCCTCAAGGATGCTATAAAGGGAGTTGATGCTGTGTATGGCGAGGTGGATATGACTACGATCACTCCTGACATTCAGCAAAAAATGATGGCCATGATGGCGGCTCCGGCAGACAGCACTCTCAATCTTGTGCTTACAAAAGAGCAGTATGATTCGGTAGGTGCCATAGTCAACAAATATTTCAACGGCATGGCTACAGTTGACCAGCTTGCGGCTCTCAAGCCGGTTGCACTATCAACCCAGCTTTCGCTCATGCAGAATATTGCTGCATTTCCGGGATTCAATCCGGCCGAACAGCTCGACACAAAGATTCAGCAAGAGGCTACCGCTCTCGGCAAACAAGCCAAAGGTTTTGAAACCATCGAGTTTCAGCTCGGCATTCTGTATGGCGACCCTATCGCCGAGCAGGCTGAGGCGCTGATGAAAACTGTGCGTCATGACACAGAAAGTATCGAACTCAGCAAGAAACTTGCCAACGCATATATCAAAGGCGACCTTGATGAGATGTACTCTGTGATACGCGACAAAGATCTGGGTATGGATGATGACGCTGTCAGGAAACTTATTACAGACCGCAATGTCAACTGGGCTTCCATGCTTAAATTCATCCTGCCGCAGCAATCCGTGCTTGTGGCGGTGGGTGCAGGGCATCTGCCCGGCTCAAATGGTATGATATCTTTGTTGAGAGGACTCGGATTTGTTGTTGAACCGGTTAATTGATGTCTCATGATTACCCTCGACAATATATCATACCGATATCCATCCGGTACTGATGCAGTCACAAACATGACTGCATCGATACCGCAGGGTATACACCTGCTGCTGGGTGAGAACGGAGCCGGAAAAACAACTCTTCTCCACATTATCTCAGGTCTGCTTTTTCCATCGTCAGGCAGCTGCGAGATAGATGGTCACCGGCCGGGTGAGCGGGAACCATCCGTGCTTTCAAAGCTGTTTTTCCTCGCTGACAATTTCATATTTCCGCAGTCGACGATTAATGCCTTTGCAAGGGATCTCTCTCCGTTTTACCCATCGTTCAGTCAGGAGATGTTCAGGGAAAACCTTGCCGATTTCGGGCTTACAGGCAATGAACCGTTCAAATCACTGTCGCTCGGAAACAAGCGCAAGTCGCTACTTGCCTACGCGGTGGCATTGCGCGTGGAGGTGTTGCTGCTGGATGAGCCGGTCAATGGCCTTGACCTTAACTCTAAGCAGATTTTCAGGCGCATCCTCGTCCGAAACATAAGCGACACAGCAACTGTAATCATCTCGACCCATACTGTGAGCGATCTTGAAACTCTTTTTGACGGGGTGATAATGCTGCGCAGAGGGCAGATGCTCATTACATCTTCTGTAGCTGAGATTCAGCGCAATATCTCGTTCATATCCTCGGCAGTGCCCCCGGCTGATGCTGTTTTCTATCTGCAGAATGCAGGTGCCTACCGGTCTGTTGTGCCGGCTGACTCTGCAAGAGAATCAGATGTTGACTTTGTGCTGCTGTATTTTGCAATGCAGAGCCCTCAGGCTCAGGAAGTTTTGAAAATGCTTAAACCCGAATTATCATGAGTGAAAACCTTTATACAGACAGCTTCTCCTTGCGGAGAACTCTGGCTTTCGGCAAAATTTTTTCTCCGTGGATTGGACGCCAGTTGCTGTTCATGCCGCTTATTTCGCTTGCTGTAGCCATATTGACTATTGTGCTCGCCACGAATCCGGTGGGAACACTGTTCTGCGGACTGCTTTCCTTTGTGCCGGCGATTATGGTGTATTTCGGCTCCCTTGTATTCGCATACAGCAACGACCGGACCATGCTTGCGATATTGCCTGTCAAATGGAGCGAGAAAGCTCTGTTTATGATAGTGTATTCACTCGTGGTTGTGCCGTTGTGCGTCGATGTGCCGCAAATTCTTGCGGACAGGGTTGCCATTTGGCTGGATCCGGACCGACTTGATTCAAATGTCTTCCTTTCGGCGAAGTACACGACTCAGGGAGTCAGCGCCTCCTGGAATTATCTGCAGCAGCTTATCCCGGCAGCCGTATGTCTTACAGCGGTTGTGTTCTACACCTCGCGCCGCATTCTCATGCCGGTTGTATGGACAATAGTTTCTGTAATAGGGCTCTCTGTCCTCGGCGGAATATGCGGTATACTAAGCGTGGTGAAGCTTGGTGCCAGTAATCTTGATGTAATTGCCGAATCCAATAAGGACAATCCTAAAGCGATTATCAATGCTCTTATGGGCGAGATGCAGCCTTACATCAGTATTCTTCAGATTATCAGTGTGTCTGTGCTGATTATATTAGCGTGGCTGGTGTGCCGCCGTCTTAAAACCGGTCAGCTCTGATGGCTATGGAATTTAAATCAGACAGGCCGATATACCGCCAGATTGTTGACTACTGCTTTGTGTGCATCCTATCCGGTGCATGGAGAGAAGGGGAGAGGGTGCGCAGCGTGCGCGAGATGTCGGTGGAAATGAGTGTGAACACCCACACTGTTCTGAAAGCATACGACTTTTTGCAGGCTCACGGCATAATCGAGGCAAGACGCGGTATGGGATATTTTCTTTGTGAAGATGCGCGCCGACAGGTGAACAGAACACGCAAAGAGGATTTTTTCAACAATTCCGCTCCGGAGCTATTCGCTCAAATGGATCTTCTCGGCATAACGGAGGAGGACCTTGTCAGAGCCTACCGGGAGTACAAATGCGCTAAACAGGCATTACCATCATCGGAATATCAGCCCTGAACAGCAGCCTGTGGGCAAGTCCCGGATTGAAAAGACGCGAAAAGATATTCTTCTTTTTATTCGGAACAACAATCAGATCTACCCGGTTGTTACCAAGAAATTCCTTGAACTGGCTCTCGGCTTCCTTGTAGTCGAAATAGCGTATGTTGAAACTGAAATCCGGATAGTGGTTACGGCAATAATTCTCAAGGGCATTGAACGGAGCGGAGTTTTTACTTCCGCTCTGTTTTTTTGACGGAATGTTTGCCAGCGTGATGTCGGCGTTGCTGTCAGGAATCATTCTGGCAAGTTGGTCAAGGGCAATGATATCCTCCTGGTCAAGAGTGCAGAAAAACACGATGTTTCTTATGCTCTCTATCTCTGTGAGATGGGTGTCGGCCGGAACAGTGAACACCGGATAGCGGCAGGTGTCAAGCACCTCGGCAGTGACGCTTCCAACAAGCTCGCGCTCCTTGGTATCCGCGCCCCGGGTACCCATGACTATCAGGACCGGGTTGGTCTGGCGGGCATAGCTCACTATCACTTCCTCGGGCACCCCCTCGCTGACTACACTTTTGAATTTTACGGGTGGAAGCTCGCCGTTCTTGATTCTTGTTTTCAGAGAAGTGCAAAACTGCTCCATATTCTGCTCGGCGTCCTTTTGCAACGCATCGCGCACTTCGCTGTTTACAACATCATAATTCAATGCGTCGCTCAGCTGCATGGAGCCGGGGAGCGACGGGTCAACAAATGTGTTGAGCAGAGTAATGTCGGTGCCGAGACTTTTTGATATATGGAATGCCAGGCTACAGGCATGGATGGAGTAGGGCGAGAAGTCCAGCGGCACAAGTATCGTGTGACTTTTTTCGCCGGTGGCGGAGGGTGTTTCCAGTGAAAATATATCTCCGTTCTCTATCACCCGCAGCGCCAGTGGAAGGTCACTCTCCTTAATGCGCACTCTCACTCCCGAAGCCACAACCGGCTGCGACAGGTTTACATTTTGAAGTGAAGCTTTAACACCTTCGCTCTCCAGAAGTGTTTTAAGAGCTACCGCCCGCTCGTAGGTGTGGATGGCAACTGTTATCAAACGGTCTTCCATAATATATATAAAGGAGAGAGGATGAATGAGAAATTATGTCATAATCTCTGCCTTTGCGAGGCCGGGATTATTCTTTGTCCTGCTGCTCTTTGAGGATTTCGACAGCCATGTCGTAGATGGTGGTGTCGTCAAGAACAACGATGCCTCCGTCAGGTCCCGGCTCAATGTGTACACCGCAGTTTTTGCCAAATTCGTAGTTGCTGCCGCCGAAGTAGTTTCTGACGGTCTGGACGGTTATGTTGAGCTTGTCGGCAATCTGATGAGTCGCGCCGTCGGGCAAACTGTCTTTGAGGCGGCGGAGGTCGTTGAATGAGATAGTCTTAGCCATGATACTATGAGTTTAAAGGGTTAGTGTTTCTGTTTGAAAAGTTTTTACGTGGTTAAATTATAGCTTATTTGTGAGCTGACCAAATAATTGGCAAAAAAGATTTATATGTTATACAACATAAATGGTCAAATCCGCTCAATATCACTTGATTTAATCCATGCGCGGTGGTGATTGTCCACCTTGATATCAAGCCATTTGAGGCCGGTGGTGTCATTTTGTGCCGATATGGAGTCAAGTATCTCAAGCTTGGTGCCTTCGTGGAGAAGCATCGCTTCCTCGCGCCTGTCTTTAGGCTCGCGGGGCGAGGTGCTCAGAAGTGCGGAGGGAGACACTATGATGGCGGTGTCCGGATTAGTGGCAATGCTTGCACCCCTCGCTGCGAGGATGCCGGCGCAGACAGTGAGCAGAAACATCACTATCGCTCCGAAAAAGCCTACCTTGCGGGCTCCTATAGCCGATGAGAAGATGTAGAGAGCGATACCGCCGAGACACAGCACAAAAAATCCGAATGCAATCCAAGCCATGGTATTGGATCCTGTGATGGTGGCGGCTTTGTCAAAACTGTTGCTCATGAACGAGCCTCGCTCTCCCTGACGGTCAAAAATCCGGGAGTTGACAAATTCGAGGTTTGTCTTTGCGGATGCATTTGTGGGGTCAAGGCGCAGAGCGCGTTCGTAGGCAACTATCGCCTTGCCTGTCTTTCCAAGCCGGTAATAGCAGTTGCCGAGATTGTAATACAGAGCGGATGATGTGCCGCTCTCGGCGATGATGCGTGAGTAGAGCTCGGCTGCCAGAGTGAAATCGTCTGCGGTGTATGCCGAGTCGGCTCTGGATTCGAGAGGTGTCTGTGCCGACAGGTCTACGGCTGAAAATAAGCCGGCGAGGCACATTATTATATATAGGTGTATCTTTCTCATTTCCGTATCTTAGTATTTTCCATTGCGTTGATGGCTTTGGTTGCGGCGTCGTATATCTGCTGCATCTCGTCATCAGATTTCTGCGGGGTGTAGCGGGCCATCTCGCAGGTGTCGATGATTGACATGAGCGGAGCTATGACATCCTCGCCAACCCCTGCTGACTGAAGTTTTTCCGACACATTCTGCCGGGTGAGCTGCGAAGCGGGTATTGACAGTTTGTCACCTATGTAGCCCCACAGGGCGCGGAGCATCTCCTCATGGAATTTGTCATCGGCGCCTGCTGCCGCAAATTTTTCGGCGGCGCGGAGCCTGCGTTTTGCAATCTTGTTGGCCTTGGCAATACGTGTTCCGGTGATGTCGGAAGAGCGGCGGAGATTTCTCGAATACATGGCGCCCGCGCAGGCAAGTGCTCCGCCGGCAATCAGGTACAGAAGCCAGTACCACCATTTCTCTATCACAAGAGTATGGCTCAGGGAAGGATTTTTGGCGCCGGTATGTATATGGAGTATATCGGTGTTCTTGGCTTCGATATCCTTGCGTTCTGAGTCTGACACCGACGACCCTGCACCTTTCGACACCTTGATATTGTACGAAGGGGTGTCGATGGTAACATATTCTTTGGTAGCTGGATTGAAATACACGAATTTGTTGCCGCCTATCTTGAAGTCGCCTACACTTTGCGGCACAAAGGTATACTCGACAGTCATTGTGCCGCTGACATTCTGACCGTTGACCTGAGCCTGGATATCACTCTTGGGTGTGTACTGCTCAAACTCATCGGGAAAGTCAATGACCGGCTCTTTCAGATATTTGATATTTCCGGTGCCTTTGATGGTATATATCAGAGTAGCGGCATCGTTGGTGCGGAAGCTGCTGCCAACAAGACGGCTGTCGGCGGTAAAGGTGCCCACAGCGCCGTTAAATCCGTCGGGCTGGGGGAAGGGGAGAGGCTTTACATCCACAGAGGCGGAGTTTGACTTCACCTTTATCTCTTTTTCCTGAGGGTCGCGCACGGTGAAGAAGCCCATGTTCACGTTGTTGTACTGCACAACCTTTATATCATAGTTGCCGGAATTGATTGTGAGCTTTCCTGACTTCTGAGGAAAGATTATGCACTTTTTCAGCACGGCGGTCATATACCGCGAGCCGCGGTATTCTTCCTCCTCATTGAGCGTTGGCTGCAGGTCGAGCTCCTGGATAAGGAAGCCGTCGAAGCTCGGCTGGAGTGTGGGGAAGAAGGATGATATCTGGTATTTTGTGTAAAGTTTTATTGTACACTCTATCGCTTCCTGCTCGTAAGCTGATGGCTTTGAGAGTATTATTCGTACAAACACATCGTTTGATTCAACCGGTCGGTCGGCGCTCTGGGTATCGACATCGTATATGTCAACCGGCTGCTGATTAGGCCGGGAGCTGCCCTGCGCAGGCTGCTGACGGTTGGAGTACGACCCTGCGACAATCGTAATGGTCGCCGGCTCGGTAGTGTATTTCTTGCCGTTCACACTTACCGATGCCTCGCCTATGGTGTACTTGCCGGGATTGTCGGCTTTGTAAAAGTAAGTGTATTCGATTCGTGACGACGACTCCATGCGGCCGTTGGTGACAACCTGACTGACGCTGGTGGAGGTTGACGGTCCATACAGCAGTGTAAGCCCCGGAGTCTGCGGTATTTTTGGCTGTGAGGGAGCCTCTTCGGCGTTGCGCAGTATGTATGTTACTGCAAAACGCTCGCCGGCCTGCACGCTCCGAGGAGCGTTTACTTTGAACGACACCTGCGCTGCCGCTCCCATAGCCAATGCCAAAGCGATGAATATGAAAGTCAGTTTTTTCATAATTACCACGGGTTAGTGATTTTTTTACGGCGTGCAGCATCCGCTTTCTTCTTCTCGGCCTCCACTCTTTTGCGTGTGGCGGCCTCCTCATTTTCCATTGCCTTTAGTATCTTCTCGGCGTTGGCATCGCTTATGCTGCCTTGCGGCTGCTGCTGTTTATTCTGATCTTTATCCTGGTTCTGGTTCTGATTCTGATCTTTGTTCTGATCTTTGTTCTGGTCTTGATTCTGGTCCTGGTTCTGATCTTTGTTCTGATCCTGATTCTGCTCCTGGTCCTGATTCTGATCTTTGTTCTGATCTTGATTCTGGTCCTGATTTTGCTGCTGTTGCTTCAGCTGGGCTATTCTGAGGTTTTCACGCGCCTTGTCATCGTCAGGATTCTTGCGCAGGGCGTTTTTATACAGCTCTATGCTTTTGCCAAAATCCTGGGAATTGAATGCCAGATTGCCGAGGTTGTAAAATGACTTACCGGCGAGGTATGCATCGGTGCTTTGGCCGGCGATTTCCTGCAGCAGTTGGGTGGCGGTGTTCACCGGATTGTTGCCTGAATTGGGATCGGCTGAGCCTGACTGGCGTATGAGAGCGGCTGCAAGATTGAACTTCGCAATCTCGGATCCCGGCAGCGCTTCAAGAGCCTTGCGGTAGGCAACCTCAGCATCGGCAAACCTTTTTTCGCCATAAAGCTTGTTGCCCTGACGTATGTAATTACGCTCTTGCTTGGTGGTGGGCATTTCGTTTGACGATGTGGCCGCGGCTGCCGGAATCGAGGCCAGCAGCGAGCTCAGAGCTATTGTTGATATAATCTTTTTAGCGTTTTTCATTGTCAGCTTTCTTGGTGAAGAAATTAATATCGCGCAGCCATGACAGCTTACTGTATGACAGTACACCGTCTATCACAAGAATTATAAGGGCGATAAGGGCAGCGATGGGGAACAGCTCGTTGGCAGATGACACTGCTGCTGAGCGCTTATACTCGGTTTTGGCAAGTTTGTCGAGCTGGGAATCGATATCGCTTACCGCGGCAGATGATGCTCCTGACACATAAATGCCATCGCCGGCCTTGGCTATCTCGCTTGCCATCTGCTCATTAAGGGCTGTGCGTACCTCGTTGCCGTTATAATCCTTCATATATTCGTTTAAACCGGCCTTGACGGGTATAGGAGCTCCTTTTCCGCTGCCTATGCCTATAACGTCAACCTCAATTCCGGCATCGGCGGCCCGTTTCGCCACCTCTGTTGCATTGTCCTCGAAGTTCTCGCCGTCAGTGATAAGCACAATCGCTTTCTGAAACTCGGATTCTGGGGTGAAAGAGTTTATGGCCATATCGAGAGCCGCACCGATAGCTGTGCCCTGTGTGGGAACCATGTCGGTTGTTATACCGTTCAGAAACATTTTGGCGGAAATATAGTCGGATGTTATAGGAAGCTGGGTGTAGGCATCTCCGGCAAACACGATAAGACCCACCTTGTCGTCGTGCATCTTGTCAATAAGACGCTCAAGGAGAAACTTCGCTCTCTGAAGGCGGCTCACACCTCCGGGATCGTCAGTTGAGGATGCAAGCATGGAGTTGGACACATCCACGCAGAGCATCACCTCGATGCCGCGGGCCGTCTGCTCATCGTCACTTTTTGGCTGGTCAGACGGGGTGTAAGGCCGTGCCAGTGCTATTATAATAAAGGTGAGGGCGCATAGGGCAAGTGTGGTCTTTACCCATCCCATATATCTGGATGCATCAGGCATGAGTGACTGCAGCACAGACAGTTTGCCGAATTTTTCAAGAGCCCGTTTGCGGCGGTAGCAGGCGAGCGCGTAGAGCAGTCCCAGTACAGGAACCACTATCAGAAGATATAACAGATGAGGGTTGGCGAAACTTATCATATCTATTCAGCTGTTTGTTAGGGAATTGAGCGCAACACAGTGTTGCGGGCAAGGAGATCGAGGACAATGAATCCGAGCGCGAGCCATGCCCAGAGCATGTAGTTGTCCTCGGTGTGCGAATAATTCTTAACATCGAGCACACTCTTTTCCAGAGAATCTATCTCCTCGAAAATTTCGGCAAGGACATTGTTGCCTGTCGCACGGAAATATTTGCCTCCGGTGGTGGCCGCTATCTTCTGCAAGGTGGCTTCGTCAATCACCACAGGCATATTGACATATTCAATGCGGCCAAATGCGTTTTCGGTCGGGTAGGGGGCCATGCCATTGCGTCCGATGCCTATTGTGTACACCTTGATGCCGAGCTTCTTGGCGATTTCGGCGGCGGTGAGGGGGGCAACATTGCCGGTGTTGTTCGAGCCGTCTGTGAGCAGTATTATGCTTTTGGACTTAGCTTTGCCATCCTTGATTCTGTTGATGGAGGTGGCAAGGCCGTCGCCAATGGCGGTGTTGTCCTGCAGCATACCCATCTTTATGTCGTGAATATAATTGACAAGCAGTGAGCGGTCTGTGGTCATAGGCACGGCTGTGAAGCTCTCGCCTGCAAAAATTACAACGCCAATATTATCGTTCTCGCGACCGGCGACAAATTGCGCGGCAACATTTTTAGCAGCCTCAAACCGGTCGGGCTTGAAGTCGCGGGCAAGCATACTGGTGGATATGTCGAGGGCAATTATGATATCGGTGCCTTCTGTGTTTGATGTACTCCATCTGTCCTGCACCTGCGGGCGGGCAAGGATGACAATCAGGCAGGCTATCGCTGCACACCTCACAAGGAACAGGCCGTGAAGCAGGTATGCTCTGAACGGGCGTCCGAGCTTGGCGTATGGCAGGGTGGTTGACACCGACAGCGAGGCATAGTTTCTGTTGCGCCTGAAAATATACCAGGCGGCGTAAGGAATCAGCAGCAGCAGAAACCACAGATATGAAGGGTGGGCAAACATCATGGTCATTGTTTTTTAGAATCTGTTTCAGGCTCTTTGTCATCGGTTGTTTCAGGCTCGGCCGGTTTGGTGTCCTCGACAAACTGCAGGGCAGAGCGGAAAGCGGCGACGTTATCGTCGGGCAGGGGGCGCACCTTGGCAAATTTCACAAAGTCGGCGGTTTCCAGAATCGCGCTCATGTATTTGCGGGGCACTTTGGTTTCCTCATTCGCGTTTAGGGCGTGCAGAATCTGTGTAGATGTCATCTCCATGGCGTTTATGCCGAAGCGGGAGTCAAGATATGTGCGCAGGATATCTGTGAGGCGGGTGTAGAATTCTTTCTCCTCGCCACGTTCGCACAGCTGGGCTGCCTTGAGAGCATCGAGCTGTCTGATAGCGAGTTCGTACGGGGGTACGGGCTTTTTGGCGGGAACCAGAGGCAGCTTGCCTTTGCGAATATAAGCGAGGTAGACAAACAGAGCGGCCGCGATTACAATCAGGGCAAGCAGAATCCACAGTCCGTAGTCTGTCATCCAGTCGGGCAGAAAATCGAAGAGGTGGCGAGGGGGCGTTTGTACATCCGCATAATCATGGATTGATGCGAGCGAGTCCACATCCACAGGCACAACCTTAAGCGCCGGGCGGTTGCTTTCCGACACCTCACCGTTCTGAACAAACATCACAGGTGGCAGGGTATAGAGTCCGGAGTCAAATGCCTGCAATATGATTTCCTGACGCAATTCCTTGCGGCCGTTGCCGAGGTCGTTGACAACCGGTTCGCTGACAGAGGCTATCTCGACATCGCGCCACAATGTGTCGGGCACCAGAATGCCTCCGTTATCGTCAATATTGCCCAACACCTCCACATGCAGGTGAGTCTGTTTACCCATGATGATATATGCGGAGTCAAGGGTGACTCTTATGTCAACCTTCTGCGGGGCTGCCTTGAGCGCAAAGGCTCCAAAGCACGATGCTAAAAGCAGAAATATGTATTTAGATGTCCTGAGCATATTGATAGTTAGCTGGTTAGCGGGCGGCTCTTTTTCTGAACAGAGCCATTAGGGCTTTGACATAGTCCTCATCGGTGGCAATGGATGTTGAATCGACGCGACACCTCCGCAGAGTCTCTGTCATGGCTTGCTGACGGTCATACCACCATTTGCCAAGCACCTTGCGGGTAGAGGCGAGCGATGTGTCAATCCATTGCTCCCTGCCGCTCTCAAGGTCCCTGACTCTGAGCAGGCCGACATTCGGTATCTGGGCATCGCGCTTATCGTAGATCTGTATGCCGGTAAGGTCGTGCTTGTTTGACGCCACGGACATGGCGGTGTAGTAGTCACCGGTGTCGATGAAGTCAGATATAATAAAGGAAGTGGTGCGTTTTTTCAGCGCGTCAGTGAAGTAGCGCAGAGCCGCACCTATGTCCGTGCCTTTATTCTCCGGGGTAAAGTCGAGGAGCTCGCGTATTATGAAGAGGATATGCTTGCGTCCTTTTTTGGGCGGAATGAACTTCTCGATTTTATCGGAGAAGAAAATCACACCGATTTTGTCATTGTTCTGAATTGCCGAGAAAGCAATGGTCGCCGCTACCTCGGCAATCATCTCGCGCTTCTCCTCGCCTACAGCACCGAAAAGGCGGCTGCCGGACATATCCACAAGAAGCATAACCGTGAGTTCACGCTCCTCCTCATACACCTTTACGTATGGGTGGTTGTGGCGGGCGGTGACATTCCAGTCGATATCCCTGACATCATCACCATACTGGTATTCGCGCACCTCCGCGAAGGTCATACCGCGCCCTTTGAAGGCGGTGTGGTACTCACCGGCAAAGATGTTTTGCGACAGTCCTCGGGTTTTTATCTCGATTTTCCTGACTTTTTTTAGTAGTTCCGATGCTTCCATTTGCAGT
This sequence comes from uncultured Muribaculaceae bacterium, assembly GCA_910588065.1. GTDB lineage: Bacteria > Bacteroidota > Bacteroidia > Bacteroidales > Muribaculaceae > Paramuribaculum. Next base: position 172,369 of record CAJUPZ010000001.1, read on the forward strand.
CAGATTATAGGATTGCTGCTTGACAATCAGGGCACTTCAACCTTGTCAAGAATTTCAGAGATGATTTCGTCTGTGGTGATGTTGTTTGCCTCGGCTTCGTATGACAGGCCGATGCGGTGGCGTAGAACATCGTGGCACACGGCGCGTACATCCTCGGGGATAACATACCCTCTCTGACGCAGGAATGCGTATGAGCGTGCTGCTTTGGCAAGGCTGATGGACGCACGGGGAGACGCTCCGAACGAAATGATGTTTGTGAGGTCGTTGAGATTGTAGTCGGCGGGGTAGCGTGTGGCGAATACGATGTCCACTATGTATCTTTCAATCTTTTCGTCAAGGTATATTTTCTCAACAATTCTCTGCGCTTCAAGAACCTCCTCCGGCTTTAGCAGGGGCTGTATTTCCTGACGGCGGGGCGATATATTCTGGCGAATGATGAGTTTTTCATCCTCTTTAGTGGGGTAGCCGATCACAACCTTGAGAAGGAAACGGTCAACCTGCGCTTCGGGCAGCGGATATGTACCCTCCTGCTCGATGGGGTTCTGTGTCGCCATCACAAGGAAAGGCTCGTCGAGGCGGAATGTCTTTTCGCCGATTGTCACCTGACGCTCCTGCATTGCCTCAAGCAGCGCGCTCTGCACTTTTGCCGGGGCGCGGTTGATTTCGTCGGCAAGAACGAAGTTGGCGAAAATTGGACCTTTCTTTATCTGGAACTGCTCTTTCTGAACACTGTATACCATTGTTCCGGTAACGTCGGCAGGGAGCAGGTCGGGTGTAAACTGGATGCGGCTGAATTTGGCATCAATCACTTGTGCGAGAGTTTTGATGGCAAGGGTTTTTGCAAGACCGGGCACACCCTCAAGCAGCACATGGCCGTTTGCCAGAAGGGCAACCAGCAGCGAATCAACAAGGTGTTTCTGACCGACGATGGCCTGATCCATTCCACGGGTCACAAGATTGATAAAGTCGCTTTTGGAAGCAACAATGTCGTTGAGTTCTCGGATATTTACGGTATCGCTCATAAGTTGAATTATGTGTGAGTGTTTATTTTTACAAAACAAATGTAGCCTTGAATAAGTTGCGCTACATATCCACTACAAAATTATACATTATAACCAATTGGCAATATAACATTTACCGTTAATTTTAGCTATTTATAGTTAATGCTTTTGATTGGCCTAAATGGTTGACAATAAATAAATTAAAGAGAACCGGCAGTAAGAATGCTCTCCTAATCTGCTGATTCTCTTTAAAATAATGCCGGTGGCTGTTGATTAAAAACGGCTCACAAGCATTGATATTTTTTATTTAAATTTAAGTATACAGCCTACTGATATGTCGGCATGGGGGCGGTTTCCACAAGTTCCTCCTCCACGGTCGGAGCCTCATCGGCTGAGCTGTTGACGAAGTAAAGCACGTACATACACAATGCCAAGGCTCCTATTGCAAGCCCTACAATGAGCCCGGCAACAAATCCGGCTCCAAACCGGCTCTTGGTCTCGGGCTCCTCAGGCGCGGTGACATACTCCTCCTCTTCATATTCCCATTCCCTGATGGCTGATGCCGGTTGGGCGGGTTCATGCTGAGGCTCGGGCTGAGGTTCAGGTTCCTGTTCAGGCTGCTCCGCTACAACAACGGGGGTAACAACCTGTTGTGGTTCGGGCAACTGCTCCTGCCCGGAGGCAAGCGGCTCAGCCTCTACCGGTTCCGTTTCTGTCTGTTGCATCTCAACAGGTTGCTCCATAATGGGTTGAGGTTGAGGCTCCGGGCTGATGGCCGGCTGCGCGTTCTCTTCCGGTTCTACTTTCTCAGACCCGGGGAGCTCGGGAGTTGCTATCTCGTTGAGGTCTGCCTCGGTTACTTCATCGGCCAGCTCAACAGGGGTGAACATGGCAAACGGTTCATTGAGATCGGACGCAAATGACTGTGCAGGGGTGAATACCACCGGATCTTCCGAATCAGATGACAGCTTGAATGAGCCGAGGTCCTTGATGCTCACATTGCCGCCGGCTTTCAGCTCCTCGCTGATGTTTTCAAAAACGGTTTTGACAAACTGTTCAGCTTCCGCAGCCGGAATGTGCAATTCAGTACCGAGCTGTTCGGCGAATTTCTTCAAAGGAATCTTGGCATTCATTTTCCGAGCGATTTTCTTAATACCACACTTGATTTGAAAGTAACCTCAATGGATGGAGGCAGCAGCATCCTTTTGCCGGCTCCGGTGGAAACTATTCTTTCGTCGTTTTTCACCGGAGTGAATGTGCCGAATCCGGGCACAGCCACTGCATCAAGGTTTGTGCAGTAAGCCTTTAGCACTTTTGCCATGCATTCCAGTTTGCCGGAAATTACTTCTGCAGGAAGACCGCTTTGCATTGAAAGGCGGTTTACAAATGAGTTGCTGTCCATTCAATAGGTTTTATATAATTTCCTGCGGCGCGCAGGCCGCAGGAAAAATGGTGGTTGTATTAAAATCAATAGTTGCGGGCAAAGATAACTCTCTGTCTGGAGGGTTTGCCGGTGACCATGCACACTCCGGGGGTTGTGTCGCCGTCAAGGGGTATGCATCGGATTGTGGCTTTTGTCTCTTCCTTGATTTTCTGTTCAGTTTCCTCAGTGCCGTCCCAGTGGGCAAGGATGAATCCGCCTTTTTCAATCTCAACCTTGAATTCCTCGTAGGTGTCGACTGTGCGGGTCATCTCCTGACGGTGGGTGAGAGCTTTTTGGAAGATGTTTTCCTGAATCTCCTCAAGAAGGTCGCGCACGCGGCTTTCGATACCTTCAAGGGGTGCCTCGAATTTCTCGAGGGTGTCGCGACGCATTACCTCAACAGTGCCGTTTTCGATATCTCTGGCACCGATGGCAAGGCGCACAGGCACACCCTTGAGCTCGTAATCGGCGAATTTGAAGCCGGGACGGCGGTTGTCAGCGTCATCGTACTTCACACTGATGCCAAGTTCGCGGAGCTTGACAAGGATAGGCTCTATGTGGGCGGTAATCTGGTCGCGCTGCTCGTTATTCTTATATATAGGTATTATAACAACCTGGATAGGCGCGAGGTGAGGGGGGAGCACAAGGCCGTTGTCGTCGGAGTGGGTCATGATGAGGGCTCCCATGAGTCGGGTTGAAACGCCCCAGGAGTTGGCCCACACCAACTCGGGTTTGTTGTCTTTGTTGACAAATGTCACGTCGAAGGCTTTTGCAAAATTCTGTCCGAGGTTGTGGGATGTTCCCGCCTGGAGAGCTTTGCCATCCTGCATCATTGCCTCGATGGTATACGTGTTGAGAGCTCCGGCAAAGCGCTCGTTGGCGCTCTTCACACCTTTAATCACAGGCATTGCCATGTATTTTTCGGCAAAGCGTGCGTAGAGGTTAATCATCTGCACGGTGCGTGCCTCTGATTCCTCGGCGGTTGCATGGGCGCAGTGACCCTCCTGCCAAAGGAATTCGGCTGTGCGCAGAAACATTCGGGTTCTCATTTCCCAGCGCATCACATTGGCCCACTGGTTGATGAGCAGGGGCAGGTCGCGGTAGCTGTGTATCCAGTTCTTGTATGTTCCCCAAATGATGGTTTCGGATGTAGGACGGATGATAAGCTCCTCTTCAAGGCGCGCATCGGGGTCAACAATCACACCCTTGCCGGAGGGGTCGTTTTTGAGACGGTAGTGGGTCACCACAGCACACTCTTTTGCGAAGCCTTCAACATGCTCTGCTTCGCGACACAGGAACGACTTAGGGATGAGCAGGGGAAAGTAGGCGTTCTGCACGCCGGTTTCCTTGAACATTTTGTCAAGAGTCTGCTGCATTTTTTCCCAAATAGCGTAGCCGTAGGGTTTGATAACCATGCAGCCTCTCACGGGAGACTGCTCAGCGAGGTCGGCTTTGACAACGAGCTCGTTGTACCACTGGGAGTAGTCGTCAGCGCGTTTTGTGAGGTCTTTAAGTTCTTTAGCCATTTATGAAGTCTTTAAAAATTTCTTGTGGTTGGTGGTGCAAAATTACGCAATATTTGGCAAATATCGTTATTTGGCTTTATGGGCAGCTTTGATAATGGATGGCCCGGGAATGAAATAGATTTCGAGACGCCGGTTTTCGCGGCGGTGCTCGCGGGTGTCGTTCGATGCCACCGGCATGATGCCACCCATTGCAAAGGGTATTATCAGCAGCTTTTCATTGAGATTTCCCGAATCAATCTGCCCCATGAACCAGTCGTATACAGAATTGAGGCGGGCTGTGGAGAGGTTTTCGCGATAAGTCTCTGAACCGGTGTCATCTGTGTGCATAGCAAGCACTATTTTGTAGGCCATGGGATCGGCCATGGGAGCTGTCACGCCGCTGAGAATTTTTGAAGCTCTGCTGTTGAGAAGGGTGTCGTTAGGCAGAAAAAGGTCATCGGTCGGGATGCTGACAACAAACACTTCATCCTCGCGCATGAGGTCAACGGTATATTTGCTTTTAAGAGAGTTGGCTGTTTTGAGTATGGTTTTCCTGACAGCCGGTTTTTCTTTTGCTCCTACAACCGGTGTCGCCAGATTGGGCTCGAAGTCCATATCCATGTATGTTTCCTCGGAGTAGCCTTTGTAGGGGTCGGTGTAGGATTGCGCTGAGGCGTTGGCGACACACAGGAATGAGCCGGCGCAGATAACCAGAGAGGAAAGTATTTTATTCATATCGGTCAGTCGGCGAGGGGGTCAATAGTGCTTTCGTATGCAATTTCAGCTCTTACAATATCTTCGATATCATCGGGGTCAATGCCGGAATGCTTGTCTTTTTTCAGCATACGGCCGGTGTAGCCGAGCAGGTCGTCAAAAAGGGCGTTTTCTTCAATCTCCTCGTCGCAGTCAATGTCCAGCAGGCCGTTCTCCTCATAGAAATCCCATATCATGTCAATGACATTGAGTATCTGGTCATCGCTGTACTTTGCAGCCCTGTCGCCGAGTGCGTTTTTTATAGCCGCAACAGCGGCGTTCTCGTCAAATTCGCTCATAATCAGGTGTCTAAAAGGCCTTCGGGAAGGGCCATGGATATGGTGCGTTCCGTAAGGTCAAGGTTTGTGATAAGGTCTTCGGCCGCGGGAACATATATTGTTTTTCCGTCCGGGGCTGAGACTATGAAAAGGATGTTTGCGGTAGAATCGTCAATGTCGGAAATTGTGCCGATATTGTCACCATTCTGGTCGATGATGGAGAAGCCTTCCATGTCGCTGACATACATGCCGTCAGTGTCGGTGTCGTCCTGAATCTCGCTGCTTCTGGCGTAGATTGTTTTGCCGGAGAATGTTGCCGCCTCGGATTCGTCGGTCACTCCGTCAATGGTGAGCAATGCTGTCTCGGAGCCCTTGGGACGGAATGAGGCAATGAAGAAGGGCACGGGAATACCCTCCATGTCGCATATTATGCACGACAGTTCCTCAAGCCCGGATATGTCGATGTCGAGCTGGGCTGATATCTCTCCCTTGATGCCGTGCGGCTTCAGGAATTGACCTATCGGTGTTATCTCGCTGCGGTGTATCACTATTTTTTCTTTTTCTTTTTGCCGTTTGTCTGCCCGGGAGCCACCTTGAATTCGTGCAGGCGTGTTGTCTCCTCGTTGAGCTGGATTGCACCATGCGACATCTCGGCGAGGTCTTTGAACACTTTCGCATCCTCAACCCCGTCTTTGTTGACAACAAGAAGCAGCTTCTTCATGTGGTTTGCAATCAGCCGGCACAGCTCGGTGCGCTCCTCGCCCTCTTCCATAGCCGATGCTTTTTCTATAAGGCGCTCGATGCTTTTGCCATAGTGGCGGTAGCGGATGCTGTGGATGGTGTAGGGCACTTTGTCGGGTGCGGTAGTGAGTTTGTCGGACTGTATTACTTCAAACGGGTAGTCGATATCGAGTTTGAAGCCGGACATGATGGCGAGATGGTCCCAAAGCTTGCGCTGATTGTCCTCACCCTCCTTGAGCTCGGGAAAGAGGTTAGCCATTGTAGTCACGATGGTGTGGGCGCAGAGGGTGCGCTCCTCCCGGTCTTCGATTGTGAGGCAGTGGTCAACCATCTGCTGTATATTGCGGCCGTACTCGGGGAGTACGAGTCGTTTCTGCTGGGTATTGTAGTTTAACATTCGGTGTTAAGAAATTTTTTTCAAAGTTACGCACTGTTGGGACAAAAAACAAATCTCACACCAAGTAAACTGCTTGGTGTGAGATTAAAAAGCGTTAATAAGGCGTATGCCGCTTACATGTTCATGCCGCCGTCAACCTGTATAACCTGGCCTGTGACGTAGCTTGACATGTCTGAAGCGAGGAATGTTGCAACATCGGCGATGTCCTCGGGTTTGCCTCCGCGACGCAGGGGAATTTTCTGCACCCATTCCTCACGGATGTTGTCGGGCAGGGCTGCTGTCATGGCTGTTTCGATGAATCCGGGTGCGATTGCGTTGGCGCGGATGCCGCGGGAGCCCACCTCCTGTGCGATGCTCTTGGCAAGAGCCACAAGTCCGGCCTTTGAGGCGGCGTAGTTGCTCTGACCGGCGTTGCCGTGCACACCTACCACAGATGCCATGTTGATGATGCTGCCGGAGCGCTGGCGCATCATGATGGGCAGAACAGCGTGGATGAAGTTGAACGCGCTCTTGAGGTTGACGTTGATGACAGCGTCCCACTGCTGCTCGGTCATGCGCATCATGAGGCCGTCTTTTGTTATGCCTGCGTTGTTGACAAGGATATCGATGCTGCCGAAGTCTTCCTTCACCTGGTCTACAACCTGCTTTGTCTGTTCAAAGTCGGCGGCGTTTGAGGCGTAGCCTTTTACTTTTACTCCGAGAGCGGCAATCTCGTCTTCGGTAGCTTTGCCGTTTTCGTCAATGACAAGGTCTGTGAACGCTATGTTCGCACCTTCTTTAGCAAAGCGCACTGCGAGTGCTTTGCCGATGCCGCGTGCCGCTCCTGTTATGAGGGCAGTTTTTCCTTCGAGTAATTTCATTTTATTCGTTTTTTATGACGTTTGTTGTTTGGTCAGAATACCGTTTACAATATATTCGATTGAGTCGTTGATGAACATCACTGTGTTGGCTTTTTCATCGGAGTCTTCCTTGAGGTTGAAATAGTCGGTGCCTTGAAACAGCAGCGTTGTCAGTGCCGGCAGCCTGAGAGCCTGGGCGGCATCAAACACACCGGCTTTCACCCCTTCTGTTAGTATTGCGTTGAGAATCTCCGATTCTTTTGCGCCGGCGAGTTTTCTTATCCGCTCTATCCTGCGGAGGTCGCGGATGAAAAGGGTGCGCAGGGAATCCTGCTTCGAAGATAGCCGTGACACGATTTCGAAGCGCCGCATCAGTCCCATGCGCAGCTTCTCGGCCGGTGGAAGGTTTGAAAGCTGCACTTCGCGGAGCTTTTCGACAATGTTGTCGCTTTCGCGCTCAATCACGGCATTGTAAATCTCGCGCTTGTTCTTGAAGTATGTGTAGATAGTGCGCCGGCCTTTGTCCGATGCGGCTGCGATGTCGTTCATCGTAGTGTTCTCAACACCTTTGTGGGCAAAGAGCTGGCGGGCGACTTCAATAAGCTTCTCTCGTGTCTTTAATACCATTGGCTTTTATGCACAAATGTTCATTCAGTGTGCGAAATTACTAAAAATAGTTTGAAATTACCGCAAAGAATGATTAATTTCGCAATTTAACTTTACAAGACAACAAAAAGTGGTACCATTCACATTAAATATAAGAGGGGAGTTGCGGAGCTATGATCATCCGGTGGTCATGGGCATTATAAACGCCACTCCCGATTCCTTCTATTCCTCTTCAAGAAAGCAGATTGCAGATATTGCCGCCACGGCTGTCAGGATGGTGGAGCATGGTGCCGCCATGCTCGATGTAGGGGCGTATTCGTCGCGCCCCGGAGCGGCTGACGTGAGTGTGGAAGAGGAATGTGGCAGGCTGCGCGCGGCCATGAGGGAGATTCGCTCGGCGGTGCCCGATGTGCCGGTGTCGGTGGACACCTTCCGCTCCGAGGTGGCAAAGATGGCAGTTGAGGAGTGTGGCGCAGATATTGTGAATGATATTTCCGGCGGCTTGCTTGATGACAGTATGATAGCTGCGGTGGCCGCCCTCAGGGTGCCATATATACTGATGCACATGCGGGGCACTCCGGCAACAATGAGCGCTATGTGCGATTATCCGGAGGGTGTCACCGCCGGGGTGATGAAGGAACTGTCAGCCCGGCTTACCAAAGCAACGGATGCAGGCATATGCGATATAATCATAGACCCCGGGCTGGGGTTTGCAAAGAGCGTGGAGCAGAACTATGAGCTGCTTCGCAACATACCGCTGCTTGCCGACACTTTCAAGCTCCCGGTTCTGATAGGGCTCTCGCGCAAGTCGATGCTCACAAGGCCGCTCGGCCTCACTGCCGAAGAGGCTTTGCCGGCAACAGTGGCGGCGAACATGGCGGCGCTTATAGGCGGTGCCTCGATAATAAGAGTGCACGATGTCGAGGCGGCGCGGCAGACTGCCGGGGTTTTCAATCTACTTAATGAAAAGTGAGCCATGGATGGATTCGGACTTAGAGACGCGCTTGACATAGCGATTGCCGCCCTGCTGCTTTTTTATCTTTACAGGATAATGAAGGAGAGCGGCACAATCAATATATTTTTCGGAGTGCTGGCCTTTATCGTTGTGTGGGTGTTTGCCTCGCAGATTCTGGAGATGAAACTGATAGGCACTATTCTTGACAAATTCATGAGTATCGGTCTTCTTGTGCTCGTGATATTGTTTCAGGACCAGATAAAGCGCTTTCTGGTGGAGCTTGGCGACCACAAGCGATGGCGCTTTCTGAAGAAACTGTTTCATCATTCGCGCGGCGAGCATGAGGATAACGCGCGTCAGTATGTACTTCCCATCGTGTACGCATGCATGAATATGTCCAAGTCCAAGACCGGAGCCCTTATTGTTATCCAGAATGATATATCGCTTGACGCTTACGAGAAGTCCGGCGATATAATTGACGCGCGCATCAATTCACGGCTTATCGAGAATATTTTTTTCAAGAACTCGCCTTTGCACGACGGGGCCATGATTATTGCCGGAGACAAGATTGTGTCAGCCGGCTGCATATTGCCGGTGAGCCATGACCGCAATGTGCCCCGCGCCCTTGGCCTGCGCCACCGCAGCGCGTTGGGTATCAGTCAGGCCACTGATGCTTTCGCAATAGTTGTGTCGGAGGAAACCGGCGGCATCTCCGTGGCATATCGCGGAGTGCTCACCACCAGGCTGTCATCAGCCGACCTTGAGCAGCGGCTGTCAGCCATCTTCCACCATCAGGAGGCGTAGAAGGTACGATTATTGTGCAGCTATTTGGCGTGTACCTCTATGATATCTGCAAGCCGGGTGGAGAAGAGGCGCGATGAATGTTCCTTTCTGGTGAGCTCTGTAAGTCCATCGCCCATTGAGGCTATCTTCACGCTGTTCTGAGCGCCGAGATTGTAGTTGATGGAATCCACGGTGTGCATCAGGCGTGACATCTTTTCCATTTTGGCGGTGTCGGAAAAAATATTGGGTTGCGGAGAGTGGGCAATGCGCGTTATCGTGATTCCCGCTCTTTTGAAACCTAATCCCGGACGATATATTTTTTGCAGTGCCACCAGGGCGGCCTTTAGGATGGCCGATGTGCTGTCGGTGCTGTCCGGCAGCTTTTCTCTCGTAGCATTGAAATATTGGGGAGTCAGCTCCTTGAACCTGTTTGTCGCTATAAAAGCCTCCACCTCGAGCGCATATTCGCGGTGTTCGCGCAGTTTTCGCGCGGCAATGGAAGCAAATCCGGCAAAGGCTTGGTGAAGCTCTTCTATTGAATAGAGCTCTTTTGCAAACGAGCGCGAGGAGGTTATTGTCTTGCGCTGCGGAGAGGTGAGTTCCTGCGATATGCAAGGCTCTCCGTTCAGCTCGCGCCATGTGCGCACTCCTGTAATATTAAACAGCTGCTCAATACGGTTTTGCGGCAGCTGCGCCAGGTCAAGAGCCGTATTGATTCCACATATCCTCAACCGTTTGACAAGCCGTCGGCCTATACCCCACACACTGCCTACGTCTGTCATGGACATGGCTTTAGCCGCTTTCTCGGGGGTGTCTATGAGGCAGGCTCCTCCATAGCCCGGATATTTCTTGGCAAAATGAGAGGCTATCTTGGCAAGCGTTTTGGTGGGGGCTACGCCAATGGATACCGGTATGCCTGTGTCGCGCCTTATTTTAGCTACCACATATCGTGCATAGTCGGCAATATCGCCGATGTTTTCCGGAAAATAAATGAATGCCTCGTCCACCGAATATACCTCAATATCCGATGACAGGGCGCGCAAAGTTGTCATCACCCGGGCAGACATATCGCCATACAGCCGGTGGTTGCCGGAGAACACAACCGCACCGCCGGCCTCAGCCCGCTCTTTGATTTTGAAATACGGGTCGCCCCGCTTGAAGCCGAGAGCTTTTGCTTCGTTAGACAGAGCTACGGCACAGCCATCATTATTGCTCAAAACAATAACCGGCTTGTTGGCAAGCTCAGGTCTGAACACTCTTTCACAACTCACAAAAAAGTTGTTGCAATCTGCAAGGGCAACCATCTGCTGCTTGGCATTATAAACGTCGGCGCCGGTTGGCCTTTATGGTATAGAGCACAATGCCCCACACGGAAAAATTGTCAGATCCGGACACCTCTATAGGGGAGTATCTGGGATTTGAAGGCATCAGCCAAAGCTTGTTGTTCGATTTGCCGAAACGCAGGCGCTTGAGAGTGAATTCGCCGTCAAGGCAGCATACTGCCAGATCTCCGTTACGAGGCTCGATGGATTTATCAATCACAAGAATATCTCCCTCGGTAATACCCTCACCGCTCATTGAATCACCAACCACGCGGCCATAGAAAGTAGAGGCCGGATGCTTGATGAGATCGCGGTTAAGATCAATCGTTTCGGACATATAGTCCTGCGCCGGACTTGGAAATCCTGCTATTATGCCGTTATCGGCGTATGGGAGTTCAAGCTCTGTACGTATATCTGCTCCAAACAGTTGAATAGTCATAATATCGTCGGTGGAGATTAGAGGGCGTTTGATAATATTACCAGTCGCAATCGTCAAAACCGTTCAGCGGCCCGTCAAAGTCATCATCATCAAAACTATGTCCGTAGTCATGATAGTCATAATTGCAGTCGTAATCATAGTCATCGCTATAAGAGGAATGCCGGCGGTCGGGAAAATCATCATCGTAGTGATAGCTATAATCCATATCATCAGCAACATACGTGTCACGGTTGACCTGATTGCAATTGCCGGAACTGAAATCGGACGACTTATTATTGTTGTTCCCGAAAAAAAGATTGTAGAAAAAGCTGAATACCATCCAATCCTTTACAATATTCCAAAACTTCATATCTAAGCTATTTACGGATTAATAATGCAAATATACTAATCTGTCGGTGCAAAACGCATGCCCATCAATATTAAACAAAAATAAAATTGGTTAATGCATGGAGAAGCTCCTCATCAACCTCACCCACATTGCAGAAGATAGAAAATAAGGAGCGTAGCCATCTGAAATAAGCCGACTATTATCTAATGGAAAAGCCTAAGGAATATTTTTTATAGAGATGTCACTCCGTGGCCGTATCTATATTGAAGCCCACTCGTGGCCTCTTTGGCGTTTCCGGCTTCGCTTGAAGCTCGGCAAGGGTTGTGTTGATGGCCTCAATCTGAGCGCGGGTATCCTCGTTTATGTCATTATAATCGGCAAAAATATCTTCAAGATCTTGCTTCAGTTCCTCAAAGTTCTTTTCGAGTGTTGACAGCCGTTTGAGTGGCGAATTGTCGGTAATCATCTGCCGAATGGTGACAAACGCCCGCATTATGCCGCGGTTGATTTCGATAGCAGTCTCGCTGCGCAGCACACTTGAAAGCATAGCAACACCTAACTCAGTGAAAGCAAAAGGCAAATATTTGACATTGCTTCCACGGCCGCCCTTCAAGATGCCAATTTGGCACCTTGAAAGCTCGTCTTTGGTAAGTTCAAACATAAAGTCATCGCCCTCGAATCGGCCAATGTTTCTTCGGACGGCTCTTTTCAATTGAGATGTTTCCACTCCGTACAACTCTGCGAGGTCTCGGTCGAGCATCACCTTTTGGCCTCGTATCTCATAGATTTTGCTCTGGATTGTCTGTAATTCGTTCATATCTTACTCCATATCATTGTGCCCGTTGTCATGGCTCAAGGTGTTCACAGACTCCTTTAACGCCTCCGTGTCGCACAAAAGCGGCACAAGCCGTATTAGAGTCCCAATTATCTGATTCTTATTTAAATAAAAAAAGCGGCTCGGGAGCCGCTCAGTATTCCCGTGGGGAATATGGTGGCTGTTGTAATTGACTTATTTATAATAGTATAGTGTGATTAGGGCTAATGTTTTATACAAAAAAGTACACAAAGCGATTCGGTATAACATATTGTGTGCCGAGTCCCATCACTTCAGCTTTTGTTCTTTAGAACCAGCAGGAATGCTGAACCTCATTTGGAGACCATATTTTCTTGTGGCAAAGTTATGCTTTTTGTTTAATATTTCAAAAAGTGGTATATTTGCAATTGAATTGGTGATTTTACAATTATGTTCTTTGAAACAATTAACACTATTAAATCTCTAAGAGCGGAAATTGCTGAGCTCAGTGCAATGGAAAAGCGGCTTTCTGCACCATTGCTACAGGATTACAGCGACATTCCAAAGGTGCTTGCGTTGTATGAGAATCTCACTGGGGCTTCATGCTCCGGTGGCTCGTGGGCGGTAGTCGCCAATCGAAAAAAATTTATCTTTGTTGCAGTGTTTTTGTTTGCCCCGCTGATGATGCTTGGAGGCTCGATGCCGAGGCGGTTGAGGGCAGAACTTGGCAGGGCTCTTGGAGTAAAGTCGGAGTCTTCCATCTCTAACAATTGGGCGGATGCGTTTTTCTATTACAATCATTATCGAAATTTCAAGGAGGAGGCTGAGAGAATAATCGACCAAATAGTCCGTGCGATGGAGCTATGAAAGTGATTATTTTATGACTGTTCTCTGTATCGTCACGAAGTAATCCCAATGCGGGGCTGTAAGGCACTTTCTTTAGGCGTATTTTTGTCTAAAAAACAAAAGTATGCCATTATTGAAATTTGAAGTCCAGGCGGACTATGATAAAGTAATAAAACTTCGTGAGGAGATAAACAAGCTCGAACAATCTCTCACATCTCTTAGTCCTGAGGCTCCGGCTTCGGCTATCAGCAAAATAGAAACAAAGCTGGCGGCGGCAAAGAGTGAGTTTTCCGCGCTGACCTCATCGGCGGCTATTGCAGGCGCTGAAATAGAGGATAGTTTTAAGAGTAAAATTTCTTCAGCCTCTAAGACTGTCAATTCCTTGACTGATTCTATAATAAATCAGAAGCAAAATATCCATGACTTGCAGAAGATGCTGCGGGATGCAACGGCAAGATATAAAGAGCTGATGACCGCATCAAAAGGTAATCCTACAGGGGGATCTGCTTCCGAGGCTCAGCGTTTGAATGAGTTGATAAAGGAATATAACGCTTACCTCGCCGAAGAGAAAGACAAGATGTTTAACCTCACTCAAGAGCAGGCAAGAGCCAGACTCTCGGTAAAGCAACTGACGGATGAATATAAGTCGCTTCAAAAGGAGTCGGGGGCTTCGACGGAGGAGGTAGAGGCGTTTAAAGATTCTATCAAGGGCATGGCTAAGGAGGCTCTGGGAATTGTAGGCATTGGAGTCGGGCTAAAAGAGGTGTGCTCACAAATAGTCTCTACGCGCGGTGAATTTCAGCAGCTTGAGGTGTCGTTCAAAACTATGCTTCAGGATGAGAGCGCAGCAGCGTCTCTAATGCAACAATTGACTAAGACCGCTGCCATTACGCCTTTTGACCTTAAGGGTGTGGCCGATGGGGCTAAGCAACTTCTTGCTTATGGCATCGCCGCAGGCGAGGTGAACGACACGCTCATCAGGCTCGGTGACATTGCTGCCGGGCTATCTTTGCCATTGGGAGACCTCGTTTATCTGTATGGCACAACAATGACTCAGGGGCGAATGTACACTCAGGACTTACGCCAGTTTATGGGTAGGGGCATTCCTCTGGCCGAAGAACTTGCCAAACAGTTTGGAGTGACAAAGGATAAGGTTGGCGAGCTCGTCACTGCCGGTAAGGTTGGCGCTGATGAGTTCAAGCAGGCTATAATGTCGATGACAAATGCCGGCAGTACCTTTGGTGGCCTGATGGAAGCTCAGTCAGCAACAATCACCGGACAAATATCAAATATCGGCGATGCCATTGATACTATGTTCAATGAAATTGGTCAGAGCTCCGAAGGTATTATTAACGGCACTCTTGGTGTGGTTTCAGACCTTGTTGAAAGCTATGAAAGGGTAGGGCGCACACTATTAGGGCTTGTGGCAGCTTATGGGGTGTATAAAACCGCCTGCATAGTGGCCGCCACTGCGACCAAAGGATGGACAGCAGCCGAGGTTGTTCATTACAATCGGTTGCTCCTCGTAGAAAAGGCGCAGAAACTTCTCAATGCAACTATGCTTAGCAACCCATATGTCCTCGCAGCCGCCGCTATCGGTGGGCTGATAGTCGCCCTTGCGAGTATGAAGAATGAGACAGAGTTGCTCCGTGAGGCGGAAGAAAACTATCAGAATACACTCAAAGGGGTTATAGAAGCTGAGGAGGAGCACAAACGCCGTATTGATGAGCTCTGTTCGGTGGCCGGCAATGAGGCAGCATCTACGGACATTCGACGTGAGGCTTTGTACCAGCTTGAAAAGAAATATCCTGATATCTTCGCCAAATATGATACTGAGCTTGATAAACTGAAGAATATCGCGAAGATAAAAAAGGAGATTGCTGAATTAGATGGGGCAAGCTCTATTTCAAAGCCGGAGAATGAACTTAAATCGGTGCAGGATAGGATTAATGCTCTCCAAACAAAAAAGCATACTAAGATTACTGATAGTGCGCTTGTTTGGGATGACTCATCACTAAGCCATGAGAGAAAAACTGTAACAAAGGAATTAGGCTTAACGAGGGAAGAAACTGCAGAATATCAAATTTTAGTTAAGAAACAAGCTGAGCTTGAAAAGCAGCTGCGCAAAAATGAGCAGGACAAATACATACTTGGTCTTTCTGAAAAATCCGAGGGCCCAAATGGGGCTGCTGAATATAAGGTTAGCGATTCTGAAATCTCTGCCCAACTGACGGCGATAAATAATCTTATAGGAAAGCTCGTGCTCTCTGATGTAGATAATGGTGTCGGCAAGATAAATGGCGGAGCTCTTGAGGGGACATACACAATTAAGGAACTTGAAGCCATGAAGACAAGGCTTCAGGAAGAGCAGACTCGCCGCAAGACCAAAGGCAAGTCGTCGTCGGCCATTGTATCTGAGCTAAAGAAAGCCTACGAGAGTGCTACTAAAGCGTATAATGACTTTGTTACCAACAAGGGCAATGAGCTTCAGAAAGACGAATTTGAGAAAAAGGCCAAAGAGCTGAAAGATGCAGCCGATGCGGCCAAAAAAGAATATGACAAATATAAGCCAAGCACCGACAAGGAGGGTGCCAAGGCTCAGAAACAATCAGAGAAAGAGGCGGCAGCGCGAAAGAAACTGGCTCGCGATCTGGAGGAGTATGAGGCGAAAACTCAATCTGCGCAGACTGAGCTCCTCGAAGATGGCCGCGCAAAGCGGCTGAAAGTAATCGAGCAAGAGTATAACGACCGGATGCGCGCTATAAAAAAGCAGCGCGAGGATTGGGCTAAAGCTAACAAGGAGGCTAAGGTTAAGGATGTGGATGAGTCCGGCCTTACAAAAGAGCAATCCTCTGCTTTGGCCAATGCCGAGTCGCTTGCGGCTGAGCAGCGGAATAAAAGTACATCCGCGCTGGTTAAGGAGGAGGCTGCGGCAATGCGTGACTACCTTAAAGAGTATGGCACATTCCAGCAGCAAAAGCTTGCTATTGCCGAGGAATATGCCGAGAAAATTCGTAAGGCCCAGTCTGAGGGCGAGAAGCTATCTCTACAAAAAGAGCGCAATAAAGCTATACACTCTGTCGATATGGTTGCTTTGCAACAGAATATTGATTGGCAGGCTGTGTTCGGCGGTTTCACCGGTATGCTTCAGTCTCAGCTCAAAGAGACTCTCTCAGAGCTTAAAGACTACACCAAGACCGACAAATTCAAATCGTCCTCTGCAGAGGATAAAAAACTGATATATGAGGCGATTGACCGCATTCAGCAGCAATTGCCCGGTGATAACGCAGGCACTCTGAATTTCAGCTCCATTGCTGAAAAAATGGAGAAATTTGGCGAGGCTGTCAACAGAGCACAGAAAGCAGCGCAGGATGATATTGTAGCGCAAAATCGTCTGACAGAAGCTAAAACTCGTTATGAGGAGGCCGTAAAGAGCGGCATTGCGGCTGAGCAACAAAAAGCAAAAATTGAGCTGGAGATGGCCGAGAACTTGGCCAACAGTGCTACAACTGCTTTAAACCAAGCTAATACGGATGTTGAGAATATGGGGCGTGACCTATCTGAGTCATCCGCCGCAACCATAAAGGGGCTTAACGGCGTTGCGTCCGGATTACAGGATTTTGCAAGCGGTACTCTTTCAGGCGCTTTCTCCGGATTACAGAAGACTCTAAATGGGCTGTCCGAGCTCAATCTTGGAGAGAAAGTAAATAATGCAGTCGGTTCCCTCTCCGAAGCGTTGTCAAGCGCTGGTACAATTGGTGCAATAATATCCGCGGTACTTTCCATCCTTGACGTATTGAAGGACGGTATCGGTCCGCTCATTTCATCAATGATAGATAGTGTTCTCGGTGCTGTGAGCGGCATACTGGAGAATATACTGAAAGGAAAATTTATCATGCAGATTGGTGAGTCATTGATGAAAGGCATCAAAGGGATTTTCAACGCGCTCACATTCGGCGGCTTCTCATCATGGTTCGGGTCGAGGGAGAGTGACAAGAACTATAAAAAGGATATGGAGAAGCTCACGGCCTCCAATGAAAAACTGCAAAAATCCCTTGACCGGCTTAACGACACAATGGAGAAAGCCTCTATTGCGTCAGCCGGTAATGTGCTCGATACACAAAAGGATTTTCTTCAGACAAAAGAGAGCAACCTTGCCGAACAGATTTTGCGCAGTGCCAAAAACCGTAAGAAAGATAACTTCTTCGGTAATGGAGGCCATTCCAGCGGAGAATATCTGCTTGGCAAGAACACAACATCTACCCAGTGGCGCAAGGTGGCTCAAATTGTAGGAAAGGAGGATGAATGGAGCAGGGGGCTTAATTTTTTTAACGCGAACTGGAATAGTAAATATAAAGTTATCGAGAGTTTCCTCAGCCTGAGTGCCTCTGACATGAAAAAAGTGGCAGACGAAGTGCCTGACCTATGGTATGAAATCTGTCAGTACCTCAGTCAGGGCTATAAAGATGCCACTGAGTATATGGAGGAATATATCTCCTTGCCAGACCAACTGAAGGAGATTGAGGATGCCTATGCCGAAAAGTTGACCGACACAACATTTGATTCTGTAAAGGATGAATT
Organism: uncultured Muribaculaceae bacterium; assembly: GCA_910588065.1. GTDB lineage: Bacteria > Bacteroidota > Bacteroidia > Bacteroidales > Muribaculaceae > Paramuribaculum. The sequence goes on from CAJUPZ010000001.1 coordinate 189,959, forward strand.
CAAAAGTATGCTGCTCGATATGGAGAGCGACCGCGATGATTTTGTCGGTGACTTTGAGAAAAAGTTACAACAGGCCATTGTCAACTCGATGATGGATGAAAAATATACTGAGAGCTTGAAAAAATGGTATGCTAATTTCACATCTGCTATGCGAGACGGCGCGTTATCAGCGGCTGAGCGCGATGCCCTCAAACAAGATTACGACCGAATTGTTGATGAGGCACTTACCGAAAGAGACGCGCTTAAATCTGCGTTTGGATGGGGCGGTACAACTGAAAGCCAATCTGCCACCGGAGGTTACTCAACTCAATTGTCTGAGGACACCGGCACAGAGATTGTAGGCAGAGCCACGGCTATGCAGGACGCCCTTTATCGTATAGAGGCGCTTGATGTGGAGCGAAATCAACTGCTGACAAGAGTTGCCGATGAATCTGAGGGACTCTCTATTGCAGAGCTCACAAGCACACGGATAGAGGAGCTGATTGCTCAGCAGGCAGTGGCATACACTGTTCACGTAGATTCTCGGCGGATACTGGCAGAGAGCTTCCTTGAATTGCAGCAGATACGAGAAAACACAAGCGCTATCATCAAGCCGATAAATAGCATGAAAGATAGTCTTGCAAAAATAGAGAAGAATACTAAAGATATGATATAATGGCAGATTTGTTTATAAATGGCGAGGATGCACTCGCCGTGTATGGGGTGAGAATGGGTGATAAATTCCTTAGCAGTTTGGGAGCCCCAGCCCCATTGAAAACCCCGATAGAAAATGATTCGAGGGCTTTGCACGGCAAGCAAATATTGGCTTCATCAGCAAGGGTAGGCAGTAGGCAGATAACTTTGGAGTTTACAATACAAGGAGTATCGCCATCAGATTTCAAAGCCAGGAAAGATGCTTTCTTTGAATTACTGTATAATGGGGAACTGTATATAGAAGTTCCATCGCTTGGATCTGAAGTTTATCGTTTGTGGTTCCTCGGCACCTCGCCGATCTATAGCCTTTCCCGAAACCGGTGCTTCTGTAAAGTGTCGGTGAAATTTGAGGAGCCAGACCCCACTTTCAGAAATTAGTCAGACGCACCGAGCCCCGGCATCGCTTTGGCAAAAAAAGGAGCCGCCCGCAAGTGGGGCAGCTCCGGCCGGATATGTAGGGATGAACGATGCTAAAATTAACCCTACAGGTTATCCGGTTGTCAGAAACTCAGAGGGTGAAATCAAACAAGAGAAATCTGACATAATTCGCGTCCAAGAGTATGCAACCCTTGCTGTATCTTTTCGGTTGTCTTTGGCGATGGGTTGCGGTAGCCGGTAGCATACTGGGAGAGTTGAGCAGCTGACACTCCGGTCAACTTTGCCAACCCCTTGAAGGTTAGTAAACCGCCGTAATACACAAGAAAAGAGGGAACATCGTAGACAAACGTAAATTGAGCTTCAACGAAAGGCATGTTATCCTTGCGGTAGCTCTCTTTCATAGCCTCATAGGTGCGGTTCCATTCATCCATGGCTTCCTGCACAGTGTTGCCCTCGCCCACGAGTCCGTAATTAATGGGCGCATCATCATTGACAAAAATGGAATATGTGCCGTTTGCTTCCTTAGCTACGTATGCTTTAACCTGTTTCATATTTGAAAGACTTTACTGATGTTTTAAAATCGATACTTTAAAAAGGGGGAAGGGCTTTCGCCCTATCCCTTAGAGTTTAACGCCTGATGCCTTGCGGATGTTTTTCAATGTCCCGGTTGCAACTTCCGCAGCAGGATGATTGCTTGTAGGGAACTTCTGACCGGTAATCGGGCTGAACCATTCAGGGTGTCCGCAGATTTCTCCGCCCGTTTTGTAGCACCCTGCTTTTCTGAGTTTTCTGTGTAATTCGTTGTACTTCATAATTACTCTCGTTTGATTTCATTGCAAAGGTAATGCTATTTTCTGTAATAGCAAAATATTTTGCAGAAAAATTTCAAGAAAAATAAAAAACCGCCCACCCGGCAAGGGGTGAGCGGCTGCAGGGAGATTCCTCTATGCTAACTTCTAATAATGCACCGGCAAAGGTACACAAAAAGCGCCGCATATCCTCGCGGACGGGCGGCGCACAACCAATCTTTTTTACCAAAAAATCAGAAAAACTAAAAAGATACAAAGTTATAGGTTATGCCGGCGGTGAGAGCGGGTTGCAGCCCTCGCGGGGTGATAGCGTAGCCCGCGGTGATGCCGAGCCCCCAGCGGCGGGGCTTGTCGGGGGGTGGCTTGATGCGCACATACTCGGTGCGGGGGTATACCTGCATGGTGTCGAGGCTCGCCATGTAGCCGCTGATGACGGCGCGGTAGTTGCTGTCGGCATACACTTTTTGCTCAATTGGAATAGCCACGGTGGCGGAGTCGGTCGGCGATTTTTGAGAAGTGTCGCCTACCATTTTCGCGGTATCACGAAAATGCCACAGCGGCAACCGCACCGGAACAATACCCACCGGCTTGCTCGACACGGCTACCGGCTTGGTAATTGTGACGGTGTCGCGCACAACGATACGCACCGTATCGGGTGCGCCTCGCTCTCCTATATTATATAAGGAGCGGTGCCAGCAGCACACAATCACACACAGCGCGGCCACTATAGCCACCGCGAGCCACCCCGCGCCCTTTGTGCTCTCTCCTCTCTGCCCTCTCATAGCTTCAGCTGTTGACGTTTGACATTGGCCGGGTCATAGCCGATATGCACCCAGCCGAAGTTGTGCTCATCGATAAGCTGCGTGAACGGCAGCCCGAGCTCGAGCACCTTATTATATAGGCGGCGGTTGTCAACACTGTTGCCGGTGTCGATATCGGCAGCCATGCCGCGCATGTGGTGGCTCGTCCTGCTGCCACCTACGGCTGCATTGAGCGCCGGGCATCGGTAACCGCTGCTCACAACCAACGGCCTGCCCCACGCCTTCCTCAGCGGGTCGAGCACATCATCCACAAGCCGGGTGAGGTTGCGCTTGGCCTCCTCGGTGGGTGTGTTGTCTATCCCTCGGAGCGTGGCGGTAGCGCTCCGGCACAGCTCCTCAATGGTGAAGTATTTCATAACTAATTACTATTATCCGCCGGAATCTGAGCTATGAGAAAGGTGAAGCACCCACCATGCGGGCGGCATAGTGAGTGCTTCGGGGGAAGGGTTTTAAATTAACTGCTTCTTTACAGCCTTACGGCTTGTAGGTTTTCAAGCACTTTTTCAAGTTCGTCTTGTATGAGTTGCTTCTGTTTGTTTGAGATGCCACCGATGCCGCTCTTATAGCGACGCATAAGTGAGGGGTTTATTCCTATGGCTTCCGCAAATTTGGATGCGTTGAAAAAGGGGAACGCTTCAAAGAAGCCGCTGAGAGAATAAGTGTATTCAACCTCGATATCCTTTCCCGGCACATACCATTGAGGATACTCGCCATCTTGTTCAAAGATTTCCACGGCTTGCTCTTCGAGCATTTCCAAGAACTCCGCTTTAGCTTCGCTCTCTGTTGGAGCCGGGGCGTAGACTCCGAACACCTCGGGGGCGTGGATAGTGAATCCTCCGTCCTGAGCTCTTTCGATAATAGCGGTCAATTTCATATGATTTTTTGGTAAAAAAGTTATGTGAATCTTTTAGCTCTCTGATAAAAAGGCAACCCGCCCGAAGGCGGGCGCCTCATGTTTTTAAAGTTTCAATCCTGCCTGCTTCGCTATCACCCTCAATGTCCCGGTTGGAACCTCCTGAGCAGGATGGCGGCCGACAATGATTGAACCTTTGAAATCGGGATGCACATACTTGTCGTGCCCTCCCTTTCTCTTGCCCGACTTGAGTTGCCAACCGTTGGCCTCAAGCAGACGATACAGTTCGTTAAATTTCATGTCAAAAGCAGTTATAATTTAAAACTTCACTGCAAAAGTAACGAAATTGTATCTAAACAACAAATAAAGTAACGAAAAAGTTACTCTTTCCCCGCATTTTTAACATTTAAGCTCAAATTCCGGCGATGTCAATGTTCTCTGTGGCGGCTTTCCCGCGCCACTTCGGGGTTGTCTACTCGTTTTTACTCGTTTTCAATTGGAAAACCCAAGCGCGGATGCCCCCTGAGGCCAAAGTTTGTTTGACCCCTTAA
>CAJUPZ010000002.1 GCA_910588065.1 uncultured Muribaculaceae bacterium
TTTTCCTCAGATCAGCGGCCTCGGTCGCTCGACAAACGCTGTGTTCTTTGCCATTGCCGATATTGATGAGGCAGAGGCTTATCTTGCCCATCCGGTATTGGGTGCGAGACTCCGCGAAATTTCTCAGGCACTCCTTGATTTGGATTCCGATGACCCCAATGCAATATTCGGTTCGCCTGATGATATAAAGCTCCGCTCATGCATGACGCTGTTCGATGCTGTGGAGCCCGATTCTATCTTCGCCGATGTATTGAAGAAATTCTATCACGGAGAGAGGGACAGTCTCACTCTGGACAGCCTCGCGCATCAATCAGACAAAGTGAATGGCGAGATAGCTGAAAGAGCGGGCGATACAGCTTCGGAGCAGATGGGTAAAAGGACTTTGGTTTTGATCGGAGCCATCTGTGGAGATATAATTGGCTCAGGCTATGAATTTCATCCGGTCAAACTTCCCGACTTCGATTTATTCACAGCCCTGAGCAGCTTCACTGATGACACCGTATGCTCGATTGCTGTAGCCGATGCTCTTATGAATGGCAATGACTTTGTTGGCAAGTTGCAGTATTGGTGCCGGAAGTTTCCCCATGCCGGGTATGGAGGAAACTTCAATTGGTGGTTCAGACAAGAGAATCCACAGCCGTATAACAGCTGGGGCAACGGCTCAGCAATGAGAGTAAGTGCTGTGGGTGCATTCGCCAATTCCATTGAAGAGGTCGTGACCCTGGCTGAAATGTCTGCCGCTGTCAGTCATGATCATCCGGAAGGCATAAAAGGCGCGCAGGCAACGGCATTGGCAATTTATCTCGCGCTCAACAACTGCACAAAAGAAAATATCAGGAAAGAGATTGAAAATCGGTTTGGATATGACTTGAATAGAAAATATGCCGACATTCAGCCTCGCTATAGCTTTGACGTAAGTTGTCAGGGCTCTGTGCCCGAGGCTATTATAGCCTTTCTTGAAAGTGAGGACTATGAATCGGCGATACGCATGGCTGTTGCATACGGAGGCGATGCCGATACTCAGGCCGCAATCACAGGAGGAATTGCAGCAGCCTATTATGGCTCAATTCCCGGCTATATCTATTCTGAAAGTCTTGCACGGCTACCGCTCTCCATGAAAGAAATAATCGCCTCATTCAATCAAAGCATCGAACAAAGATAGAACCTTGCTTTTACCGTGTAAATGCCGATGAGTCCTTTCCGAAATATCTTCACGACCACCCCCTGCCATACGCCTCCAATTTCATGACCCTCAAAACCAAATAAAATATGGGAAAAATAAAATGGCCTCATAACGAAGCTATATAGTTAGACATCTGTCAATTTTATTAAACGAACTTTATGCGTACTGATTTGAATGAACGAGAAAGATTAAATCAAATAGATTGCATCTTTTATAGAGAGGTAAAACAATCTGCACTAAATATCATATCAGACAACCCCGACCTTGATGAAGAAAACTTAAGAAAATTAATTGCACAAATTATTGAAAAATATTTTGACAAGACAATAGGTGTTAAGAAAATGGAAATGATGCTTTCGGCAAGAGAATGCATTTACGACCCCGTTATATTTCTTAAAGAATCTAAGAGAAAATATCTTTTGCAGTATAGGATACACCCGTTACCTCGTATAAACTCTAATACCACCCTTCAAAAAATTGCTGTTATTTCAGAGGAATTAGAAAAAAAGATTGATGAAGCCCTAAAAGAACGACCAAAATTATTGGGATTTTGCCATTTGTATTGGGCTACCAAGAAAAGAATATTATTTGAGGATTATGGAATAGTTTGGTATTCTCCGGCAGACTGTAATCCAGGGATTTTCTATGATTAATGTAATATGAATATTATATTCCTTGATTTTGACGGAGTGTTGGCAACTGAAGAGTATACGGATTCTCTGACGTGTTCAAATCTCAAATATAAGGATTATTTTGGTTCTTTGTTTAATCCTGAGTGTGTCAAAAACTTATCAACGGTTATCTCTGAAACCAATGCTAAAATTGTCATTACTTCAGATTGGAGAAATTATCTGAATATCTGGTTACTGCGTTTTATGTGGATATATCGAAAATTGCCTGGGCGTATTGTTGGGTGTACAACCCGGATTGGGTTTAACCGTGGTGAGCAAATTGACAGATGATTGAATAAACACTCCGACGTAAAAGCCTATGTTATAATAGATGATATGAATGAGCTACAATTTCTAAAGTCTCAAATAAATCATTTAGTAGTTACCCCTCGTTATACCGGGCTTGATGCGGCATCGTCTGAAAAAGCTATTGCAATTCTCCAATCTCAAAACCCAAAAGCATGAAAAAGTGGATTTACAAGCATAAATTACTGATAGCCTGCATGATTTTACTTGTGCTAATTAAAGTCGTGTGGGTTGCATGGGGTTGTTGGAGCATTGGAAGCCAACAGACAGAGAAAAATGATATACTCCAACGACGGAATTGGCTTATTGGAAAAATTGTGGTTGAACCTCGACAGTTGTTAAAGGAGATGCCGAGAGGATTGGGGTTGCAATTTCAAGGCGAATGGGCATTGTATTCCTGCTCTATGCTTTCAAAGGCTCTTTATAACATTTCAATTCTTTATCCCGAAACCAAACAGAAGTCAATAAATACAATAGATAGCCTCATTCAGATAGTTAAATCTCCGGAACTGAGACTATATGACAAGATACGTTGGGAGGAGGACCCATTGGATTCGATTGGCGGCAACAAGAGCCACATATCATATTTGAGCCATTTGGCTTGGATGATAGGCAACTATCGCAAAATTGGCGGATGTGATAAATACAATGCGCTCCATGACTCACTTTGTGAAGCGATGAATCGCAGGATACTGACATCTGAATGTATGAATCTTCCTACATACCCAGGCGAGGACATATACATACCCGATATGCTGGTTGCCATTGTCGCGCTATCAGATTATGCCCAGCTAAACAATGAGAAATATCAAAACACCGTCAACTGTTGGATTCAACGGGCTAAATCGGAATGGATTGATAGCGAAACAGGCTTGCTCCGCTCTTTTCTCCCTCTTGATGGCGACATATCTGTAAAGTCACCAATCAAGGGCTCTTATTCAACTCTCAACACATATTACCTCACGCAAATAGACCCGGAATTTGCAAAAGAGCAATACACACATCTCAAAGAAGTCTTTCTGATAGATTCATGGCTGACCGGATTCAAGGAATATCCCGATGGTAGTGGCTTTCTTGGAATGGATGTTGATGCCGGGCCAATTATCTTCGGGCTTAGTCCGTCAGGTACAGCTTTCGGCATAGGCTGTGCAACATATTTCAATGACATTGACCTACGAAATGATTTGCTGAAAACTGCTGAAATCGCAGGGCATACCATAGTTTGGAACAATAAACGTCACTATCTCCTTGCTGACATCGCTATAGTTGGCGAAGCCATAACCCTTGCTATGAAAACAACTTGTAAATAGGAGGTGCTTTACCGTCCGACTCCGGATGTGGCCGTAATTGCGGGCATTCGAGTGAAAATCTGAGCCCCACATCACCGTCACATTCACTCTGCTGCCTCGCCCGCCAAATTTTCACCAAATTTTTCTGCATAAGTTTCTTTTATTATGTAAATATTTGTATATTTGCGATTGAAGATGTAACTCTCTCGGATGGTGCTCAGCAGGGAGCGTCAGCGGGGTTGCAATAGAAAGTAAGCTATGATTCACTCAATTAAAATTGCGGTGGCTGCCATTATGGCGGTGTTGCCGATTTTAGCGCAAGCTCAGCCGGGTGTGTCTGAGCCGGGTTCGTTTGCCTACCTTAAACAGACATTCCCTAAACTGTCGGAATTATATGATGATGAGTTGTCCAACTGTCATACGCACTACATTTTTGCTGTCGACGTTTCCGGTTCGATGGTTAAGTATAACGGCATCGTAACCCCCGCCATAGAAGCCTTTGTCAGAGCTCTCCCGGTCGGTGAGCAGGTGTCTGTGATTCCTTTCGGCACTGATGCCAAGGAAAATACCCCCGGATTGTGCACAAGGATACAAGGCGATTCCCAGAAGCAGGTGCTCGGCTCATCGTTGTCAACTCTTTACGTCAACGACGGGTATTCCAAGGAGTTCAAGCGCAACACCGATGTGAAAAAAGCTGTCCAGGCAGTCAATAAGGCGATATTGAACAATCAGGAGGCGCAGATGAACGTTGTTGTGATTATCACTGACTTTCTGAATGATTTACCCGGAGTAGGGGAGCGTAAGCTGCAAAAGTCTGATCTTGAGAAGCTGAACCACGATTTTGACAATGTTACAGACAATACCTACACCCGCGTGGTTGCAATGCAGCTCCCAAAAGCAGGCAGTGGAGCCGGCTTCTGTCTTGACCAGTTGCAGGAGTCAGTGTTCTGCAACACCTCGAATACCCGTAGATTCGATGTAATCCATGCCATAAATGATCAGGCAGCTATATCTCACTGGTTTGACCAGCTGTCAAGAGATATAATGACAGAGAAACTGAAGGCGGTGATACAGCTTGACAATGAGCGCAATCTCTCTCCATCACTGCAAACACGGATGAATATTGATGGCTACACTGTTGCTGATATCCACTGGACTCCGAATAAGCTCTACCGCAAAATTCAGATTGGCGCTACAACCACCGATTCATGCTCCGACTACACTTTCGAAAACAATGAGAAGGTGTGGAAAATATCGCAGGACACAGACATAAAGGACCTGAAACTCGGCAGACTCGTTCACAAAAATTACGGACTGAGGCGATTCTCCGAAAATCTTAACCTCGGGCTAACCCTCCCTACAGATTATGATGATGAGCTGAAGAAACTGAGCATAGACAAACCCCTGCAAGCTACATCAGACAATAAATTCGGATGGATATTCACTTTCTTCCTGCCGTTCTGGCTAACAGTAACCTTGGCAATACTCCTTATATTATATATACTGGCTGTAATCAAAGCTGCCGTGAGAAACAGCAGGGAGCGATTCATCGGCACTGTTGACTTCACCGACAACCGTGGCCGTGATATCGGGTCTACAGTTTTTGTCAAAGCAAATCCGGGCCAAACCTTGTTGATAGGGCAGGGCGGAAACCGTGGGTGTGACCTGCCTTCAGCCAAGTGGACAGTGCAGGTTCTCAAAAAATCCCCGTCTCCGTTCCTGTTCTGGAAAAGGCCGGCATTTGAGTGGAGTGCAAAGGCCGGAGGCGGATTTGTCTGTGACGGTAAGAATAAAAAGCGTGGACTGCTCGGCAGGTACGGAAAGCGTGGCACAAGGTCTGTTGTCAACCTCAATTGCGGCACCGGCTCCGACAATATTACCAATGGTGTGAAAATAGTAATCAAAAAAAATAAATAATACTCACTTATGGCAAACGAAAAACATATATTCATAGGCATTGGTGGTCAAGGAGTCAAAACTGTGGCTCAGATCAAAGCCAAAGTCTACGAGAAGAGGTTTCCGGAAGCTACAGCATCAAAATCGCGCCTGCAGGCGATGAATGACAGCTACCGTTTTCTATTCATTGACACAGACCAGCGCGATATCGACAACGCCAATAAAGAGAACCGTGAAAGCTTCGAGCATGGTAAAGTGCCCTTCATCAGCCCTCAGACCGACCTTATAAATCTCGGCAGGGCCAATCCTCAGGCCATATACTATGAGGCCAAGAAGGACTCTGACACGCTTATGAACAAGCGCATTCTCGAGGCTTGCTCGCAGGAGCTGTCAAACTCTATCCCCGACCAGCCGCTATCATTCGGTGCCGGAGCATTCCGCATCAAATCGCGCATTGCGTTTGCCCACTCGCTCGCCGACTTCCAGAGCAAGCTCCAGGCTGCGATATCGTCGCTCAACGATGTCAAGACCGTGGGCGGCGAAGACTGCATAATATACTACTGGCTGGTGAGCAGCTCATTGGGTGGCACAGGTTCAGGAATAATCAATGACGTGCTGTATTATGTCAACCAGCTCCACCATCAGATTGTAGGCAACGGCGATCCTCAGCTTGTGCTCACTCTCTATATGCCCAAGGTTTTCATTGACGCGAATTCAAGTGAGGAGAAATACCCCCTCAACGCTTGTGCTGTTTTCTCTGAGCTTGAGGCCTTCAAGAAAATGAGCTATGAGGAGAATCAGAAAACAGTGATGCACCGGCTTGCGTTCAACAATGACTATAACCTCGTTGACTCATCGCGCCGCTACAGCCCGTTCTACTATGTTGTGCCCGTTGATATTCAGACAGACAAGGGTACAAGCCTCGGCACTATCAGCACAATGTGCCGCAACACCGCCGAGATGCTCTATCATCTCCATAACGGCCAGGCAGGCTCAACCTTCCGGAGCGACATCGACAACTACATGAACGACATCATGCAAAAAAATCCCGAGGAGTTCCTTGTGCCGATGGGATATGTGTCTCTTCAGAAGCCGGTTGAGCAGTTTGCCAAATACATGAGGGCAAGATTCAGACGCGACATTCTCCGCTCGTGGCTGCTGTGCAACAGCAAGTCGCAGGCAAAGGTCAGCAAGGAGGATGCCGAGAGTCTGTATAGGGAGCTGTTCACGGAGCTCGATCCATGTGCCGGTGACTCGATTGCCCATTCATTCACTGCCTACGCCAATAAGATACAGCAGAAAATAAACGAGGTCGATGTAAGCAAAGAGAGGCTGGATGAGGATATGCAGTTTGGCAACATCAGCTCGGATATAAGCCGTGTTGAGCATATTTTCAAAAGCGAGAGTGCGGCTGACAAACGTGCCAAATACAAAAAAATCATTGTTGACGGTCTCTGGAAGCAGGCTGAAAAACTTATCCGTGAGCATGGACTGGTGTATGCCTACAATGCCGTCAACGAAGTGAGGAAACACATGCTCGCTGTATACAAACAGGAGGAGCATGATCCGGCTGCTTCCTTGAGCGCAAGAGAAGCTGATCTCAGCAGACAGTATAACGAACTGACTGGAAAAAGTACATTGGCCGAGGAGATAACTTTCTCTGAAAAGGTGCTGAAAAACAATCATCAGCAGATTGATGACTACATAAGCTCGCTGAGCGTGTACCTCAAAGCCTTTGTGGACCTGCAGATTGACAAGTGGGCGCATGACATAAAGCGCGATTTCTGCACTGACGAGAAAAACGATGAGCTTTCAAAACTCGCGCGCCACATCTCCGGCATGATTACAAAAGCCGAGGAGCTTGACCGCGATGCCGTGAGATACTACAATCGCCTCGCAACAGATTTCGGCGACACTGCTATGGACGTCACTACCGTCTACCTGCCGATGCTTAAAACAATATGCGACGGCAACGGTTGGAAGCCCGGCAATTTCTTCAGCAAGCTGTATACCAAGCTTATCACTGCCGAGGAAGATTCTGAGGAAACTCCGGTGCGCTCAGAGCTGATGAAGTTTCTTGACCAAAACATATATCTATCGGCCGATGACACCCTTGTGGAGTCGAGCTACAAGGTGACTCTCCAAAAGAAACAATTGGACGATAATCCGGACGAGGATGAACCGCAGAAGGTGGTCGACACACGTTTCTTTGCAAACCCCGTGCTTGTTGACCGCGGTAATGTCAGCTTCGAGAAAATCATAGAGGACTTCCTCACTCTTGCAACCCGAATCCTCGAAGCAAAACTGCATAGCGACAAGGATATTCAGGAAAACTGGGACAACCGCAAAGTTTCCGCTTTCTTCTCCGACCTTACCAATGAGGATAAGGATGAGGTGCGCCGCTCATTGAATCCTGCTCTGTTCTTCAGCTACAACAACAACCGCATTGATGTTACACGCAAGGAGGAGCGCATAATCTATGTTACAGGCAGTGAAGACCTTGCTGCTGAGATGCTCGGCTATCAGAAAGGAAATACCAGACACAGATTTGAAAAGAGCGGCGACGAGAATGTGGCGCTTGTGCTCAAATCAAAATTCGGCCTGTCGCTGAAAGACTACCGCATCTATGATTCCATCAAAGCGGTTTACGACAAAGCTACTTTCCGCGAAAAGTACCATTTCCACCACGACTTTGCCCAGTATCTTGACAAACTGTCCTTAGACAACCTGCCATACGAGATACTGCCTCAACACCGTTCCTTCGCAAAGATGCTGCTCCTCGAAGCCATGCGTCCGGAGCTGTCGCCCCTTTTCTTCAAAGACCCCTATGACGAGGAGTCCTATATCGACACAATGTACTTCTCTGACTACGAGAAGTCGTTTAAGATAGCTCTGCCAGAGGCATTTGTCACCGACCCCGCAAGAACGGGAGGAAAACTCGCATTGAGAACAGAAGCCGATGGCCGTAAGCTGTTTCAGGAAATTGAGGGTAAAACATTTGCAGACCGCTTTGAAATATACAGCAGTTCGTACCACAATTCACGCTTTGGCGAAACAACCGACAAGCTGATTCAGACAATCCTGCGTACAAAGATTTCCGACCGAAGTGCTACTGTGTCAGGCGAGGCTATCCTCAAAAACAAATATGCGGAGAAGCATACCTCTCTCCTCCAAAGCCTGTCCAACAGCAAGCGTGCGGCTGCTACCCAAGCAGAAAAGCGGCTCTACGGCATTCTCTTCACAATTCTGAGAGAAGACTACGCTACCGTCAATGATTTCAAGAAATAGAAATTCCCATGCTACCACTCTGGATCATAGATCTTAGGGCTAAATCTGAGCGGCGGGACATCTTTCAAAGTCTCCTTGCGAAGATTGACCATGTGTGCATAAGCGAAGAGCATGGCAGTTCGGACTCTGAACCCGGGTCCGGGCTGCCGTTGCCCGCTTGCGGCGACTCAATGGCCCGGTACGACAGGCCATCTTTTGCCGCAGAGTATTCCGGCCACAGCCTTGATGATACCATGGACCCGGAGCAAGTGGAGATAGCGGACAGACACGAGGCCGACAAGAACTCTATAATCACCGGTGATTACTGGAGATACAGCCGGATGCAGGACCTCTTTTATGGCCTTTATATTGGCAACGAAGGCCGGAATCTGCGTCAGTTCTATGATATGCAGCATATCAGAAAAGATACTGAACAGACACCTACAGCCGAAGGCACTGCCGAGCGACTGTATGCTTTCCAGAGCGACCTTGTTGTAGAGGGACAGAAATTCATTCACCAGCTGAGACGGAGCAACGCCCACCCGGATGCTAAGATTAATGTGGTGGTGCTGGGCGATCTCACCGAAGAATTTACCCGGATAGTATTCCCGGCCATAGCCGGCTTGCTGCAGAAAGAGAAGGAGCGCATATTGCCCCATCACATCCATCAGGGAATGGAGGTTATAGGAATGCTCTTTGTTCCGAGCGATATCAACACCCGCGAGGTATCGATAAGGCGCAGTATGCTGAGGACCCTCACTGAGATTGATGTTCAGCATTGCGTCAACGACATCAGGGGCTATGATCATATGATGATATATCAGGATGTTCAGAACCGCACAGAATGTCAATATCCGCTGCTCAACGACCGGCAGCTCGCCCAATATCTGCTGCAGTGTATTGTCAACCTTTATCTCGCATGTGATGATTCACATCCGTTGCTCAGCGGCACTTCCTCAGCCGATGTATTCTATTTCTCTATGGGCGCATCCTCGGTGTGCTTTGATACCGCGACCGAGGATGCGAAGTGCCGTCACAGGATAGCCGTGGAGCTGATCCGCAATTTCAAGAGCGAGGGCGATGACGAAAAGTTGGGACAGAAACTGGATATTATCTCGGCTGATGAGTACAACCCCGGCAGCTTCTTCTCGTTTGATGAGCTCAGCAAACTCAATTGCGATGATATCGATGAGGATACCCCGTCTCCTCACCCTGTCCGCAACTTCATGGCAAAATATCTGAAAAGATATTATTATAACCTCTATATCAGGTTCTTTACAAGGAATCTGATGCAAAGGGTCATAAACCGGATTGACAGATGCACCCGCGATTCGCTTGAGGCGCTATCCGCCAAAAGCAAGGATCGATTTGCCTTCGCTCAGCAGAGCATACATGGCAAGATTGATGAAATCATCGGTAAAATCAATGCCAATGACGGTGGCATCCCGAGGATTATAAGAGCCTTCAAGGATGTGCAGGAGCAACTCTCAGCTAAGAAAGAGTATATCCGGTTTATTCTTGAGCAGAATTTCTGGAGAGAAATCGAAAGCAAGCATATTCCGAAAAACTCGCTGGACAGCTTCACGAATTATCATGATGCCTATACGGTAGATATAAAGGAGAAAAACGGAGGCGCAAGGCAACTTGAAATGAAGAAACAGGCTGTGACCGAGCTCAACGGATGTCTCAGCGGCGAGGCTACAATACTGAGCCGGCTGTGCAGAAGTGCGCTTCTCGGTATAATGTGCGCGCTGGCGTTAGTGCCTGTGCTTAACCTCATATCGCCTGATATTATCGACCTCGGAAATGTCCGCAGAAATGGCGGATGGTGGGCTATGTCTCTGTTTTTCATCCCCGCCGTGTGCCAGCTCATATCATATCTGAGATATAACAGAACTAAGAAACGGGCTGTCACAAACCTCAAGGCTATGTATCTGCATGATGCGTATTCAAGGGTGTCAAACCGCATTGAATCGGAAATAAAATCTTTCTATGATAAAGTGATAGCCCTTTCCGGGAAATACATCGAGCGCTGCGACATAATCAGAAAAGAATTGGGCAAGGATATACCCCCCTGCGATGAAAGCAGTTCGCTCTTTCCTCAGGGACTGTTCAACCAGCCGCTGATCGGTGGTAAATTCGGCTCCGACTGCCTTTTGCCTGAGAAAGAGGCAGATGATGCGGAAATACGCATTAACTACATCCGCTACAGACTTAGCGAGCTGGATAAATCCGGCTATTTCCTGTTTATCAATCAAAATAAAGATATTGTAAAGCTGCTTTTTGATGATGTTTATCTTTGCGAGAATCTTATCCGGCGCATAAATGACAGCGGCGAAGAGGAGCTTGTTACAAAAGAACAGCAGGAAAAGGAGCTGGAAGCCGGGTGGAGCGAGCATAAGGATCTATTTTATCAGAACCTCAACCGGGCTATTAAAGATGCGTTGCTGCCACGGGAAAATCCGACCGTTGGCGAAAAGCTCTATCATTACTGCATCAAGAATCCCGATAAAATTGGTGTTATGAAACCGGCCATTGCGTACGCAGCGACAAATGGTGAGGTCACATCCTCTGCCGACATGGAGTTTACTGATGTCAAGCTGAACGACTGCCGTGTATCCTCTGCAATTTTGCCGTACATATCCGCATCTTTTGTCAACCCCCAGTGCGACAAATACAATAAGGTGTACCGCACCCATATATTCATCACCCGGTGGCGTTGTTTTGACAAATTTAATTTCAATAGGATTCTGCCTACAGAGGACTTTGACCATAAAATACGGCGCGAGCGGGTGTATGAAGAGGAAATAAAAGCTATGATGGAGTGCGACAATTTCAGTCCCGTCATTGAGGCCGGCAGATCAGATGAGCACACCCCCGGGCGCAATTATTCGCCGAAACCCTCATCTCTCCTTCTTTGGGCTCTTTGCCCCGATGATTCATCTCCCGAATGGTTCAGACTGTTCGATTCCGAATTCTTTTCCGAGGCATACGCCGATAAAATCACCTTCAGACGAATCCTTAATCAAAACGATTGATTAGCTTTGATATGAGTTCTGTTCTTGCTTACATATTTTGGATATTTGTGGCAATCGCTTTGATTTCATGTATCTGGCAATTGTTTAAGGTCAGAGTGAGTCTGACCGTAAAGTCAAAGAGAAGCGGAGCCTTTGTGCGCGTGGGCTTTATGGAAGATAAGGATGACAGGCAAGCACCCGAAGCATACCTCTACGGCAGGTCAATGGGGCCGGCCATCGGACGGATAAAAATGGGTGATGGCGATGACAATGCGTACGTTGAATTATTGACAACCGACTGTTTTGACGATGCTGTGAAACCGCAATACAGTACAAAAGGCTATATTACGCAGGATGGAATAATTTACAAACTGTCTGTCAGTGGAAAAGCCCCGAAGAAAGTAGGTTACACCGCAAAACCGTCATCGCCCGGTGTACCTTCCGCAGTTGGCGAGCGCAGCTGGAAATCGCTCTGGTTGAAGTGTACACTCTGTGCTTACACTGGCGTGCCCGATGAGAAAAAACGCACCGGACAACCCGTCGCAGTCTGTTACCACCGCAGCATTCATTCGTCAGCCCGTGACGCCATGCCTCCTGAAGCGCGTGCCGCCGCATTCTCATTTATATTCAGGGAGCATGGCAGGAAGGATTATCAGGAGTACTACAACAGCCCGGCATACGGATGGAAAGACACCGCTTTGCTGTCTGCATTTATTTATGCGGTAGGCTATGTGATGACTTATTTGGTTACTGTCAAGATTCTGGACATACGTTTTGTCGGGTTCAAATTCCGCTATGTTCTCCCCCTTTATGCAGTATATCTCGCGCTCTGGGCAATTGTAAGAGCAGTGAAAATCGAAAGTATCGAGAATTCCAATACAGTACAACCGAAACTCGACCTCTTCAACAAATCTCTTGGCCAAAAGACCTATGACCGGCTGATACTTATCTTATGTGTATTGACATTGGCTTTCACCGGCACATATTATAGGTTTGATTTTGTTCCCCTCGCGCTTGCCATATTTACCGGTATCGCTGTGAATATGCGCCTGAAGTCAAGTGCTATGAGATGGACTGTCAATAACCCCCTTGTGCCGGATGAGGATGAGAATGATGATGACTCTCCACATCTCAAAGGCGACATAGAGCGAAACTATCTCTGGACTCTGGATTCGGAGCATATCAAGGATATTGTCGGTGAAATGACTTTGTATTTCGATTCGCAATACATGGCGGATCTCAGATACGCAAACCCGTTTTACTGTCAGCGCAAGGATAAATCGACCAAAGCCCTGGTTTATGATATGTTTATTTTCATGAAGCGGCATCGCGGTGTCACGGCAAGGGTGCGTCATGCCGCCTCGAAAATCAAAGAAATTGCTGCCCGCAAGGGGCTTTCTACCGGCGACACACTTCAGTTTACACTCGATTTTGTACAGGAGCCGAACATTCGGTTCTGTATGAACCGTGACAGCAAGCCGATTAACCAGTATGAGGACTATATCCGCTATCCGGACGAAGTGCTCTTTGACAAAGAGGCTGACAGCAACAGCAAGGCACTTCTTGCCGCAATGCTCTTCCACTATCAGGAGCATAATGTGCTCTATCTCATTTCAAAGGTGCAGCATCATGGAGCTGTGGGCATTGAGGTGAAAGACGAATGGATTGAGGATGGGCTGCTGTTTGGCAGAAAAACCGAGGAGATCACCTTCAGCCACAACGGCTGTCGATACATATTTTGCGAAACCACTGCTGACGGATTTCGCATCGGAGGAACAATGGATGGCATGCGCTTTGAAGATTTTGACGAGCAGCTGCTGCTTCCTTTGGGTGATAACGATATTGATAATGACAGCGACTCCTACACCTGCATCTACAGCTGGGATCTGGATTCAGAGCTCGGAAACAAACTTCACGGGGCGTATACCCTTGAGTTTAGCATATCCGAAATCGACCGCCTAAGGCACGACAATCCCTTCAAAACATATACCGACAGCGATAATTGCAATACATATGATGACAATATCCGCACAATCTTCAACTACATAGACAATGATGCCTCCCGTACTGAGAAGGTCAGGGAAATCGCTAAATATATCAAGAAAACCGTTGCCGCCGCGAACTTGGGTGAGCTCGACCTTGTGCAGTTTGCCCTCGATTTCTGTCAAGCCCCGAATATAACCTATTGTATAGATGAGGACTCTGAAGGAATCGGTAGGGCAAAAGAATATATGAGATTCCCTGATGAAGTGCTTTTTGACAAAGAGGGCGATTGCGACTGCAAATGCTCTTTGACAGCCGCCATCTTCCGCGAGCTCGGCTACAATGTCATAATCATGCTGTCAAAAAAACTGCAGCATGCCGCTATCGGTATAGAAGGCAAAGACGAATGGCTGAAAACAATAAAACCGGAAAGCACAGAAAATATTGTCCGTGAATATAACGGTAAGAAATATCTGTACTGCGAAACCACCGGAGACGGATACCGGATAGGCCACATTCAGGACGACAGCTCTATTCAGGATTTCGAGACAATAGTGGAAATCAATGCATGAAAGAATAATAATGAAAATCAGATTGCTTCTTACAGCGCTGCTGGAGCTGCAGATATCAACTGCCGCCGAAAGCCTGTAATAATACTTCGATGGATTCACCGAAGTCGCATCCGAACCCCTCCCGCCCTCCAACTACCATCCTCCCGCGCTCCCTCCGGCGAAGTCGGCTCACCTACGCAAGGCGTGCTTCTCGGCGGAATATCTTACGGATTGTGCGCCACTTGGGGAATATTGCAGAAGGGCGTATCGGCCCATAACTTACGGCAATTATGACTAATGACAAGATAGCGGCAATAAGCAGCCAGCCATATATTTCTTTCATTGAAACGACAAGTGCGTGTTGCTGAACTGTGCCATAAAGCTGACCTAACGGTATGTGGGCTGCCCCGGCATTGAAATCAGTGAAATGCGCACCGATGATGGCTGCGTTTTTTGCCATTGTATGACGCAAGAACTCTCCGATAAGAGCGGGGCCGAGGGTGGCGCCCATAACCGCGCCCGTGAAGCCGTTCACAGTCAATGCCTGAGGGAATACAAAGAAATGCAGTCCGCTCTGGACTATTGAGGTCAGGAATACGATGGAGATAATTACAGACGCAAAACCACGAATGAAGAGAGGGAAGAAAAGCATCTCCTTTTCAACACCGTAATCTATCATGAAATAGAACCAACCGAGATATACGGCTGCAAAGGCAAATGCGATGGCAGTCATAGTCTTATATCTCCACTTATGCAATGCGAATGTGAAATAAGTAAATGCGCATCCTACGGTAATACCTGCAAATACATACCAGTTGAGGTCGATAAGATTGGTTTCATCAAAACCGAGAATTGCGGCTGCATAACTGTGTTCAAACACATGTTCGGTAGCCATAAGAGTGAAGAAAACCAGATATATCAAGGTTGCCCGTATGACATTGCGGTTTGTCAGAGCCTGAAAGGATATATAGGGATGATGAAGGAATGAAGCCCGCCACAGATTGATGGCGAGGCATACCACGCCTAAGATTGTCGCTCCGACAATTTCCTCAGCTTCCCACCAATCGTAGAAGTTGCCGTACACACATATATATGCAAAGCACAACATGAAAACGCTCCATAAGGCAGCCCCAATCCAATCGATACCCAAGAGGGGAATCTGCATGGGGCCTTTCACGGGCTTGACAAGTATCAGCACCATTATCATCATCAACACAAGCAGACCGCTCATAATCCAGTGCATATATTCCCATTGAGAGAAAAATGCCGTATAAATAGTTGCGATACCGCTCAGTTGAATCACTCCGTCCACAACAAGATAGACATAGCAGAAGAATATCGCCATATCACGCACCGGTGTGAGCCAGAGCTGGATTGTAGAATTGCACACAAATGTAGCCCACATACGGAACCAACCCGCGACAAAGCAGGTGGCGACCAGCAGGGGGACACTTGTAGTATAAGCACAAATGAAATTAGCCGCAATCAGCACCGCCCCGCACACGAGCAGTCCTATCCGGTTGGAAAAACGGAATTTCAACCGGAACATCACCGCAAAATTTATAGACATTCCGACCAGCGACGCATATCCGGCCATCAATATATCTTCCTGCATCAGTGCGGTGGATCCG
Organism: uncultured Muribaculaceae bacterium; assembly: GCA_910588065.1. Classification (GTDB taxonomy): domain Bacteria; phylum Bacteroidota; class Bacteroidia; order Bacteroidales; family Muribaculaceae; genus Paramuribaculum. The sequence continues at coordinate 15,795 of CAJUPZ010000002.1, forward strand.
ACCATATCGGTAGCGGCGGCAAGATATATGCCGCCTGAGAACTGCACTATCAGCACGAAGATAATAAAAAGCCAGGGCTTTAATCTGCGCGGAACATAGTTCGGAACGTCGGGTATATCGAATGGACCCTGAGGTCCGTGCCAATCTCCCATATCAGTATTTTACCTCACATTCCACATTCATGCCGGCACGCAGAAGGTAGAGGTCGGCATTATCTGTCAATTCAATTCTCACGGGTATGCGTTGGCGAACCTTCACGAAATTTCCCGCTGAATTGTCCTGCGGCAGCAAAGACAGAGCGGCTCCTGTCGCGGTGGATAACGAAACAACCTTACCTGTAAAAGTCTTGTCAGGAATGGCGTCAACCTTGATTTCTACCTCGCTTCCGGGGTGGATATGCTCCAACTGGGTCTCCTTGTAGTTTGCAGTGACCCATACATCCGAGCCATCTACAATATCGAGAAGGGTCTGACCCGGCTGTACAAGCTGGCCTATCTGTATCTCCTTGCGTGAGGCATAGCCATCGCAAGGGGCTGTTATTACGGTGTATGACAGATTCAGTTCCGCAGTTTCAAGCAATGCTTTCGCAAGCTCTATCCCAGCATCATTCTGGGCAATGCGCTGGCGGGTTTCGGCAACTACCGATGTTGTTGCCGAGCGTTGACGGGTAAGCATCTCATAGCGGGCTTTCTTAGCCTTATAGTCAGTTTCCGCGCCATCATATTGCTGACGTGTGACAGCATCCTTATCCAACAGTTTGCGATAGCGTTCAAGGTCAATGGCGGCATTTTCCATCAACACCTTTGCTTCGGCGATTGAGGCCTCACTCACAGCCACATTTGCGGAAGCGACACCGACACTGCGGTCAGCGACTGTGCGTCCGGCAAGGGCATTCTGATAGTCGGCGTTTGCCTGTGCCACACGCAGGCGCATATCCGCGTCATCAATGATGACAAGGGTGTCGCCCTTTTTCACCGCTTCGTATTCCTTGAAGCGAATTTCCTTGATGTAGCCCTGCACACGGCTGTTGACTGGCACAATCTGACGCTGCACCTGCGCATTGTCGGTAAACTCCACATTGCCGAAGTGGATGAACTTGGAAGCCACCCAGATGCCGGCGGCGATGATGACTGCGAGAGTGATGATATAGGAGAGTATCTTTTTTGTACGGTGTTTCATATTTTTCCGGATGTGAACAATAGTTTGTAATAATAGTATATTATATTGATGCGGGCGTTGACAAGTTGCTGCTCCGCGTCAAGTTTTGAATTTGCTGCATCAAGCATATCCGTTATGAGAGCCATGTCTGCCGAATAGCGGGTAAAAACGGTGTTATAGTTTTTCTCAGCAAGTTCAACACTTTTCTGCTGGGTGTTGAGTTCCTCGTATGACTCAAGATAGCGGACATAGTCAGCCCTGACGGTAAGTTCTGTATTCTCCCGAGCCGCGGCAAGTTCGTCATTGGCGTGTACCGTTGCCGCACGGCTCCGGGATAAGGATTTGTTGGTCTTGAACAGTGATGAGATATTGTAGCTTACGCCCACACCGATGTACCAATAACTGAGATTGCGGTTTATCGGTGGCACCTCCACCAATATCGGGCCGTCGATACTCCACCCTGCCTGCAATCCGATTTTGGGAAGACGCTCCGACTTAGTCAGGGACTCCGCTTTCCGGGATATATCAACCTTTGACTGCGCCAGTTTCAGCATGGGTGAATTGACGGAGGCCTCAGTTTGCCATGATGACTCGCTTTGTAATGGAAGCGACTTGCCAAGAATTGCAGAATCGGGCACAATGACAGTACCTTCCGGCAATCCTGCGATAGTGATAAGGTTGTGATTTAGAATGTCGATTGTGTTGTTGATTTTCACAAGTTGCAGCTCCAGATTTGACACAAGCAGTTCATATCGGGTTATGTCGTTTTGCAAAGCCACGCCTTGCTCATACCTGGCTCGCATCTCATCAAGCACTTTCCTCGCCTGTGCTATATTATTCTCCACCACACCCCGCAGATTTGTGTACTTGTAGATATCCAGATAAAAGCCGGTGAGCCGTAAGCGGATGTTGTCGCGTTGCAGTTCTGTGGCATATCTGGATGCTGTCAGCTTGAGTTCGGCAAGTTGTATGCCTGAAGTAATGGCACCGCCGGAATATACCGGCTGGTTCACACTGAGCGACAATGCATTGCCGTAATGAGGTATAGGGGCTTTTTGATAGTCCGAGAAATTCCGTTTTGTAGTGAAGCCGTCGCCTATATAACTGAACGAAAGGGAGGCATTGATGTCGGGCAACCGACCGGAGCGGGCTACACTCATCTCTTGATTGGCTTCCTCCTCTGCGGAAAAAGAGGGGCGTAATTGCGCACTGTTTCTTTCAGCACTCTCAAATAACTGTTCAAGGGTTATTACTGATGGGTTCTGACCGAAAGCACACACCCCTGCGCCCAACAGAACTGCGCTGAGCAGCCCTGTGAGCAATCGTTGATTGTTCATAAAAATCGGGGATAATATGTGAATAATGAATATGGGGTTGCTATCCGTCAATCTCACGACGGTATGCAACTGTTCTGAAATCAGATCAGACTTTGAGCGCGGCTATGGCCTGCCGTACTCTTCCAGTTTTCCTTGAAAGCGTAGTTTTGTATATACGCTCTTGTTGCGTTTATCGCTGTATCTGTTACAATCATTTACTTACCGCTCTTTGTGAACGGCACTGCAAAATTACAAAAAAATAGTAAAAAGTCTGTAATCAAAATGTCAAAAGTTGTGCAGTTGCTCGACAATTGCGCGCCATATCCGCTTGATATATAGACAGATGACGGCAAGTAGCTTTTTATGCTCTTGCCGTCATATTTCAGTGTGTCGCAATGCTTATCTGCGCCGGCCTCTGCCTCCTTGACGGGATTGCATGGGCTTGGCATCCTCGGTCAGTCTGAGTTCTGAGCCATTGGAAAGCTCCACTTCGTAGCCTCCCCGTTTGCGGGAAATCTCCACAATGGTCTGTCCTTTGAAGTTTGTGTCCACATACTTGGCTATGGCGGTGGGGACTATCGCCGAGGGTACAGAAGTATCGCGGGCAGCCTTGACTTCCTTCCAATTACCGTCAGAGGTAAAATCAACCTCCGCACCACTTGTGAAATCGACCTCATACTCAATGCCTCTGCGGCCGTTGTCTTTCTCAACTTTTCTCACCTGATCTTTTGAAAAGTACTTAGTGATGAAAGCTTGAGCAGCTTTAGGCAACTCTGACTGGTTGATGGGTGTACCGGCAAACATTGTCGCCGATAATGATGCCACGATTATGGCAAGCACCAAAGACAGTAGTTTTTTCATTTGAAATTTATTTAGTTTGAATTATGTTGTTCAGATTATTAAATGCCGTGATATATTTTCTCCCGGCAGGAATTGGGCGCGGAAAATTATGAAGATAAACGGTCCTGTTTGAGAATTTTTCGATAAAAGGGATCGATATTATAAAAGACCTGTGTATCCTCACAAAACAATCTTCGGGAAGCATGGCTTCAATTTCCTTCATGGTAATCTGAGGAACAACTGTCGGCATATCCTTGCGGAATATCTTCACATAATTATCCATCGCCTCTATCACTATGACATCATTTAAGTTGACAACCACATTTTTATGATCCGCTTTCAAGGTAATACATCTGGCTGAAGGCTCAGGATCCTTGTGCTGAATGAATATCCCGGCTTTTGCCATTGCCTTTTCAAAACGAGGATAGAATATCGGCTTGTGAAGAAAATCCACCGCATCAACATTGAATCCGTCAAGTGCATAATTAGCGTATGCTGTAGTAAAAATCAAGCATGTGCCTTCCGGCAATTCCTTAGCCAGAGTCACACCATTATGTGAGTTCATCTCAATATCAAGGAAAACTATATCAGGTTTGGTTTCCTTGATATGATCCATACCTGCAATGGGAGATGTGAAACATTTCAGTTCAATACCTCCATACCGGTTGCAGTATTCCTGGATTATGCTTAAAGCAATCGGCTCATCATCTATTGCCACACACTTAATCATACTGACAGATCTATACAAAGTTTCACTCGATAAAATGTACCGTCGCTATCATTGGACATCTTATGTTTTCCCGGATAGAGAAGTTCAAGACGCTTACGGCAGTTCTCAATACCCATGTGTTCACCTATCCGTTTCACCGGGAATATCTTGTTTTCAGTGGAAAATATCAACCTCCCGTTTCTTTCTGTTATCAATATGGAAATTTGGCTTTCTTCAACCGGTGATATTCCATGCTTGAAACAGTTTTCAACAAAAGTCACCAACAGCATGGGAGGGATTTGCAGGCTGTTATTTTCAATATCAATATCCATTTTCACGGAAGTCATTTCATTAAGTCGCAGTGACTGCAGAGCCACATACTGCCTTATGTAGTCAACTTCATCTGATATATCGACAAAATCCCGCATTGATGTTGTATGGATATACCGGAGCATTGATATATATTTTTCCAACGACTCCAAAGCCTTTTCATCACGGGTCAGAAACAGACCATAGAGGGAGTTCAACGTATTAAACATAAAGTGAGGCTTGATTTGTGCCTTATATAATTCAATCTCCGCTTTATCACGCTCGGCTTCCACTGCCCTGCGACGCGACTTCTGCGAATTAGCCTGAGTAAGCAATCCGATCGCAAAACTAAAAGCCTCAACAATCATAAAAAGCGACCAAACAGCCTGTTGATATTGCTGAATTGATGGAAAAATCCGCACTATCCCCTCGTCGTGAACATTAGGCTTTGGTATATAAAGGCTGATTTGTGTCAACATGTATGTAACTCCAAATGAAACCAGAATCAAGACAATTCCCATCCAACGGCATTTTTTTGCACGGAATAACGCCGGGACAGTGAGTATACGGTTCATGAAATACAGGGCATAGAGCCAAAATCCAACAGTAATGACATACCATTGGAAATTATGGTACCACCGTTCCACCGGAAATATCATCACCATAACCGGCAACACAATCAGGCAGAACACAAGGTCTATGTATATGGACACATTCTTCATGTGACAAATGATTCGGAATTACAAATGCAAAGTTAATGCTTTTATATCTGATAGAGTATGTGCTCGACGGTCGTTCGCCACCACATCGCCGCAGTTAGTCATTTTATAATAAGACGGCCATTCCCACCTAAAGTTTAATGACTTAAATTTGCTTCAAAATCTAAATGAAACATGACAGTAAAGACATTCATAGACCGCCCGGTTCTTGCGGGTGTAATTTCAGTGTTGATAGTTATTCTCGGAGTTCTCGGGCTTCTCCAACTCCCCATTGAGCAATTCCCTGACATCGCACCTCCAACAGTCAGAGTTCAGGCATCATATACCGGAGCTAACGCTGAGACAGTGATGAAGAGTGTGATTGTTCCGCTTGAAGAATCGCTGAATGGAGTGGAGGATATGATGTATATGACATCTACCGCTACCAATACCGGAACAGCCTCGATTACTATTTATTTCAAGCAAGGCACGGACGCTGATATGGCTGTCGTGAACGTGCAGAACCGTGTTGCTTCCGCACAGGGACTTCTTCCTGCGGAAGTAACAAAAAGCGGTGTGACAGTAAGAAAACGCCAGAACAGCACTTTGAAGTCGATAACATTATACAGTCCCAATGACACATACGACTCCAAATTCCTGACCAACTATATGAAAATCAATATCGAACCGCAGATTTCACGAATAACAGGCGTTGGCGAGGTTAATATTTTCAGCGCGGAATATGCCATGAGGATATGGCTTGACCCTGCCAAGATGTCGCAATATGGATTGGTCCCTGCAGATATTGATAAGGTTCTTGCCGAACAAAATATAGAGTCTCCTACCGGAACTCTTGGAGCTGAGTCCATGAATACCTTCCAATATGTGCTAAAATATCGTGGACGATATGAGGATGCTGCTGAATATGAGAATTTGGTTATAAGAGCATTGCCTGATGGAAGTGTTCTGCGACTTCGGGATGTAGCGACTGTTGAGCTTGGCTCGCTCAATTACGCTATGATTAGTGAAACCAGCGGTCATCCCGGAGCGAATGCTATGATTGCCCAGACCGCAGGCTCAAATGCCAATGAGGTAATTAAGGAGATTGACAATACCCTTGATGAACTCAGGGACAGGCTACCCGAAGGAATGGTTCTAACCGATATTTCAAGCACAAAAGACTTTTTGGATGCTTCAATAGCAAAGGTTATAGAGACATTGATTATAGCCCTGATATTGGTTGTGCTGGTGGTATATTTGTTCCTTCACGATTTCAGAGCCACGTTGATACCGGCATTATCCATTATCGTATCACTTATTGGAACTTTCGCATTTATCTATGCTGTAGGTTTTACACTGAACATGCTGACATTGTTTGCCATAGTGCTTGTAATCGGTACGGTGGTTGATGACTCCGTGGTCGTAGTCGAGGCTGTCCAGGCCAAATTTGATGAAGGAGAAGATGATCCCTATCAGGCTACTGTTTCCGCAATGGGCGGACTGTCAGCGGCATTGATTACCACAACAGTAGTTTTTATGGCGGTGTTTATTCCGGTGTGCTTTATGGGGGGTACTTCCGGCACATTCTATAAGCAATTTGGTTTGACTATGGCTGTTGCAGTGGGAATATCTCTTATAAACGCAATGACACTGTGTCCGGCATTAAGTGCTTTGCTTATGCGTCCGAAAAAGGTAGCTTCTGTAAAATCATCTTTTGTGGTTCGTTTCAACTATGCCTTTGACAAATCATTCACAACCGTAACTGCTCAATATAAAAGTGGTGTTATGTTTCTGTTCAAGAATCGCTGGGTCGTAATTGCTTTATTCGCCATTTCTGCAATCGGTCTGGTATGGTTGATGTCCACTACTAAAACCGGCCTCGTGCCTCAAGAGGATATGGGTACACTCAGCCTGAACATTCAAGTTGCCCCCGGCAGCAATCTTGCGGAGACAGAACGTGTTATGGATGAAGTTGAAAACGCAATCAAGGATATACCTGAAATATATATCTATTCCCGCGTGACAGGAAAGAATGCCCGTCATGACCAATCCGCATCAGCAGGTTCTTTCAGTGTCAGACTACGCGATTGGAGTGAACGCAAAGGGAAAGGACAAGATATTAACTCTGTAATCCGTGAAATATACAAGCGCACTGCCCCCATATCATCGGCTCAAATCAGAGTGTCTCAATCGCCGATGATTTCCGGATATGGCACCGGCAGTGGTTTTGAACTTTATGTGCAGGACCGCTCCGGAACCACGACCGACGAATTGCTACAGATTACCCGTACATTTATCGACTCATTAAACGGCCGCCCTGAAATTTCGCGTGCATACACTACATTTGATACAAAGTATCCTCAGTATATGGTCGAGGTGGATGCCGTGAAGTGTCTTCAGATGGATGTATCTCCGGCCGATGTCCTATCTACTTTATCCGGATATGTGGGAGGCAGCTATTCATCTAATCTTAACCGGTTTACTAAATTGTACCGTGTGATGGTGCAAGCAAATCCGGAGAGCCGCCTTAACACGGAATCACTTAAACGCATGTTTGTAAGAACATCATCCGGACAAATGGCACCCCTTGATAATTTTGTGACATTGACAAGGGTTTATGGTTCTGAAAGTCTTTCCCGCTTCAATCTTTTTCCCTCGATCTCTGTGTTTGGTGAGCAGGGAGAAGGTTACAGCTCCGTCGAAGCTATCAATGCCATCAAAGATGTGGCCGGAGAATACCTGCCTTCAGGATTTGGATACGAATTTGGCGGAATGTCAAGAGAGGAGTCATCAACCGGCAATACTACGGTCATAGTATTCAGTATATGCCTTGCGTTCATATATTTGATATTGTGCGCTCTATATGAGAGTCTCACAGTGCCTTTGGCGGTAATGGCAGCAGTTCCTATGGGCTTGGCTGGCAGTTTCCTTTTTGCCCGTTGGTGGGGACTTGAAAACAATATCTACATGCAGATCGGACTAATCATGTTGATAGGATTGCTTGCAAAAACAGCAATTTTATTAACGGAATATGCCACAGCTCGAAGAAAAGAAGGGATGGGACTTGTTGCCTCTGCAATCTCTGCCGCAAAAGCACGTTTCAGACCAATCATCATGACCTCTGCGACAATGGTGTTCGGTATGTTGCCGCTTATGTTTGCATCAGGAGTTGGCGCCAATGGTAACATCTCAGTTGGAGCCGGGACTGTTGGTGGCTTGCTGTTCGGCACACTCGCCTTGCTTTTTATGGTTCCTGTTTTCTTCGTTATATTCCAATACATCCATGAACGCACTATACCCAAAAGTAGGGTAAAAGCGATGCAAGAATAATGATATTGATTATTGTGGCCATCGGTATGGGATACATTCGCCATCAATAATATGTCGTCTGTCATTTTTTAGCGAGGTGGCTGATTTCGTAAATATATAGTTCATAGCGCGTTATGCAACCCGGTACCCACTTTTGGGTATTTCTTGCCTTAATTAAACTTCCGAACTTTGCAGTCTAAAACAGATAAATTCATGGCAATTTGGAAGAAATATTCAGTATGCTTCATTACAATGTTTTCAACGGCGGTAATATCTTATGCCGCCGGAGACAACGGTATGATTTCAGGTAAGGTTCTATCCCTTGATGGAGAGCCGATAGATTATGCTTCGGTGTTTCTAAAAGGCACTTCGCTCGCTTGTTCTACCAATGAAAAAGGACTATATCACATATCGGCTCCTGCCGGTGATTACACGATAGTCTTCTCTTCGGTCGGTTTTGAGAAACATGAAGCAAAAGTGAAAATCAAGTCTAATGAACGCGCGAAGCTGAATGTGAAATTAAAACCCTCAATTCAACTTGCCGAGGTTATAGTCGTTGGAAACCCCCTCAGCAAAGTTAAAAACTCGGCATTCAACGCCACCGCTGTCAATACCAGAGAATTGGGGAATACCACAAAGACCTTGAGCGAAGCCTTGAATAAGGCTCCCGGCATGAAAATCCGGGAGAGTGGAGGTGTCGGATCTGATATGGCTGTGACAATGGATGGTTTCAGTGGTAAACACGTCAAAGTGTTTATCGACGGCGTTCCACAGGAAGGTGTTGGAAGTTCTTTCGGATTGAACAACATCCCGGTCAATTTTGCCGACCGCATTGAGGTTTATCGGGGCGTAGTTCCGGTAGGCTTTGGAGCGGATGCCATAGGTGGTGTGATTAATATAGTCACTCCACGCCGCCAAAGGCGATGGTTTATCGATGCATCGTATTCATTCGGTTCATTCAACACCCATAAATCGTATATCAATTTCGGTCAAACCCTACGCAATGGGTTCAAATATGAAATAAATGCTTTTCAAAATTATTCTGATAATAATTATTGGGTCGATACCCCCGTTGAGGATTTTGCGGCAGGAGCCATCAACAAGAAGAAAATTGAACATGTCAAGCGGTTCAATGACACCTATCACAATGAGGCGATAGTTGCAAAGTTGGGATTTGTCAATAAAAGCTGGGCTGACCGTCTGTTGCTTGGATTTACATATTCCCACATGTATAAAGAGGTTCAGACCGGTGTAAGACAGGAAGTCGTTTATGGACAAAAACATCGTCACGGTTTCTCTCTCATTCCCTCTCTCGAATATTCCAAACGCAATCTTGGAACAAAGGGTCTTGATCTCTCTTTCAATGCAAATTACAATCGGGACAACACTACAAATGTCGACACTGCATCTGTGAAATATAATTGGTTCGGCCAGACCGCGCCACTAAATGCTCTGGGTGAACAGTCTTATCAGAACTCCAAAGCCATAAATAACAATTGGTCAACTGCCGCAACTGTAAATTACAGGCTTTCTGAAAATCATGTGTTCACAATAAATGATGTGTTCAACACATTCAACCGCTCGAATGAGGATTTACTGACAATTCCACATGGAAAAGATGGGTTTTCTAAGGTCACAAGCAAGAATATAGCCGGTGTTTCATATCGTTATATGCCTAATACAAAATTCAATCTTACAGCGTTCGGTAAACATTATCATCAATATGTTTCGGGGCCGATGGCTACTACATCTGCACAGGATGTGTTTGAATTGACCTCGCGCTCGATTGATTACTTTGGATATGGAGCTGCCGGAACTTGGTTCATCCCTCTTGGCTTTCAGTTGAAGGCATCATATGAGAAGGCTTACCGACTGCCCACAATTGAAGAGATGTTTGGGGATGAGGATCTTGAAGTCGGTGACATTGCTCTAAAACCGGAATCAAGTCACAATGTGAACATCAATCTGAGCTATAATGCCACTTTTGGCAACAATATAATTTACGCGGAAGCCGGATTGATATACCGCGATACCCGTGATTATATACAGCGTAACATAATGGCTCTGAGCGGTGGTAAATCGGCTGCTACTTATGTAAATTATGGTAAAGTATCAACAAAGGGTATAAGTGTATCCGTGCGATATAATTTCTCCAGATGGTTAAGCCTTGGTGGAAATTTCACTCAGATGAATGTCCGTGACAATATGAAAACCGCACAGGGCAGCACGGTTGCCAACATCGCATACAAAGAGCGGATGCCTAACCTGCCATATATGTTTGCAGACTCGGATGTCAATTTCTACTGGCACGGCTTGGGTCGGATAGGAAATGTTCTGACTGTGACTACGACAACCAATACACACATAGTTTTTGCTACTATATCGCTAATATCGGTTCAAATAACAACGATTATATAATTCCGGATCAATTCGCACATAACCTTACGGTTTCTTACGGAATACAAAAAGGACGGTATAACCTATCGTTTGAATGTCGGAATTTTACCAACGCTAAACTTTACGACAATTTCAGCCTTCAGAAAGCCGGTCGCGCATTCTACGGTAAAATCAGAATCTATTTTGGTAATTAAATATAAATCAGAGAAATATGTATCGCAAAAAATCAAAGTATTGGGCTATCATGGCCTCTATGATTCCGGCGATGGCTCTTGTCGGATGTTCCGACAACGACGAGCCTGACGGACCCGGAAACGAAGGTGACGGAAATGGCAAATTTGTTTTTGCCACAACTATCGAGGGCAGCAACGGTACTGCATACGACCTGATAACAGGTGAGTCCCTTGACGGAGGCGAGCTCACAACTGTTGACAACGGTCTGCTGAATCCGGGCGCAACTCAATGGGTATTCCACAAGGACTATCTGTATGCGTTGACCTACAATCAAGGCAATGCGGGCACCACAAGAAGTTACATTCTCGGTACCAACGGAGAGATGGAAGCCCGCAGTATAGAGTACCGTATCAGCCGTTTTTCTTCCTACGGAACATACAATGATGACATAATCACGATGTCCACCGGCGACGGACCAGCCTCACTCGCTGACGCTCAGGGGTATCTGCCCAAGACTCTGCTGGTGACATATCTGAACGTTGTCAACGAGACCTCGCGGAGCAATGACACTTCGACAGGTGCATACTCTATGGAAAATTTCCTCGGAAATGGTGAGTATGTAACTCTTGCAGGAGCTGAACAGAGCGGATCCAAGCTCTTCTGTGGAGCGGTACCGATGGGTCTGAGCCAATATGGTGCAGCATACGAAAACCGCAAATGGGTGCGTCCGGGTTTTGAACACCTCGTGCATGATGAGGCCGGTGGTACAGGTGCCGGATCATACAAGGCAGGAGAACTTGTCGGTACACAGTACCCCGATGAATGTTGGGTGGCAATCTACGACAACGAGAACATGACCAATCCAACACTTGCCAAAACAGACAAAATCAGTACTCCTTGCGGACGTTACCGCTCTCAGTATTATCAGACTGTATGGGCCGCAGATAATGGAGACATATATGTGTTCTCATCAAGCTATGCCAAAACCATGACTGACCCCGGGCAGAAAACCACACTTCCGGCCGGTGTGTGCCGCATACCCGCAGGCAGCAATTCATTTGATGACTATTATTGCAATATTGAAGAACAGACTCCCGGCGGTAACCGCTCGTTCATGCGTTGCTGGCCCGCAGGAGGAAACAGCTTCCTAATGATTATGTATGACCGTTCGCTCACCGAGAAAAATCCTGCCGCAACTGAACTGGCAGTATTTGACGCGGCTTCAAAAAAACTGACCTATGTGACAGGACTGCCCGCCAATGTTTCCTCGATTGGAAAAACCGTTTTCGTTCAGAACGGGAATGTCTATATTCCTGTGAATGTAGAAAACGAAGAGCCTGCCATTTACGCCATAAATACGTCTACAGCGAAGGCTGTAAGAGGCGTTTCTATCAAAGCCAATGACATAACGGGATTCGGTTATCTGAATCCGATAAAATAAATCTGCGATGATAAAGTTTTTCAGAAATATTCATCTCTGGCTGTCAGTGCCATTCGGCATAATCGTGACATTGATATGCTTTTCAGGAGCAATGCTCATATTTGAGCCGGAAATAACCCGCAGTGTGAAAAGCGATGTCTATTATGTGACTGATGTAAAAGAGTCGCCGCTCCCTATGGGAGAACTCATGGAAACTGTGAGAGCGACACTGCCGGATAGCGTCTCGATCAACGGTGTCACCGTATTTGAAGATGCCTCCCGTACATATCAGGTAAATCTTTCCAAACCACGCCGTGCATCTCTTTTCATTGACCAATATTCGGGCGAGATAACCGGCAAGTACGAACGGTTAGGCTTCTTCTCTACTATGTTCAGACTCCATCGCTGGCTTCTGGACAGCGCAAATCCTCACGGAGATGGCGTGAAGATAGGAAAACTTCTTGTCGGTGTTTCAACGCTTGTTTTCGTAATCGCACTGATATCCGGTGTTGTAATCTGGTGGCCGAGAGCTCGTAAGAATCTTAAGAAAAGCCTCTCTATTCCATTCTCAAATGGATGGAAAGGATTTTGGAAAGGGCTTCATGTTGCCGGAGGAATGTACGCCCTTATTTTCGTTCTTGCAATGGCTCTTACCGGATTGACGTGGTCGTTTGATTGGTATCGCACTGCTTTTTATGCCGTATGTGGTGTAGAGCATACACCTCGCAATTTCAATCAGGCTACAACATCAAAAGGCAATAATGACGGCGAAAAGCGTTATGGTGGAGGTCGTCGTGGCGGACACCATCATGGTGGCGATGGTCGGCATGAAGGCGGCGGTCGCCACCACTCCGGATTTGGCCGTTGGCAGGAAGTGTACGAAACCCTGAAAGCGCAGAACCCCGATGCTCCACAGATTACAATCAGCTCTGAAAAAGCGACCGTGACACTTGGCAACACAGGAAATGGCCGTGCGTCAGACAGCTATGAGTTTAATCGTCGGTCTGGTGAAATTTCTCTTGCCACAAAATACGCAGACGCTAATGAAGCTGACAAATTGCGTGGCTGGATATACTCAATCCATACCGGGAGCCTTGGCGGCCTATTCACCCGTATCCTATGGCTACTTGCTGCACTTCTTGGCGCATCGCTACCATTGACCGGCTACTACATCTGGATCAAACATCTTCTAAAAAAGAAGCGGAAAGAGGATTGAGCTCAATTTATTTCAAAAAAACATGGAGGATGTCTCGTAAAATGCGAAGCATCCTCCATTTTAATGAATATTGATCTTATGTATCGATTATTTCTTCTGTTTGAAAAGCCAATCTCTCACAGCGGTTACTTTGTATGCGTAATCAAAGGAATACATGTGTTCGCTGCCTTTGCCATGTTCAGGAAGCACTGTTCCGGTTTCAAACTCAAAGATGTTGATTGGAGCACCCTTTTCAAGCATTGTAGCAGCAAGTTCGCTCTGACGGCTCTCCGGTAGTTTGGCACTCCATTCCGCGAAAGTGTATTGTACTCCCTCTTGACGGGCGGCTTCCTCAAGCGGTTCCAGGCATTTATAGGCACCGCCTTTATTACCCGCTATGAAGTAAACAAATTTATGTTTTACCAAAGAGTCGAAGGTCGCTCTATCCCAATGGCAATCGACAAAAATAGATGCTGCAAAAATTTCCGGATAAGCCACATTGTAATACATGGAAATCATTCCACCCATTGACTGACCGGTAGTATAAATCCTGGCTTTGTCAACATTCATGTCAGCCACAATGCTGTTCAGCATTCTTATCACAATATCAACCTCATCGGTATGCTCGTAGGCATCGTTTACTGCAACTCCTGAGAACTGCGGAACAAGTACATAGCACGGATTTTTCGCTTGTGATTCCGCGGTAGCCCATACCAGTGCGCCGTAGCCTTGTGTCAACGGACGTGTGATATCAGTGCCGGGTGTGCTTGCATCTGCCATGAAAAGCACTAATGGATACTTCTTGCTTTCATCCGCATTCTTAGGCGTAAAGAGATTGTATTTCATTGTTTTTCCAGTCTCGGCATCCTTGAATTCAAGTTGTTTGAACTCCGGCACCTCTGCCTTGATCATCGCTTGCAATATAGTGTCTCCGGATTTATCAATCACAGGTCCGCCACCGGGTGTGCCAAGCTGAGGACCACCGGCGCGGCCACCTTTCTTTTGATGACTTTGGCTTGTTGTCGATTGCTTTTCTGCAGCACTCCCATTTCCTTCACAGTAGGATGATGCTACCGCTTGCATAGAGCAGGCTATGGCAAGCGGTAAAATTGCTTTCAATATCGTTCTTCTAAATTTCATATCACATATAAGTAAAAATTCACTTCTAATATCTAAGATGAAATTACACCCAAAAGTTTAGTGCTTTTGGACGAAAGTACGCAATATAGTGGTAAACGGTGGTATTGGCGTTTTATAAATAATTAGGCCGTAATCTCTGTTTGCAGAGCATTACGGCCTAATTGTATTCGGATTATGTACTAAACTTTAGTCTTCGATAGCAGCCTGCGCAGCAGATACGCGGGCGATGGGCACACGGTAGGGTGAGCAGCTGACGTAGTTCATGCCGAGTTTGGCGCAGAATTTGACTGATGAAGGTTCGCCGCCATGCTCGCCGCAGATACCTACTTTGAGTTCGGGTTTGGTGGCACGTCCTTTTTCAACGCCCATTCTGACGAGCTGGCCTACGCCTTCCTGGTCGAGTACTTCAAAGGGATCGGTCTTGATGATGCCGTGTTCCTTGTAGAATTTGAGGAACTTGGGTGCGTCATCGCGAGAGAAGCCGAAGGTCATCTGGGTGAGGTCATTTGTGCCGAATGAGAAGAAGTCGGCAACTTCAGCGATCTGGTTGGCAACGAGGGCTGCACGGGGCACTTCGATCATTGTTCCTACTTTGTAGGGTACGCTCTGGCCGGTTTCTTCGAATACCTTGGCTGCTGTGATGTTGATCACGTCGGCCTGGTTCTGGATTTCCTTGAGTGAGCCTACGAGAGGGATCATGATTTCGGGGTGCACATCGATTCCGCGGGCTTTGACTGCGAGGGCGGCTTCGATGATGGCGCGGGTCTGCATCTCGGTGATTTCGGGGTAGGTGATGCCGAGACGACATCCACGGTGGCCGAGCATCGGGTTGAATTCTTCAAGTGAGTCAACCTTGGCCTTTACTTCTTCGAGGGTGATGCCCATTTCTTCGGCCATTACCTTCTGAGTGGCGGTCTGGTGGGGTACGAATTCGTGCAAGGGGGGATCGAGGAGGCGGATGGTCACTCCGTAGCCGTCCATAGCTTCGAAGATGCCTTCGAAGTCGCCACGCTGCATCGGAAGGAGTTTGGCGAGGGCTACTCGACGGCCTTCTTCGTCAGATGCGAGGATCATTTCGCGTACAGCTTTGATGCGGTCGCCTTCGAAGAACATGTGTTCTGTGCGGCAGAGACCGATGCCCTGTGCGCCGAAGTGGCGGGCCTGCTTTGCGTCGCGGGGTGAGTCTGCGTTAGTGCGGACGAGTGTCTTGGTGTATTTGGACGCAAGATTCATGATTGCGCCGAAGTCGCCGCCGAGTTCGGGTTCGGTTGTGGGAACCTGGCCGTTGTAAACTTCTCCAGTCGAGCCGTTGAGTGAGATCCAGTCACCTTCTTTGTATACTTTTCCGCCCATCTCAACTGTTTTTTCTTTGTAGTCGACACGGATTTCGCCTGCACCTGACACACAGCATTTGCCCATACCACGGGCTACTACGGCTGCGTGAGATGTCATACCGCCGCGCATTGTGAGGATACCTTGTGCTACGGCCATACCTCGGAGGTCTTCAGGAGATGTCTCGATGCGGACGAGCACGACTTTGCGTTTCTTTTCGCTCCAGGCTTCTGCTTCTTCAGCCGAGAATACGATCTGGCCGGCGGCTGCGCCGGGAGATGCGGGAAGACCCTTTGCCACGACTTCTGCGCGCTTGAGTGCTGCTTTGTCGAACACGGGGTGGAGGAGTTCATCGAGTTTCTGCGGTTCCATGCGCTTGAGCACGGTTTTTTCATCGATTTCGCCTGCGCGGAGAAGGTCCATAGCGATCTTTACCATTGCAGCGCCTGTGCGTTTGCCGTTGCGGGTCTGGAGCATCCAGAGTTTGCCGTCCTGGATGGTGAATTCCATATCCTGCATGTCTTTGTAGTAGTTTTCAAGACGGCCTGCTATTGCGATGAGCTCGGCGGCGCAGACGGGCATTGATTCTTCGAGTGAAGGATATTTTTCAGCGCGCACTTCTTCGCTGATGCCCTGGAGGGCGGCCCAGCGGCGTGAGCCTTCTACTGTGATCTGCTGGGGGGTGCGGATACCGGCGACCACGTCTTCGCCCTGGGCGTTGATGAGGTATTCGCCGTTGAAGATATTTTCGCCGGTTGCTGCGTCACGGCTGAATGCCACGCCTGTGGCTGAGTTGTCGCCCATGTTGCCATAGACCATTGCCTGTACGTTGACGGCTGTGCCCCATTCTTCGGGGATCTGGTTCATGCGACGGTAGAGAATTGCACGTTCGTTCATCCAGCTGTCAAACACGGCGCAGATGCCGCCCCAGAGCTGTTCCCAGGCGTCATTGGGGAAGTCTTTGCCTGTGTATTCCTTTACAGCGGCTTTGAAGAGTTTCACAAGGTTCTGGAGGTCTTCCACGGTAAGTTCGGTGTCAAGTTTGACGCCTTTTTCTTCCTTGACCTTGTCCATGATTTCTTCGAAGGGATCTATGTCAGCTTTGCTTTTGGGCTTCATGCCGAGCACAACATCGCCATACATCTGTACGAAACGACGGTAGCTGTCCCATGCGAAACGGGCGTTGCCGCTCTTTTTGGCGAGAGATTCAACTGTAGCGTCGTTCATGCCGAGGTTGAGGACGGTGTCCATCATGCCGGGCATTGATGCGCGTGCGCCTGAGCGAACAGATACGAGCAGGGGATTGGTGGGGTCGTCAAATTTCTTGCCGGTGAGGGTTTCCACATGAGCTATGGCATCCTCCACCTCTTTATTTATTCGTTTAACAACTTCATCCTTGCCATACTGGGTGTACTCTGTACAAACCTCGGTGGTGATGGTGAAGCCGGGGGGCACAGGCATGCCGAGCAGGTTCATTTCGGCGAGGTTGGCGCCTTTGCCGCCAAGGAGATTGCGCATTGAGGCGTTGCCTTCAGCTTTGCCGTCTCCGAACGTGTAGACTCTTTTCATTTGTCAGTTATTAGTATTATTAAAGAATTGAATTTTGATTTCATCATATCCCGGGGTAGTGGAGAGGAGTGTTGTTCATGGCCGGGAGTTGTGCAAATGTAAGAATTATATCTCATCGGAGGAAATATTTTCAAAGAAATTCGTCAAAGGCTCTGATATTTTTTTTTTATTGAGTAGCTTTGCACAGTATTTCTCACAAAATATATAAAATAGTGGCAAGAAAAAGAAAAGAGCTCCCGCTGATAGAGGGGGTTGAGATAAAAGATGTCGCTGCTGAGGGCAATGCTCTTGCGCGCGTTGACGATATGGTGGTGTTTGTGCCTTTCGGCGCTCCGGGTGATATCGCGGATGTGAAGATAGACCGCAAGAAGCGCAATTATGCCGAGGGTCATATAGAGCGGCTTGTGAGCCCTTCGCCGCTGCGTGTCGGGCCGGCGTGCAGCCATTTCGGGGTGTGTGGCGGCTGCCGCTGGCAACATCTGCCGTACAGTTTTCAGCTTGAGTGCAAGCAGCGTCAGGTAAGCGACGCGATGCAGCGGATTGCCAAGGTTGACATTCCTCCGATCAGTCCTATTATAGGTGCAGACCCCGTATGGGAGTACCGCAACAAGATGGAGTATACCTTCTCAAACAAGTGCTGGCTCACATTCGAGCAGATGCGCAGCGGCGAGGAGTTTCCAGACAGGGATGCCGCCGGTTTCCATATTCCGGGTGCTTTTGACAAGGTACTGGATATTGACCGTTGCCACCTGCAGGATGATTTTTCAAACAAGGTGCGTAAGTTTGTCAAGGAGTTTGGCAAAGCCAATGGCTATCCGTTCTATGACCTCAGGGCGCAGACCGGCTTTCTGCGCACAATGATGGTGAGGATGGCCTCTACAGGCCAGATTATGGTGCTCATGGCCTTCGGTCAGGACAATGCGGAGTGGATAGAGGCTACAATGAGCGCTATAAAGACTGAGTTTCCGCAGATTACCTCGCTTCTTTACGTGGTTAACACCAAACTGAACGACACCTTCGGCGACCTGCCTGTGGTTACATACAGCGGCCTTCCTTATATCGAGGAAGAGATGGAGGGTCTCAGATTCAGGGTTGGTCCGAAATCGTTCTATCAGACAAATTCAAGGCAGGCCCACCGTCTGTATCAGGTAGCCCGCGATTTTGCAGGTCTCACCGGCAGCGAGCTGGTGTATGACCTCTACACCGGCACCGGTACGATCGCCAACTTTGTTGCCCGTGGAGCCCGCCATGTTGTGGGCATAGAGTATGTTGCCGATGCTATAGAGGATGCTAAACTCAATTCGCGCGTCAACGGGCTGGACAACACAGAGTTCTATGCCGGCGATATGAAAGATGTGCTCACCCGCGATTTCATAGAGCAGCACGGGCGTCCGGATGTGATGATTGTCGATCCGCCCAGAGCCGGCATGCACGCCGATGTGGTCGATGTGATTCTGGCCGCGGAGCCGGAGCGCATTGTGTATGTTAGCTGCAACCCGGCAACGCAGGCGCGCGACCTTGCGCTGCTTGACGTGAAATATCGTGTCACAGCCGTTCAGCCGGTGGATATGTTTCCCCACACCCATCATGTTGAAAACGTTGTTGCCCTTGAGCTGAAACAATAATGCCGGGATATGTGTTAGATTGTCGGATGCTTGTTACGGAAAATCGCTCCTGACAGCGTCGGCAAAGCGTAATGCTTTGCCTTACAGTGAATTCATCATAATTATGCTTACTTGACAATGACTAAATCCTTATCATTCGGCAATCTTTCCAAGCGGGCGTCAATCGCCATAGTATTCGGTATTGTTGTAATCGTAGCAGCGCTGATAACTATTCTTTGTCTGAAATCCTCAGGTAATAAAACGGCGGAGGCCACTGCTATTGTCAGTGTGGAGCCCGCCGAGGTCCGTGATGTGAACATCTACGGCGAATATGTGGGACGTATCCGCGCCCAGCAGTTTGTTGAGGTAAGAGCCCGTGTTGAGGGCTACCTTCAGAAAATGCTGTTTAAGGAGGGCTCGTTCATCAACAAGGGACAGACCCTGTTTATCATCGACCCGACAATATACAGCGCTAAGGTGAACAAAGCGGCCGCCCAGCTCAACAAAGCCAAGGCGATTGCTGTGAAGGCCAAGCGCGACCTTGACCGCATACGCCCCCTCTATGAGGCAAATGCCGCCAGCCAGCTCGACCTTGACAATGCTGTGGCCGCATACGAAGGCGCTACAGCCGATGTGGCTGTCTGTCAGGCCGACCTTACCCAGGCCCAGCTCACTCTCGGCTACACATCTGTGAAATCTCCCATCAGCGGCTACATAAGCCAGCGCTCGGCCGACATCGGTACCCTTGTGGGACCTTCGGCGCAGTCGCTGCTGGCAACGGTTGTGAAGAGCGATACTGTGAGGGTTGATTTCAGCATGACAGCCCTTGACTATCTCAAGAGCAAGAGCCGCAATGTGACTATCGGCGAGGATGACAAGAAGCGCGATTGGGAATCGACAGTCACCATAACTCTCGCCGACGGCAAGGAATATCCGTTCAAGGGTGTCGTTGATTTCGCCGACCCGCAGGTTGACCCCAAGACCGGGACATTCAGCGTGCGCGCCGAGATGCCAAACCCCGACCATATTCTTCTTCCCGGCGAATTTACAAAGGTGAAACTGCTGCTCGATGTGCGCGACAGCGTGGTAATTGTGCCGCAGAAGGCGCTCACTGTCGACAAAGGCGGTGCATTCATATATGTTGTAAGGCCCGACAGCGTTGTGGAGAAACGCTTTATTGAAACCGGCCCCGAAGTCGGCAATGAAATACTTGTGGAGCGTGGACTCGCAGGCGGCGAGCAGATTGTAACCGAAGGCTTCCACAAGCTTCGCCACGGAATAAAAGTAAATCCGGCCACTGCCGATTCGTCTGAAAAATAATAATTGTGTGGCCTTATGAAAAAGAATTTTTTTCTGGACCATCCGGTATTTTCCATTGTAATATCGATAGTCATCCTTATACTCGGTGCAATAGGTCTGCTGCTATTGCCGGTTGACCAGTACCCCGATATCGTTCCTCCTGTGGTAAAGGTGAGCGCGTCATATCCCGGCGCGGATGCACAGACTGTCACACAGGCTGTCGCCACACCTATCGAGCAGGAGCTGAACGGCACCCCCGGCATGATATACATGCAGTCTTCAAGCTCTAACTCCGGCGGCTTCTCCGCAACAGTAACCTTCGACATCGGCACCGACCCCGAACTGGCGGCCGTCGATATTCAGAACCGCATCAAGAAAGCGGAGTCGCGTCTTCCGGCCGAGGTGATTAAAAACGGCATCTCCGTTGAGAAAGAGACGGCAAGCAAACTGCTGACAATCACTGTTCTGTCAAGCGACCCCAAGTACGACGAGATTTATCTCAGCAACTATGCCACCCTAAATATCATAGATATGCTCAGGCGCATCCCGGGCGTGGGGTCGATACGAAATGTCGGTGGCCGCTACTACGCCATGCAGGTGTGGGTGCAGCCCGATAAGCTGGCCGACCTCGGCCTTACTGTCAGCGACCTGCAGAAAGCCCTTCAGGACCAGAACCGTGAAAGCGCCGCAGGCGTGCTCGGTCAGGCTCCGATGGATGGCATAGACCTCACGGTGCCCATCACGGCGCAGGGCCGACTCTCTTCGGTGAGCGAATTTGAGGACATTGTTGTGAGGGCGGATCGCAATGGCTCCATCATCAGGCTCAAGGATGTAGCGCGCATATCGCTGGAGGCCTCCAGCTACTCTACCGAGAGCGGTATCAACGGTGGCAATGCCGCTGTGCTTGAGATATCGATGCTGCCGGGCTCAAACGCCATCGATGTTGCCGATGCTGTCAAGGCGCAGATGAACGAAATCAGCGAGAGTTTCCCCGAAGGAATAACCTACGAGATTCCGTTTGACATGACCACATATATATCGGAGTCCATCCACCACGTGTACCGCACTCTGTTCGAGGCTCTGATTCTTGTTATCATAGTGGTGTATCTGTCGCTGCAAAACTGGCGCGCCACAATCATCCCTGTTGTCGCCGTGCCCATATCACTTGTCGGCACCTTCGGAGTGATGCTCATTTTCGGGTTCTCGCTCAATATGCTCACCCTGCTTGGACTCATCCTTGCCATCGGCATTGTGGTGGACGATGCGATTGTAGTTGTGGAGAATGTGGACCGTATCATGAACGAGGAGGGGCTGTCGCCTTACGAAGCCACAAAAAAGGCCATGTCCGGCCTCAGCGGCGCGCTCATCGCAATGTCGCTTGTGCTCTGCGCCGTGTTTGTTCCCGTGAGCTTCATTCCCGGCATCACCGGCCAGCTCTACCGTCAGTTCACTATCACCATCGCCGTATCGGTGATAATATCCACTATTGTGGCTCTCACACTCTCGCCGGTGATGTGCTCGATGCTGCTCCGCCCCGACAATGGCAAGCGAAACCGTTTCTTCACCGCTATCAACAACGGCCTTGCAAAAGGTAATTCGTTCTACTGCAGAATGGTGCGCAAGGCGCTCGCAATGCCCAAACGCATGATGGCTCTTTACGGGCTCATCCTTGTGGCTATATGGCTCATGAACAGGGCGCTCCCCACAAGCTTCATGCCGCAGGAGGACCAGGGCTACTTCACTGTTGAGCTCGAACTGCCGGAGGGTGCCACTATAGAGCGCACCCGCAAGGTCACCGAACGGGCTATGGAGTGGCTGATGGCGCAGCCCGATGTCGAGCATGTGCTCACAGTTGCCGGTTCATCCCCCCGCGTGGGCACAAATCAGGCTCACAGCCAGCTCACTGTGATTCTCAAGCCTTGGGACGAACGCTCCGGAGGCACCATCAACTCCCTTATGGAGGAGACCATGGCCGAGTTGTCGTCCTACCCCGAAAGCCGTGTCTACCTCTCAACCCCCGCCATCATTCCCGGACTCGGAGCGTCGGGCGGTTTCGAGATGGTGCTCGAGGCGAGGGGAAACACCACCTACGAGGATCTTCAGGATGCTGTCGACACCCTCATGCATTATGCTTCTCAAGCTCCCCAGATAAGCGGCCTCTCCTCATCGATGCAGAGCGACATTCCTCAGCTATACTTCGATGTCGACCGCGACAAGGCGCAGCTCCAGGGTGTGAACATGTCTGATATTTTCGCTACGATGAAGGCCTTCACCGGTTCCATCTATGTCAATGATTTCAATATGTTCAACCGCATATACCGTGTATACATCCAGGCCGAGGCTCCTTATAGGGCAAGGCGCGACAATCTCAACCTTTTCTTTGTGCGCGGGGCAGGAGGCACTATGATTCCGGTCACTTCGCTCGGCAGCTCGCACTACACCACCGGTGCCGGCTCGATCAAGCGCTTCAATATGTTCAATTCGGCCACTATCACCGGTTCGGCAGCTCACGGCTACAGTTCAGGCCAGGCTATGTCCACTCTTGAGAATATTGTCAAGGACAAGCTGCCCGAGGGTATCGGCATAGAATGGAGCGGCCTCTCCTATCAGGAGAAACACGAGGGAGGACAGACAGGCACCGTGCTGCTGCTCGCGTTTGTATTCGTGTTCCTATTCCTCGCCGCGCAGTATGAAAGCTGGTCTGTGCCTTTGGCCGTCATAATATCGCTGCCGGTGGCCGGTATAGGTGCCTTCCTCGGTATATGGCTTTGCGGGCTTGAAAACAACATTTATTTCCAGATAGGTCTGGTGATGCTCGTCGGCCTTGTGGCCAAAAACGCTATCCTTATTGTGGAATTTGCCAAAGAGGGTGCCGACAGAGGCGAATCGCCCGCAAAGGCGGCTCTTGAGGCGGCGCATCTGAGGTTCAGGCCTATTGTCATGACCTCGCTCGCTTTCATGCTCGGTCTGCTGCCACTTGTCTTCGCATCCGGTCCCGGCTCGGCAAGCCGTCAGGGCATAGGCACCGGAGTGTTCTTCGGTATGCTTGTGGCTATAACCGTAGGCATAGTATTCGTGCCCTTCTTCTATGTCAATGTTATGAAACTCACCAAAAAAATCAGCAAGAAATGAAAACACGCTATATACTCCCACTTGTCCTCGCCGTTGCTGCGGCTGTTATGAGTTCATGCTCGGCTGTGCGCGGGTGCAAGCCTGCAAATGTGCCTGTGCCGCTTGAACTTGCCGGCCGCGCCGACAGCGCCTCGGTTGCGGATATTGACTGGTGGACATTCTATTCCGACACCACTCTCAATACCCTCATAACTCGCACTCTCGAAAACAACCGCGATTTTATGGCCGCCGCAGCTACAGTCGTGCAGATGAAGGAGCTGTACGGGGCGGCGAATGCCGAACTGTTTCCGGTGATAAACGGCAACGCGTATGCAAACCGCGAGACAAATGATTACAAGGATGAAAAGCCGCTGCGCGACCCCGAAATCGGAGTGAAGGCATCCCTGAGCTGGGAAGCCGACCTGTGGGGAAACCTCAGGTGGAACAAGCGCAAAGGGCAGGCTGCATACAATGCTTCTGTAGAGGAGTGGAGGGCTATGAGAATAACTCTCATTGCTGAGACTGCATCCGCTTATTTTAACCTTGTGGCTCTCGACAATGAGCTGGACATTGTGCAGCGAACCCTCGAAACACGCAAGGAGGAGCTTGAGAAAGCCAAGCTCCGCTATGAGGGGGGACTCACTTCCGAAATCACATATCTTCAGGCTCAGGTGGAGTACAACACTGCCGCATCTCTGCTACCTGTTATTGAAAAGAAGATTGAAACCACTCAAAATGCCATTGCTCTGCTTATCGGCGAGCTCCCCGGCACACCTATTGCCAGAAATCCTCAGACTCTCACAACGCCGTTGCCCGAATCGGTGCCGGTGGGCATACCCTCGCAACTTCTGCAGCGCCGACCTGACATAAGGGCTTCCGCAGCCAAGCTCGCCCAGGCTATGGCCGGGGTAGGGGTGGCGTATACCGACCGTTTCCCGAAACTCACTCTCACACTCACCGGTGGTGTGGAGAACAATGCTTTTGCAAATCTTTTTGAATCGCCATTCTCTTTTATTGCAGGCGCTATCGCCGGACCGATCTTTGACTTCGGCAAGCGTAAAAAGAAATACAAGGCTGCTCTGGCGCAGTATGACAACGCCCGCTATTCATACGAGCAGAAGGTGCTTGCGGCTTTCGGCGAAACTGCCAATGCCATTACCGGCTATGCCAAGGCGCGCGAGATAAGAGACACCCGCACAACCCTCAGAAATGCCGCCATGAAATATATGAATCTCGCCCACCTGCAATACTCTGCCGGGAGCATAAACTACCTCGATGTGCTTGATGCGCAGCGCCGCTATCTTGACGCCGAGATTAGCAACAGCAACGCCGCCCGCGATGAGATGCTTGCCCTTGTACAGCTATACAAGTCGCTCGGTGGCGGCTGGAATATCAGCAATCTTCCGGCACCTCCCCGCTGAGAGCCAGCGACGAGTTATAATAGCGCGCATCGTCTGAAATCTCGCGCCCTATGTATGAGGGCAGGGCTACCGGTTCGTCAGCACTGTCAAGCTCTATCTCGGCCACTGTCAGCCCGGCCAGGCAGCCGTGAAACTCATCTATCTCCCAGCGGCCGTCGCGGTAGCGCGTTTTGTCAATTACCGGTGAGGTGGTGCATTCGTCGAGCATCTCGCGAGCATCCCTCACCGGTATCTCATACTCCCACTCTCCGCGCTCAACCCCGTGGTTGCGGCTCTTAACCGTGAGATATGCCTTGCTCCCGGCAATGCGCAGCCTCACAGTTGCGTCAGGGTCTGTGTTGAGGTAGGCCTGCGTGTATCTCACCCCTTCGCTGCAATGGCTGCGCCAGGAGTCATCCTTTACCAGAAATTTGCGTTCAGTCTCTTTTGCCATATTGAAAATGGTTTATCTACAACCAAAATTAGCAATTATTTCCGACACAGGGATATTATATGTAATTTTGGTGTCATGAATTCGAATTTATCCCCGGTAGTGAGCCGTTTTGCCCCTTCGCCTACCGGCAGAATGCATCTTGGCAACATTTTCACAGCTCTCATGTCGTGGCTCGCCGCAAGGAGCAGCGGCGGAAAGTGGATTTTGCGCATCGAGGATCTCGACCCGCAGCGCTCGCGTCCTCAGTATGCAAGGCAGATTGAGGACGACCTGCTGTGGCTTGGCCTTGACTGGGACGAGGGCGGTGTTGACGGCTCCGGCCCCCATGCACCCTATTGCCAGAGCGGCAGACATCACCTGTATGAGGCTGCTTTGGAAGCGCTTACAGCGGCAGGGTTCACATATCCCTGTTTCTGCACCAAAGCTGATATCAACGCTTCTCAGGCACCACATGCCTCCGATGGCAGGGTGATATATCCAGGCACCTGCCGCCCGGCTCCGGGCAAAGCTATTACCGGCTCCGGGCGCATCCCTGCTGTGAGGCTGAAAGTGGAGGGGAGTGTGGAGTTTGATGATGCGGTGTTCGGCCACAGGATTGTCGACCTCGGGGCTGAGTGGGGTGACTTTGTGCTGCGGCGCGCTGACGGAGCGTGGGCATATCAGCTTGCTGTGGTGGTGGATGACGCACAGATGGGGCTGACCCATGTGGTCAGGGGCAGCGACCTCCTTGGCAGTTGTGCCCCGCAGCTCTATTTGTGCAGGCTGCTTGGATTCCCGGAGCCGCATTACATCCATCTCCCTCTTATATGCAACAGTTCCGGCATAAGGCTCAGCAAGCGCGATCAGGCGCTGGGCATGGAGCAGCTGCGTCAGCACTTCACCCCGCGTCAGATAATCGGATTGCTTGCCCGGCTCGGAGGGCTGGTTGCCGACCGCACCGAATGTGCTGCAAGCGAGCTGGTTGAGCTGTTTGATGTAAATAAAATACCGCGCGATTATACTATTAGGCTCAATATGTTGTAATTTTGCATCGCAAAACGTAGTTTGTAGTTATATGGATGAGCTTCAACAGCAACAGCAGTGTGAAAAAGAGGTGCTATGGAACCGCAATTACTGGAAAGTGATGTGCAGCAACTTCCTGCTGTTCTTTGCATTTTACATTCTCACACCGCTACTGCCTATATACCTCGACCGGCAGTTTTCAGCTGACAAACACCTTATCGGCATTGTGCTCAGCGGATATGTGGTGGCGGCTCTGCTTATACGCCCCTTCAGCGGTTTTATGGTCGACTGCTTCAACCGCAAGCGGGTGCTCATGCTCTGCTTCTTTATCTTTTTCATCTGTTTTGCAAGCTATATCGGCGCCGGTACAATACTGATGTTTGCTATCATTCGCACAATGCACGGTATTCCCTTCGGGGCTGCTACCGTTGCAAACAGTACTGTCGCCATAGATGTGGTGCCATCTTCGCGCCGCAACGAAGGTATAGGCTACTATGGACTGAGCAACAACCTTGCAATGGCGATTGCCCCCTCGGTAGGCATATATATTTATAATGCGACAGACAACTTTTCGCTCCTTTTCTGGATTGCTCTTGTGCTTGCACTCGCCGGATTTCTATGCACCGCCACAGTTAAGCTGCCCGTCCGCGAGATTGTGAAGGCCAAGCCGGTGATGAGCCTCGACCACTTTTTCCTCACACGCGCATGGCTGATGGCTGCGAATGTATGCCTGTTCGGCTTGTGCTGGGGCATTATGAGCAACTATGTTGCAATCTACGGGCAGGAAAAACTCGGTATTACCGACGGCACAGGCATCTTCTTCATGATTTTGAGTGCAGGCCTCTTTGTCAGCAGACTGTTCGGCACCAAGTCGCTCCGCAAAGGTCTCATTACCCGAAATTGCGTCAAGGGCGTGTTGCTGTCAACAATCGGCTACACACTTTTTGCTCTTGCTCTCGGCGAATGGAGCTACTACGCAAGCGCACTGTTTGTTGGACTTGGCAACGGACAGATGTATCCCGCAATGCTCAATATGTTTGTGAAGGTGGCTCGGCATGACCAGCGTGGCACTGCAAATTCCTCCATCCTCATTTCATGGGACTTAGGTATGGGTATTGGCATAATCACCGGTGGATTCGTGGCTCAGTTCATGGGCTACGGAGCCGCATTCTGGGTGACAGCTGTAGCGCAGGCCGCAGGAGCAGCCCTCTTTATCCTCGCCACCCGCCACTTCTTCAACCGCCGCCGCCTCGACCGCACCCTATAATGTAGAGGCACCGCCTCGCCCCCAATAATCCGGTGCTGGGCCGCCCCCCAATAATCCAGCCGTCTATGAGAATTATAAGAGTTATAAGAATTCTCCCCCTGACTGAGCGCAGACTGCGCGATGTCGTCAGAGACCCTAACCTATAGGACTTATACGAGTTATAAGAATTATACGAATTACCCTCCTTAACGACTTTATAGACCTTAACGCCCCCCAACTAAAAACTAAAAACTACAAACTAACAACTCAAATGTGCAAATTCGCATAAATCCGACCAATCCGCACCTTACCTTTGCAGCATCATACTTAAAAACACACATTTATGAGAACCAAAACCAACATCACCTTCCGCACCGAATGGCTCGATGCCATCGAAACCCTCGACGAATCTCTGCAACTCGCTGTTTTCAAGGCCGTTGCCAACTATATCAAGGACGGCACCGAGATACCACTCAAAAGCCGTGATGCGCAAGCTGTCCTCATTGACATTATGGAAGATATCGACAAACGTGCTGAGCGCAAGCGTCTTAAGGCTGCCGAGCGCAAAGCCAAGCGCGCCCCGCGTCCCGGATTCATCCCCGAGACCGAGCCGGAAGACCTTGACACCCGCGCCGAAGGTAATCTGCTGGTTGACTGGGTGATGACCAACTCCGGCTTAAAAGAATTCAAACGTTTCGACAAACCGCTGCTGAAGGAACTGGCCGTGCAGATAAGCGAATGGTGGAGAGAGCATCCTACAGATACTCTCCCCACCCGTGAGCGTATGTCCTACGAATTCGGCGCGCGCTTTGGCAGCGTTGTGGCTCACCTTGCCGGAAGCTCCATCATCACCCGCGCGAAGTGGCGCGCCTACGTGGCACCATTCATGATATAGGATGTGTAAACATTCAAGCGAATATTGACATAGGCACCTCTCCGGTCCAGTAGAGCGGCTGCTCGACCCCGAAAAGGTTGAGGATTACCGATGCGGTATTGACGGTGTTGTTAGGCTCTGTGATTTTAAATCCCTTTGCAATTCCCGGTCCGGTAATGCCCCAGGGCACAATCATTTCGTTAGTGGTCATTCCGCCATGCCCCCAGTTTATACCGCCATGATCGGTGATAAAGAGTATGTGGGTGTCGTTGAAAAGTCCGTCTGCCTTCATTTGGTCAAGGAGTTTGCCGATATTCACATCTGCTTCCTCTATTGCCTCGATGTACTGGGGTGACATCCATGTGTGGTTATGTCCGGCGTGGTCCGTATGTACTGAATACAGAAATATTGTTGACGGCTCATTGCGGTGGGCACGCATGAAATCGAGTGCTTTGGCATAGTTGCCCGTATAAAGGTCATTTTCCTCAAAGCTTACTTCGTCAAGGTACTTCCGGTTATACGGATTTATCAGTTCTGCCCAGTTGTAATAAAAGGCTGTCTTCATGGCCGGAATATTATCTTTCAATACCTTGAACAGAGTGGGATAGTAGCCCTCCTCATCGGTAACAAGAGCCGGTAGTGTATGGTTGTCAAGCAGCCAATCGTTGCGGTCAACTCCATGGATCTCGGGCCCGGAACCACTGAGATGGCTCATCCAGTTTGGCTGGGTATTCGAAGGCATCACAACCCTGGTGTCAATAGACAGAGCACCACCGGACAGCAATTTGTCCAGATTGGGGGTGTGAGCTTTCTGGAAACCCTCTACGCATATTCCGTCAAGTCCTATCATGAGCACACGTTTGGCCCGGGGAATCTGCTTGTTGCTGTTTGTAGGAAGGTTTTTGGATAATGCGTCCACCGGTAATACTGAAGATGCACTAATCGCGGCAATGGCAGCAAGGCTGCGCTTGATGAATGATCGTCTTTCCATGATATATTTACGTGTAAACAATACACAAAGTTACAAAGAAACAGAATAACTTCTCATAGTTCGTTATACAAAAAGTTTGGATGAGTTCGGGCTGAATGGCTTGCGCGACTAACCGGAAAATGCTATTTTTGCGGTATGGATTTTGACGCTGTTAGAAACTATTGCCTGTCGCTGCCGTTGGCTACCGAAGATATGGCTTTTGGCGACGAGTATCTGCTCTTTCGTGTGGGCGGTAAGATTTTTGCGTGTGTGGGGCTGGTGCGCTCCGACTATTTTTCGCTAAAATGTGATCCCGAATACGCCATTGAGCTGCGCGACCGCTACAATGACATCACTCCGGCTTGGCATTGGAACAAGAAGTACTGGAACCAGGTGTCCATGAATACATTTCTGCCCGATGAATTTGTCAAATCGCTGATACGCCACAGCTACAGTGAAGTTGTGAAAAAGCTGAGAAAAGATTTCAGGACACAGAATCCTCAGATATGTGAAATAAAATCAGAAGCAACCTATGGCTAATCAAGACTATATCGCAAAAAACAAAGCGTGGCTCGCCGCAAAGGCATCTGAGCCGGGAGTGCACGCTCTTGACAAAGGCATACTGTACAAGGTGATACGCCGGGGAAAACCGGACGGCGTACATCCAAACCGCAACAGCGTTGTCACAGCCCACTACACCGGCAAAACAATAAACGGCAAAACCTTTGACAGCAGCCGAGGCGGAGTTGCTCCGGCGTTCAGACTGCGTGAACTTATCCCTGGCTGGATAATAGCACTGCAGCAGATGGTGCCCGGCGACAGATGGGAAATATACATACCCGCCGAGCAGGGATATGGACGCTTCAGCCAGCCGGGCATTCCCGGCGGCTCGACTCTCATTTTTGACATTGAGCTGACCGGAGTGGGGTGACGCTCCGCTGAAAAGCTATCCGCGGAGTTCCGTCCGCAACATGGATTATGCCGCAGCGGCTGAACCCGTTGCGCTCAAGCCCGGCAAGCATCACAGCGTTGCAGGCATGAGTGTCTGCCCGTAGATTACCGCTGACACTGCTGCAGAATTCAATGCAGCGGTCAAGCACTCCGCTTACAAACCCATCGGACGCAAGCCGGTGAAGCGTATGATAAGCATCATCATTCAGCCACTCACCGGCCTCAATTGCAGTATATGTGGGATCCTCGCCTCCGATAAGGGCAAATACAAAGTGGGGAACCGAGTCCAAGCATCCCACATGGCACACACCGCTGAGAATATCGCTCTCTATCAGCTGGGCCGAAGGATAACCGCCGCTCCACTGCGTGGCATTGTCTTGCGAGCGCATAAACTGCCGCGCGGCATCATATATACGCATTATCGCCGGCAAATCGCACGCCACAGCCCTCCTGATAACAATTTTTTCGTTCTCCATTTATTGAGTAAAGCTCTGACTGGATAAAAAAAGCGGCTTGTGAGCCGCTAAGTACCTCCGAGGGGAATCGAACCCCTATCTAAAGTTTAGGAAACTTCTATTCTATCCGTTGAACTACAGAGGCGTCGGTTGTCAGCCGAGGTGTTTTGACTATGCAAAGTTAGTGCTTATTTGCGAAAGTGACAAATGAATCTGTATTTCAATCCGCTCTTGGGGTCGGTGAGCCATTGCTCCGGGGTGCTTTGCCATTCAGCGGGATTGATTGCGGGGAAAAATGTGTCGGCATCGGGACGCTCCGCGTCTATCTCGGTGATGTAGAGTTTATCGGCGAAAGGCATGGCGAGGCTGTATATCTGGGCACCTCCGATAATCATCACTTCGTCGGCATCGCCGGCAAGGCGCAGCGCGGAGTCGAGCGATGATGCGGTTTCTACTCCGGGGGCTGAGAAACCGGGGTTTCGGGTTATGACGATGTTGCGGCGTCCCGGCAGTGCGCCGTTGGGTAGCGATTCGAATGTTTTGCGGCCCATGACAATGGGTTTGCCCATGGTTATGGCTTTGAAGTGTTTGAGGTCGGCGCTGATATGGAATGCGAGATTGCCATGCGCTCCTATTGCGTTATGCTTGCCGGTTGCTACTATTATGCTGATTGTCATACTGCTACTATTCCTTTGATATGGGGGTGGGGGTCATAGTCCTCGAGGGTGAAATCCCGGTATGTGAAGCTGAAGATGTCTTTTACCTCGGGGTTTATAATCATTTTTGGGAGGTGGCGGGGTGCTCTGCTGAGCTGGAGCTGCACTTGCTCGATGTGGTTGGTGTATATGTGGGCGTCACCGAGTGTGTGGATAAAGTCGCCGGCTTTCAGTCCGGTTACCTGGGCTACCATCATGAGCAGCAGGGCGTATGATGCTATGTTGAAGGGAACTCCGAGAAAGCAGTCGGCGCTGCGTTGGTACAGCTGTAGGCTGAGTCGGCCGTCCGCCACATAGAATTGGAAGAAGGCGTGGCAGGGGGGGAGCGCCATGTTGGGTATGTCGGCTACATTCCATGCGCTCACAATTATGCGGCGGGAATCAGGGTTGTTCTTGATGGTGTCGATAGCTTCGGCAATCTGGTCTATTGTGCCGCCGTTGCCGTCGGGCCAGCTGCGCCACTGATAGCCGTAAATGTGGCCGAGGTCACCGTTTTCATCGGCCCATTCGTTCCATATTCTCACTCCGTTTTCGTTGAGATAGGCTATGTTGGTGTCGCCTTTGAGAAACCATAGCAGCTCGTGGATTATGGATTTGAGATGTAGCTTCTTGGTGGTGAGCAACGGAAATCCATCGTCGAGGTTGAATCGCATCTGGTAGCCGAATATGCTTCTGGTGCCGGTGCCGGTGCGGTCGCTTTTGTCGGTGCCGTGGAGGAGTATGTTGTTGAGCAGGTCGAGGTATTGTTTCATCGTTAACTGTTTTTTTTCGTTTTCTTGCAAGGTGATGGATTCGCGCTGTCGAGGCTTGTTTCGGGCATGCGCCTGATAGGTTTTATCTGCTGCATCATGGGCAGTGACAGCTGTTTGCGTCGCGAGGTGTAGTGGATTGCGTTGTCGCGGCACACACTCAGGCAGTTGAAGCAGTTGACGCACCGGCTCGAGTCTACAACATGGTCGGCCATGTTGATGCACTGGCTTTTGCAGGCGTATTCACATTTGCGGCAGTTGGTGCATTTGTCGGTGTCTATTTCAATCTGCAGTATGGCGAATCGTGATATCAGTCCGAGGGTTGTGCCTACGGGGCACACGGTGTTGCATACAAGGCGGCCTCTGCGGCTTGCGAATGCAGCCACGGTGCAGAGGGTAATGATGGCTATGGATGTGCCTATCCAACCTGTAAGGGCACGGAGTGCTATGTTGTTCCACCATGTCATGGCATCGGCGGTATGGTGCGTGTCGCTGGCAAAAATTGAGTATATGGGCGACAGCAGGTCTTTGCATATCCGGGCGTATGCGGTGTAGGGATCAAGCACGGATGGTATGGCGAGTGTGCCGGCCATGAGGGTGATCAGCACTATAAGTACGGTGATGTAGCGCAGCGAGTTGGCAGGAGTGGTATAGCGGAAGTCTTTGTGCCGGGCTTTCAGACTGATATGTGTGATAATATCCTGCAGGGTGCCCATGGGGCATACTGTGGAGCAGTAGATTCTTCCGAATACGAGGGTTATTATGAGCCAGCCTATGAAGATGGAGAGTGAGAAGGTGAAGACTGCGGGGAGAAACTGTATTCTTTCCATCCAGGGGGCAACACCGGGTATGGCGAGCGGCGCGGCGGTGAGTGCCGCCGTGATTGTCAGAAAAAAGATGATGGATATTGCTATCCGAACTGTTTTCAGTGTTCTGTTCATGCTGCCAAAAAGCGCAATGGGGTAAGTATTGCCCCATTGCGCTGCAAAGTTAGCAATTCTGCTTTAAAATTATGGTGCGCAATCATTCAAAACGGCGTGAACGGAAGCCGTATATTGTGATTACGATAAAGCAGATGAGCGGTAATGCGAATGAAACATTGACTGCGGGGAGTCCGGCGATTGTGCCGCAGTCGATGATTGTGCCCTGGAGGGGAGGCATGAGGGCGCCGCCTACAATTGCCATTACGAGGAATGCGGCGCCAAGCGAGGTGTCGGAATACTCCACTTTTTCAAGAGCGATGCCGTAGATGCTGGGAAACATTATTGACATGAATGCGCTCACGGCAACAAGGCATACAAGCCCGGCGAAGCCTACTATGAATATGGCTCCGAGGGTGCAGCAGGCTGCGCAGATGCCGAATACGGACAGCAATGTCGCGGGTCTGATGTATCTCATGAGGAATGTGCCGGCAAACCGGAAGCAGAGAAACATCAGCATGGCGAGTATGTTGTAGTTCTGGGCGGTGGCTTTTGAGATACCGAGATTGTCGGCATACTGGATTATGAATGTCCATGTCATAATCTGCGCGGCAACGTAAAAAACCTGGGTGACTACTCCTTCGCGGTACTCTTTGTTTTTGAAAAGGCGTCTCAGGGTGCCGCTGTGCTTCTCCTCGTCGCCTGCTCCACGGATGTTCGGCATCTTGGCGAGTGCGATAACAACGAGCATCACCAGCACCACTATGCCGATTGCCACGTAGGGGTCGCGGATAACAGCTATGTCATGGAGGCGTATGGTCTCTTTGGTAGCTTCGTCGAGGGTGCCGAACACTATTTCGCCGGCTTCGTTGCGGGCATCGGACAGCAGGTTTGGCAGCACTATGAGTGAGGCTACCGCCATGCCGCACAGCGACCCCATGGGGTTGAATGCCTGGGCAAGGTTGAGGCGGCGGGTAGAGGTGGCCTTTGAGCCGAGCGACAGTATGAAGGGGTTCGCGGTGGTTTCAAGGAACGCGAGTCCGAAAGTGAGTACGTAGAGCGATATGCAGAAGAAGGAGAATTTCTGCATATTGGCGGCCGGTATGAACATGAATGCTCCTATTGCATACAGGGCGAGGCCGAGCAATATGCCTTTCTTGTAGCTGTACCGGCGGATAAACAAAGCTGCCGGCACTGCCATGGTGGCATATCCGCCGTAGAAGGCAAACTGTATCAGCGATGCTTTGGCCGCGGAGAGTTCCATGACGGTCTGGAACGCGGCCACCATCGGGTTTGTGATGTCGTTTGCAAATCCCCACATTGCAAAAAGCGTGGTGATGAGGATGAATGTGAGGATATATTTTTTTGGAACAAGCGGTGAGTGCTCTTTTGTGGTGACGGTGGAAGATTGCGTTTTCATGGCGGGTAGGGGGTTAGTGGTAGTTGAAGTTGTCGCACCCTGCGGTTTTTGCCTGCATAAGGATATTGCCTATGGCCGTGGCTTCTGCAGGCCCGACAATAACATCGAGTCCGGTGGCCTCGGCTGTGAGCTTGACAAGGAGATGGTTTTTGCCGCCTCCACCCATTATCACGAGTGATTTCACCGGCGAGGGCAACACATCGTTGAGTGCTTTGATGCCTTTGCTGTATCGGGCTGCGAGCGAGCGGCAGATACACATCATGTAGTCAGCGGGTGTGCGCGGGGTGTCGAGCGAGTGGTCGGCGCAATAGCGCTGTATGGCTTGTGCCATATCGAATGCTGTGGCAAATGATGGGTCGTCGACATCGATTATGGTGTTGCAGGTACTTTTTTCGGCTTGTGCGAGCAGGGTGGGATAGTCGGTGAACAGCCCCTCTTTCTGCCATTTGTCTATTAGCCGCTGAAGAATCCACAGGCCGGTGATGTTTTGCAGCAGACGTATTTTCCCGCCGACAGCACCTTCGTTTGTGAATCCGCCGAGCCTGGCTTTTTCAGTGAGCACCGGCTGGTCGATGACAGCACCGAGCAGCGACCATGTGCCGCAGCTGAGAAAGGCGTTGCCATCGGCAAATTTCTCAATGGCGAATACCGCGCTTGCGGTGTCGTGTGACCCCACAGCCACAACCGGAATCTGATAACCGGCACCAATCTCGTGCAGAATATCCTCTTTTATATAGCCGGTAATGCTTCCGGGCATCACTATTTTGCCGAATATGTGCTCGGGCAGGCCGCAGTCGCGTATCAGAGGTGTGTCCCAAGAGCGGGTTGAAGCGTTGAGCAGCTCTGAGGTGGAAGCTATGCAATATTCATTTACAGCCACTCCTGTCAGGTAGTATGTGAACAGGTCAGGAGTAAACAGCAGCGATTGCGCGTTTTCAAGCATCCATGGAGCGGTGTCTTTGATGCTGAGGAGTCTGAAAAGGGTGTTTATTGGCATCACCTGAGTGCCGTTCACAGCATAATGTTCTGTGGCCGGGTGGGTGGCGAAGAATTTTTCGGGATAAGGCAGCGTAGCTTCGTCGCGGTAGCATACGGGGTTTGACATCAGATGGCCTTTTGAATCAATAAGGCCGAAGTCAACACCCCAGGTGTCTATGCCCACGCTAAGGATATGGTATCCTGCTTTCACTGCTTTGGCGAGGCCCTCCTTGAGGTCGGCGAACAGGGAGGGAAAATCCCAGTACACTGTGTCTCCGAGCTTTACAGGGCGGTTGGTGAACCGGTGTATTTCATCGAGATGCAGCTGACCGCCGGTGACGGAGCCGGCGATAACACGCCCGCTTCCGCCACCGAAGTCTGCCGCTATAAAAGCATTTTTCATTTCTTGCCGTTGATGTATACGTCGAGATCCTTTATTTCGGCATCGTTGAGGGGGTCAACATTGCTGCCGTTGAGCACAGCGATGCGGCAAGCCATCTCGAAGAACATGGCGCGCTCGAATGCCTGGTTGAAGTCGGCGCCGCACACCACCTGCCCATGTTTGCACAGAAGAACTGAGTTGGCGGTTTTCATCTCTGCGACCACATGGCTTGCAAGCTCCGGAGAGCCGGGTCTGAAATATGGAATCATCGGTATGGGGTTGCCGACATGGATGGGCACCTCAGCTGTGAAGTTGAGATCCTTGGGAGGATTTTTCATGCAGGCCACAGCTGTGGCGTACGGCGACTGGAAGTGGAGCACAACCCCGACTTCGGGGCGCTCACGCATCACACCCATGTGGAAAACACTTTCCATGGATGGTTTTACACCGTTGAGCACGGCGCCGTCTGACAGCCGGCACACCGACACTTTGTCGGCGGTGAGCTCGGGCACCCATGATCCGGTGCCGGAGATGAGCACTTCATCGCCGATGCGCCAGGATATGTTGCCGCTGCTGCATATGGTAAGTCCGGCCTGACCCACCTTATGGGCGTAGCCGATGAATGTTTCAATCTGTTGTTGTGTAGCCATGATTCGGTTTATTTGTAGATGGGACCATAGTTGCTGCAGGCACGGTAGTCAGCGCCCTCTTTGTCCATACCGAAGGCATTCCATGCCGCGGGACGGAATATCTGAGAATCCTCGATGTTGTGCATGCACACCGGTATACGGAGGATTGAAGCCATAGTGATGAGGTCTGCTCCGATATGGCCGTATGAGATAGCGCCGTGGTTTGCACCCCAGTTGTTCATCACGGAGTAAACATCCTTGAAGGCGTCGCGCTCGGGCATCAGACGGGGCACAAACCATGTTGTGGGCCATGTGGGGTCTGTGCGCATATCGAGCACCTTGTTGATTTCGGGGTCAATCTCCACAGTCCAGCCCTCAGCAATCTGAAGCACGGGGCCGAGTCCTTTGATGAGGTTGAGTCGCATCATGGTCACAGGCATACCGCCTTTTGTAAGGAAGTTGCTTGAGAAGCCGCCACCGCGGAAGTAGTCACGGTCAGCGGGATACCATGTAGTGGCTTTGAGGCAGGCCTCCATGTCGGCTTCAGTCATCTGCCAGGAAGGTTTCATGCAGGGTTCGCCCTGGGCGTTTTTGCTGGCGCCGGTGGCGTCGAGGGTTGTAGCACCGGAGTTGATGAGGTGGATGATGCCGTTTGAGGCGCGGCCGGTGAGTTCCTTGCCGGTGACTCTCTTCACAGCTTCAGGGCTCCAGTAGGTGCGCACGTCGGAGAACATCTGGCCACAGCCTGTGAGCAGGTGTCCGAAAAGCATGGCCACACCGTTGCAGGCGTCGTTTTCGGTAGCGAGGACGAAAGCTTCGCGGATACCGTTCCAGTCAAAAGAGGTGTTCATCAGAGCCTCGGTGTAGTCGCCGTTCGGTTTCCAGTCGGTCCACTGGCGCTGACCCTGGAATCCTGCTGCGATAGCGTTGTGACCGAGAGCTTCTTCCTTGAAACCGAGCTCTTTGAGTCTGGGATTGCCTTTCATGAGGTCGCGCACAATGAGAGTCATCTTGACAATGAATTCCCAGTCGGCATCCTTCTGTTCGCGTGTTTTGCGTTTTTCGGGGCGGTTCTTGAAGTCCTCCCCTTCATTTACCTTGCAGTATTTCTCTGTCCAGGCCATTGCTTTGGCATACTCCTCGTGGTCATAAATACCCTCATCCATGCGGCGGAGTATTTCGGTTTCGTCAACGCTTTCGTTGCGCATGCCGAGGTATTCCTGGAAGAAGTCGGGGTCGACAATCGAACCGGCTATGCCCATGCACATGCTGCCGATAGAGAGGTAGCTTTTGCCGCGCATACAGGCAACAGCTACAGCGCCGCGGGTGAAGCGCAGTATTTTTTCTGCTACATCAGCGGGGATGGTGTTGTCGTCAAGGTCCTGAACGTCGTGGCCGTAGATGCCGAATGCGGGGAGCCCTTTCTGGGCGTGTCCTGCGAGCACGGCAGCGAGGTAAACCGCTCCGGGGCGTTCTGTGCCGTTGAAACCCCATACAGCTTTCGGCCAGTAGGGGTTCATGTCCATAGTCTCGGCTCCGTAGCACCAGCAGGAAGTGACAGTGATAGTGGCACCGACACCCTCGCGCTCAAACTTTTCGGCACAAGCGGCTGTCTCGGCCACGCGACCGATAGTGCTGTCGGCAATCACGCATTCAACGGGCGAACCGTCCGGGTAGCGGAGGTTGGTGGATATGAGTTCTGCCACAGCTTTGGCAAGGTTCATTGTTTTGTCTTCAAGGCTTTCGCGAACGCCGCCCTGACGGCCGTCGATAGTTGGACGGATACCGATTTTAGGATATTTGCTCATGGATAATATTTTGTTGTTATATTAAATGGTAGCTTTAGATTTGTCGGCGGTCATCTTGAATACGAGTGTGCCGCCTTTTGTTATCTCCTCGTGGGTGATGTAGGGGAGGGTGTATGGTTTTCCGTCAAGAGTTATGCTCTCAACATATTTAGCTTCCTTGGATAGGCCTTCGGCTTTGATTGTGAAAGTTTTGCCATCGGCGAGGTTAAGCTTGAACCCGGGCATCTGCGGGGCTCCGAAAATGTATTTTGCGCTTACCGGATCCACCGGGTAGAAACCCATTGCGGAGAACATATACCATGCCGACATCTGCCCGCAGTCGTCATTGCCGCTGAGGCCGTCGGGCTCGGGTCGATAGAAACGGTCGAACACCTCTCTGACGAGTTCCTGGGTGCGGGCGGGCTGTCCGGCGAGAGCGTAGAGGTAAATCACGTGGTGGCTGGGTTCGTTGCCATGAGCATATTGTCCGATAAGTCCTGTGACATCGCTCTGGGAGGTGACGAGGGTTATCGAGAATACGGAATCGAGTTTTTCGGTGAAGGGTTTGTCGCCACCCATCAGGTCGATGAGTCCGGGAACATCGTGCTGCACATGCCAGGTGTATTGCCAGGCATTGCCTTCGGTGTAATCACCGCCGGTGCTTTCGGCATGTGACACTCCGGAGGGGTCGAATGGCGATTTCCACGAGCCGTCCGCGAGGCGGGGGCGCATGAACTTGGTTTCATTGTCAAAAAGATTCTTGTAGTAGCCGGCTCTTTCGCGGAAAATTTTCTCATCGTCGGTGCGACCGAGCAGTGAGGCCATTTCGGCGGCGGCGTAGTCGTCATAGCAACTTTCGAGAGTTGAAGAAACCGATTCGGCGGGTGTGAGGTCGGTGGGGAAGTAACCGTAGCGGGTGTAGTTTTCCCAATTGCTTTTCTGCGGGTGAGAAACAGTCTGGGTGCGTTTTATGGCATCGAAAGCTTTGTCAGCATCGAATCCGCGGAATCCCTTGCGGTATGCTTCGGCAATAACCGGTACAGCGTGGTTTGCCACCATAGTGTATGTCTCACCGCCCCAGAGTCCCCATATCGGCAGGAATCCCTGGACTTCGCTCTGAGCAACGAGGGAGTTGACAAAGGGGTCTACTTTCTCGGGAGTGATGAGGGTGTAGAAGGGGTGAGCGGCGCGGTAAGTGTCCCAAAGAGAGAATGTTGAGTAAAATTCTCCTCCCGGGGCTGCAACGACAGAGTCGGCGGCGTTTCTGTAAGAGCCGTCAATGTCGGATATGATATTAGGTTGAATGATAGCGTGGTAGTATGCTGTGTAGAAGTTGGTTTTCTCGTCTTTGGTGCCCTCTACTTCAATGCGGCCGAGGTAGCTGTTCCATTCCGAGCGTGCGGCCGAGCGGAGTTCATCGAAATTCCATCCTGCAATCTCGGACTCAAGATTGGCTTTAGCTCCGTCAATACCGGTAGAGCTGAGTCCTACTTTCATCAGCAGGGTGTCGCCCGGCTGCAGGTCAAATGAGGCTACAATCCGTTTGCCTTTCTCTCTTTCGAGCTGCGGAAGTGTGAGGGTGTCTGTGACGGCGTGGTTGAACTGCATCACAAAGAAATAGCGCTGGTTTACCCACACGGCGTTTCTGACGGCACCGACAAGAGTTTTGTCATCAATCCATCGGGTGTCGCATTCCCTGACATGGCCGTGATACTGAGCCTCGCTCCAGGCGGGTCCGTGCTGGAGGTCTATGAGCAGGGATGCTGAATCACTATTAATATAGGTGTAGCGGTGCATGGCCGCTCTTTTGGTAGCAGTGAGCTCAGCCCGTACCTGCGGGGCGGATAGGGTTACGGCGTAGTATCCCGGCGATGCTTCTTCAGAAGATTTGTCAAAGGGGCTGCGGTATTGGTCCCAGTTGCGGAAGCGTTGTCCGGTAGCGGGCATCACGAGAATATCTCCGAGATCCATGCAGCCGGTGCCGTTGAGGTGAGTTTGGGAAAAGCCCCAAATGATGGAGTCGGAGTAAACATATTCGGAGCAGTATCTCCATCCTACAGCTCCTGTGACAGGGCTTGTCTGCACCATGCCGAAGGGACGGCAGGCACCGGGGAATGTATGGCCGTTGTCAGCGGCACCAATGAATGGGTTTACAAAAGCGGCATAGTCAGTTGAATCGGATGATTGGGTTGATGAGCAGGCACAGATTGCGCCGGCTGTCATGGCGATGCATATATGCTTCAGATAGTTCATGGCATTTACGTTAATAAATAGGGCAGCCTTGGCAAGACTGCAATATCGAAGCCGAATTTACTCCATTTTTTTGATATGGGCAAAAAAACATGGAAAATTTAAGGAAAAGGGTTATTTGAAGTGCATTTTTTTTGCGAAATAGAAAAAAGTATGTAATTTTGCCCCCACAAAAAGCCAAAGCAATTAATTAATAGCTAAATAAAAAATGATAATCGTACAAGTCAAAGAAAACGAGAACATCGAAAGAGCGCTGAAGAAATTCAAACGCAAATTTGAAAAGACCGGCATTGTAAAAGAACTTCGCAGCCGTCAGGCTTTTGAAAAGCCTTCTGTGAGCAACCGCAAGAAGATGATGAAAGCGGTTTATGTTCAGAAGCTGCGCTCTGTAGAGGAGTAAGCGCCAGAGGCTTGCCTGTTCAATTTGACAGACAATAAACGTATCCGACGGTCTGCTGCGGGGATAACCTTGCGGCAGACCGTTGAGCTTTTAACCCCATAACCAATCATCAGATGGATGTAAGAACGCCGGCGGAGGTTGCCGAGCTGAGTGTAGGAGCCGGTTGTGCGAAAATAAAAGCAACCGGTAGTGTGTGTCGTCTGACAGTGCTGTCAATCCTTGCGGGGTGCTATATAGCACTTGGTGGAGTGCTGTCGCTGGTTGTCGGCTACGGATTTCCGGAGCTGACGATGAACAATCCGGGGCTGCAGAAGCTGCTGAGCGGAGCGATGTTTCCAATCGGGCTGATTCTTGTTGTAGTTCTCGGGGCAGAGCTGTTCACCGGCAACAATGCGCTGCTTGTGCCGGGATTTATGCAAGGCAAGTTCGGCGCCGGGGCTGTGTTGAAGAACTGGACCCTGGTGTATACAGGCAATTTCATAGGTGCTGTCGGTTTCACGCTGCTGATGGTGTACAGTGTAGGGCTGACCTCGGCTGAGCCGTGGCGCAGTGCAATCACCGGCATAGCTGAG
Source organism: uncultured Muribaculaceae bacterium (assembly GCA_910588065.1). GTDB lineage: Bacteria > Bacteroidota > Bacteroidia > Bacteroidales > Muribaculaceae > Paramuribaculum. Next base: position 57,530 of record CAJUPZ010000002.1, read on the forward strand.
GCCAAGGTGTCGATGGTCTGGTGGGTTGTGTTTGTAAAGGGAATCGGAGCCAACTGGTGTGTATGTCTTGCAGTGTGGCTTGCCATGTCCGGCCACAGCCTGATAGAGAAGATGGCAGGCTGCTGGCTGCCGGTGATGGCTTTTGTGGCGCTCGGTTACGAGCATTCCATAGCCAATATGTTCTATCTTCCGGCCGGAATGCTCGAGGGCGCGGATGTGGGTGTGTGGCAGGGTGTGTGGCACAATCTTATTCCGGCAACACTGGGCAATATAGCCGGCGGTGCCCTGTTTGTGGGATGCGTGCATGCGAAACTTCACCTCTCAAAGCAATAATTAGCAGAAATTAAATGGCACAATATTTTAAAATACTGAGCAATTTTGTATTTTTGCAGGACTGAAACGAAAAAACATATTTTTCACCAAAAAATAAAACCAATGGTAAGTTACAAAGAACTTGGCCTGGTGAACACCCGCGAGATGTTTGCAAAGGCTATCAAGGGAGGCTACGCTATCCCGGCTTTCAACTTTAACAACATGGAGCAGCTGCAGGCTATCATCAAGGCTGCTGCCGAGGAGAAGTCTCCCGTTATCCTTCAGGTGTCCAAGGGTGCCCGCAACTATGCAAACGCAACCCTTCTGCGCTACATGGCCCAGGGTGCAGTGGCATACGCCAAGGAACTCGGCTGGGAAAATCCCCAGATTGTGCTTCACCTCGACCACGGCGACAGCTTTGAGCTGTGCAAGAGCTGTATTGACAACGGCTTCTCATCTGTGATGATCGACGGCTCACACCTTCCCTACGAGGAGAATGTGGCTCTGACCAAGAAGGTTGTTGACTACGCTCACCAGTTTGATGTAACAGTAGAGGGTGAGCTCGGTGTGCTTGCCGGTGTTGAGGATGAGGTGTCATCCGACCACCACACCTACACCGACCCCGAGGAGGTTATCGACTTCGCTACCCGCACAGGATGCGACAGCCTCGCAATCTCAATCGGTACATCTCACGGTGCATACAAATTCACACCCGAGCAGTGCACCCGCAACGCCGAGGGCCGTCTTGTTCCCCCGCCACTGGCATTTGATGTTCTCGACGCTGTTATGGAAAAGCTCCCCGGTTTCCCCATCGTGCTCCACGGTTCTTCTTCCGTGCCCCAGGAGTATGTTGACACCATCAACAAATACGGTGGCAAGCTTCCCGACGCCATCGGTATCCCCGAAGAGGAACTCCGCAAGGCAGCCAAGAGCGCTGTTTGCAAAATCAACATCGACTCAGACAGCCGTCTTGCCATGACAGCAGCTGTGCGCGAGGTATTCGCCACCAAGCCCGGTGAGTTCGACCCCCGCAAATATCTCGGTCCGGCACGCGACGAGATGGAGAAGCTCTACAAGCACAAGATTGTGAATGTGCTCGGTAGCAATGGCAAAGCATAAGCGACAGGCATCTACAGAGTTTACCAAAGAGTAATCTACCACGTATGATAACCGCCGGCAGTCCTTTCATGGATTACCGGCGGTTTTTTTTGAATTATGATAAAGATGATGTTGATAGCTGGTGCGGGCGGATTTGCCGGCACATGTGTGAGATACCTCGCCGGGCAGTGCGTGAGCCATCTGTGGGGCGGGTCATATCCGCTGGCTACCTTGCTTGTGAATGCTGTGGGGTGTTTTCTGATTGGTCTCCTTGCGGGTGGCATAGAACGCGCAAACCTGCTATCGCCGGCACAGGGAGTGCTTCTGATAACAGGTTTTTGCGGTGGCCTCACCACATTCTCAGCATTTGCAAATGAAATATGGAGTATCGGCACGCGCGGAGAGTGGATTGCGGGTGTGGTGTATGGTTGCCTGAGTGTAGTTACAGGCGTTGCGCTTGTTGCCGTCGGCCGGATATTGATGAGATAGGGGGCAGAATGTGCTTACTTTTAACTTATAAGTACTTCCGGTCAGTTTTTAGGTTTAATTCAGTCATTATGGAACCCCATAACTCCATCATTCAATCTAAAAACATACTCGAAAGCCCATTATAAATCTTAACATAAGTCAAAAGTAAACACACTCTCAAATTGTCTGGCCTATCTTCATGATGTCGGATTCGAAAGCGTCTCTGTCGATGGCTCTGGAGCGCAGGCGGTTGCGGTAAGCATATATGGTGTTTATAGACAGACCCATGAAGCGGGCTATCTGCGCGCTGTCATCGAATCCGAGACGCATGAAAGCGAGTAGTCTCAGGTCTGTGCCGAGCGATTCGCTGTCGGGAGCCTCGAGCTGTTTGTCCGGCAGCAGCAGCCGGTTAATCTCCTTCACAAAATTGGGGTATGCCTGCAGGAATGCACCGTCAAAAATCTGGTCGAACTTTATTGTCTGTTCCTCAGGCATTTCGCCTGATTTGAGCATTTTATAAAGGTCATCCACCTGCCCGGCCTTTAGTTTGCGGTGGGTCATGCGCCGGTATTCGTCAAGCCGCTCCATGTACACCGCGCACATATTGAGGAAGTTGTTGAAGTAGTGTATTCGCACAGCGTCGGCATCCTTGAGTTTTTTCTGTGCAATTTGGGTCAACTTTTTATTCTGGCTTGACTTTCCGAGGAGCCATACAATAATCAGAATCAGCACCAGACACAGTACGAGTGCTACTCCGAGCCACCATCTGTACCATCTGCCTGACTTTTTGAATGTGTCGGCGAGTCCCGGGGCAAGAGTGGCAGCCTGTGTGTATTTCATTCTGTCGCCGGATGTGAGCGCGTTGTCAATAGCCAGTTCCAGAAGTTTGTCGGCCATCTCGTAGTCGCCGGTCTGCATCAGCAGTTTTGAAAGCAGTCGTGCGCTGTTGCTCACCTGCGAGCCCATTTTGATGTCCAACGCGGCTGCATTTGCCAGATGTGCTATCGCCTCCTCCTCATGGTCATTGTTCATTTTTATTATGGCGAGGAGCTCTTCGGACCATGGTTTGTACGGCGAATCGTCAGGTGCGTTCTCAATCACGTCGCTGAGCAGGGCGGTGCTTTTGGCGTAGCGTCCGTCAATCATGGCAATCACAGCGCTTACATAATTATAAGGTATTGAATCCTCTTTTTGGGTGGCGAGGTATTTTACTGCGAACTCACGCCCTTTCATTGTTATGCTGTCGGAGCTGTCTGTTCCCGTATTGTTGTATAAGGCGTACGCGAGATACAGCCTTGATCCGGCGGTGTAGTATTCGCCGATATGTTCCGGACGCAGCTTTGCCGAATCTATTTTTTCAAAAAGTTCGACTGCGGGCAAGATATCACCGCGCAGTGTGAGCAAAGACACTTTGTGGGCTTCGGATACTGTCTGAAGCGACTTGTCGTTCAGCTCATTGGCAAGTTCGCCCATAATGCCGTAATAATAGTCGGCGGAGTCAATATTGATTGTAGTGTAGCGAAATCCGAGCGCATTTGCTTTACTTACCCGTTCATCAATATCTTCGGTAAGGCGGAAGTCGCGGCTGAGGGCGGCATCTTTAGCCATCCTCTGCTCCAGATAAGTGTTGCGTTTGGCCATCACCTTTGTCAAATCAGACAGGGCGTTCTCCGAAGACGGAGAAATATTGGCCAGCTGCACGGCGAATGATGATACTGTCATTGCCGATAAAAGGACAAAAATTTGAAAGCTCATAAAAAAATACTTTACAACATCGGACACACTTATGTGCATAATGCATCGGCAAAGGTAGCTATTTTTTTTGATTTCACCCCCTTCCGAGGGGTAAATCGGCAGTTTTTGGTCTATATTTTTGTTTAAATAGTTTATATTTGACTAAATCTGCTGTTATATTTTCTTATATACAATCGCTTATAAATCAGATGTATGCGTAAAATATAGCTTTATAAATCGTCTATATTTCCTATACTTCGTTGCCGGGCGGTGGAAAGTGGGGTAATTTTGCATCAGAAAATTCATGGCGTTTACAGGGATGCCTGAAATTAATCCGCTGATAAGCGGAAAGAGACATGTTTGAAAGTAAGAAGTGCATAATAGTAATGTGTTTTATGTTAGGTTTGGCAGCCTGACTTGTTCAGGCTACAATTTAAGCCGCTCCGTGAGGAGCGGCTTAATTATTTTCAGCCGGTGCCGGTGACCGGTCAATCTTCGGCGCTGACGATTCTGTTGAGGAGTTCCTTGCGTGAGAGTATGCGTATTTCGTTGCTGTCGTAGTCGATTGTGCCCTCGTTTTTCATGCGGTCGAGTGTGGCGATGAAAGAGCTGCGCTGGACGCCGAACAGCGAGTACAGGTCGCGCTGTTTGCAGCAGAGCCTTATGTCTGTGCCTGAGGGCTGGGTGAGGGCGATAATCCAGAATGCTATGCGCTCCTCAAGCGAGCCGGCGGCCACGGCGAGTACGCCTTCAACAGCTTTCTGTGCGTTGACACTCAGAGTGTTGAGGTAGTTGTAGAGAAACACCGGGTCGCTGTTCAGGATATCCACAAAATCGGTTTTGCTTATCTGCACCAACCCTGCGGTGTCGATAGCGGTTGCTGTCACCGGATAGTCGGTAGCCCTGCCGAAGAGAAATTCCGGGGCGATTACATCCGGAGCGGAGAGTGTCTGGCTCACCTTGAAACGGCCATCGGTGTTTGCGGCCGTGACTCTGACACTTCCGCTGATGATGAATTTCAGGTGGGTGCATGGCTCCCCCGCCTCAATTATGCGCTCGCCCGGCAGATATTTGAGGAAGTGGAACTTTGCTTTGCCGACGATTTCCGATATTTTGTTGTAGCTCGCTCCTTTGAACATCGGCAGCTCCAGGAGTATATCATACATGCTCTCCATATTATGCGGGTATCACTTGTTAGATAAACAATACAATGTGGGTTAATGTTTCAGCTGCCGGTCTCTTTTCTCCTTGAAGTAGAGCTGGAGCGAGTTCACGGTGTTTTGCCATGCCACGTATGCGGCGGGGCCAACGGAGCTGATGGGGTTGAGGTAGGTGAGCGCCATCCATATCGCCAGCACCGTGTTCTTTTGGCCAAGACCCTGGGCACCGGCGATTTTGTCGCCGAATCGCCGCCCGATTTTCCTGCCGATGATGAATTGCGCGCCGCAGACAGCCGCGCTGCACAGCGCAATCGCTATCATCTCCGGAATCTTGCCTGCCGGCTCGCTCATGACGAAGCTCACGGCGCGGCCTACAACGATAAAGAGACTGAGCGCCCAGATGTAGAAGCTCCAGCTCTGTTTCGAGGCCACGGCAGAATGCGCTTTCGGAGCCACCGCGAGCAATATCAGAGCGAGTGCGAGCGGGGCGATTATCAGCGGCACTACCTTTACGGCAATGCTGTGCATCGAGGTGACAAAGTCTATATCTCCCGCTCCGATTGCCGAGAAGAGCAGGGGAGCTGTGACGGCCACGGTGATGTTGCTGACTATCGAGAATGTAGCGAGGCGAGGCACACTGCCACCGAGCATTCCGGTGATAACCGGTGCGGCAGTGGCGGTAGGGCAGAAAACGCATATCATTGTGCCCTGCGCTATATCCTCGCCGAGCGGCAGCAGCGCCAGATACACAGCTATCGCTCCCAATATCTGCACTGACAGCAGCCCCCATGTGAGGCCTGTGATTCTCAGCTCCTTGGGCTTTACCTTGCAGAAGGTTATGAACAGCATCACAAAGATGAGATACGGCGCAAGAATCTCCACCCTGCTCATGTGATTATGGAAGATTACTCCGGCGAGCATGGCTCCCGGCAGCATCCACGGCTTAAGCCGGCGTAGTAGCTCCTGCTGTTTCATGGCGCAAAGGTAGCGAAAATTATCGGTGTTGTTAACTTAATTTTCTAAATTTGACTTTGAATTCTCCACTTGAAAAGTCAATTCTGCATATAATATAGCATAAATTTAAGGATTAGCAGATGTTAACTATACGGGCGGTCGGAGTAACAAAAATTAACAAATGGGGGGGGTAAACAATCTCCTTTTTATTAATTTTGCGCAGCGACAATGGATCTACAGGAAAAATTGCTGCGAAAAACTACCTTGCACTCCTTGCAGTTGACTGTACCTATGGATTGCATGTACACAGATGCTACAGATATAGAACTATGTAACACATCATTTTTGATATAATATGTATAGATTGACAAAAAAATGCATCATCATCCTGGCCGCGCTGTTCATCGGCTCGGCTGCCGCAAAGGCCCAGGATGTGGCGGTGAAGACAAACTTGCTGTATGATGCTACTTTAACAGTAAATCTTGGCGCTGAGGTGAGACTCGCGCCCAAATGGTCTTTCGACCTGTCAGGCAACCTCAACGCCTGGGACATCAACAGCCACAAGTGGAAACACTGGATGGTTCAGCCCGAAGCGCGCTATTGGTTCTGCGAGGGGCTGCAGGGTCATTTTGTCGGTGCCCACCTGCTTGGCGGTGAGTACAATGTAGGCAATGTAGACCTAAACTTCAAGATGCTCGGCACAGACTTCAGAAATCTCAAGGACCACCGCTACCAGGGCTGGTACACCGGCGCCGGCATTGCATACGGCTATTCATGGATTCTCGGAAAACACTGGAACTTCGAGGCCGAGATCGGTGTGGGCTGGATATACACCCGCTACGATGTGTATCCCTGCGCCAAGTGCGGCACAAAGCTCGCTTCCGGAAAATCCCACAACTATGTAGGGCCCACCAAGGCGGCGCTCAACTTAGTATATGTATTCTGACGTTTCCAAATTTCACATTTTCTTCCGATGAAAAAATCACACCTTATTATATATAGCGTGTGCGCGCTCCTTTCAGCTCCCGCAGCGTCGGGTGCCGTTGCTCCCGCATCAGCTGCCGCAAAGGTTATCGAGCGCACCGAAAACACCGTCTATGTCAACACCGACATCGACATCTCATCCCTAAAGCGGGGCTCCAACCGCGAGACATGGATTGTGCCCATGATTGTCAACGGTGCCGACACCCTGCGCCTCCACGGCATCATGGTGGCCGGACGAAACAGATATTATCAGGCCGAACGCCACAACACCGCCACCAAGAACAACCTCACCCTCTACCGCGCCTCCGATGACCTCAAATCGGTGCCTTACACAGCCGCTGTGCCTTATCAGAAATGGATGAACGGCGCACAGCTCGTTGTCAGCATGGAGTATCGCGGATGCTGCGAGGATGAGCTCGAACCGACAACCGTCACCCCGCTTGCAAACATCGACTTCGAGCCCAAGCGATTCCAGGCCACCTACAACTGGATCGCTCCCCAGGCCGAGGCTGTGAAACACCGCGAGCTGCGTGGACAGGCTTTCATCGACTTCCCTGTCAACAAAACAGTCATCTATCCCGAATATCGCCGCAACACTGTCGAGCTCGCCAAAATCCAGGCTACAATCGACTCTGTTCACAACGACAAGGATATCACCATCAACGCGCTGTCAATCAAAGGCTTTGCTTCGCCCGAAGGCCCGTGGGACAACAACGTGCGCCTCGCAAAGGGACGTACCGCCGCTCTCAAAACATATGTTGAGCAGCTCTACAACTTTGCCCCCGACTTCATTCAGACCTCTTACGACCCCGAAGACTGGGGAGGTCTCAAAGCTTATGTTGAGAAAAGCAACATTCCCAACCGCGAGGGTATTCTTGAAATCATCGACTCAAACCTGAAGCCCGATCCCAAGAACTCCAAAATACAATCCACATATCCCGAGCAGTACAAGTTCCTGCTGGCCAACGTTTACCCCGCGCTGCGCCACTCCGACTACAAGATCGAGTACACCATACGCAGCTACAGCGATGTCAACGAAATACGCGAGCTTGTGCGCACCCGTCCCCAGAACCTCTCGCTCCAGGAATTCTTCCTCGCTGCCAAGAGTGTGGAGCAGGGGAGCCAGGAGTTCAACGACATATACCTGACCGCAGTGCGCATGTATCCCCAGGACGAGGTTGCAAACCTCAACGCCGCCAATGTGGCCATGAGCATGGGTGACTTCACCTCAGCCGCACGCTATCTTGACAAAGCCGGCGATGGCCCCGAAGCGATCTATGCACGCGGTATCCTCGAAGCCCTTTCAGGCAACTACGAGGCCGCACGCGAAAACCTCGGCCAGGCCGCCCGCCTTAAGGTTGCCGACGCACCTGCCGCTCTCGAGCAGCTCAATGAAATTCAGAAATAAACAAAAATAATCATATTGCAATGAAAAAACTCAAAACACTCCTCTGCGCGCTCTTTGCAGCCGCTCTGTTCGTCGGCTGCTCCGAAGACCAGCTCGTCGATGACCCTCAGCCCACTCCTGAAGGGGAGGGTGACGGCTTCTATATGGGACTTGACATACTCATGCCCACCGGCAAAAACGCATCACGAAGCCAGACTAATCAGGACGGCACATCAACAGGCGGCACAGAGTTCGGCTCAAACGAGGAAAACGCTGTCAACAGCGCTCTCATAGTCCTTGCCCGCAAGAGCGATGATCCTGCTGAAAACTACGGCTTCATAGCCGCAGGCGAGGTGTCTTCAAACAACCTCACCTCTGCTTCGGTAAACAATGAGCCCGCATACAAGGCTCTCACCCGAATCTACAAGAGCAACCTCCAGTACTTCTACCGTTGGTTCAACAATCCCAACGCAAACCCCGAGGTTTATGTGTTTGTGTTCTGCAACCCCACAAAGGATCTCACCGAGATGTTCCGTGGCACAAACACCCCCGCTCTCACAAACGACTGGGTCAACGCCGCCTGCAAGGTTATTCAGGGCAACCAGAGCGCATCCAACCAAAACAACGGCATCTGGGCTTCAAACAGCTTCCTGATGAATAATGTGGAGACCACAACACGCGCGCTGCCCAAATCGCTCGTTGAGTGGGAACTCTTCAACAAATCCGAGCTCCCCTTCCACCTCTCTGCAAGCAATGCCGCGGCTGATCCCTCAGGCAAGCTGCTGCTCCCTGACAACGGCGCAACCGGCCGTGGCTCAGTGCGCGTTGAGCGCTCAGTTGCCCGCTTCGACTTCAAGGATGGCAGCCAGAATGGCGACCGGAAATATAACGTCCTCTTCCACAGCCATAACGGTGTGCTTCAGGAGGCTGAACCTCTCGTGGTGGTTGAGCTCCAGAAAATGGCGCTCGTAAACATGAGCAACAGTTTCTACTACCTTCCCCGCGTCAGCGCGGACGGTCTCCTCAACAACAGCGAGATCTGTGGCCGGGAGATTGGCTGGGACAGAGATCCGGCTACCGGTTCCTACTCAAAGGGCAACTATGTTGTAGGTCCTTACGCCGATGTGTTCAAATCCACTGTTGAGTCAGACTTCACCAACTACTTCAACTACCCCCTCTTTGAAAACGACGGCACATTCAACAACGCCACTATGGCTACCGAGCGCTGGGATGTCTACTTTGTGTCTGACGTTCTCGCAGGCACTAAAACTGACAACTACGATGGCAAGCACGACTACAAAGTGTGGCGCTATGTGACAGAGAATGTCATACCGGTTGACCCCCTCAATCAGCAGAACGGCATTTCCACCGGCATAGTGTTCAAAGCCCGTATGCTTGGTACCGATTTCGCTAAGAATTTACAAAGCTCACAGCACGATGCCGCATGGGAGCGCGGTATGATCAGCGCTATCGCCAACTGTCTCAACGGCGCGGGATACACTCAGACCGACGGCTCTCAGCACAAACCTATCGTAGGTAACTCCAAGGAGGACCCCATCCTCTACTACATCGACGGCAAGCTCTACCTCACATGGCGCCACATCCGTCAGGCCGCCGTCCAGGCTTCTGTTACCGTAAACTCGCTCAATAACGTTGAGATCAACCGCTCCAACTCGCTCTACCGCGCTGTGTTCGGCAACGGCGGTATCCCCGCAGGCAACGTCTATATCAAGGATGACGGCACATCTGTTGCAGTCAACGACCCTCAGTTTGAAGCCCTCAAGGCCGAATACGAAAAGAGCGCCGACTACGCCTGGCAGCTTTGGAACGATGCCGGCAAGCCTGTGCCCGCGCAGGTAGGCGTGAATGTTCCTGAAACTCTTGTGGCCATGCGCAAGGCCGTTACAGCCGCCGGCATCTCTATTTTCCAGAGCAGCATCGATATTGATAAGGAGGGCCAGGAAGTACCCGGCTACTACTGCTACTATTACTACTGGAACCGTCACAACGACAACCTGATATCAGGAGTTATGGGCCCGATGGAATTCGCTGTGGTGCGCAACAACGTATACAAACTCAGCGTTGACAAAATCAGCCGACTCGGCCACCCCCGTATCCCCACAAACGACCCCAACACACCCACTCCCGGTACACCTGATGAGTCTGACGAAATCTATCTCGATGTAACAGTGGAAATCGCCGACTGGGCTGTACGTCTCAACAGCATTATATTCTAATCTAAGCGACTACTCGGTATGATTAACATACAACGCACCATTTCAAGATACCTTGCAGCAGTGGCGATTGCTTTCGCCGCTGTTGCCGGAATCTCCTCATGCAACGCCATCAAGGATGAGTTGCCTCCTTGCCCGGAAGGGGTGAAGCTGCGCTTTGTGTTTGACTATAACATGGAGTTTGCAAACGCATTCCCCTCGCAGGTCGATTGCCTCACTCTCCTTGTCTATGATCAGGCCGGCAACTTCGTTACCAAGCGCACCGAAACATCCTCTGTGCTTGCCGACGAAAACTGGCGCATGACCATCGACCTCCCCGCAGGCAAAACCTACACCTTTGTTGCTTACGGTGGCATGGAGTGCCCCGAAGCCTCATTCCACTTTGTAAGCGAGCCTGCCACCGGCTCTGCCCTCAGCTCACTGCAGGTGGCAATGAACGCTGACTGCGTCGGCGCAAAGCCCGGTGTCAACCTCCATCAGCTCTTCTACGGCAACCTCGACCTTACAGTTCCCGCAAACGCGCTCGACTACACCGAGGGTACCGTATATATGATGCGCGACACCAACTCCCTGCGCATACTCCTGCAGAATGTTGACGGGAGCCCCGTAAATGTCGATGACTTCATCTTCGAGATTACTGCCGACAACACTCTCCTTTCCGGCGCCACAAACGATGTTATCCCCACTCAGCTCACCACTTACAGCCCCTGGACCACCGGCTCCAATACTGTCGGTTCGGTTGAGGATGGCACAGAGGCAGTGCTCGGATATGCCGAGTTCTCCACCTCGCGTTTCATCGCCGGTGCTGATGTCAAACTCAAAATCACAAACGCCGAGTCAGGCGAAACTATCCTGCAGGTGCCCCTCGTCAACTATCTGCTCCTGCTCAAGAGCATGCAGTTTGAAAACATGGCTCCCCAGGAATACCTCGACCGCGAACACCGTTGGAACGTGATTCTATTCCTCGACAACGGCCGCTGGATCGACACCCGCATCGTTATCAACGACTGGATTGTACGCATTAACAACGCCGAACTATGATCTCATTCAAACTTAAATACTTAGCACTACCCGTTCTCGCATTGTCCGCACTTGCCCTCCCGGCTTGCTCGGACAATGAGGGGGAGGGCGACGGTATCGGCGGAGGCGACATTACCATGCGCCTCACTGTCGACACAGGCATGGCTTCCTCTGCCTCGCGTGCCGACGCCCCCGACGGCTTCGAGTCCCCGGATGACAAAAGCGAGTTTGAGAAGGTGACCACCCTGCGTGTCATCATACTCCGGGGTGTGCCGGAGGGACAGAACGGTGTAGGCACCGTTGAGGCAAACAAGCTCGTGCGCACCAATCCGCAGGGCTACCCCTACGACAACCTTGAATTCAAGGTTATGGACAATGAAATCAAGCGCGTCTATCTCATTGCCAACGAAGCCTCCATTCCGCACCCTAAGGGAGCTTCAGCCGGCGAAACAACCACCGCTTACCTTGACAGATTGGAAAAAGGCGATGAATTCCCCACCACCGCCTTTGCCGACTGGGCAGCATCAGCCCCGGGCAACAACCCTGATATATCTGGCGCCATATTCTCAAATACCCCCGGACAGACAGGGCTGCCTCTCACCGAATGGTTTGATGTGCCTGTGCTCAACAACTCTCCCGGCCGAACAGACACCCCCGCCGACCGCGACACCCGCTCAATAAGCGTGCACCTATTCCTCACACGCGCCGCTGCAAAAGCATCGTTCAATGTGAAGATCGATGACTCATTCAAAGCATCCGGCACAACAATCACGGCAATACGCCTCAACGGCCTGAACTACACCGAATATATCTTCCCGCGAAATGCAGAGTATTCACCCGCCAAGATTGTAACCCCGACACCCTCCGAATCAGGCACTGTTGAGCGCTACATCACATCGTTTGACTCCTGGACCAGAACAATTGATGGCGGTTGCCACTATACGGTGAGCAATCTAAGCATACCTGTTCAAGCCGGTACCGACCGCACCGTCGGACCGATCTACTTCCCCGAATCAAAATTTAAGATTGATGGTAAATTTACCGTGGAAGTGCTCCTCGACGGCGACAAAGGCAACACCACCTGGCTCACCGCGCAGCCCCTCGGTGTTGGCGAAGGCAACAACATCCTCATGGTGAACGGCCGTCAGGCAATCGCCCGAAACACCCACCTCAAAATCACCATCAACTTCACAGATAGCAAAACCATCACATGGCAGGCTATCGTTGCTCCCTACAACACCGCTGTTCTTAAACCTAACTTCGGTCTTTAACCTCTTTTTCTATGAAACGGTTTTTTAAATACATACCAATTGCTTTGCTGGCAACCCTCCTCGGAGCCTGCACAGATCAAAAGCTGTGGGACGACGATGAGGTAATCGGCGAGGGCGAGGCTAAAATATCAGGCTCTTTCTCGTTCAAATCGTATGGCTCCGCGTTAGATTCGCGTACAGCAGGCGATGCTATCGACAAGCTCAATTCTGTTACCGTGTTGGCATACAGCGAAGATGGCAAGCAGCTTATCAAACGCCGAGTATTCTCGGTTGCTGACGGCTCTCTGACCGTAGACTATACCAACACCTCGGCACCCAATAACGCTACCAACCCTGAATCTGAGAAGACCGGTAGAGGCACTTTCAAACTCGACCTTGAATACGGCAAATATAAAATATATGCTGTAGGCAACGCCGACCTTGCCGCATATACCGATGATGACCTCGCTGACGACTCCAAGCTCAAAGCCATCTCTTTCACTTGGCAGACTGATGTTGCCAAAGATAATCAGATGTTTGGTTGGTTCTCTAACAAGCTGGCCTCCTCCATTGCTGCCGACCAGAATTTTGATGCCGAAGTTGTAACCATCAACCGACCCTCGGTTAACCTCTCAGCATGGCTCGTGCGCCTTGCATCCAAGGTAACTGTGGCGTTTGATGCATCGGGTCTCTACGACAACGTCTTCGTCTACCTCAAGAGCGTGCAGATCAAGGACATCCCCAAAACCTGCTATCTCGGTCAGCCAAACACCCCCACAGAGTCGGAAGTAAATCCCAATGGTGAGATATATTACTACTACGACAGGGAGAAATATCCCGGCGGCCCATCAGTAAACGATTTCAACATCAATTCCTACGATGCTTCACTGACAAATGGTAAGCCAACCTATGGCTCCGACCACACCCATGGCGCTGATGCCCTCTTCTTCTACGAGAACAATCAGGGTAAAGGAAAGGACAAGGCTCAGGATGCTAATGGCGACGGGAAAATTGACTTTCCCAACGGAGACAGCGGAAAACTCGAAGATGGCTATAAAGATAAAGAACTTGCCGGCTCGTACATCGAAGTAAAAGCATACTACATATCCCGAAACACAGGCAGGGCAGGGCAGGGTGAAATCACCTACCGCTTTATGCTTGGCAAGGATATAACCACAAGCTACGAGGCGCTGAGAAACTACCACTTCAAGCTTACTCTCATACTCAAAGGCTACGCAAATGAGGCTGACTGGCATATTGTATATGATCAGGAGGAGCACAAGATTATTGCTCCAAACCCCTATTATATCTCATATCTCTACAACCACTCCATGATGCTCCCGCTCACCATCAAAACCGGCTCTCTGACAATTAAAAAGATTGAAGCCGATATTGTGTCAAACAACTGGGCGCCTTTGAATGCATCTTATGGCTTGGGCGGATCTATCATTACCTCATCTAATGAAGCCAATTATTATAATTCCTATTACCTATATTGGACCGGAGTTGATAATCCCACTGCTTACCCCTGGAACGGATTCCTCTCTTTGAGAAAAACTCAGGACACAAATATTGACGGTAAATTTCCTGTTGACGTAAATTCTAATAAGGATTACTACTTAAATACCCACCGTAATGAGGTAGTGTATGAAGATTTCTCTCCAACTCCCGAATCAACATCCGTATCAGAGGCGCTTGCCGATGGCACAATTCATGTTGCTCTAAATAAAGATGATAACGGTCACAATACCTATGTGGTGAACATGCCGCTATGGACTCGTGCCAAGACTTTGATTTCGTTGACTGGTTACACTGGTAACAATCCATATGTTGCCTACCGTCGTCAGGCGAAAGTTAAAGTTACTGTAACCCTGTCTGATGGCACTACAATGAACACAGAGGATGACAATTATTATCAGTCAGGCGAAAACATTGAGATACAACAGGTGCGCCGTGTCGTCAATCCCAAAGGTATTTGGCGTGCAGGAAATGAAAAATCAGATTTCGATGTCGATTTGCGTGTGCTACCGGATGAGGAGTCTACAAAATTTATGTCCCTGACATCAGATGGCCCCTGGCGTGCTTATGTGTTCCGCGACACCAAGCGTGGTACTGGGAATGCGACAGGTTGGGATGATGCTAACGGTGTGATTCAACTTGTAGGTACTGCTGAGACCACTACCGGTACCACCAAGGTGCGTGACCGTGACAACATAGAGCGCGAATACCAGACAATTGAGGGTAAAACCGGCTCAAAAATGCAGTTTAAGGTTAAGTTTAATGGTACAACATCTGACGATAACCCAAACTATGCTATTATCCGTGTTGAGTATCAGAATTATAGCTGCTATCACCTCATATTTGTCCGTCAGGGCTATGGAGCAGACGCTATAGTTGATGGAGGCGCAAAGTGGATGACTTCAAACAACGTTGCGCAGAGTGAGGTAGCTCCCTCGCCTCTGGACGAAGGCTCCCTTTTTAAATACGCTAACTGGGGGCAGCCTATCGCGGCAAGCAACAATAAAAATAGCAAGTCTCCATGGACAGAGGTTACACCTAATGACTTTATTAAAAATGCTTCGGGTAGTAACCCCTTGACTCTCGCTACCGGTGGGTCTGAAATTTGGGCAAACATCACCCATACCCCAATTCCACAAAAGAATAAAACAGATGTACATTTCCCTGCGCAAACCGGAATGAGAGTTGCTACTGAAGCCGATTTCAATGCTTTAAAAAATAATACTGATATAGAGCAAGGCTATGGAGTGCTTTACGGGGGTAGTTCCACAAGCTGTCTCACATCTATCGACGATGTATATTGCTATGATGCAACTCATACAAACCGTGGCATGAGAGGATGCTTTGTCTATAATTATAAGACAGGAAAAAATCTATTCTTCCCAATTGGAGCTTCCGGTTACGGCCATAGAAAGGACGAACAGGAAGTTGAACAAGATGGTGCCACTACTGTGTACCGAGGTGTCCTCAGATATGCGGCAAGTCCTCGCTGGGGATACTTTAGCTCAGTCAACTCGGGTTCTTATAAGGATGGTGTAAGTAGCGGTCCTTTATTCTTTGACCTCTTCCGTCGTCCCGGTGCTTGCTATTGGCTTGATTATCCTCAAACGCATAGTGATACATACAACTATCCTTCATGGGATATCAATTATTTCTCTTTTGACTTTGGAAGTATCCCTGCGGATAATGTTAAATTGGGTAAGGACGCTATATTTGTTCGAAGCATTTCCACAAAATAACAGATAACACACGTCCAAGGGGGACTATATTTCTGTGTACAAGCGGCTGCGTATCCACCACGCAGCCGCTTTTCTACCCCTACCCATTATTCTCGCGACCCCCTCACAGGGGTCTTTTTTATAATGGGTACCTTCAACGCGTGGTCTCGCCTGCGGCTCCACACACGCGCTACTTTCTTGCCACCCGCTCACCGCGGGTGATTCGCGCCCACATCATCACCACCGCGCTGGGGTAATTCCCACCCGCGGTGAGCGGGTGGCCGGAGAATAGCGTGTTGGTGGAGCGACAGCGAGACCACACGTTAGGCGCATCCCCCAAAAAAAGACCCGCGGTCGAGCGGGTCGCGAGAAGTCAGCTACCACACCTTCCCACGCTTAGGCGTAGGGCATTCATTCACCGCGCCGCGGGTGGTGACGTTTCCGGCGGCGAGGGCACTTACACTATCATCACGGCGGCGAGGCCCCAGATTACCAGCAGGATATTGCTCACCGCGTATGTCACTGTGTAGCCTATTGCGGGCAGGGTGCTGTCAAGGGCGTTTTGAACAGCGCCGAGGCTCGCGGTGCAGGTGCGGGTGCCCGCGCAGCAGCCAAGAGTTATCGCCGGATTGAATTTAAACACCTTGTGGCCGAGCCACAGCCCGAACAGCAGCGGCAGGGTGGTGCCCACAGCCCCGGCCACAAACAGCATCGGTCCAACTGCCTTGATGCCGCTCACAAACGACGGCGCGGCCTCGATGCCTACAATCGCTATGAATACGTTGAGCCCGAGATTGTTCATAAACCACAGCGCGCCCGGCGAGATGTTGCCGTAGGTGGGCCGTTTTGACCGCAACCATCCGAACAGCAGTCCCGCCAACAGCGAGCCGCCGCTTGTGCCGAAGCTGAGCGGCACATTGCCAACCCATACGCAGAGTGCACCGAACAGCCCGCCGACAAAGATTGCCAGACCGATAAACATGAGGTCGGACGCAACTGTCGGGCGGTCGACATGGCCGATGTATGGGGTGGCGCCGCTCACCTGGTCCGGTCGCCCGAGAATAGTGATCCTGTCCCCCTTGGCAAATACTGTTTCAGCTGTTATCTCAAGCGGCTGGCCGTTGCGCACCGCATCGCGGATAACAACGCCGTGGAGATACTTGGTGCGTCGCAGAAGCGATATGCTCTTGCCAATGAAGTTCTTGCGCACCACCACCACGCCAACCCTCTCGAGAGGATAGTCGAGCAGCGCGCGGTTGCTCACCTCGCGCCCTATATGGCCGGCAACCTCTATCATGTAGTCTGTGCGTCCGCACACCACAATCTCATCGCCGTTGCATATCAGGTCGTCATGGCGCGGCGCAGATATACTGCCTTCGTGCATCACCCGGTCGATATATACCTGCAGCCCGTTCTGGCGCAGCATCACCTCGGTTTCGTATGTGGTGCGGGGTTCTGCGAAGAATTCGGAGTTGATTCTGAAGCATCGGTATGCCACGGCACGCATAGCCTGAATGACAGCCGGGTCGCCGCTGTTGGCGTCGTTGTTGAGTTTCTTGGCAAGTTCGGCCGTCTGCGCTTTCACTTTGTCAAGCCCGCCAAGCAGCTTCGGCCCGAAGTTGCCTAACAATATCACTGTGCCGAGGGTGCCGAAGATGTATGTCACCGCATAGCACACCGGTATTATGTCGCTCTCCCTTTTCAGCTCCCCGGCGCTCAGCCCCAGTCTGCCTATAGCTTCACCGCCTACCCCTAACAAGGACGAGCAGGTCTGCGAGCCGGAAAAGAGGCCGATGGTCTCGCCCTTGGTGTAGTGCATCACAAAAGCGATGGCAAGGGTGGTGACAAAGATGAAACAGCTCATTATCACGGCAAACAGTGCCTGCTTGGCGCCGCTGCCACGCAGCGATTTGAAAAAGTCGGGCCCCACGCTGTAGCCGATAGAGAACAGAAACAGCATGAAGAAAAACATTTTCATGGGTCCGGACACCGGTATGACGAGCTGTCCCACAAGGGTGCCGACAAGAAGCACCGATGTGACGCTGCCGAGCGAAAAACTGCCTATACGCAGCTTGCCGATATAAAAGCCGGCTCCTACCGTGAGGAAAACCGCCAGGGCGGGATATTCCCGCAATATGCTGACAAACGAATCAAACATGGCTTCACATTAACTTTCAATATTTTTAAACAGCTCGCGGTAGCTCTTTGTTGTGCCGAGGCATATCAGGGTGTCGCCTTTCTCTACCTTCTCGTCGGCAAGGGCGGCGCTCTCAATCCGCTCGGGGTGGCTTCTGCTGATGCCGAGCATATTGCGCCCGGCTGTCAGGCGGGTGACAGCAATCAGATCCATGCCGTAGCTCCGGTCAAGGTCGAGCGATGAATATCTCATGCCCACAAAATAGTCGGGCACCGTGAATTTGAGCACATAGCTGTTGTCGTCAATCTTAAGGCTCTCTATCTCCGAGCCGAGAGCCATCTCGTGCACCAGATCCTCGGCGGCGCGCTGCTCGGGGGTGAGTATTCGGTCAATGTCAAACCCTTCGAGGATAGATTCATGCAGCTTGTCGATGGCGCGGGCGTAGATATGGGCCACCCCCATCTTTTTCAGCAGGGCCACTGTGCGTATGCTCGCACCGAAATTCTCGCCGATGGCAACAATCACTAGGTCAACATTTTTCAGCGGCAGCACGCTGAGCGATATCTCGTCGGTGCTGTCTATTATATAAGCGGTGGATATGAAATCCTTGATGGACTCCACCAGCGAGGCGTTGACATCTGCCCCTATCACCTCGTGCCCCATGTTGGTGAGGTCGATGGCCAGGTTTGAACCGTAGATTCCCAATCCGATTATAAGGTAGCGCATATATGAAAATTTTTGAATTGTCAGTTGATGATGATGGAGTCGGCGGGGAATGTGGCCGAGCTGTCATGGTGCCTTCCGGCAAGCCCCACGAGGAGAGATATGATGCCCACCCTGCCGAGAAACATCGCGCTGCTGAGAAGCACCAGCGATGCATTTGACAGCACCGGGGTGACTCCGAGCGATGACCCCACTGTGAACAGTGCGGACGATGCCTCGAAAAGCAGCTCTTTTGCCGGCAGCGCCGGCTCGAGCATCAGCAGTGTCATGGCATAGAAGGTGTAGGAGAGTATCGACAGGGCTACAACAGCGTTTGCCCTGCGGATTGAAAACACCGACACTGTGCGTCTGAATGCCACCGATTTGCTCTTGCCGGTGATGATGGCGCGGAGATTGAGCATAATGGCGGCGAAAGTATTCACTTTTATGCCGCCGGCGGTGCTCTGCGATGCGCCGCCAATCCACATCAGCACAAGCAGCATCACTATGGTGACATTCATGAAACCGGAGGGTGACACCGATGAGAAGCCGGCGCTGCGGGGCACCGCGCTGTTGAATGCGCTCTGCGTAAGTTTTTCAAAGGTGGACATTCCGGCAAGCGAGTTGTTGTTTTCAAAAGCCCAGAATGCCGCAGCCCCGATGACAAACAGCACTGAGAATGTCACGAGCACCAGCTTGGTGTTCATGTCATACGGATGCACATTGCGCGCTCCGCTCGGCCTGTGGTGTATCCTGTCCATGAAGCGGCGCGCACTGTCAAACACCGCGTCCTTGAAATTCACCAGTATCGGAAATCCGATTGCACCTGCTATTATGAGAAGGGTTGTGATCCAGTAGATGGATGTGTTGCCGTAGAGCAGCAGCGGATTTGACATTCCGTCCGGCAGTATAGAGAATCCGGCGTTGCAGAATGAGGAGAGGGAGTGGAATAGCGCAAAGCAAATCTCATCATTGACCGTTGGCCCGAGAGTGCCTTGTATCGACAGGTATATGGCGGCGGCCCCGGCGAGCTCAACCGTTATGGTGAAGGCGAGGATGTAGAGCAGGGTGGGCACAAGGGCGTTCATCGACTTGGAGTAGAAGATGTCGCGCAGCAGCAGCTGGTTGTATATCGATGCGCCGCCGCTGAAAAAGAGGGCGAAGAAGCTTGTGAAGGTCATCACCCCGAGCGCACCTATCTGAACAAGGATGGCGAGGATGATATTGCCCATGGGGGTGAATGTCACGGAGATGTCAACCGGTGTCAGTCCGGTGATGCACACCGCGCTGGTGCTCACAAACAGGGCGTCGTAGAAACTTATGCCGGTGTATGTGCTTTTAGGGAGCATGAGCAGCAGGGTGCCTACGAATATGAACACAAGGAAACTGCCGCTGAGCAGCAGCGACGGGTTGGTGCGTTTGCCCACGCATTGCATCACTCCGTAGCAGAATGTCACTCCGGCGTACGCCCCGAGAGCCGAAAACAGAAAGTACGGGCTGTAGAGAATCCTCTCCAGCGCAGGTATCCACGGATTTTCAGGATGGGGATATATCCACGGCAGCAGGGTTACAAGCACCGAGATGTCAACAATCCACTTGAACACACGCGAGGTGCGCACAGTGTGGCGAAATCTCAGCACAAGCTCATACAGCACCCTCACTATGAATATGCCCTGAATTGCCCTGACCGCACGCCATATATCAGCTTTTTCCGATTCGCTGTGGTCGTAGCCGAGGTGAATGATTATGCAGGCGATTAATCCCACTGAAGCTATGAAAGCGAGGATGCCCAGTATGTTGGAGCCTGTGCGTATGGCTCCGATGCTGCGGAGGGTGAAGCGGTTGAACTCCTCAGCAGCATTGTGGATTTTGCGGTGCAGCAGACTTATTAATGTAGCCGGTCGGGACATTTTGTTAAAAATGTGATTCTGTATGCAGTCATCTGAATGCCTACTCTGTTACAACGCCTGCCGCTGTAATATTGTTAGTCCTTTTCAGAAAGTTCGAGCCAGCGCATCTCTTTTTCGTCAAGTTCATCCTTGATCTGCTCGTAGCGCTGCGATGCCTTCATGATTTCATCCGCGCTGCCGCCGGAATTGAACACAGCCTCAAGAGTCTGTTTCTCGTCATTGAGAGCCTCCATGTCCTTTTCCAATTGCTCGAATTCCTTGCGCTCGGCGTATGTCATGCGCTCCTTGCGCGGGGCTTTGTCGCGTTTAGGCTGGGGCGGTGCGGCAGATGTACGGCTCTTTTCAAGCTCTTTGTCGCGCAGCTTTTTCCACTGGCGGTATTCGGAGTAGTTGCCCGGGAAGTCCTTGACGGTGCCGTTGCCCTCCATCACAAACAGGTGGTCGGTGATGGAATCGAGGAAATAGCGGTCGTGACTTATGACGATGACACACCCCTTGAACTCGCGCAGGTAGTCCTCAAGCACCGTCAGTGTCATTATGTCGAGGTCGTTTGTGGGCTCGTCGAGAATCAGGAAGTTAGGCGAGCGCATCATCACTACGGCAAGCTGCAGCCTGCACCGTTCGCCTCCGCTCAGCGATGCGATATATTTCTGCTGGTCGGCCGGCTCGAACAGGAATCGTTTTAGAAACTGCATCGGCGAGAAGTGAGTGTTGCCGTTCACAATAATGTCATCGGCAATCTCGGTCACCGCGTCGATCACTTTCTTAGCGGGGTCGAGCTCCAGACCCTCCTGGCTGTAGTAGCCGAATTTCACGGTTTCGCCTATATTCCACTCGCCGCTGTCCTGGGCCACAAGCCCCAGCAGCATTTTGACAAAAGTGGATTTACCGACACCGTTGCCACCGACTATGCCCACCTTTTCGCCGCGGGCAAAATCGTATGTGAAGCTGTCGAGTATAACTTTGTCACCGAAGCGTTTGCTGATGTTTCTCGCCTCGAATATCTTTGAGCCGATATATGAGGATTTCACATCGAGGTTCACATCCTTTTCCTTGACCCCGCCGCGCGAGCGCTCCACAAGCGAGTAGTATGCGTCTATGCGGAATTTTGCTTTCCCGGCGCGGGCCTGCGGCTGCCGGCTCATCCAGTCCTGCTCCTTGCGCAGGGTGTTTCTCACCCTGTCGAGTTCGGTGGCTATGGCCTGATGGCGCTCGGCTCTGCGGCGAAGGAAGTAATCGTAGTTGCCGTCGTAGGCAAAAAGCTCGGTTGCGTCTATCTCGAAAATGCGGTTGCACACCCGGTCAAGGAAGTACCGGTCGTGTGTGACCATGAAGATGGTCAGCCGGGAGCGGCTGAGATACTCCTCGAGCCACTCGGTAGCTTCCAGATCAAGATGGTTTGTGGGCTCGTCGAGAATCAGGAAATCAGGATTCTCGAGCAGAGTAGCGGCAAGAGCCACTCTTTTGCGCTGACCTCCGGAAAGAGAGTCGACAATTGCGTCGGTATCGAAAATGCGTAGCTGCGCGAGCATCTGGGTGAGCCGTTGCTCATAGTCCCATGCGCCTGAGGCATCCATTGCGTGCATCGCCTCGGTGAGCCGTCGCTCATCGCCGGAGGCTATCGCGGCGTGATACTCCTTGACAGTCTGCACTATATTGCCTGACGAGCTGAGGCAGGCATCAAGTACAGTTGCTCCGGCCGGAAACTGCGGCAACTGCTCCAGATAGCCTATTCTCAAGCCATTGCGGGCAATAATCGAGCCGCTGTCCGGGGTGTCGGCACCGGCCAGCACCCTGAGCAGGGTGGTTTTGCCGGTGCCGTTGCGTGCAACAAGCCCTATCTTCTCACCCTCGTTTATGCCGAAAGTGAGGTCACCGAAGAGCAGTCGGTCGCCGAAGCTCTTGGTCAGATTCTCAACCTGAATTACCGGAGCTGCCATATTGAATTATTTGCCGCCCGGAGCGTTCAGGTTGCTGTCGGTGTCAGGCAGTAGGCCGCGGTTGCGCAGCAGGGCGTCAACCTTGGGCTCTCTGCCGCGGAATTTCACGTAAAGTTGCATGGGATCCTCGCTGCCGCCGGCCTCAAGAATGTTCTTTTTGAAAGAAGCGGCTGTGGCGGGGTCGAAAATACCTTTTTCCTTGAACAGTTCAAAGCCGTCGGTGTCGAGCACCTCAGCCCAAAGGTATGTGTAGTAGCCGGAAGCATAACCGTCGCTGCCGAAAATGTGGCGGAAGTAGGGGCTGCGGTAGCGGAACTGCACCTCCTTGGGCATTCCGAGGGTCTTTGCTACACTGCTTTCAAATTCCACAACATCTATATCGCTCTGCGGGTTGAGTTTGCCCCACTGCAGGTCGAGGAGGGCGGCGCCGACAAGTTCTGTTGTTGTGAAACCCTGGTTGTGTGTGGCGGCTGCCTGAAGACGGCTGATGAGGCTGTCGGGAATCACTTCGCCGGTTTTGTAATGATGGGCATACATGCGCAGCATCTCCGGTTCAAGCGCCCAGTGTTCATGAATCTGGGAGGGGAGCTCCACCATGTCGCGGTCCACATTTGTGCCGGCCTGGCTGCGCAGTTTGGCTTTGGTGAGCATGCCGTGGAGTCCGTGGCCGAATTCATGGAACATTGTGGCCACCTCGTCAAGTGTCAGCAGGGAAGGAGTGTCGCCGGCGGGTTTTGAGAAGTTGCCGACATTGTACACAATCGGTCGGCGTGAGGAGCCGTCGGCATCCTCGTACGCACCCTGGAATTCACTCATCCATGCTCCCTGACGCTTTGATGCGCGGGGGAAGTAGTCGGTCATGAACACTGCTATGTGCTCGCCGGTGGATGCGTCCTTAACTTCGTACACCTTCACTTCGTCGTAATATTTCGGGGCATCGGGAAGTTCTGTGAATGTCACACCATAGAGCTTTTCGGCCATGGTGAAAATACCTTTGCGCACGCTGTCGAGAGCAAAGTACTGGCGCACTTCGTCTTCATCGAGGGCGTATTTCTGACGGCGCACCTTCTCGGCGAAATAGTAGTAGTCCCAAGGAGCGATTTTGAATTTGTTGCCCTCCTTGTCGCTCAGAGCCTGCATCTCGGCGACCTCCTCATGGACTCTCTTCACAGCGGGTTCCCAGATTTTCATCAAAAGGCCTTCAGCGTTTTCAGCAGTCTTTGCCATAACATTCGCGGTCATGTAGGAAGCGTAGTCCTTGAAGCC
Source organism: uncultured Muribaculaceae bacterium (assembly GCA_910588065.1). GTDB lineage: Bacteria > Bacteroidota > Bacteroidia > Bacteroidales > Muribaculaceae > Paramuribaculum. Next base: position 81,322 of record CAJUPZ010000002.1, read on the forward strand.
GAGCAGTTGCGCCTTGCGCGCTCTCGCACGGAGAATTCGGTTGATAACCGGAGCGTTGTCAAACTCGCCTGAAGAAGCGAGCGATGTGTATGCGTTATAGATTTCCTTGCGAAGCTCTCGGTCGTCGGCATATTGCTGAAGCGGCAGTCGGCTCGGAGCCTGTAGGGTGAACAGCCAGCCTTGTTTGCCTTGGGCGGCGGCCTCTTCGGCTGCTACAGCCACATTGCTCGCGGGGATGCCGCTCAGGCGATTCTTGTCGGTGACAAGAAGTGAGTATGCGTTGGTGGCGTTGAGCAGGTTTTTATTGAACTGCAGGTAGAGGTCGGTCAGCTCGGAGTTGATTTTCTTGAGCTCCGCCTTGCCGGAGTTGTCAAGCAGTGCGCCACCGCGTGTGAACTCTGTGTAGAGTTCCTCAACGGCTCTGATTTCGTAGGGTTTCAGGCCGGAGCTGTTGCGCTTGTCATATACTTTTTTTACTCTTTCAAAGAGCTGCGGGTTCATCATAATCTCATCCGAGCATTGGCTTACAAGGGGATATGCTGTTTCGCTTATCTCCACCATTTCGGGCGAGGAGTTGGTTTCATCAAGGTTTGCGAACACACCCATTACCCGTTCGAGGAGCACTCCTGCTTTTTCAAGTGCGAGAACGGTGTTTTCAAAGGTCGGTTCGGCGGGATTGTTCACAATAGCCTGCACATCGGCCGCTTTCTGCTCAATGCCTTTCTTTATTGCGGGAAGGTAGTGGGCATACTCTATTTTGTCGAATGGCGGGATGTCAAACTTGGTGGAGTAGGGGGCGAGGAAGGGGTTGCTGTCGGTTGATTGGGCCATTGCCGGAGAAAATTGGCCGGCGATGGCAGCGAAAGCAATCGCCGTGGTGATGATGGGTTTATTCATTAGGATTATTGTTAGTTCGTTTTTGAGATCTGTTGTCGGGCTTGCGCCGTGTATTGTTTTTGTTTCGGTGTACAGTATTTGCCGCTGCTGCTTTGTCGCGGTTTTGAGCACGGTTGCGCGGATGGTTACTGTTTTGGTTGCGATTCGGCTTGCCGGGTCGGTTGCCGCCATTGCTGCTGTTGCCGCGTTTGCCGTGTTTGAATCCGGAGGCGGGCTTGCGGCTCCGCTTCTGCGGTTCGTAGGCCGGTGCTTCGCCGAATTCTTCGGGAATCGGCTCCTTGCGCACCTCATATTCGAGAAACCGCTCTATTATGCCGAATTTCCATTGCTCCTCCTTGCTGACAAAAGTCACAGCCTTGCCATCGGTGCCGGCACGGGCTGTCCTGCCAATACGGTGAACATAGTCCTCCGGCTCGTGTGGAACATCGAAGTTCACAACCATTGATATATCGTCAATGTCGATACCGCGTGCAACAATGTCGGTGGCAACAAGGATGTCGATGTTGCCGGCTCTGAAATCGAGCATCACATCCTCGCGCACTTTCTGGTCGAGGTCGGAGTGCATTTCTCCGATTTTCCATTTGTCGCGCCTAAGCTCGCGGCACAGCTCCTTGACTTTGAGTTTGGAAGATGCGAATACAATCACTCTTTTTGCGTGGCAAGTGCGGAAAAGGTGTTTGAGTATATGCGTTTTCTGCGGCTCGTAGCACACAACGGCGCTCTGGTCAATCTTGTCGGTGGGCCTCGATACGGCTATCTTCACCTCCACGGGATTGTGGAGTATAGAGTTTGCAAGCTGTTGGATTTTAGGGGGCATTGTGGCCGAGAACATGAGAGTCTGCCTGTTTTGGGGCAGGTGGCGCACAATCTGCATTATGTCGTCGTAAAAACCCATGTCGAGCATACGGTCCGCCTCGTCAAGAATGAAGTATGACACTTTGCTGAGATCCACATAGCCCATGCTGAGGTGTGCGAGCAGACGTCCCGGAGTGGCAATCACCACATCCGCACCCATTTTCAGGCCGCGCTGCTGTCGGCCGAATTCCTTTCCATCCGTGCCGCCGTAAATGGCCACACTGCTTATTGGCAGGAAGTAGGAAAAACCCTCCATCTGGCGGTCAATCTGCTGGGCAAGCTCGCGTGTGGGAGCCATAACAATGCAGTTCACAGCATCCTCGGGGTGAGGCTCGTCAGAGAGGCGGCTGATCACAGGCAGCAGATATGCGGCGGTTTTACCTGTACCGGTCTGCGCAACGGCGAGAAGGTCATGTCCGTCGAGCGCCACCGGAATCGCCTGCTCCTGTATAGGCGTGCATTCGTCAAAATTCATTGCATCGAGTGCGTCAAGCACATCGTAGTTAAGGTCGAGATCTTCAAATTTCATTGATGTTCGATTGTTGGCTTGAGGAAGCCGAAAACTCCCTCTCTCTGCAAAATTACACAAAAATCGGCGCTTTTTGCTTAATTTTGCAACAAACTTCATATTTAAGCATATATACAATGGTATCGGTAGACGGACTAACAGTGGAATTCGGCGGCACAACGCTTTTCAAGGATGTGTCATTTGTCATAAATCCCAAAGACAGAATAGCCCTTATGGGCAAGAACGGCGCAGGCAAGAGCACACTGCTGAAAATACTTGCAGGTACAAGGAGCGCTACCCGTGGCAGCGTATCTGTGCCGAAGGATTGCACTGTGTGTTATCTTCCTCAGCATCTGATGACAGAGGATGGGCGCACAGTGTTCGAGGAGGCTTCGCAGGCATTTGCCCACCTTCATGAGATGGAAGCCGAAATCGATGCCATGAACAATGAACTCGCTACCCGCACCGATTATGAGAGTGATTCATATATGGCTCTTATTGAGAGGGTTGCAACCGTGAGTGAGAAGTTTTATGCTATAGATATGACTCACTTTGAGGAGGGTGTTGAGAAAGCACTTCTGGGCCTCGGGTTCAAGCGCAGCGACTTCAACCGGCCAACATCGGAATTTTCGGGCGGATGGCGTATGCGCATAGAACTTGCCAAGCTGCTGCTCCAGAACCCGGATGTGCTGCTGCTTGATGAGCCGACCAACCATCTTGACATAGATTCCATCGGCTGGCTTGAGAATTTTATAATGAACAGTCCCATGGCTGTTGTGGTGATAAGCCATGACCGCCGATTTATCGACACAATCACCACCCGCACCATCGAGGTGACACTCGGCAGAATATATGACTACAAGGCTAAGTACAGCCATTACCTTGAACTGCGCAAGGAGCGCCGCGCCCAGCAGCAGAAGCAGTATGACGACCAGCAGAAGCAGATAGCCGAGGCCAAGGAGTTTATTGAGCGTTTCAAGGGCACATACTCCAAAACCTATCAGGTGCAGAGCAAGGTGAAATGGCTTGAGAAGCTTGAGATAGTGGAGGTTGATGAGGAGGACACCTCGGCTCTGCGCCTAAAGTTCCCGCCGTGTCCCCGCAGCGGCAGCTATCCTGTTATAGCCGAGGGGGTTGGCAAGAGCTTTGACGGCAAGCAGATTTTTGACAATGCGTCGTTTACAATAGAGCGTGGCAACAAGGTGGCGTTCGTTGGCCGCAACGGCGAGGGTAAGTCCACGATGATAAAGGCTATAATGAAGGAGCTTGACCATACAGGCACCCTAACTCTCGGCCACAATGTGAAGATAGGCTATTTTGCGCAAAACAGTGCATCGCTGCTTGATGAGGAGCTGACCGTATTCCAGACTATCGACGATATAGCCGTGGGGGATGTGAGGCTTAAGATACGCGACCTGCTCGGGGCGTTTATGTTTGGCGGCGAGGAGAATCAGAAGAAGGTGAAGGTGTTGAGCGGTGGAGAGAGGGTGCGTCTGTGCATGATAAAGCTGCTGCTTGAGCCGGTGAACCTTCTGATACTTGACGAGCCTACAAATCATCTGGACCTCAAGACCAAGGATATTCTCAAGCAGGCGCTGAACGATTTTGACGGCACTCTGATTGTAGTTAGCCATGACCGTGATTTTCTTGACGGCCTCGTGAGCAAGGTGTATGAGTTCGGCGGTGGCAAAGTGCGTGAGCATCTCTGCGGTATAAACGAATATCTTGAGAAGAAGCGGCTTGAGGAAGCCGCCTCATGATTATCCGGCAGGCGTGAAGGTGGCAATCAGCGGATAGTGGTCGCTGTACGGCACTGAGATGCGTTTTACCCCGGAGGGGAGGAATCCGCGGTAAAGAATGTGGTCGATGCGGAAGTAAAAGCGGTCGGCGTGGTATGTTACGGCATAGCCGAGGGCAGCAGCAGAGTATGCGTCTTTGAGTCCGGCGCTCTCTATTGTGCGTATTGCATGGCAGGTGGGCACGTCGTTGAAGTCGCCGCACACAATCACCGGGCCGCCGATGCTGTCAATCAGTTGCTTCACCTTTTCTGCCTGAACGGCTCTGTCGCGGAACGCGGCGGAGAGTTTGCTGATGAGCGAATGCTTTATGTCGCGCAGTTCGTTGCGCAGTCCGGCGCCTTCGGATTTACCTTTGGTGATGTCGCGGTACAGCTCTTTGTCATCCGGGTTCAGGCCTATGGATTTGAGGTGGAGGTTGAACAGGGTGAAGGTGTCGGCCGGAGCGCAGACTGTGTATGCCCTCACCTGAAAATCGTGGCGTGCGCGGTGGTGCAGTCTGATTTCCCTGAATGGATATTTGCTCAGGATAGCCTGGCCCTCGGGGTCGTTGGTGTGGTACGGATATTTGGCAAAAAGGGAGTCAAGCAGCGATTTACTGACCTCAGTTTCCGGAGAATGAGTGAAAGTGGCGCATTCCTGCAGGGCCACAATGTCGGCATTGCGGTTGAGTATGAACTGTAGCGTAGGGTTGTTGTGCTGGTTTTCCTGCGAGCCTGTAAAATCGGAGAGGTTGCACACATTGTATGTCATCACCGAGAAGCCGCCGCTATCCGGAGATGATGATGAGATGTTGAGTGGAAAGTAGGTGAGTATTGTGGGGGAGCTGATGAGCAGCGCGCCAAGTAGAAGCAACGCCGATTTTCTTGAGAAAAACAGGCAGGAGATTGCCGCGATGACTGCAATCAAGGCTATAACAGGGAATGCCATCGCCGCGAGAGCCGGAATTGTAGAGCGTACCGGTGACACGCACCCTCCGTAGGCTGACAGAATCAGAGCGGCGGCAGTAAATGCCGCGAAGATGAAAGCGATGTTGCCCGCCAGTCTTTTCATTTTATGCGGCTGCTGATTTCAAAGAGGGTTTTGCGCTCGGATGGGGTGAGGCTGGCGTAGCCCGAGCTTTTGATTTTGTCGAGAATTGCGTCAAGATTGCGTGTATCGTCAGGCGTGGCTGTTACCTCAGGCGCGCGTGAGTATGAACACAATCTGATTTTCGGCATATAGCAGTAAAGAGCGCCGGCAACAACACCGCCTATGTGGGCAAGGTGACCGCCTATGTTATTACCTCCGGCACCGAGCACTATATCAAAGGCTATGATGAAAATCACCACAGCGAACACCGGCACTGAACCTAACAGAAAAAGATTTACCTGCAACCGCGGCATTCTGATTGCGAGGGCGGTCATGACGGCAAAGAGTGATGCCGATGAGCCGATGAGGAAAGCGCCGTCGGGCGATAATGCCGGTGAGAGCGCATATAGGAGAATGTATGTTACCGCACCGGCGAGTCCTCCATATATATATATATATAGGTGTACAAGTTTTCTGCCACCCCACACCGATGAGTACAAGCTTCCGGTCCAATAAAGCAGAAGCATATTCATGATGAGGTGCATGGCGTCATATTGGCAGAACATATATGTCAGCACTGTCCAGGGACGGCTGACAAGCAGCGGTATTGATGCCGGCAACTCCACCCATTCGAGCATTGGCTGCTGCAGGTGTGTGTTGCCGGTGAGATTGAGTACCACAGCAATAATCCTGAGAATCAGGAAAGCGGCGATGTTTATTCCAACAATCCACAATATCGCCGGACGGCCTTTTAGCAGCCGCGGAAATTTAAAATCTGTTGCCATGGATCACTCCCTGCTTTTTCCAGATGAGAATCATGATGAATCCGAAAATCATACCGCCGAGGTGTGCGAAGTGTGCAACACCGTCTGTTGCATGGCTCAGACCTATGAGAAGCTCAATGGCGCCGTAGCCGATAACCATCCATTTGGCTTTTATTGGCACCGGTATGAACATTATGTAGAGCGGCATATTGGGGAAAATCATGCCGAATGCGAGGAGCACGCCGTATATTGCACCGGAAGCGCCAACGGTTATAAGCTGGTTGAGGAAGGGGAGCTCCATACCCTCGGCCACGGCAGAGTCGATTGCCTGACGGGCCATGTCGAAAGTGATGCCGTTCATGTTTGCGAGCGGCTTTACAAAGATGTCCTGCCAAGTGAAAGCCCACACCAGCTCCTGCACAACGGCTGCCCCGATGCCGCAGCTGATGTAATAAAACAGGTAGCGGGGGCTGCCGAGCACTCTCTCCAGAGTGATACCGAACATGAAGAGGGTGAACATATTGAAAAGAATATGGGCGAAATCGGTGGTTGAGTGCATGAACATATATGTCAGCAGCTGCGCGGGGTTGAAGTCGGAAGCCTTGAAGAAGTGGAGGGCACCGTAGTCGGTGAACAGCGAAGCAATGCGCGGCGAAAGCATCATTGCCAGCCATACAATGAAGTTGATTATGATGAGGTTTTTAGTAACCGGTGGAATGTTTGAAAAAATTGAGCCTTGTGTGCGCATATAATGGCAATATTAAAGAGGTCGGTTAATGATGAGGCAAAGGTACGAAAAAAAGCGATTATAGGTGCAGAGTGTCGGAGAAGAGGTTGAAAATGTACGTAATTTCCAATTTTTTTAGAAAAAAAGACGTAAATCTCAATTAAATCCGTTATATTTGTTGCAAATTTCAAAACATACAACTAAACTCAATACGTATATCATGAACAAGACAGAGCTTATCAATGCTGTTGCCGAAAAGGCAAATCTCTCAAAAGTTCAGGCTAAAGCCGCTCTCGATGCAACTCTCAACACAATCGCCGAGGCTCTTCTCAATGACGACAAAGTGGCAATCATAGGCTTCGGCACATTCGGCGTGTCAGAAAAGACCGCCCGCACAGGAATCAACCCCCGCACCAAGGAAAAAATCGAAATCCCCGCCCGCAAAGTGGTTAAATTCAAACCCGGTGCAGAACTCAGCCTTGTAAAGTAATACAGCGACAGAGGAAAAGAAAAAGAGCCGTCCCCGAAAGGGGGCGGCTTCTTTATTGCAGGGTGGAGGAATTATCTGACAATCAGCTCGTCGGTGAACAGCACGCCCTCTTTGGCGCGGGCTATGTAGCGGATGTAGCGGGCCTTTTCGCTGCCGCTCCAGCTGTAGGTTTTGAAACTAACGCCGTCTGTCGCTTTCTGTTCATGATTGACAGTGGCGATTGTCTTGAATGACTTGCCGTCTCGTGAAATCTGTATCTCAACCTGCGAGGGATGCCATACCCCGGGGCCGATGAGCTGCATGAATTCGCACCCTATATATTTAATAGGTGTAACCTTTTCCAGGTCAACAGTCACATCCATGCGTTCATCGCCTTTGTATAGGTAGCCCTGCCACAGTTGGTCGCTGTAGTTCCATCCGCCGCGCACACCGTCGGTGAGTGTCGCTGTGCCGTTTGCGGGGTAGTTTCTCCACCAGGGTATGTTGTATGTAACTGTTTTGCCGAGGGCAAGATGATTTTCAGGGCGTTTGGCTTCGGGCTTGTTGCCGATTTCTGTCTCGAGGTTGAAAACGGTATATCCATCGGCACTCATCTGCTTGCCGAGTGCTATCGCTCTGGGCAAGAAGTCGTCGAACTGCCTTTTGTCCTGGTCGGTCCATCCGATTTCGGCAATCGCGAACATTCTTGGATAGAGCATGTACTCAGCGTGTTCGGCAGTGGGGATGTATTCGCACCATAGGTTGCCCTGCACACCAATCATATTTTGAGCGGCGGTGCTGTCAATTGAATCGGGCACAGGGTTGTAGGAGTATACCCGGCTGATGGGCAGGTAGCCGCCGATGGCTTCGGGCTGCGACGCCGGAGCATCCTGATAGCTGTCAAGGTAGCAGTAGCCGCCGGGTGACATTATTGCTTGATGGCCGGCTTTGGCAGCGGCGATACCGCTTTCGGTTCCGCGCCAGGACATCACGGCAGCATTGGGAGCGATACCCCCTTCCATAATCTCATCCCATCCGAGCAGGCGGCGTCCCTTTGAGTTGAGGTATTTTTCGATGCGTTCAACAAGGTAGCTCTGCAGCTCGTCGACATCCTTGAGGTTGTTGTCAGCCATGCGTTTTTTGCATAGTTCGCATTCTTTCCATGCGCGCTTTGAGGCTTCATCGCCGCCGATGTGGATTGTTTCGCTTGGAAAGAGTTCAATCACTTCATCAAGCACATTCTGCAAAAACTCGAAAGTCTGTTCATTTCCCACACAGAAGTCGGGCTGCCCGGCGGGGTTGTGAGTGCATGACAGTTCGGGGAAAGTGGCGGTGACCTCCTCGGAATGTGAGGGCATTTCTATTTCCGGCACAATGTTGATATAGCGTTTTGCGGCGTAGTCAACCAGTTCACGTATATCGGCTTTTGTCAGATAGCCGCCGAAGGCAGCGGAGTCAGATTGGTGGGCGTAGCGGTTGCCCCCCTCGTTCCATTGCTTCCATGTGGGCTGCGGCCGCCATGCTGCGTATTCGGTAAGCTGTGGATAGCGGTCGATTTCAATTCTCCATCCGGCGGCGTCAGTGAGGTGGAGGTGAAGGTTGTTCAGCTTGAGCTTGGCCATTGCGTCAATCTGTTTTTTGATGAAATCTTTGTCGCGGAAATGGCGTGAGATGTCAAGCATCATGCCACGGTAGCCGAATCTGGGTTGGTCGGCTATAGTGACGGCGCGTATTGTGTTTTTGCTGTCGGCGAGCTGCTGCAGAGTAACAAGCCCTCTGAACAGGCCGGCACCGGATGTGGCGGTGATGACAGCGCTGTCCGGGGTGACATTCAGCAGGTATCCTTCCGGAGAGGAGATGCGTTCGACGGCCGGCTCAATGCGGAGTGCAATACCACCCTTGGGGTTTGCCGCCGGGGTGAACGGCATCCAGGTGGCTGCGTATTCGGCAAGGGCAGTGGAGTCGGATTGCGGAGCGCTTATAACAATAGGCGCGTTTGGCACAAGAGTGAGGCTGCCGATGCGGTCGGCGACAAAATTCGGTTTCGGCACAATGTTGTGTGCCGTAGCCGATGGAATTGTAGCGGCTGCCAATATGGCTGCCAGTAATAAGGATTGTTTCATATCAGGCAACAAAACGTTTGGTGAATCGGGTCAGAGACATGAGCCATGACAATATGGCAGCGGCTGAGAAGCTGCACAGCGCCATTGCAAAAATTTTGAGGGCGGGGTGGATTGTCAGGGCGTTGAATATGTCGAAGGAGATATATACGAAGATGAAATGGCACAGGTATATGCCGAAAGAGAGGCGCGCCAAGGCGGAGAGCCATCGGCGGGGGCGCATTTTGATGCGGCTGCAAAGTGCGAGCACCGGAAAAGTCATCATAAACACATTTATGCCGGTGAAGTACCATATCACTTCCAGATATGAGTAGTCGCCCGGAAAAAAGTCCTGAATCCGCACGAATCCTCCGAAGGTTATGAGGTAGCCGACAGCAAACATCGGCAGGCACACCGCGAGCATTTTCGGTGTGGTCCAGCTAAGCGGAAAGCGGCGCAGGTAATAGGTGAGCACAATATAGCCGATGAATCCGGTCATGTAGTAAAAAGTGCCGTAAGCGTTCCAGTCGCAGGCACCGAAAATCTCCATGCAGCCGAAGTTACCCTGGTAGCCGACATGGGGTGCAAGGAGCTTTAGATAGGGGATGAAGAGTGTGAAGCCCCAGATGTAGAGGAAAATACGGAGGTCTTTTTTGTCGGCGGCGGTCATCCATGAGTTAAGCACCGGCATAATCATGTAAAGGCCTACAAGCATGTAAAGATACCAGAGCGGAACGGTGTCGAAATTGAAATTGAACACCATGAGCCATATCTTGTTGAGGAGGTTGGCGCCGGTGTATGAAGGCACGTCGATTGTCGGGTTGAGCGTGGCGGGGTTGATGAGGCTGTAGTATATGTGGAACAGTACGGGCAGCGCGATGCTCCAGAATATCAGCGGGGGAATGATGCGTCCGATACGTTTTTTATAAAATGAGCGCATGGTGCAGCCCTGGGGCATAGGCAGCAGGAGGATTGCAGTCATCATCACGAATAGCGGAACGCTGGGTCTTGTGAGGCTGCCGATGGCGGAACCGGTTATAAAAGCGGTGCGGTCGGTGTCGAAAGCTCCGACAAAACTGTCGCAGCAGTGAGCAAGCACCACCAGGGCACAAGCTACCACTCTGAGTAGATCAACCCAGGGAATTCTATCTGCCGGATGAAGTTCAGCCGGAGTGGCAATTTCTGAAAGAGTTGCTGTTTTCATGGGATATGATATTAAGGGCTGTTGTAAATGCGTTTTCGGGAGGGAGCATGATGATGTCGGGCGATTTTTTCATCCAGGTGAGCTGCTTTTTTGCGTACACTCTGGTGTTTTTCGCAATCCGGGGTATTGCGGTGGCGCGGTCCATTTTGCCCTCCATCATGGCAAAAAGTTCTTTGTAGCCGACGGTGTTGAGCGAGTTGAGGTGGCGCAAGTGAAACACAGCTGCGGCTTCCTGCTCCATTCCGGCCTCAATCATAGCATCCACTCTGGCATTTATTCTGTCAAACAGCTCCTGACGCGGATAGTCGATTGCAAATTTCAGAATGTTGAAAGGGCGGGTGCGCTTTGTGCCTGTGCGCAGCGATGAGTATGGCACTCCGGCCTGGAGCGATATTTCGATTGCGTGGATAATGCGCTTGTGGTTGTTCAGGTCCACAATCCGGTAGTAGTCAGGGTCTATTTCCTGCAGCTTTGTTCTTATAGCATCAATGCCTCTGGAGGTGTAGATATCCATAGCGGCCTGACGTATTTCCGGAGAAATGTCAGGCAAGTCGTCAATGCCGTTGACAACAGCATCTATATACATCATGGAGCCTCCGCACATTATGGCGTAGTCGCTTGACTGCCAGAGAGCCGGCAACAGTTTCATAACATCAGCCTCGAATCTGGCCGCGCTGTATGGACTGTCAAGACTCAGCGTGGCCACAAAGTGGTGGGGCACAGCATTGAGCTGGTCCGGCGTCGGAGCGGCGGTGCCAATCGGTATGTATTTGTATATCTGGCGTGAGTCGGCAGATATAATGTGGCAACCGAGCGTTTTCGCAAGCTCCACGGCCAAGGCACTTTTGCCTGAGCCGGTGGGGCCTGTGATAACTATGAGGGTTTTGCGTGGAGTGTTTGTCACTTATTCTCTTCGGCAACGAGCTTTGCAATTTCAACGATAGTGGCAGTAGCTTTTTCCATTGAGGGAATTGGCACAAACTCGTATCTGCCATGGAAGTTGAGGCCACCGGCAAAGATGTTGGGGCAGGGCAGACCTTTGAATGACAGCTGGGCGCCGTCTGTTCCACCGCGGATTGGCACTACCACAGGTGTTATACCGGCGCGGCGCATAGCCTCTTCGGCAATTTCGACGATGTGGATCACGGGGTCGATTTTTTCGCGCATATTGTAGTACTGGTCGCGGATTTCGAGCTCTGCCACCCCGGGAAATTCGTTGTTTATTTTGCGGGTGAGGTGCTCCAGCTCCTTTTTGCGGCGTTCAAATCGGTCGCGGTCGTGGTCTCGTATAATATAAGTGAGGACAGTTTTCTCCACGGTGCCTTCAATCGAGGTGAGGTGGTAGAATCCTTCATAGCCCTCGGTGTGCTCGGGAGTTTCCCAGCGGGGAAGCATGATGGCAAACTGGTTTGCAATACGGATGGAGTTTATCATCTTGTGCTTTGCCGAACCGGGGTGGACATTGCGTCCATTGAATGTTACATGAGCCACGGCTGCGTTGAAGTTTTCAAACTCAAGTTCGCCAACCGCACCGCCATCCATTGTGTATGCCCATTTTGCACCGAACCGGTCAACGTCAAATTTGTGCGCTCCCTGACCAATCTCTTCATCGGGGTTGAAGGCAATACGGATTTTTCCGTGAGCTATGCCGGGATTTTTCATCAGGTAGTCGACAGCTGTGACAATTTCGGCGATACCGGCTTTGTCGTCGGCACCAAGAAGAGTGTTGCCGTCGGTTACAATGAGGTCCTGACCGAGGTAGTCGTTGAGCTCAGGAAAATCATTCGGGCTCAGAACAATGTTTTTCTCAGCGTTGAGAGTTATGTCTCCACCCTGATAGTCCTTGACAATACGAGGGTTGACATGGCGTCCGGAAGCATCGGGCGATGTGTCCAGATGAGCGATGAATCCCACAACCGGCACATTCTCGCAGCCGGGGGTTGCGGGTAGGGAAGCCATCAGGTAGCCGTTTTCGTCAAGAGTTATCTCGCTCAGACCGAGGTTGGTGAGCTGGTCACGAAGGTGCTGCGCAAAAATCATCTGCCCCGGAGTAGAGGGGGTCATCTGTGTCAGTTCGTCACTCTGTGTGTCAAACTTTACATATTGCAGAAATCTGTCGACTACTGATGTCATTTGATTGTTAGTTTTAATTGGTTGTTGATTCAAGTATATATAACAAGGCGTCATTGGAAAGCATATACATTTCCGGTGGCAGCCCTTTGGGCATTGCAAAAGTACATAAAAATATCGGTTTTGGGATTGCTGACAGGCAAAAAGTGGCGCAATCGGCGTCAAGGCTATTGCCAAACGTGCGGAATTTGGCAAAGAATTGTCAATTTTGTCAGTATTTGTCAGCGGTTGTGTCATGTTGTGGATGTGCGTAAAGCATTGATTTGCCATATTTTTAGATAGCGCTCAACTTTTTTGGCACAAGATTTGTTCCTATATTGACGCCGCGGGAGTGGAAATCACTCTCCGGCGCATAGGTGAAATTAATAATAAACAACATAAAATTCTTTTATTATGGGAAAGATTATAGGTATTGACCTGGGAACCACAAACTCCTGCGTCGCAGTACTTGAAGGAAATGACCCCGTTGTTATCCCCAACAGCGAGGGACGCAACACCACTCCCTCCATCGTCGCTTTTGTTGACGGTGGTGAACGTAAGGTAGGTGACCCGGCCAAGCGTCAGGCAATCACTAACCCCAAACGTACAATCAACTCTATCAAACGTTTCATGGGCGAATCCTGCCAGCAGGTTGCTACAGAAATCGAACGTGTGCCCTATAAGGTTGTATGTGGCGCCAACGATACCCCCCGTGTGGATATCGACGGCCGTGACTACACTCCGCAGGAAATCTCGGCCATGATTCTTCAGAAAATGAAGAAAACCGCTGAGGACTACCTCGGACAGAGCGTTACCGAAGCTGTCATCACAGTGCCGGCATACTTCAACGACTCTCAGCGTCAGGCTACCAAAGAGGCAGGTGAAATAGCCGGCCTCACCGTTAAGCGTATTGTCAATGAGCCTACAGCAGCCGCGCTCGCCTACGGCCTTGACAAAACCAACAAAGATCAGAAAATCGCAGTGTTCGACCTCGGTGGCGGCACATTCGATATCTCTATCCTCGAACTCGGTGACGGTGTGTTTGAGGTTAAATCAACCAATGGTGACACCCACCTTGGCGGCGATGACTTTGACCATGTGATCATTGACTGGCTCGCAGACGAGTTCCTCAAGGACGAGGGTGTTGACCTCCGCAAAGACCCGATGGCTCTGCAGCGCCTCAAAGAGGCTGCCGAAAAAGCCAAAATCGAGCTTTCGAGCGCAACCAGCACAGAAATCAACCTGCCTTACATCATGCCGGTTGACGGTGTGCCCAAACACCTTGTGAAGACCCTCACACGTGCCAAATTCGAGCAGCTTGCCGACAGCCTCATTCAGGCTACCATCAAGCCCTGCGAGCAGGCACTTAAGGATGCCGGCCTCACTGCAAAGGATATCGACGAGGTGATTCTCGTGGGCGGTTCAACCCGTATCCCCGCTATCCAGCAGGTTGTTGAGAAATTCTTCGGCAAAGCTCCCTCAAAGGGTGTCAACCCGGACGAGGTAGTGGCTGTAGGTGCTGCCATTCAGGGCGGTGTGCTCAGCGGCGATGTCAAGGATGTGCTTCTGCTTGATGTTGTGCCTCTTAGCGTCGGTATCGAAACACTCGGCGGTGTGATGACAAAGCTTATCGAAGCAAACACCACCATTCCTACCCGCAAGAGCGAGACATTCTCTACAGCAGCCGACAACCAGCCTTCTGTTGAAATCCATGTGCTTCAGGGCGAGCGTCCCATGGCCAAGGATGACAAGACACTCGGCAAATTCCACCTCGATGGAATTGCTCCCGCACCCCGTGGTGTGCCTCAGATTGAAGTTACATTTGAGATTGATGCCAACGGTATCCTCAATGTATCGGCAAAAGATAAGGCTACCGGCAAGGAGCAGAGCATCCGTATCGAAGCATCAAGCGGCCTTACAGACGCTGAAATCCAGCGCATGAAGGATGAAGCTGCCGCAAATGCAGCCGCTGACGCCAAGGAAAAAGAGCGTGCCGACAAAATCAACCAGGCCGACACAATGATTTTCCAGACTGAAAAGCAGCTCAACGAGCTTGGTGACAAGATTCCTGCCGACCTCAAAGCTCCTATCGAGAATGCCCTTCTCAAACTCAAAGAGGCTCACAAGGCTCAGGATATCGCCGGTATCGATTCTGCAATCAAGGAAATCGAAAGCGCGTTCGGCGCTGCCCAGCAGGCTATCCACAACGCACAGGCTCAGGCAGGTGCCAATCCTAACCCCGGCGCAGGTGCCAACCCCGGCCCTCAGCCCGGAAACGGTGACAATGTGACCGATGTTGACTTCGAAGAAGTGAAATAACCCCGCATAAATCTTCAAAACAAGCGAAACGGCTTGCATGGGCAACCACCCTGCAAGCCGCTTCGCTTGTTTTATTACATTTACTGTATTGTACCAATCCTTGCCATTAATTTGGTATTTCGTAAAGTGTCGTTGGGCTTCACATTCTCGGTAGCTACCGCCGCGATTACGGACTTTTCAGTATTGAATATATTGCCGGTAAAAGCAACATTTATAGTGTCGGTGTCATGGATTAACTTCATTCGGGTATCAAAATGCCATGAAATATTCTCATTGATAATTTCAGGATCTATGATATTTTTGACTATTTGGTATTTTACATTTTGAGTTTGACGCGTTATGCGGGCAATAGATGATGCTGCATATTGGTAAGATATCTTCTTAGACTCACCTAATCTGATTAATGTTATGCAGTCATTATTTGTAGTGTCGACAGCACACATTAATATATCCTCTGGCAGTTGATTCGCTGGTGCTATAATTAGGTTGGCAGTATCTTCAAAATGATAGGTCATATTTTCGGATGGAATGATATAGACCCGTTTTATGTCATCCCAATAAGGAGTGTCTGTGTCATAATTGTGCGAATTGTTGTTACAGCCGGATAATATTATGACAGTATAGGCAAATATAATAAGTAATAGCCCTCTCATTTAATCAGTTTTAATGATTTCCACTCATTTTCCATTCCGACAGATACAGCAATTCGTGGTGTCTGAGGCAGATTATTTATGCGCCTTGATTCTAAAGATACTTTCTCTCTAATATACTCGGCAAGTTCTCCTAAAGAAGTTTTACCTTTAGACTCCTGAAGTTTTGACAGAAGATAATAGGTGAACAATCCATGTTTTTCCTGTTTATGAGAATAAGCAGCCTCATCATCTGATGTTGCGCTGAATACAATTGTTTTTCCGGTCGGAGCAGTTTCTTTCGGCTTCAATTTTACCCCGCGTGCAGCCACAATCATATCTCCTCCGCGCTGAGCCCCACTGAAGCATGCATCAAGAAAAATTACGCACTTATTTATGTTCTTAGAGTTAATCCGTTCATATAGACTGCTTAGCGACATACATATATCTGTGTCAGTGCCGTCTGCGTCTACAGGCATCAGAAAAGCATCCTTTGTTTGATTGTCCGGTATTCCATGACCGGCATAGTATATAATTATATTGGCTTCGCCGTTCATCATATCGCCAAGATCCAGTATATCTGAAAATGATTTTCTCATCTTTCCATAAGTTAGATCTTTAGCGTATCTGAGATTTTCATTCGGAATTCCTAATGTTTTGAGACAATATTCCTTAAAAGCTAATCCATCATTTGTAGCGTTTTCAACATTAGATGCAAGCTCATAATTTTCATTTGAAATTATGAGTGCTAATGTCTTTTCGTTCTTTATTCCGGTTATTGGTGCGGCATTTACACCTGTTGAAGTATCGATTCCAACAATAGGTTCGCTTAGGTTGGACTGACCCATGAAATTCTGTTGAGCGACATTTTGTTGAGACATGGTATTGTTTCTCAATGCCATAGCAGTCTCATTTATTTTTACAACGTATACATGGCCTGTAGTGTCAAAAGGCTTTTTAGGCACATCTATATCGTAATATAGGTAAGTCTGGGACTGAAATTTGAATTTAATAGGGAGCTGGTTTTTGGGAATCTCTACAACGTATGGCAGAGATGAAATCACTTCGGTTCTACCGGTTTCACCAATAGACAGTTGGATGGGTTCGTAGGTTGAACCTGTCAACTTGATCTTTACTGTTTTTCCAGCAAAACAGTTTGTGGAAGTGATAATGCTGATAAAGAGTATGGCGAGCGTTGTTATATGTTTCATTTTGAATACCTGTAAAGTTTGAATATATCGGATAATTTTTTTCTTTCTTTTTTCCAAGCCCCTGGTTTATAGGCAGCTCTTTTTTCAATTCCTTCCTGTCTGAAAGTGAATACCGGTGATATTGTGGTGTTGAATGCTTTCTCTATATCTCGAACAAGAAATTTTGAACTGATTCGAATTTCATAATGATTCTTCTTTATATCTATGAACAACGATGAGCTCGAGAGAGATTTATAATCGTGATTACCGGACTTCAGGTATATGTCATCAGGTATAATCATGGATACGGACTCAAAAGTGAAGTTGACAGTAGCAGTGTCGCTCCAATTCAGCAATGTTATGTCATATTCGAATTTTTTTATACCGGATAAGTCCTTGATTGACTTAGGCATGATGAAGTATATGACGCCATCCCTTGTCATACGGCTGCTGTATCTACCCTCCGCAGATTGAGCAAAGCAGAAGACTGCATTGAAAAACAATAGTGAAAATAGTAATTTTCTCATTTAGTCATATAAAAAAAGACGATAGTGATAACAGATTGTTCTGTTTCACTACCGTCCGTGGTTCATGTTTTATTCACCGTATACTCGAGTGCCATAGATGGTGACTATGCCAAGATAGTTCTTGACATAAGAGTCTACGTGGGAAATGCGTGTGATACCACCGTTCTTCGCAGCCTTATTGATGCCGCAATCGGCAGAGCCACCGAAGATAGAGAGGACTGTGACTGTTTTTGCAACACCGCATTTGTTGCCAACAGGATTTGAAGTTGCTGCAACAGGAGTGGTAGTAGCGCAACTTGAGGCGCAGCACGCGATTGCGATGCCAAGCACGAGTTTCATAAGTTTTTTCATGTTGAATGAAAATAATGATTGGTAATAGTCTCCCTGTATTGGTACCCCGGTTTGACGAGAGACATAATAATCAAACCGGAGTTTCGGTTTAATTATCTTCTCAAATGGTATATGGGCTTAATTCATGTGGATCATTCCGCATGAATGTCATTTTCCTGCTACGGTTATTTGTGTTATCAATAAAATTTGCGATGCTCCTGTGGACATCGCCCGGTTTTGTAGCGATGGATTTTCCGCTCATAAATAATCAGACTGTGGCTTTTCTGACAGCTCGGGTCAAGAAAATGGGTTGCGGTTGGAAGATTCCACAGTCCAACTCCGGTTACAAAAAAAGCGTAGGAATCTGTATCTGTTGCCGTCCTACACCTCGAGGCTTCTCGCATTGCCTTGTCTAAGTTGGACGGCAACGCAGAAGCCCACGCCTGTATATGTAATATGCTTTGCGGGCAGCTCACCTTGGGTCGGGGAGTCGCCGCTATGGCAAAGGGTATTACATATCCACGGGCATCTACCGTTGCTCTATCCTTGACTTAGACAGAAATTTTGCGAGAATTTCGAGGCGTCAAGAATAAGCGCGGATAAACGCTTTGTTATATGTATAATCTCTACATCCCGCCTCGCTTCACCCCAGACGGGGCTTCTGCAGTGCGGTCTGCGGAGGCAAAATTATAAACATTTTTTGAGGCTTGCAACAACTTTTTCAATATTTTTGTCAGATATACGTATTAAATAATATAAGGTGGATAGATTATTAAAGAATTTTTTCCTTAATTCGCGGGAAGTTATTACATTTGCAGTCCAATAGAATCATAACATTATTAAGTATGGAATCTCGTAAGCTAAAAATCAGAGACCTTACCATGCGCGACGGCCAGCAGTCGCTGTTTGCCACCCGCATGAGTCAACAGACAATAGACCGCCTGCTGCCGCTGTATGAAAACGCAGGCTATTATATAATGGAAGTGTGGGGCGGTGCTGTGCCCGACTCAGTGATGCGCTATCTCGGCGAATCGCCGTGGGATCGTCTCCGCAAGGCATCGGCTGCAATGAAGGGCAAGTCGCTGCTCAGCGCTCTGTCGCGTGGCCGCAACCTTTTCGGGTATGTGCCATACCCCGACTCTGTGTTGGAAGGCTTTTACAAGGAGGCTATTGCCAATGGCCTGAATGTGATGCGTATTTTTGATGCGCTGAATGATATTGACAATGTCAAGGAGAGCATCCGCATGATTAATGAACTTGGCGGCATTGCCGACGGCGCTGTGTGCTACACTGTTGACCCCAAGGAGGAAGCGCCCGCAAAGAGCGGTTTCGGAGCCAAGCTTAAATCTCTGTTCGGCGGCAAGCCGGCTGCTCCGGAAAAGATTTTCACCGATGAATACTTTGTGAACAAAGCCAAGGAGATGGAGGCGCTCGGAGCCAAAATCATCACCCTCAAGGATATGGCCGGTCTTGTGAGCCCGAGCCGTGCGGCATCCATCATATCATCGCTGAAACGTGAGCTTAAGGTGCCTGTGGATTTCCACACCCACTGCACCCCGGGCTATGGATTGGCATCGTCGGTGATGGCTATGATTCATGGTGTGGATATCCTTGACACAAACATCTGGTGGTTTGGTGGCGGCACAGCTGCTCCTGCCATTGAGCTGATATATATCTTTGCCCAGCGTCTCGGCATTGAGGTGGAGGTGAACATGGAGGCTGTCGGCAAGATACGCAACGAGCTTCTTGGAGCCCGCAAGGAGCTTGCGGCGTTTGACCTTGTTGACGAGCTGCCGATCGAATTCGACCCGCTGAACGATACTCTTCCCGATGAGATATCCCGTCACTTCGACGAGGCCATAAGCTGTGGCAAAGCCGGCGATGAGGAGGGTATGCTTGAGCATTGCCACGCAATCGAGGCTTATTTCCGTTTCCCCAAACCCAACGAGCTGGTTAAAAACGCTGAGGTGCCGGGCGGAATGTATTCAAACATGGTTGCGCAGCTCAAAACCCTGAAAGCCGATGATGTGCTTGATGAGGCTATGGCACTTATTCCCAAGGTGCGCCGCGACGCAGGCCTTGTACCTCTGGTAACTCCTACCAGCCAGATTGTTGGTAGCCAGGCTGTTGTGCTTGCTCTCGACCGTAAGAAAGGCAATGCCGACTATACCAATAAGTCAAATCAGTTCATATCGCTTGTCAAAGGTGAGTATGGCCACACACCGGTGGCTGTTGATCCCGAGTTCCGTGCGCAGATAACAGGCGATGCCGCAGAGCATCCCTACGATGTGAGCCAGTATAAGAAGCCCGAGAATCCTACCCTCGATGAATTCGGCGGCATGAAACTCGCTTCCAACAACGAGGAATACCTGCTGCTCGAACTGCTCCCGGCTGTGGCAACCGGCTTCCTGCGCAACAAGCGTGCTGCCGAGTTTGCAGCCGCTCAGGCGGAGGCTGCCAAGAATGCTCCGGTGGAGGAGAAGGTTGAGGAGGCACCGCAGGAGCCTATCACCGGCGAAGTGCTCACCGGACCGATGCCAGGCACTATCCTTGAGGTGGAGGTAAAAACCGGCGACAGTGTGAAGAAGGGTCAGAAACTGCTCGTGTACGAATCAATGAAGATGGAAAATGATGTCGAGGCCGAGAAGGATGCTGTTGTGAAGCGCGTCTTTGTGAAGCCCGGCGACCGCTTTGCGGCGGATGCTCCGCTCATTGAGTTTCAGGACTGATTGAACGATAGATAATCTGATTCCGGGGTGTCACCCACACGCGCAACCGTGTGGCCGACACCCCGGTTTTGGTATCTATTTCCATGAAAAAGGTTGGATGCTGGCGGCAGTTTTGTTGTTATTTTGCAGCATGAAAAAATTAGTAATACCGGCAGCACTGCTATTGTGTGCGCCAACAGTAAAACCTCAGACTATGGATAATGTGAATGCAAACACCTCGCTTGCTCCGAAAGAGCGGATTGAACTGACCGGGGCTTGGGACAAGGTTTTCCCGAAAAGTGAAAGCGTAAACCACCCCAAGGTGACGTTTGTCAACCGCTATGGCATCACTCTTGTCGCAGATATGTATACCCCAGTCAACGCTTCAGGCAAACTGCCGGCAATAGCTGTCAGCGGCCCTTTCGGAGCTGTCAAGGAGCAGTCGAGTGGTCTGTATGCGCAGCAGCTCGCCGAGCGAGGATTTCTGACTATTGCCTTCGATCCCTCCTTCACCGGCGAGAGCGGTGGTATGCCCCGCAGGGTGTCGTCTCCCGACATCAACACAGAGGACTTCTCGGCAGCGGTGGATTTTCTTATCACACAACCAAATGCCGACCCGGAAAAAATCGGTATTCTCGGTATATGCGGTTGGGGTGGCATAGCTATTCAGGCAGCCATAAATGATCCGCGCGTCAAGGCAACTGTGGCATCCACGATGTATGACATGACACGGGTGAATGCAAACGGTTATTTTGACAGTGAGGACTCTGCTGAACAGCGCAATGCCAAGCGCGCCTCAATGGCCGCTTGTCGAACTGCGGACTATGTCAACGGACACTACAAGCGTGGAGGAGGAGTGGTTGATCCGCTACCCGACGACGCGCCGCAGTTTGTAAAAGATTACTACGACTACTACAAAACTCCGCGCGGCTACCATGAACGCAGCGGCAACTCCAACGACGGTTGGAATGTGACAGGCGCTCTGCCGTGGATTAATTTCAAGTTTTTCGACTACATCGGCGAGCTTGAAAACGCAGTAATGATTGTGCATGGTGACAAGGCTCACTCATATTATTTCGGTAAAGATACCTTTGCCCGACTCAAAGGCGACAACAAGCAGATGCTTACAGTGAAGGGGGCATCGCACTGCGACCTCTACGACAAGCTTGACATAATACCTTTCGATGAAATAGCAGCATTCTTTACCGAAAATTTCAAAACCACAGCAAAATGACATTAGAACTTTTCCGGCAGATGATAGCCGAGGGGTAGCGGCCGGTGCGGTGGTGACAAAAGATGTGCCGGAAAATATGATTGCGGCCGGAGTGCCGGCCCGTGTAATCAGACACATTTGAGCACTTAAACTAAAAAAATCCGCCGGAAGCCAAATGGCTTTCAGCGGATTTTTTTTGTTGTCTTACCAGGATTCGAACCTAGACAGGCAGAACCAAAAACTGCAGTGCTACCATTACACCATAAGACAATCCGTTTGCCCAGAGCGCATCGGCTCTAAAGCTGTGCAAATTTAGCGCTTTTTTTTTGAATTGGCAAAGTTTTGCCCGCGCATTTGCTTTATTTTGCTATCAGCAGGAAATAGTTTTTCTTGCCACGCTGTGCAAGTATATACTTGCCTGCCAGTAACATATCGGGGGTGACTACGGTGTAGGGGGCGGTTATTTTCTCCTTATTGATGGAAAGGCCGCCCTGCTGCGCCATCTTGCGCATTTCGCCCTTTGAGGGGAATACAGGAGCCTTGTCTGTGAGCAGGTCAACGAGTTTGAGCTCTCCGCCGGCAATATCAGCCATCGCAATCTCGTGCTGGGGCACACCGTCCATCACCTGAAGGAGTGTCTCCTCATCGAGTTTGTGCAGAGCCTCGCCGGTGTTGTTGCTGAAAAGAATCTGAGATGCTTCAACAGCGGCCTCATAGTCGGCTGCGGAGTGAACCATAGTTGTGATTTCTTTCGCAAGACGTTTCTGCAGGGGACGGCGACCTGGGTCGGCAGCCTGCTCCTCAACGAGCGCTTTGACCTCATCCTGAGTCAGCTCGGTGAAAATCTTGATATACTTCTCAGCGTCAGCGTCTGAGACATTGAGCCAGAACTGGTAGAATTTGTATGGGCTGGTGTAGCGGGGATCGAGCCACACATTGCCGCTCTCTGTTTTGCCGAATTTGCCGCCGTCAGCTTTGGTGATGAGGGGGCAGGTGAGGGCGTAGGCCTCGCCGGAAAGAGTGCGGCGTATAAGTTCGGTGCCGGTTGTTATGTTTCCCCACTGATCGGAGCCGCCGAGCTGTAGCTTGCAGTTTTTGTCGCGGTACAGTGTGAGGAAGTCATAACCCTGTACAAGCTGGTATGAGAATTCGGTGAAGGACATTCCCTGCTGGCTTTCTCCACTGAGGCGTTTCTTCACAGAATCTTTCGCCATCATGTAGTTGACGGTGATGTGTTTGCCGACATCACGGATAAAGTCGAGGAAAGAAAAGTTTTTCATCCAGTCGTAATTGTTCACCATCTCGGCTGCATTCGGTTCCTTGCTGTCGAAATCAAGGAATTTGGCGAGCTGCTTTTTGATAGCCTCCTGATTGTGGCGCAGTGTCTGCTCATCAAGCAGCTTGCGCTCCTGGCTTTTCATCGAGGGGTCACCTATCATGCCGGTTGCGCCGCCAACCAGAGCAATGGGTTTGTGCCCTGCACGCTGGAAGTGCTTGAGCATCATCACACCCACAAGGTGGCCTATGTGCAGGCTGTCGGCTGTGGGATCAATGCCTAAGTAGGCGGTGGTCATCTCTTTGTCGAGCTGTTCCTTGGTGCCCGGCATCATCTGGTGAATCATGCCGCGCCAGGTAAGTTCATCTATGAAATTCATCGTATGGTATGTTTTCTTGGTTTTGAATTGCAAAGTTACACTTTTTTATAGGTGTGGGGGTGATACAGGACCTATTTTTTTACAAAAAGGTTGGAATTGGGGTTATAATGTTGTAACTTTGCGGCAACGGCAAAGGGGTGCTCGCACCCGCTCACGGGCGGCTGCGGGCTGAGAAAAACCCTCAGAACCTGATCCGGTTAGTACCGGCGAAGGAATTGTTGGAACACCATCTGTGGCTTGTTGCTGCATAGTGTTCGCTTCCAATCGGTTTCATCCCTGAGCTGTGTTGTATTAATGAAGACTCAGAGAACGATGAGACAATACTATCCCGTTTTGACCATTGCCGGCTCCGACAGCAGCGGAGGTGCGGGCATTCAGGCAGATATCAAGACAATATCTGCAATCGGATGCTATGCCATGAGCGCCATCACAGCCATCACGGCGCAAAACACCACCGGAGTTGCGGCGGTGCAGGGTATTGATCCTGAAATTGTGGCGAGGCAGATTGAAATGGTGTTTGCCGATATACCACCGCTGGCAGTTAAGACCGGTATGCTTTTCAGCGCCGGTGTAATCGAGGCGGTGAGCGGTGTGCTGTCGCAGGGCAATGTGCGCAACCTTGTTGTAGACCCGGTGATGGTGTCAACCTCCGGCTCCAAGCTTGTTGAGGATGAGGCTGTCGCCGCTATGAAGTCGCTTATTTTTCCAAAGGCTCTGCTCGTTACCCCGAACATTCACGAGGCGGTGGCTCTTACCGGCGAGCGGTCTACAAACGCCCAGGCCCGGGCACTACATGCAATGGGGTGCTCCAATGTTGTGATAAAGGGGGGCGACTCTGATGCCATTGATTTTAAAACGGACTATGTGTCGCTTGACTGCGGAGCTGAGGTTTTTGACATCCGCGCTGACGCTGTGGCGACTCAGAACACCCACGGCACAGGCTGCACCTTCTCAGCCGCAATCGCATCCTATCTTGCCCTCGGTTACAGCCTTGCCGACGCTATAAAGAGCGCGAAGCTTTATGTTACCCGCGCTCTCGAGGCCGGAGCCTATATAACCTGCGGCCACGGTCACGGGCCTGTGAACCACTTCTTTTCACCGCGCCGCCTGAAAAATTTCAATCCCACACCTAATAGCTTTTAGATATGAATATCACTATCAACGGCACTCCATTTGAAGTGGATGAGGCCTCGACCCTTGAACAAGCGCTGCAGCTTGCCGGCATAAAACCGAAGGGCATTGCCACCGCGCTGAATAATGCAGTGGTGCCTGCTGTCATGCGTCCCAAGACAGTACTTGCAGATGGCGATTCAATTACTGTCATAACAGCCTTCTACGGTGGATGAACTGCTTAAAATAGCGATAACCACACCGATTCCCATGTCACAGGAGAGCAGCCGCATCACAAGTCTGCTCGCCCTCGGATGGGATAGGGTGCATCTGCGCTATCCGGCGCTGAATGACAATCAGGTAGCTGAAATTATCAAGGCCGTTCCTGAAGAATTTCATCCCCGGTTGAGGCTGCATGGGCAGTTTGAGCTCGCCGGTCGGTTCAATATCGGAGGCCTGCAGCTCAACAGCCGCTCTCCGGAGCCACCTCCCGGATTTGCCGGCGCTCTTTCAAGAAGCTGTCACTCTGTTGAGGAAGTTATTGAGGCTAAGCGCGACGGGCGCTTTGACTGCGTGACACTCAGCCCGATATTTCCGAGCATTTCCAAAAGCGGTTACACCCCCTCTCTGACCCGGGAGCAGATGACCTGTGCCGCATCGGCAATGCCTGTGATAGCACTCGGTGGAGTTTCTGCCGGCAACATCCACATGGTGCGTGAAATGGGCTTTGCAGGCTATGCCGTGCTTGGTGCCCTCGCCTCTGCTCGCACCGAAGAAGAACTTAAAACGATTACTAACACTTTATTTAAAATATAATGTTGCAATTCATAACTCATCCAAGTGAGCGTTATTCTATAGTTGAAGAGGCTCAGATGGCAATCGAAGGCGGTTGCCGATGGATACAACTGCGCATGAAGGATGCCTCTGATGACGAAGTACGTCAGGTGGCCATGGAGCTGATACCGCTGTGCAAGGAAAATGACGCATTTTTGATAATAGATGACAGAGTGCAGCTTGTTAATGAGCTTAAAGTCAGCGGTGTGCATCTGGGCAAAGAGGATATGGATCCTCTTGAAGCGCGCGAGCTGCTCGGCCCCCATGCCATCATTGGTGTAACAGCTAATACAGCCGAGGATATTATCCGCTTCAAAGGCAAGGATGTGGATTATGTAGGGCTCGGTCCGGTACATTTCACCACCACAAAGAAGAAGCTTGCTCCCGAATTGGGCTACGATGGAGTGAAGGCGGTTATTGACGCAGTGCGTGCCGCCGGTGTGGAGCTGCCTGTAGTGGCTATTGGCGGACTCACCGAGGCCGATGTCGCTCCGCTGATGGAAGCCGGAGTAAACGGAGTTGCGGTTTCCGGAGCGATTATCAATGCTCCCGACCCGGTGGAATACACATCTGATCTATTGAAAATTTTACAGAAATGAGTAAAGATATACTTACTATCGGCGGACGAGAATTCTCTTCGCGCCTGTTTGTCGGTACAGGAAAGTTCGCTTCAAACCGTTTGATGCTCGAGGCTATTCTCGCATCCGGTTCTGAAATGATAACAGTGGCAATGAAACGCGTTGATATGAATCAGGGCGATGAGGATGATATGCTGCAGCACATCAACCGCGACCATGTGCAGTTTCTGCCAAACACATCTGGAGTACGAGATGCGCAGGAGGCTGTTATGGCCGCGCGGCTTGCCCGCGATTGCTTCGGAACAGATTTCATAAAGCTGGAGATTCATCCCGATCCAAAGTATCTGTTACCGGATCCTATTGAAACCCTCAAGGCTACTGAGGTTCTTGCTAAAGAGGGCTTCCATGTATTGCCCTACATCCAGGCAGACCCTGTGCTGTGCAAGCGCCTTGAAGAGGTGGGCACAGCGGCCGTGATGCCCCTCGGTGCTCCTATCGGCACAAACAAGGGGCTCAAAACAAAGGACCTTGTTGAAATAATCATAGCCGAGAGCCGGGTGCCGGTAATCATCGATGCCGGACTCGGAGCGCCGAGCCATGCCGCTGAGGCTCTTGAGATGGGAGCTGACGCTGTGCTTGTGAACACAGCCATAGCGGTTGCCGGCAATCCTGTTGAAATGGCAGTCGCTTTCAAGCTTGCTGTTGAAGCCGGTCGCAAGGCCTACCTTGCCGGGCTCGGGGCTGTGAGCCACAGCGCTGTTGCAACAAGTCCGCTTACATCCTTTCTTGATAATCTCTGATAACTGACAATTCAACTGCAATGAAAATAGAAAATATAGATGTCCACAGCTATCCCGGCTCGGAAAAGGTGTATATGGAGGGTAGCATCCACCCGGTGCGCGTTGCAATGCGCAAAGTGAATCTCACTCCAACCGTCACCATAGCCGGAGATGAGAAGATTACACGCGACAATGCACCTGTCTATGTCTACGACACAAGCGGTGTATATACCGATCCAGATGTGAAAATCGACATAAACGCAGGCATACCGAGAATCCGCGAGAAGTGGATTGCACAGCGCTCAGACCTTGAGCGGCTCGACGGCATTACCTCTGAGTATGGCCGTCAGCGCGAGGCCGACAAGAGCCTTGACTCTATCCGTTTTGCCCACCGCCATGCTCCTTACAGAGCTAAGGAGGGCAAGGAGATAACCCAGATGGCTCTGGCTAAGCAGGGTATCATAACTCCTGAAATGGAGTATGTGGCTATCCGCGAGAACATGAATGCCGAGGCTCTGGGCATCAAGACCCACATCACACCTGAATTTGTGCGCAAGGAGATAGCCGAAGGTCGTGCGGTGCTTCCCGCAAACCCTAATCATCCCGAAGCGGAGCCGATGATTATCGGACGCAATTTCCTTGTTAAACTGAATACAAACATCGGCAATTCAGCTCTCTCCTCAGGCATTGAGGAGGAGGTGAACAAGGCTGTGTGGAGCTGCTATTGGGGAGGGGACACCCTGATGGATCTCTCTACCGGTGACAATATCCACGAAACCCGCGAGTGGATAATCCGCAACTGTCCTGTGCCGATGGGCACGGTGCCGGTATACCAGGCTCTTGAGAAAGTTAACGGAAAAGTAGAGGATCTTACTTGGGAAATCTACCGCGATACCCTGATAGAGCAGGCTGAGCAGGGCGTGGACTATTTCACAATCCATGCCGGTGCGCTTAGGGCCCATGCCGATATGATAAAGGAGAGACTCACCGGCATTGTGTCAAGAGGTGGTTCCATCATGACACAGTGGGCGGTTATACACAACTGTGAGAATTTCCTCTACACACATTTCGATGAGATATGTGAGATTCTTGCGAAATATGATGTCGCTGTGTCACTTGGCGACGGTCTGCGTCCAGGCTCCATCCACGATGCCAACGACCGGTCGCAGTTCCTTGAACTCGATGTGCTCGGTGAGCTGACAGAAAAGGCATGGAAACACAATGTTCAGGTGCTTATCGAAGGCCCCGGACATGTGCCGATGCACAAAATCCGCGAGAATATGGACCGGCAGATTGAAAAATGCCATGAAGCTCCGTTTTACACCCTCGGCCCGCTCACTACCGACATCGCGCCCGGCTACGACCACATCACATCGGCCATCGGTGCCGCCCAGATTGCATGGATGGGCACAGCCATGATATGCTACGTCACCCCGAAGGAGCACCTTGCGTTGCCTAACCTTGAGGATGTGCGCAACGGTGTGATAACTTATAAAATCGCCGCCCATGCTGCCGACATAGCCAAGGGACATCCCGGCGCGCAGGTGCGCGACGACGCCATGAGCAAAGCGCGCTTTGAGTTTCGATGGAAAGATCAGTTCAATCTGTCGCTTGACCCTGCCCGCGCACGTCAGTACTACGTGGAGAGCCACAAGGACGACGACCATTTCTGCACAATGTGTGGCCCCAATTTCTGTGCCATGCGCATCAGCCGTAAGGTGGCCGATGAGTGTGCGAAGTAAATAACAGGAGTGAATCATGTTTTACGACGAACTGAAAAAATACGATTGGAACGGAACCACCGCCCGCATCGCCGCAAAAACGGCGGCCGATGTGGAGCGGGCTCTGGTGAAGGAGCATCTTGATATTGACGATTTTATGGCGCTGATTTCTCCCGCAGCGTCGGCATATCTTGAGCCGATGGCTCAATTGGCTCACAAGTACACGCTCGAAAGGTTTGGCCGCACAATATCAATGTACATACCCATGTATGTGTCAAATGCTTGCACTAACCATTGTGTGTACTGCGGTTTCAATCACCATAATCCCTTGACCCGTGTCACACTCACTCTCGACCAGGTGAAGGCTGAGTGCGAGGCAATCCGCAAGCTCGGCCCGTTTGAGAATCTGTTGATTGTGTCGGGTGAGTTTCCTGCTCTCAACGGGGTTGACTATCTTGAGAAAGTGCTCCGCACCGCGCGCCCCTATTTCAACAACCTCACCATCGAGGTTATGCCGATGAAGCAGCGCGACTACGAACGCCTCACCCACAGCGGACTCAACGGTGTCGTGTGCTTTCAGGAGACTTACCGCGAGGATACATACAAGAATTATCATCCGCGCGGCATGAAGTCGATATTTGAATGGCGTGTCAATGGTTTTGACCGCATGGGTGCGGCCGGCGTTCACAAAATCGGTATGGGGGTGCTCATCGGTCTGGAGGACTGGCGCACGGATGTCACAATGATGGCCCGCCACCTGCAATATCTGAGACGCAATTACTGGAAGACTCGCTACAGCGTCAACTTCCCCAGAATGTGTCCCGCTGAGGGGGGCTACACACCCTCTGTAGTGATGACCGACCGCGAGCTTGCTCAGCTGACAATGGCTTTCAGAATTTTTGACCATGATGTTGACATTTCATACTCTACCCGCGAAAAACCGGAATTCAGGGCTAACATGATGAAGCTCGGAGTAACCTCCATGAGTGCCGGCAGCAAAACGGAGCCGGGCGGTTATGTATCCACCCCGGAGGCTCTCGAGCAGTTTGAGGTGAGCGATGACCGCACACCGGAGCAGGTGGCGCAGGAAATCCGCGCCCTCGGCTATGAGGCTGTGTGGAAGGACTGGGACAAGAGTTTTGACGATAATGGCTGTTGACCCCTCGCAGCTGCCTAACGTAGTGCAACGGATGAGAAAGGACTGGCCGGTTGGCGATGATGCCCTCGGCCTGCTCTGCTCTCATCTGGAGTACTTTGAATTTCCAAAACGCCATCAGCTTGTAAGGGCAGGGGTGCGATGCCCGTATGCTTATTTTATCGAATCAGGGCTCACCCGCTCCTTCTGGCTTGTGGACGGCGAGGAGATTACCACATCTTTTACTACATATGGTGCGGTGGTTTTCAGCATGGATGAGCTGTATTACAACAAAACCAGCGAGGAGTTTGTGGAAACCATAGAGCCGGTGAGGGCGTTCCGCATATCGGTGGCAGACCTCAGGCAGCTGATGAGTACTGAGATAGACTTGGCAAACTGGAGCCGAATCATTCACCAGAATGAGTACAGAAGGCTTCATAAGTCGCACAAAGAGCGTCTTACCCTCCCGGCAAGAGAGCGCTACGAGGCTTTTTGCCGCGATTTCCCATTGGTAAGTTGTCGTGCAAACCTCGCATATATAGCCTCTTATCTGGGAATCACTCCTGCAACTCTTAGCCGGCTGCGCCGAGGCCGCAAGGCTTGCCGGTAATGATTTTTTTGACATAGGGCAATTTTTCGCAGGGTGATTATCTCTAATTTTGCAGCAGTTTAACCAATAACAGAATATTGCAATGCAATCAACATCTTCATCACAACCCCTTGCATCAAAACCTCACTATGAGCTGCTCGACGGACTGCGTGGAGTGGCCGCGCTGATGGTTATATGGTATCATGTTTTCGAGGCGTTCGCAACAAGTCCGGTGGATCAGAAATTCAATCACGGGTATCTGGCGGTAGACTTTTTCTTTGTGCTCTCAGGCTTTGTGTTAGGCTATGCCTACGATGACCGTTGGGGCAAAGGCATGACCTCAGGCAATTTTATACTGCGCCGAATAATAAGGCTACAGCCGATGGTTGTTGTCGGCGTTGTATTGGGAGTAATTGCCTTTATCATACAGGGATGCACCCAATGGGATGGCACTGTGGTGAGCACCACCGCGGTCGTGCTATCGCTTGTCATGGGGCTGTTCATGCTTCCATCGCTGCCCGGAGCGCTCCCTGAAGTGAGGGGAAACGGCGAGATGTTTCCTCTCAACGGTCCGAGCTGGTCGCTGTTCTTTGAGTACATCGGCAGCATATTCTATGCCATAATCCTTCACCGCCTATCCAAATCCGCCCTGCGTATGGTTGTGATTGTGAGCGGTCTCTGCCTTGCGCTCGGCGCCACGATGAATCTCTCAGGCACATATCATATAGGCATGGGATGGACAATAGGAGAGGATGGCCTCGGGTTTGTGGGCGGTTTCTTGCGGCTCGCATTCTCGTTCAGCATAGGTCTGTACATGAGCCGTGACTTCACGCCTATTAAAATCCGCGGAGCGTTCTGGATATGCAGCGCCATATTGATTGGACTCTTCTGCGTGCCTTATATCACCCCGGATGGCGAGGTGAGCGTGTGGAACGGTATCTTTGACGCCCTTTGTACCATCTGTATCTTCCCGCTCGTGGTTTATCTCGGCGCATCGGGATTCACGTCAGATGTCACTTCCGGCAAAATATGCGAATTTTTTGGCAATATATCATATCCGGTCTACATAATCCATTACCCGGCGATGTATCTTTTCTACTGGTGGGTGTGGGGCAACGGCTATACATTCGGTCAGGTATGGCCGGTGGCTGTCGGCATATTCTTCGGTACGATACTGATGGCCTGGATATTCCTGAAGGTTTACGATGAGCCGGTGAGGCGTTACCTCACCGGGCATCTGCGCCGCCGCTGAGCACTCGGCTGCCGGCAATCAATCTTTTGAAGGCGTGCCCCATCGCTGTTGTTGCAGCTGGGCCGCCTTTTGTTCTGCCGGATTGTCGGCGGGGTGCCAGAAGGTGGGGTGGCCGAGTTCGCCCGGCATGAACTGCTGGCGCACAAAATGCCCCGGATAGTCATGGGCATACTTGTAGTCGGTGCCGTAGTTCATCTTCTTCATCAGTTCCGTGGGGGCATTGCGCAGGTGGAGTGGCACAGGACAGTTGCCGGTGGCGCGCACCAGTTCGAGTGCCGAGTTTACTGCCATGTAGGCGGTGTTGCTTTTGGGCGATGTGGCAAGGTATACAGTGCATTCAGCAAGAGGAATCCGTCCCTCCGGCCATCCGATTTTGTGGATGGCATCGAAGGTGGCGTTTGCGAGAAGCAGCGCATTAGGGTTTGCCAACCCTATATCCTCGGCGGCAAGAATGAGCAGGCGGCGGGCGATAAACTCCGGTTCTTCTCCTCCCTCTATCATCCGGGCGAGCCAGTAGACGGCGGCATCCGGGTCGCTTCCTCTCACACTTTTGATAAAGGCAGATATTATGTCATAGTGCATCTCGCCGTTTTTGTCGTAGGCGGCGGGGTTCTTTTGAAGCCGTTCGGTTATAATCCGGTCGGTTATTATAATAGGAGTATTCTCCGGAGTGGACTGTTCGAGGAGGTCAAGGATGTTCAGCAGCTTGCGTGCATCTCCTCCGGAATAGCGGAAAAGAGCGTCAGTCTCCTCAATTTTAATCTCCCGTTCTTTCAGAACGGGGTCCTCTGTCACCGCCCGGTTAAGAAGCACCGTCAGGTCCTCGGCTCCGAGAGGGGAGAGGGTATACACCTGGGCTCGGGAGAGCAGCGGACGTATCACCTCGAAAGAGGGGTTTTCTGTGGTTGCTCCTATAAGGGTTACAGTGCCGTTTTCAACAGCCCCGAGCAGGCTGTCCTGCTGGCTTTTATTGAACCGGTGTATTTCGTCAATGAACAGTATCGGCCTTCCGGCAGAGAACATGCTGCAGGCATCGTGCTTGCACTTGTCGAGCACTTCGCGCACATCTTTCACCCCGGAGTGTACGGCGCTCAATGTGTAGAAGGGCACTCCCGCTGTATTGGCCACAATTCTGGCAAGAGTGGTTTTGCCTACACCCGGAGGCCCCCACAATATAAAGGAGGCGATGTTGCCGCTCTCAATCATGCGTCTGATAATGGCTTCCGGGCCAACAAGATGCTGCTGGCCGATATATTGTTCAAGAGAATGGGGTCTGAGCCTTTCCGCAAGGGGTAGTTGCATATATTATGAAGATGGGATTAGTGATGGTGTTTCTCTATTACAAAGGTAGGAAATAAAAGTTACAGACACGGCATTGTCTCTGTTAAGAGAATATAATCTTTGCGCTGCCATGTTGGTTATCAAAAAAAAATCGTAACTTTAACGCCTGAATGGCAAAGTGTGGCTCCGGCCAGCGAACTTAAACCATGGAAAATTGTTAAACTTATAGAAACCGGACAATAGGCCGGTTGAAAAATGTTTAACGTTTAAAAATTTAGTTATGAGCAACGACAATAGACAGACCGGCACTCCGCAGAAAATGCGCAATCTGTTCGGAATCATCATGATAATAGTCTATATTGGTGTGGGAGTGCTGTTCCTCACCGGTTTCTTCGCCCCGATATACGGCAGCTGGGAATGGCTCCGCTGGGTAGCCGGAGGCGTGCTTATCGCGTACGGAATCTGGAGAGGCTACCGCCAGTTCACCGGAATAGACGACATAACCCGCTGATGACCGCTCATCGAGAGCAGGCTTCGGCTAACGATAACCGACTGTAGAGATGATAAAAAATAAACAATTAAAGGCTAAGGCCGCCGGCATACTGATGCTTGGCGGCATTGCCGCTATGAGCGGTGCCCTTGCATCATGCGGCAAGAAGGCCGAGTCGACATCCTCAAGTGGGATCGCTACTGTGGTGTGCGATGCAAGTTTTGAAAACATAATGGATCAGGAGATTGATGTGTTTGAATACGTGTATCCAAATGCAAATATAATACCTTACTACACCGACCAGAACAGCGCCATCGACTCTCTGCTGGAGTTCAAGACCCGCCTGATTGTTACAACAAGGCCGCTCACACAAAAAGAGATGAGCTACCTGAAGTCAAACGACAAGCAGGTGCGTCAGAGCCAGATAGCGGTGGATGCCCTCGCTATGATTGTAAATCCGGCCAATAATATCAATGTGCTCAGCAAGCCGGAGATTGCCGAGATTCTTAGCGGCAAGCTCACAAAGTGGAGCGAGGTGGAGCCCGGCAATGATCATCTCGGTGACATAGAGGTGGTGTTTGACCATCAGGGTTCGAGCACCGTGCAGTATATGCGCGATTCTTTGCTTGCCGGTGGCAATTTCGGTAATAATGTATTTGCCCAGAACAGTCCTGACGAGGTGTTCAAGGCTGTGGCATCAAATAAAAACGCAGTCGGCATAATCGGTGTGAGCTGGATCAGCTCGGATATGAAGACCCGCGAGATGAGCCGTGAGGAGTATGCACAGTCCGTGCAGCGCAACGACAGCACCGATATTACATTCTCTAAAGATGTAAAAGTGCTTAAGGTGCGCGGCAATGACGAAGTTACCGCATACCTGCCATACCAATATTATATATTCAACGGCGACTATCCTCTGTATCGTCAGGTGTATATGATATCCACCGGCACAGGTGGCAGTCTCAGCCATGGATTCTATTCATTTGTAACTGGTTTCCACGGTCAGAAAATAATCCTCAACACAGGCGTGCTCCCCAAAGTGGTGCAGCCGACAATGGTGTATGTTAATTGAAAATTTCAAACTCAAAACAATAAACCAACTCATGAAAGTAAAACTCTTTTTTACCTTACTTGTCGCAGGAGTGCTCGGCGCTTCCGCGCAGGGCTATCAGGATGGTGTTGACAACTATAACGCAGGCCGTCTTGATGTAGCCAAGACAATCCTGGGCAACACTATCAACGGCCTTTCGTCCACCAACAAGGCAGAGGCCTATTTCTATCTCGGCAACATCGACTTCAGCGAAGGCAACGTGGCTCAGGCTAAAGCCAACTATGAAAAGGGTGAGGCTGCTGACGCAACTTACCCCTACAACCTTGTGGGTCTTGGCAAAGTGGAGCTCCTCAATGGCAACAAGAGTCAGGCTGAGGCTGACTTCAAGCGCGCTCAGGAAATCAACAAAAAGGATACCAAAGTGATGGTGGCCATTGCACGTGCATACTATGAAGTGAACCCTGTGACATACGCCAAGGAGATCGACAAGCAGATGAACAAGGCTCTCAAGGATTCTAAAAACACAGAAAGCGCTGTGTTCCTGCTGCAGGGCGACATGAAGGCTAAGGAGAATCCCGGCGATGCCGCTGCACTCTATGAGCTTGCAATCGAAAGCGACAAAGGCAAGAATATCGTTAACCGCGAGGCTTACGTGAAGTATGCCAACACATACTTCAAGGTTGCGCCCTCTTTCGCCATCGACAAACTCAAAGAGCTTAACAAGCTTGAACCCAACAGCGCCCTCGCTCAGCGTGAGCTCGCTGAAAAGTACTACGACAACGACCAGTTCGGCAGTGCTTGTCAGCAGTACGGCATCTATATGCAGAACCCCAACCACTTCCAGAGCGATGAACAGCGCTACGCCGGTCTTCTTTTCTCAGCCAAGGAATATGACAAGTCTCTTGAACTTGCTGAGAAAGTGCTTGCAAAAGACCCCAAAAACTACTTCATGTACCGCCTCATCATGATGAACAAAGAGGCTGTCGGTGACTATCCCGCAACCGTTGAGTGGGGTGAAAAGCTTTTCAGCCATGCTGATGCGAAGCTCACTCCCACAGACTATATTCTCTATGGCAACGCTCTTAGCAACGAAGGCAATGTAGCCAAGGCTGTGGAAGTTTATGAAAAAGCCATCGAGCTCAACCCCGACAAACCCGAACTTCTTGTGGATCTCAGTGCCATCTACGAAAAGAATGGCCAGAATGAAGAGGCTGTCGCAACAATGAAGCGCTACCTTGATGGCGGCAACGGTAAGGTTAACGATTTTGTGAAAATGGCGCAGCGCTATGACGGTCTTGCCCGTAGCCTCGAGGCAGACACTCCTGAAAGAGCAGCAGCAGCAGCCGAGGGTGTGAAATACATCGATATGGCAGTCGCAAAGGCTCCCAACACCCCGATTGTCTACGCTATCAAAGCGCAGATTCTGCTTACCGGAGCAAACAATGTGCCCAACGCTGACGTTGTAGCAACCTATGAAAAAATGCTTGACCTTCTCAACGCTGATCCCGCAAACCGCGAAAAGAGCAAGAGCCTCTATATTGCCGGCGACTATTTCTGCGGTATCTACTATATGGATCATGACAAGGAAAAAGCCAAACAGTACCTCACCGATTATACCGTGCTCCGTCCCGGTGACGAAAAGGTGGAATTCATCCTTGAGACTCTGAACAAATAATCTGTAATTCAGACAACAGGCATACCAAAACAGCAGTGCCCCGTGGATTTCCACGGGGCACTGTCCTTTATTCAGTATTGATGATTCAGCGGATATTGAGCAGCTTGTGGGTTTGGAGCGACAGGCGCCATGAAGGATTGGTTTTGACATATTCAACAGCGGCTGCAGTGATTGATGCATTTCGGTCGGCATTGCCGGTGTCAAGGGGCTGAAGCGATAGCACATCGGCTTCTACATCGGGGCGGAATATCGGTTTTGTGCCGTCAAACAGCACTTTGAGTTCATTGACTCTACCGAGCGCAATGGCCTGGCTCTTTGGCGAGCAGGTAATCCAGTCAATACCCTTTGGCAGCTCCACAGTGCCGTTTGTCTCTATCTGAATGAAAAAACCGGCCTGATGAAGAAGGTCTGTCAGCCTGGTGTTGAGCTGGAGTGCCGGCTCGCCTCCGGTTATCACTATGTGGCGCGTAGGATAAGCAGAGGCGGCAGAGACAATCTGCTCCTCGGTCATTTCGGTGAAAGGGGAGTGGTCTGTGTCGCAGAATGGGCAAGAAAGATTGCACCCGCTGAGCCTTACGAACACAGCGGGCACTCCGGCAAAATATCCCTCGCCCTGGAGAGAGTGGAATATTTCATTGACGCGTAGCATCGGGTATCAGTCTTTTATATATGTCGCTATGTTGGCAGTGCTCTCCTCCACATCAATACGGAAGCATGACGGCACCCGCTCACACACCCACCTGGCAATATTCTCGGCGGTGGGATTGAAGGGGAGAAGCTCGTTGAAGTTGCCGTGGTCAAGGTAGTCGTGCACAGCCTCCTTGATATGTTTGAAATCAACGACCATTCCCTGTTCGTTGAGGGTTTCCGATTTGCAATGCACTGTTATTTTCCAGTTATGGCCGTGGAGGTTGGTGCATGGGCTCGGATAGGGAAGTTCAAGGCGGTGACACCCGGCAATCTCCATCTGCTTTTTCACTATATACATGGGAGCGTTCAGATTTTAAGCTTCTTGCGGATATTTGCCGGAATGGCATCTTTATGCACCATGATATATATGGTTTTAGCGCGCACATAGCTGTCACTCATGTTGAGGTAGCCACCGAAATCATTGCGGTCGGTGCCCCATGAGTTTTTGGTACGGTAGTACTTGGTGCCGTTGCTGTCTGCAACTCTGCCGGTTATGTGCATCAGGTGGTCATCGGTAGTTACAAAGGTTTCAAAGCCCTCCTGACGTATCTCCGGTGTCACCGCAACTTCCGGATACGTTTTTTCAAATTTGTATATCTGCTGCAACCGTTCAGTCTCTTTTTTACCGGCAAATTCAGCGGAGTCAGCCTTGGCATAGCGGCTGAGATCTTTTACTTCGGGGTTGATGGCCACCCCGTGTGTAAACGAGAAGCCATTCTCGCTCACATCCCCGTCCCAGCAAACAGTGTGGCCGTTGTCAAGAGCATAGTCCATCACCTGCATCAGCTCATCGAGCGGCAGGTTATACTGTTTGGCATGCTCCCAGTTGTCAGGTACCTCAAGCTCAAAAGCTTTGTAGTAGGGGTGATGGGTGAAGCTGGTCAGCTCAACATAGTCATCGGGGTTGAAGCCGAGTGACTGCGCGAAGCTAATCGGGGTGTATTCCTTGCCGTTGTATGTGAATTTTTCAGGCAGCGGGCCGAGATATGCGTCAAGAATGGAGTTGACAACTGCATCGTACTGCGGCGAGCGTTTGCGGTTCTTCACTCCGGCATCGGCAACTGCGGTGAGCATTGACATCATTTCGCCGTGGTTATGGCGGTCTGAATCATAATTGATGCCGCTGTAAGCCGATTCGGGCACTATGCCCACCTGTCTGTAGGCATTGAGAAATGTGTGGCTGAGACTTCCCTGGCCTATGTTGCCTTTGCCCCGGCGCAGGTAATTGTCGTTGAGCTGGTTGAGCAGTTTTTGTCTGACTATGAACATTTCAGACAGGTCGTGTTCCCCTTTGCCCATGCGCATGAGCTCTGATTCGAGGAAAGAGCAGGTTGCGAAGCACCAGCATGTGCCGCTTGAAGCCTGGTTCTTGACACTTGACACCGGCACAATCACTTCGTCGGTAAAAACATAGCCTTGCGCTGAGGCAATAGAGGCGCCGAGCAGCGTGGCTGCGAATATAAAGGTCTTTTTCATTGCAATATTTGTTTATGAGAGTTTATCAGAATGCTCGTCCGAAGCGGCTCCAGAATGTGTCACCGAGCTCGCGCCATTTGCTCATGGCTGCGCCGGCAAAGTCTGCTGTGTAGCCTGTAAGGAAACTGTCGGCGCCCTCTTGGCCATCTTTTTCAAGGATTGCCTTGTAGCGGCTTTCCACGTATGGCAGCTCGCTCACTCCTTTATCTATATAATGCAGGCGAGCCTTTTCCATTTCGTTACGTGTATTGCCCCATTTCACAGTGGCGAGCTTGTTCGCTCTCCTGAAATCCCACAGGGCCGAGTTTTCGTCATAGCGCAGCTGGCCGTCAACTTTCATTCTCTGAGGAAGGTTCTTTGTGCCTGCAAACACCGGTATCCTGGGGCTCTGTCCGGGGTTGTCGAATGCCACCCATGCTATGCCGCCAACACCGTCAGGCAGCCAGTTGCGCAGCTGTATTACGGTAGAGTAGGCACACTGCGGCACCGACACATTGCGCACATTTACCACTGTGCTGTCGGCGAGCGCATTGAACAGGTTTATATAATCTCGTCCCATCCAAGGGTTGGCCACCGGGCTGGTGATTGTGTCCATTTCTCCGGTTTTGGAATTCTTGACTGTTACTTTAAGTTTTCCGGTCATATCCCATTCTGTGCCCTCGTAGGTTTCGGTAAGCAGATTCATCACATCGGCGGCCGACAGTTTAGCCTCCGGTTTTACGCTCAGCGGCAGCTCCTCGCTGTCATACTTCAGGCCGAGCGAAGGCGCTATCTTGTTCAGGATGAAAAATTCCCTGATGCTGAACGATTTCGGTTCCCCGAAGTAATTGCCACCGGCGTATGCCTTCCAGAATTTGAACGGCTCCTTACCATCCCAGAATTTCATTTTCTTAGCAACGGAAAACACATTGTCAGAGGCGAGACAGTTTGCTGTATCGGCAAGGTTGAGTGTGGATATTCTCGGAATGTTGGCCGACACTCCCACCTCATCATCAGGTATGCGGACAGCCGCCCATACGCCTCCTATTTTGTCCGGTCCCTCACCGAAAATCTCAAATTGCCATACCTCCTCGGGGTCGGCGATGGTGAGACATTCGCCGCTGTCGCCGTAGCCATATTCCTTAATAAGTTTCCCCATCAGCTTGATAGCCTCTCTTGCGGTGGTGCACCGTTGAAGAACTATGCGTTCCAGCTCCTCAATCATGAAAAGGCCATTGTCATTCTGCAGCTCCTTGCGGCCTGAGATAGTTGTTTCGCCGATGCCGAGCTGCTTTTCGTTGAGGCAGGGGTATGCAGTGTTCAGGAAAGCGAATGTTTTGCCGGGTGAAGGTATGCTTTTAAGCTCTTTCATGCCACGCGCACCTGTGGAATGGTCTGTATGCATGCGTCCCTTCACAACAGTCACAGTTGTATCATGGTCAAAATTCATGGCAGGCACAATATCCATCCACGCGCGGTAGTTTCCATCGCAGGTGTGCGATGTCATGACCGAGCCGTCTGCAGAGGCCCGCTTGCCTACCATAATGCTGGTGCAGCTCTCCCTTTCTGAAAAGTCGGGGTCATACACCTGGGCTGATGTCACAGCCGCGGCACATAGCGTGGCAATAATGAAAGAAAAGCGTTTAATCATTTGAATTGAAGTTGTTTAAATTTAAAT
The DNA here is from genome assembly GCA_910588065.1 of uncultured Muribaculaceae bacterium. Taxonomy (GTDB): domain Bacteria; phylum Bacteroidota; class Bacteroidia; order Bacteroidales; family Muribaculaceae; genus Paramuribaculum. The sequence continues at coordinate 120,710 of CAJUPZ010000002.1, forward strand.
ACGGATATTCAACCGACCATAGATACAGAGCATGGGCAGGCATGGAAGTGCCCGCTTTGCACCGGTCATGGCTCTGCACGATAGAGGCGAAATCTTCAACACTTATCTTGTGGCGGCCTACCTCCACGAGGGTGCCGACAACAGCCCTCACCATGTTTCGGAGAAACCTGTCGGCCGAAATCTCAAACATCCATCCTCCGCCGTCACACCGGATCCACTCCGCGTGGCTGACTTTGCAAATAGTGGTCTTGACATCGGTATGGGTCTTGGCAAAAGCTGCGAAATCGTCAGTGTGGAGGAGAATTTCAGCGGCAGTGTTCATGAGCCCGAAATCGAGGGTGGGGGAGCACTGCCAGGCGAGGGTGTTGAAAAACGGGGTTTTGAACGGTGTTGCGAAGTAACGGTATGTGCGCTTGGTTGCATCGAAGCGTGCATGAGCGTCCGGCGCCACCTTGACCATACCGTTGACAGAAATATGGCGCCCGACAATAGAGTTCAGGCTTCTCACAAATGAGCGTGTATCGGCAATCTCGCACTCTGAGTCAAAATGTGCCGGCATCATGCGGGCGTTGACTCCGGCATCGGTGCGTCCCGCACCCACAATCGGGGTGGGGCGGCGCAGCAGGGTTGCAAGTGCTTCTTCCACCACCTGCTGCACGGAAATGTCGCCCGGCTGACGCTGCCAGCCGTGAAACGGTTCGCCAAGAAAGGCCAGGTTGAGGAAATAGCGCTGCAAAATCAGTCTTTTTCAAGGTAAGTGTAGCCGTATAGCCCGGAGCGGTAGTTGCTGAGGAATTCACGGCCCTCCTCGGGGGAAATTTTCCCGGCTTTCATAGAGGCTGTGACCCATGTTTCGACATTGCGCACCAGCTTCTTGGGATTGAACTCCACATAGTCGAGCACCTCGGCAACTGTTTCGCCGTCAATCACACGGTCTATCTCGTAACGGTCCTCATACACGCTGATGTGAACAGCGTTTGTGTCGCCGAACAGATTGTGCATATCGCCGAGAATCTCCTGATACGCACCAACGAGGAACACACCCAAATAATAAGGTTCCCCCTTTTTTACAGAGTGCACAGGAAGAGAAGCCGATATGCCGTGGCTTGTTATGAAGTTGGCTATCTTGCCATCGCTGTCGCAGGTGATGTCCTGGATTGTGCAGGTACGGGCGGGGCGTTCATCGAGTCTGCCGATGGGCATTATGGGAAACACCTGGTCAATAGCCCATGAATCAGGGAGAGACTGGAAGAGCGAGAAGTTGCAGAAGTACTTGTCGGGCAGCATTCTGGCAATCTTGCGCAGCTCCTCTGGAGCATGTTTCATGCCGGCGGCAATCTCTCCCACCTCGCGCGCGATGCTCCAGAAAAGTTTTTCTATCTGGGCTCTTGTCCTGAGGTCAAGTAGGCCGAGGCTGAAACGGTCAAGAGCCTCCTCGCGTATCTGAAGTGCATCGTGCCAGCTCTCGAAAAGGCGTGGCTGGTCGAGCCGGTCCCATATATCATACAGCTCGCGGGCAAGCTCATCGTCATTCTCGGAAATCTCCTGCGAATCTTTCCATGCCGGCAGCTGGGTTGTCTCCAGTACTTCAAACACCAGCACCGAATGGTGGGCTGCAAGCGAGCGTCCGCTCTCGGTGATGATGTTCGGTTGTGGAAGATTGTTTTTCCTGCACACATCTACAAGCTGTGACACAGCATCGTTGACATACTCCTGTATGGAATAGTTCATCGAGCTCTCCGAGGCTGAACTGCGGGTGCCGTCATAGTCAACACCGAGTCCGCCGCCGATATCCATAAAATCTATTTTGAAGCCCATCTTCGATAGCTGGGCATAAAATTGGGTGGCTTCGCGCAAGGCGTTTTTTATACGTCTGATTTTTGTCACCTGACTGCCGATATGGAAATGCACCAGCCGCAGCGACTCTGTCATCTTGTTCTTCTCAAGGAAGTCAAGCGCTTCAAGCAGCTCGCTTGAATTGAGGCCGAATTTAGACTGGTCGCCTCCGCTCTCCTCCCATTTGCCTGAGCCGACAGAGGATAGCTTGATGCGTATGCCGATATTCGGGGTTATCTTGATGCGTTTTGCAACAGCGGCAATCAGCTCAAGCTCGTTGAGCTTCTCCACAACAAGAAATATGTGGCGGCCCATCTTCTGGGCAAGCAGAGCGAGCTCAACAAACTTCTCGTCCTTATAGCCGTTGCATATAATCAGCGCATTGTCAGCGATATTGGTGGCCAGCACGGCATGAAGTTCCGGCTTGGAGCCGGCCTCAAGGCCGATATTGAATTTCATGCCGTGGCTCACAATCTCCTCCACAACCGGGCGCATCTGATTGACCTTGATGGGATAGATTATGAAATTCTTGGCCTCGTAGCCATACTCCTCGGCAGCTCTGCGGAAGCAATTTGATATTTTCTCGATACGGTTGTCAAGAATGTCGGGGAAACGCAGCAGCACAGGAGCGGTGACGTCGCGCACCTGAAGCTCGTCCATCACCTCCTTAAGGTCAACAGCCGCAAGCCCCTCCTTGGGAGTCACGGCAACGTGCCCTTTATCGTTGATGGAGAAATACTTAAGACCCCATCCGTTTATGTTGTACAGCTCCGCGCTGTCCTCAATTCGCCATTTTCTCATGATTTTACGCCTGAAATGAATAGTTAGGTGAATAAAAATCCGCTTACAAAATTAGTCATAATTCCGGTGCAAGCACAATAAAAAACATAAATAGCTTAATAAAAAATTAAAAAGAGTGGCGATAAGCGCTATAATACGGATATTAATAGCTATATTTGCAGTGAAAAATCATGTTTCAACATCAACTACTTATTTAATATATTCCAAACATTAACATTTATGAAAAAGAATGTAGGCCTCATCCTGGCTGCCGGAGCTGCTGTAGCTCTCACAGGCTGCGGCAAGAAGATGAATCAGTTTGCCGCTGATTACTTCACCACAAATCCCAACCCTCTGGAGGTTGTTGGCACTTCCGTACCGGCAACAGTAACCGGAAATGTACCCCAGAAGTTCTTCGTCAAGGACGCAACCGTGACAGTTACTCCCGTGCTTGTATACGGCAACTACCAGACCGCCGGCGCCCCTGTTGCATATCAGGGCGAGAAAGTGCGCGGCAACAATCCCGTTGTGAGCTACGCTAACGGCGGCACAGTGACCATCCCTGTCAACTATCCCTACACCCCCGAGATGATCAAGAGCGAGCTATATCTCGACTTCGCTGTTGCCCAGGGCAAGAAGCAGTATGCTCTTCCCCGTGTCAAGGTGGCTGATGGTGTTGTAGCAACCGCCGCTTTCGCAAGCGCAGAATCTGTGACCCCCGCTATCGCTCCCGACAAATTCCAGCGTATCATCAACGAAAAGTATGCCGCTGACATCCGCTTCCTTATCAACCAGGCCAATATCCGCCCGGTAGAGCTCAAGACAGCGCAGATGGAGACATTTAACAAAGACCTCGCTTCTGTGAATGCCGACACTGCCAGAATCATCAAGGAAATAAACATTTCATCGTATGCTTCTCCCGACGGTTCATACGCCTTCAACACCCAGCTTGCAGAAAAGCGTGAGGCCAACACCACAGCATACGTTGAAAAGCAGCTCAAAAAAGATAAAATCACCGAATTCGGCGAACTCACAGCTCAGTTCACTCCCGAGGACTGGGAAGGCTTCCAGAAACTCGTTGCCCAGAGCAATATCCAGGACAAAGACCTTATTCTGAGCGTGCTCTCAATGTACAAGGATCCCGAACAGCGCGAGAAAGAGATCCGCAACCTCTCGTCTGTGTTTGAAACCCTCGCTACCGAGATTCTTCCCCAGCTCCGCTACTCACGCATCACAGCCTCTGTTGATGTAATCGGCAAGAGCGATGAGCAGATCAACAAGCTTTTCGATACTAACCCCTCAGAGCTCTCTGTGGACGAAATGCTCTACGCTGCTACTCTCACCGACAACCTCGCACGCCGCAAAGCTATCTATCAGGCTGTGACAAAGTACTATCCCAATGACTTCCGCGGTTACAACAACCTCGGTGCCGTTCAGTACGAGGAGAAAGACTACGCTGCCGCTCAGGCAAGCTTCAAGAAGGCTGAAAAGCTCGCTCCCTCAAACGCTGAGGTGCAGATGAACACCGGTCTTATCGACCTTCTCAACAAAGACTACGCCGCTGCAAACCGTTGCTTCGGCAACGCTGCCGGCCTCGAAGGCCTCGGTGACGCTCTCGGAGTGTACTACCTCAAGCAGGGTGATGTGAACGCCGCTGTCAAGGCATTCGGCAACAGCAAGACAAACAACGCCGCTCTTGCCCAGATTCTTGCCAAAGACTACAGCAAAGCCAAATCTACCCTTGCTGCAATACCCGCACCCGACGCGACTACTTACTATCTCAACGCTGTTCTCGGTGCCCGCACCAACAACTCTCAGATCGTAACATCAAACCTCCGTCAGGCTGTCAAGCTCGACCCCGCTCTTGCAAGCCGTGCCGCTCAGGATCTTGAATTTGCTAAATTCAATCTCTCAGGCGTGCTCAACTGATAAGAGACATACCTTATTATATTATAAGTCCGGCAGCCTTAGCTGCCGGACTTTTTTTATGGACTTTTTTTACACCGGAAATCATTAAAAAAGGGCGTAAGTCTTTGTCAATTAAATAATAATGCGTAAATTTGCAAGCCATTACAACAGAGCGTCTTACCAACGCGAATGTTAAAACTTTGATTTTAAGATAATTAAATAAGAAAATGAAAAAAGACATCCATCCTTCCAACTATCGCGAAGTAGTGTTCAAAGACATGTCTAACGATGAAATCTTCATCACCCGTTCCACCATCGCCGCTAAGGAGACAATCGAAGTTGATGGCGTGACTTACCCCCTCGTGAAGCTTGAAATCACCAGCAGCTCTCACCCTTTCTTCACCGGCAAGCAGAAGCTCGTTGACACCGCAGGTCGTGTGGACAAGTTCATGAGCCGTTACGGCAACCGCAAGAAAAAATAAGCTGCGGCACAACACCAGCATACGAAAAAGCCCGGAACCAAAGAGTTCCGGGCTTTTTTGACGATTCGCCATATATGTAACAGAAAGACACCAAATGCAACTTAAAAATATTTAAAGAGCATTATATCTCAGTGACTTATCTTTGATTTCATAAGATTTACCACTATCTTTGCGTTAATGAAAAACTTTAATATCATTCCTTAAATGAAAACAAACCTAAGTTCACAAATCAAGCTTGACCGCATTCCGCGCCGCTACTACGACCCGCAGGGCGAGATTGAGCTTGCTGCACTTACCCGCGAGGAGAAAATCTATACCCGGATTTTTGAAACAGCTACCGCCGGCAGCGATTATGTTGCCGAGAACATAGCCAGAAACATCAACCGCTGCGTTGAGGCCAAGGGCAAATGTGTGATAGCCTTCGGTGCCGGAACAGGCACCCATAGCGCGTACTCTTCTCTGATACGTCTCAACAAAGAGGGCAAGGTAAGCTTCAAGAATGTTGTGGTATATTCCCTCAGCGAATTTTTCCCTCTCACTCCCGATGGCCCCTGCACACTTCGCCGCCTCAAAGAGGTGTTGCTCGACCATGTGGACATCAATCCTGAAAATATCCACACTTTCGACCCCGATGTCACAAAGGAGGATATGTTCCAGCGCTGCAAATCATACGAACAGCAGATAGCCGGTGAAGGTGGACTCGACCTGGTGGTGTGTGAGGTGGCTCAGAGCGGAGCTCTCGCTTTCAATGAACCGGGCACTCCCGATACAAGCCTCTGTCGCCTTGTGCTGCTCGGCAATGAGACCCGCCACAATGTTGCCTCCGACTATAAGTGCGAGGATGTGCCCACCACAGCCATAACACTCGGCATCGCCAATATTCTCTCTGCCGACCGCGTTATTACCATGGCTTGGGGTGAGTCCAAGGCGGCTATCGTGAAGAAAACCGTAGAGGAACCCTCCAATGCAAATGTGCCCGCATCCTTCCTGCAGGGGCACGCTCATGCCAAACTGGCTATCGACCTTCCGGCATCCGAAGACCTCACCCGAATATCGCAGCCATGGAAAGTGACATCATGCGAATGGAACGACAAGCTTATTCGCCGCGCCATCGTGTGGCTGTGTCACGTCACCGGAAAGCCTATTCTCAAACTCACCGACAAGGATTACAACGACTGGGGACTTGGCGAGCTGCTTGCGCTCTTTGGTTCCGCATACAATGTGAACATCAAGATATTCAACGACCTGCAGCACACCATAACCGGATGGCCCGGCGGCAAGCCCAATGCAGATGACACATACCGTCCCGAAAGAGCAAACCCCTATCCCAAGCGTGTGATAGTGTTCAGCCCGCACCCCGATGACGATGTGATTTCAATGGGCGGTACCCTCAAACGCCTTGTAGACCAGAAGCACGATGTGCATGTTGCCTACGAAACCTCAGGCAACATTGCTGTGGGCGACGAGGACATGATCCGCTACTTCCTTATGATGGATAAGATTGCCCCGATGTTTGGCTTCGACAGCGCCGGATACTCCAAACTGTCAAACGAAGTGCACGATTTCCTCAAAAACAAGAAGGCAGGTGATATGGACACCGCCGACATCCGTGAAATCAAAACCATGATACGTCAGGCCGAGGCTACGATCGCCTGCAACTACATTGGTGTGAAGCCGCAGAACATCCACTTCCTGCGTCTGCCTTTCTATGAAACCGGCACCATCAAAAAGGGCGACCTCAGCGAGCGCGATGTAGATATTGTAAAGAGACTCCTCGAAGATGTGAAGCCTCATCAGATTTTTGTTGCCGGCGACCTCGCCGACCCGCATGGCACCCACAAAGTGTGCACAGACGCCGTGCTCGCAGCTGTGGATGAGCTCAAGGATGAGGAATGGATGAAAGATTGCCGCATTTGGATGTACCGTGGCGCCTGGGCGGAATGGGAAATCGACCATATCGAAATGGCAGTCCCCATCAGCCCTGAGGAGCTTAGATTCAAGCGCAACTCTATTCTCAAACATCAGAGCCAGATGGAGAATGCTCCCTTCCTCGGCGATGACGACCGCCTGTTCTGGCAGCGTGCCGAAGACCGCAACCGTGGCACAGCGCAGCTTTACGAGAGCCTCGGCCTCGCGTCATACGAAGCCATCGAAGCATTCGTGGAATACAAACCCATCCGCGACTGATAAAACCTACCCCACAAAGAAACTCCGGAGAGAATCCCTCTCCGGAGTTTTTTTAATACCCATTGCTCGCGCAGTACTTATTCAACTAATTTTAGCTATAAGGTCTCGACATATAGCGTATGAATTCTTGACAAGACTCCTCTCTTGACAAAAATGGTGGTATTGCCCGGTCACTATCCCGACATTTATCCGATTGCTTCTGGCTATTGCCTTTAACTTATTGGCAGCAGCATACGGATTTTCGATATCGGAGAAAGCTTCTATGGGAGAATTTCCACTCCACAATGCTTCTGTTGCAAATTGGTTGGCGGCTGTTTCTTTCTCATCATTAACCATGATACTTCTATCCACATCAATATAACTATGAGTGCTATCTTGTTTAAGGTGAAGCATAATATGCCCTAATTCATGCATAATGGTAAAAGCAAAGTTGTCAATCCTATTCATTCGTTGAGTGGAAACAATCGTGGGGTTGATTCCGCTCCAGAATGAGAATCCGTCAACAGGCACCTTATCAAGTCTTTTTTCATTAGCTATAAATTTGATTCCAAAGGAGTTGAGCAGTTTCTCTGTTTTTGCTATTACATCCGTGTTGGAGTAGAAGACGGCATTTAGTTTTCTGATCAATTCGGGAATTCGCATGGAATTAAACTCTGTATCCAACGTAATGCTATTGCTCACATGTCTGACAATAATTACCCATGTAAAAAGATTGGATTGCTCAGTCTGAACTTTTTCTGATTTTTTGAAACATCCTGCGGACGATGAAAATTGTCGTTCTAATTGCTGTACATCTGAGATTCCAAGAGCCTCCATTACCATATCTATATTTTTCTCAAAATCAGAACTGAACGCCAATCTTTTTTTTAGGACATTCAAATTCGCGTGGGAGCGCAATTTAGTCCAAATCTCAATAGCTGCAGTCCTGGACTCAATTTCTTTCCGTTTTATTTCCAAGTCATGTTCATTCTGAAGCCTGAGCCAATCAGACGCTTTCAGACTTCCGGGCAATGCAGCTTCAAGTAGAATCGCGATTTCAACTGTGATGTCTTTGCTTCCCGTAATGATACCGTTTATCATGGGAGCCGACTTTCCAAGAGCGGAAGCAAGTTCTCTCTGAGAAAGCCCGTATTCTTCCAACTCGCCTTTTAAGACGGTGCCGGGATGTGGAGAGAGCGTGTAATCTTGTGGGTTGATGATGTTCATACGTTGGTTCTCTTGGGAAATTGTTTGCAAATATAGTTATTATATTGCTAACTGCGAAATTTAAATATGGTAACCTGTAAGTTTACATTTTTTTGAAAAATATTCCACAAAAGACTTGACTTTGCCTAAAATATGTATTAACTTTGCAGGGCGAATCATTAAAGAGACGCACAATTGAAAAAATGAAGTAACAATTATAAAAGACGAGAGTGACACCGGTGCGACCAATGCCACTCTACAAGATTCGGTCGACAATCTGTTGCGAACTTCCACATTGCATCAACAGAAGGTCTGATTTTAATCTTACAAAGATAGCCTTAGCTCGTCTAACTAACAAATCGGTCGCGTTAAAACATTTTATTAACCCTATAATTTTGTAAATTATGCCCGATTTTAAAGATTCCGGTTCACTCTTTAATGAGGAAGAGCTCGGAAAAGCGGATGTGGAGTCGTCCAAATCCACACAAGATAAAGGAATCGTATTTCACGAACGATACCTTGGTCTAAAAGAGTCCGAACGACGAAAAATGCGGATCCTCAACAAGCATCTACTTCCGAGTGATACACCTGTCGAGGGAGCTTTTCAACTACCAAAAGTTCTCCCATACACGGGGGACATTCCTGTGGTTTTCATTCCATATAGTGCCAAGGTGTGTTATAACGCAATGTTTAAGGGGGTATACTGCAATATCCATGATGCCGGTTTCAGTTCCACATGGAGTCAACCGGTGAAATCGCTTAAGAAAGTTAAGCAGTACATGCTTGCGGTTGCTCCGGACCATACATTATGGGTAGATGGTCTTACTTGCGAGAACATAGAGCAGTTACGGAAGTCTCGAACCACTCAGCGATTTTGGCAAAATAACGGAGTTGCCACAATTCAAACCGCCTCATGGGGAAATGCTGAATCAGTGTTGACCTACGCATTCGACGGACTTGCCGAGAATAGCTGGACTGCCATCGGGCATCAACGTGTCGGCAATAAAGCCGAACAGAGATTGTTTAAGTTCGCAGTAAGAACACTCGTTGAGAGAAAACGACCAAGAGGGCTTATTGTTTTTGGTGCACCTTTGACTTTCGATCCGGGTGTGCCTGTAATCATGATGCCCAGTTTTATATCAAAACTACGCAAATTATGAAAAAGGAATATCGTATCGAAGACTGGGAGGACCTTTCGGATACCCCTGAGGAGTTTGATGCAGCAATAAAAAATGCACTCACTCCCAATGAAAAAGAGTTTTTTGAGAAACTACGTTTCAAGGAACTTAACGAAACAGCAGCCAGCAATGATGTACTGATGAACGAGACTGACAATTCCGACGGTTTGTATATTCTGCGGGTCGGTTCTGACGGCATCCTGATTGGCCGGAATATTTCCGACCCCAAAGAGACTACAACTCCCGAGGAATATGCTGGTATCTTTCTTGCGTTGCAGCAAGACATATCACAATTCGTTGGGCGCCATGTTACTCTCCTCGAATGGCTGAGACAGCGCGACTTCAAGGGAATAAAGTATAATCAGAACAATGACTATATGTGATATGGGAATGCAGCGATTATATAACGGAAGTGGCGGTTTTTCAGAGTATCTCTACCATCAGGTTGGGGAAACCATAGTTGCGTCCAACGGTGTGGAGGGTAAGGTTGTCGAAAAAATTGACAAAGCATCGTATGACGGTCTTCCTATTCTTTCCAACACAAGCGAGGTCTATTTCAAGACGAATGCCAAAGGTGAAATTATTCAGGCTCGAATCTATAAAGACAGAAAGCCTGTATGCGATTTCGATTGGGATCATAATCACACTAATAAAAATGGTGAAAAATTTGAGAAAGGGACTGTTCATGTACAGCCCTTTAAGAAAGATGCTAAGGGTAACTGGAAAAGAGATGACAAACACGCTCGATACCTTTCAAAAGAGGAAATTGAGCGCTATGGGGAACTCATCAAGAAAGCTAATCCCAATGCAAAGTTAAGACCTTAACTGATATAGATTATAGTAAAATAATGCCTATGGAGTAATTCTACGCAATGCGCATAGCCGCGTCATCGGCACAAAATACGCATGAATAGAGCGGTGAGGTCAAGTTGCCTCACCGTTCTATTAAAGATATGCATTATTTTGATGTTATGCGCTCAAAATCAGTATAATTTCTGATAGAAGGTGCCGGTGCTGACGAGCGTTTATGGCCGGAGGGTGTCGATTTCGGCCAGCCATATCGCTGATGAGGCATCGCTCGGCATACGCCAGTCGCCACGGGGTGACAGGCATACGCTTCCCACTTTCGGGCCATCAGGCAGGCATGACCGCTTGAACTGCTGGTTGAAGAAACGGCGGAAAAATACTCTCAGCCATTTTAGTATTGTTGCGTTGTCGAATTCGCCTGCAAATGCCTGCCGCGCAAGGTAATATATGCGGCTTGGCGAAAATCCGTAGCGCAGTGTGTTGTACAAAAAGAAATCATGGAGGTCGTAGGGACCCACAAGGTCTTCGGTCTTTTGCTTGATATTGCCATGTGCGTCAGCCGGAATCAGTTCGGGGCTGATGGGGGTGTCGATGATATCGAGAAGGGTAGTCTTGAGCTTTTCTGACTCGGCTCTCACGGCAAACCAGTGCACGAGATATCTCACAAGAGTCTTGGGCACTCCTGCGTTTACGCCATACATACTCATGTGATCACCATTGTATGTGGCCCAGCCCAGAGCAAGCTCGGAGAGGTCGCCGGTGCCGAGCACTATCGCGTTTTCGGCGTTTGCCACATCCATTAGTATCTGGGTGCGTTCGCGGGCCTGGGAGTTCTCGTATGTCACATCATGAAGCTGCGGGTTATGGTTGATGTCGGCAAAATGCTGGGTGACAGCGGCAGCAATTGAAATCTCTCTTATGGTGACACCGAGCTGGCGCATCAGCTCCATGGCGTTGTCGTATGTACGGTCGGTGGTGCCGAATCCGGGCATGGTTATGCCGATGATGCCGCTGCGGTCAAGTCCGAGTTTGTCAAATGTCCTGACAGCGACAAGCAGCGCTAATGTTGAATCGAGACCACCGGAAATACCTACAACGAGCTTGGAACAATGGATTGCACTCAGGCGTGTAGCGAGGCCTGAGGTCTGTATATTGACAATCTCGGTGCATCGTTCATCGCGCAGAGTGTCATCTGCCGGCACAAATGGCCGCGGGGTGATTTTTCTGCCTGCGAGAGTGTGGCCGAAATCAATGTCGCATTGCAGGGAAGGGGTGAATTTCTGCTCAAATCCGTTTATGCGCGCGCATTCGGCAAATGAAGTGTTGTGAAGACGGTCGCGGCGTATTGCCTCAATGTCTATATCGGCTACAACAGTATTGTCGCTTTCGTTCCATCGGTCATTCGCCCCGAGCAGTGTGCCGTTCTCGGCAATCAGCAGTTTGGGTGAGAACACAAGGTCTGTTGACGATTCGCCAACCCCCGATGATGCGTAGGCGTATGCAGCGAGGCAGCGTGCGCTCTGCTGCTTTACCAGCTCGCGGGTGTAGGCGTATTTGCCAATAACATCGTCTGAAGCGCTCAGATTGAAGATAACCTCAGCACCCTGCAGCGCCATGAAAGAGGAGGGGGGAGCAGGTACCCAAAGGTCCTCACATATCTCAATGCCTATTCTCACCCCGTGGCTTTCGAACACCGTAGTCTGATTTTTTGGAGCGGGGGCAAACCAGCGGCGCTCATAAAATTCGTTATAGTTTGGCAAGTATGTCTTTACAACAATATCGGTTACTCCGTCGCGTACCAATACAGCACAGTTTGCCACACAGCCATCCATCGCCATCGGGGCACCAATAATGAGGTGGATGTTTTTTCCGGCGCTCCATTCGGCAATCCTCTCCACCCCTGCTCGGGCTGCGTCAAGAAGGGTTGAACTGTGAAAGAGGTCGCCGCAGGTATAGGCGGTGACACAGAGTTCCGGAAAAACTGCTATTTCAACACCCTGCTCCTCAAGCTTTTCAGCAATTTGGAGTATCGATGCCACATTGCTTTCTGTGTCAGCAACTTTTACGGCCGGCGATGCGGCGGCTATGCGTATAAAACCGTTGGTCATATCGGTAAATTGGATTAGTTGACGCAAAATTAAAGATATTAATTGAAACAAAATATACCCGCAGTTGGTTTCTTGTTTATAAAAAGCTATATTTGTGCTATCGTTTCACTAACATCATTACATTGCTTATTTATATGACAGAGCCAGATTGTTCAGCAAACCGGCGGTTCATCGCAGCAGCGGTGGCCGCAATCCTTGTTTTTGTATGCTCAGCAGGGGCTTCCGCTCTCGGCAAGGGGGAGAAGAGCCTTGGATTCAGAGCCGGATACACTTCCTCAAACCGGAGTGCGGTTGCAGGCATGTACTTCCAGTACGCATTCAGTTCACACTTCAGGCTGGCGCCGGATGTGGACTATTCTTTCCGCCACAATGGCAACGATGCTTTTTCGATTAATCTCAACGCCCATGTTCCATTCGGGTTTTCTCAAAATCGGTTTGCGGTATACCCGCTTGCCGGCCTGAACTACACATCATGGAATATCCATCACAAATATGATATAGACAATAACGATGATACCAAGAGCCGTGTTGACCGGCTTGGCCTGAATGTCGGTGCGGGCATTGAATATTACGCAAAGCCCTCGCTGAAACTTGCCTTTGAAGGAAAATACCGCTGTACGCGCGACTATAACTCAGGTGTGCTAACGGTATCAATCGGATATGTTTTCTGACCCCCGCACTGATTGTGAATCCGGCAGTTTCAGTCATAATTCCGTTTCATGACGCTGAGTCCACCCTCGGGCGCGCAATAGAATCACTTGTAGGGCAGAGGGGTGACGAATGCTATGAATTCGTATTTGTGAATGACGGCAGCAATGACCGGAGTGTTGAGGTGCTCAACTATTATCTGGCATTGCATCCTGACTTTGAGCGCAGGAGTATACTTCTCAGCTACCCTTTCCGTCAGGGAGCAGCCGCGGCTATGGCGCTGGGGCTCAGGAATGCGGGCGGACGGTATGTTGCGCGGCTTGATGCTGACGATGCGTTTGCCGATGACGCATTGAAAAGAATGCTCGAATGCGCTGAGCAAACTGATGCGGATATTGTGTACGGAGGGGTCACGGTAGTGCGCCCCGGCAAAAGGGACAAGGTACTGAATATTAAGGACACCGGGGGAAATCTGAATCTCATGCCGATGACTACCCGGTATTTCAGCCTCTGGAATAAGTTTATAAAAAAGAGTCTGCTTGTTGAAAACGATATTTACCCTGTGAGCGGCATCGACTGCTGGGATGATGTGAGCGTGACGGCGCGAGCATACGCGTTGGCTGAAACAGTGAGCTGTTGTGACTTTCCCGTATATAATTATACTGTTGACAAGAGCAAACGCACTTTATCGCGGTCACATAAGGATTTGGTATTGCGTCAGCGGCTGATGTGCGCTCTGCTGCTTGAAAAATGGTTTGTAGACAAGGGCCTGGACGAAAAGTATTCGCAGTTTCTGCTGAACATGAAATTTCATGCGAAAATCAAGATGCTGCGAGGCAGCGACTGCAATGTGACGCGATGGAGAGAAACATATCCGGAGGTAAACAAGGCGATAATGTCGCTCAGGCAGATGAACATTTTTTTGAGGATAGCTTTCAAGATGGCTGATATTCTTCCGGCCCGGTTGGTTCGCGCAGTGTGCCGGGCTATCAGTTAGAAGTCTACCGTAAGCCTTATATTGAGCATTCTGCGGGTAAGGTAGTTTGGCACCGCATACTCTATTCCGTTTACATCGCTTACCCAATAGTAATTGCCTACATTCGAGATGTCGAGCAGATTGAAGCAGTCTATGCCGAGCCATGCGCTCTTTATCCAAGGCAACACTCCTGATGTGCGATTTTCTGTGAGCAGTCCGTAGGCAGCGCCTATGTCCACACGCTTGTAAGCCGGAGTGCGGAAATAGCCTTTGTCGCGGCTACTGTGGGGTGAGCTTTGTGGCAGGCCGTCGATGAACACACCGCGCAGACTTACCTTAAGCTTCGGAATCTTCGGAAAGAAATCAGTGAAAAACAGCGATATGTTGTAGCGGCGGTCGTTGGGGCCGGGAACTGTGACTCCGCGTAGCTTCTCCCTCGAGTTGAGCAACCCGATGCTGAGCCACGAATCGCTGCCGGGCACAAACTGGCCGAATAGCTTCATGTCTATACCGGCAATGTGACCGGAGCACTCGTTTATGCCTGAGTATGTTATCTTCAGGTTGTCGATTTCGTAAGGTATGATGTTTGACAACGCTTTGTAGTAGGCTTCGCCGGTGAGCTTGAAAGGCCGACCGAATGCCTTGAAAGTGAAGTCGGCACCGGCGATGAACTGCAGGCTGCGCTGCGATTTGATATCTTTGTTTAGTGTTATCTCGTATTCGCCCGGGGCAACCTCGCTTGCACGGCGTATCTCCTTGAAAAAGGGTGTCTGGTGATAAAGCCCGGCCGAAAAACGGTAGGCCCATCGCGGGGCTGCGGCGGGCACAAACCCTATCTGCAGGCGCGGGCTCACTATAAATTCGTTATTGAATTGAGTGTATGTTGCTCTTATGCCGGCGCTGGCATTGAGGTAGCCATAGTTGCCTGAGAGCCTGAGGTTGTCCTGCAGATATACGGATGTCTGCAGGCTGTTGAGCTTGTTTGCCGAGCGTGAGGAGTAGAATACATAAAGATTATCAGGATTGAACGGCAGCGAGAACCCGGCTGAATCGCGCTGCTCCCACTCGCGGGAGGATTCGTCCATATCGAGGCTTTTAAGGGTTGCACCGTATGTGATGAGGTGTGATTTCACGGTAGACACTCCTCTTAGCGAGGCGTTCAGTATGGTGGATTTGAGCCTGTTTCGGGCATGGTCCCTGTAGCGGCCAACACCCAGCTCTCCGCCTATGGTGCCACCGCTTGTGCCTGCCTGGTCAAGCCAGTACTCTCCGGCAATGTCGTAGGCCACAAGCTCGTCGCCCCGGTATGCTGACAATTGGAGCGACAGGGTTGTGCTCCGGGCAATGCTCCAGTCAAATCCGGTGGCTCCGAACCATGTTGTGAACTTGTCTTTTTCCTGACCGTCAAAATACACTTTGAATCGCTTGGCGTCATTCATTGTGCCGAAGTTTGTTGTGCGGTCTGTGGGGGTGAAGCGGTAGTTAGCCATATTCACATCCCCCAACACTGTTATTTTAAACCGTTCAGAGGGGTTGATGACAAAATATGATTGCCAGTCGAAGAAGTCGGGGTCATATTCACCTTTGGTGTCGGTGGTTGATAGCAGCGAGGAGTTTTTGCGGTAACGCACTCCGTGAAGCTGGGCAAATTTGGAGTCTCCGGTGCCGAATGCTGCCTCAGCACCCATAAAGCTGAGTGTTAGCGAACCTTCGGTCCTTTCTGGTCTGCGGTATGACACATCAAGTACGGAAGACATACGGTCTGTGTACTGTGCCCCGAATCCTCCGGTGGAGAATTCCACCGATTTGGTCATCTCCGGGTTGAGAATGCTCAGCCCCTCCTGGGCAGAGGAGGTGACAAGTTGCGGACGGGTAATCTCGAATCCGTTGAGATACACCGCATTCTCATCATATGAGCCGCCACGCACAGAGTACTGCCCCGAAAGCTCGGAAGCGCCAGTCACACCCGGCATGGTTACGAGCATTGACTCAATGCTGCCTCCCGTTGGGTCGGCGGCGCGCCTTCTGTAATCGCGCACGCCCATGCTTTCAAGTGAGCCGGTGCGCTTGCGTATGTCAACAACCTGCACTTCGTCAAGCTCCTTTTCAAATGGCATCAGCCGTACATTAACTGTCAGGTCGCCTTGCGGGGCTATGATTTTGCGCGACTGAGTTTTGAAGCTGACGCATGAAAAAGTGACAGTGACGGTGTCGGCTGAGGCGCATGTCAGTTTATAGTCGCCGTTTGCTCTGGTCATTGTGCCGGCAAATCCCGGAGACACTTTCACTGTAGCCCCTTCGACCGGGTCGCCATTACTGTCAGTGATTCTACCGCGCAGGGTAAAATTTTCGGCAAAGGCATTGACGCCACATAATATGGCTGTGCAGATTATTAATATGCGGTGTAGAAAAAACATCACATATTAAACGCACCCGGCTGCAAAAAATTGTGTTTATGCGTGGAAACATCGTACAAGAACCTCTTTCGGCATTTTTTATTTGCGCGAAAAAATTTTTTGGAGTACTTTTGCGGCTGAAATGGTATCTCCATGCTCGCCAAGAGTGGCGGGTGGCGCAAGCCGGGAGATTTAATAGGGAATCCGGTGAGAATCCGGAACAGTACCCGCTGCTGTAAGTTTCATACAAGCAGCCGATGCAATAAGCCACTGATTGACAGCTAATCGGGAAGGCGCACCGGCGGAAACAAGTCAGAAGACCTGCCGTTTCACTCCAAGCATAAGATGCGCCTGCGGGACTATGGGCTGCGATGTGTGATAGATTTTCATGATTATGATGATTGAAGGTGTGTTGCAACATATACCCGTTTGCGTATTTCTATAGCAAACGGTTTTTTTTTTGCAAACCAATATACCAATCACAATCAATGAAAAAGATTTTTCTGTATCTGATCACAGCGATGGTGTGCCTTGCATACACAGGCTGTAAGTATGATGACTCCGACCTTTGGAACGAGGTTGACGGCATCAAGGATCGTGTGGAAGCTCTCGAGCAGGCCACCACTTCTCTCAACAATGACATCAGTGCATTGAGCGCTATTGTAAATACACTTAAGACTAATGTCACAATCACAGCTGTCAACCAAAATGCAGCCGGATATGAAATAAAATTCAGCGATGGCACCGTGGCTAATATCTCTCATGGCAAGGATGGTGCCGATGGCGCTGATGGCGTGAGCTGCCCTCAGATTTCGGTGAGCCTCGACACAGACGGCAACTATTACTGGACTCTTGACGGGGAGTGGCTCATTGTTGACGGCCAAAAAGTGCGGGCAAACGGCATCGATGGCGCTGATGGCGCTGATGGTGTTGATGGCGTGGTGACCGGAGTTGCTCCCATGGTACGTATCAACCCCGAAAACAATGAATGGGAGATTTCAACCGACGGCGGCAAAACATGGAGTGCAACCGGCGTGACAGCTCTTGGTCAGGCCGGAGACAGCCTGTTTCAGCGTGTTGACACGAGCAATGCCGGCTATGTGCTGTTTGTTCTTGCCGATGGCACAGAGTTTAAGGTGTCCAAATTTGACGCAAATGACCCGATGCTCGTAATTGAGGGTATTGAAGGCTCTCTTTCATTGGAATATGGCACAACAAAAACTTATACAGTCACATCCACCAATGTTGCACAATACAGCATACAGAAACCTGACGGATGGAAAGTGGCATTTGACGGCAGCAACCTTTCTGTAACAGCACCGGTTAAGGATAATACTTATGCCGAAAGCAATGGCTTTATTTCAGTAATTGTAGTATCTCCCAACAACAAAAGCCTGATTGTTAAATTCGAGGTGTCAGCATATGAACTCAAGGTGCTTACATTTGAGGATGCCGACGCTAAATTCTCCCCCTTCAAACTGAATTATTGCAACAAAACCATATCCACATGGAGCGACCTGATTGATGACAAACAATATGGTGGAGAAATGCTGTATGGCACCGGCGCCGGAATGAATGAACCTTATAAATGGTATGACCAGGGCAATACTGAGCTGCGCCACACTATGCCGGAAAGTTGGGGCTCTTATTGCTACTGGGGCGGAGGCCACGCTATATCAAATTACTACGATACGGACCAGTCAAACGGCGATTTCACGCACCAGCTCTCTGTTTTCGGCACAGGCGCTCACAATGGTTCAACCAACTGCGCTGTTCACTACGGATATCGCGACAATTCAGGGTTTACCGATAGTTCCGAGCTTTGCGCTCTTGAATTTGGCGACGGAGTTGAGCGAATCATAGACCACATGTGGATGATGAACACAACCTATGCCATAAATTGCTATATCGACGGCAATGGTCTGACCGACAAAATCGGTCCGGATGACTGGGTGAAGGTGGTGGCATACGGCTACGACAAGAGCGGAGCCAAGACGGGCGAAGCAGAGATATATCTCTGTAACGGTCCTGACAATATTGTTACCGACTGGACAAAATGGGATCTGACCAAGCTCGGCAAGGTGGCCAAGGTGGAATTCAACATCCTCGGTTCAAGCGACAACGGCTATGGATTCAGCCAGCCTGCATATTTTGCCTACGATGACGTGGCGGTAAGATTCTGATACACTTTTTCATGAATAAATTACTCTTTTCATTTATCTGCGTAGCTCTGGCCGTATTGGCCGGAGCCGCGCTTTCTTCATGTAATAAGGACGATGTCATAGAAACTGAGGTAGCTCCTGAGATAATACTTGACAGCGAAACAGGAATCTACACTGTTGCCGCAGGAGAGGAACTGACTATATCACCTTTTTATAAGAATGTTGAGGGAGCATCCTTCAAGTGGACCCTCGATGGGCGCATTCTGGCACTTACTCCGGATTTCACCTACACATGGGCTGAGCCGGGAGAATATTTTGTGAGCATCACAGTGACCACCAAGGCCGGCACAACGAGCGAGGAGGTGGCTGTCAATGTCATAAAGCCGGCAATCCCCGCTATATCTTTCCCGATTTCAAATGACCGCTTGCAGCTTGCTGTCGGCACCGAATATCTCTTCGCTCCGGAGCTAATCAATATCGGTGAGGCACAGAGCGAAATTGTGTGGACGCTCGACGGAAAGATGGTGGGCGACGAGTCCACATACCTTTTCAACGCATCAGAGTGTGGCAGTTATGTTATTGGCATCACAGTCTCAAATACTTATGGTTCGGCGAGCAAAAGCATAAGCATAGATGTTGTGGAGTCGCTCCCGGGTGAGCTACGTTTCCCCCCACCATCCTATTTTTCAACCTCAACCACCCGCTACACTTTTGTGGACCGTCCGGTATTTCTAACCCCGATCTGGGAGAATATCAGCCCGGTGGCATTTGCATGGAGTGTTAACGGCGCTGCAGTGGATTGCAACGTGGCAACTTTCGAGTTTACACCTGAGCAGCCCGGAGAGTATCTTGTTAGCGTGAGTGTGGATGGTGGCAGCGCCACTGCCGCAGTAAAGGTAATGTGTGTCAGCGCCACAGAGAGCGAGCTCTACCGCGCCCCCTCGGCAACGAGCTCACCATATTCAACCAAGGTTTTTGAATGGGTGCCGGCTCCGGGACAGTTCATCGGAGAAACTGTTGTAGGAGGAATGACCGGCAATGAAACAACCCTTGAGCTGGCCAACAAATGGGCCGAGCAGCGTCTGAGCAGCAACTACTATGTGTCGCTCGGCGGATTCGGCGGCTATATCATAGTGGGATTCGACCACAGCATAGCCAAAAAAGATGGCCAATATGATTTCTCTATAATGGGAAATGCCTTTTTAAACGCGCAGAGCGGCGCAGGTGGCTCAAATGAACCGGGAATTGTTTATGTGATGCAGGATGTGAATGGCAACGGGCTTCCCGATGATGAGTGGTATGAGCTCAGAGGAAGCGACACCGGCCTGGGCACAACCTTGCAGTGCTATGCCGTGACCTACTACAGGCCGTCGGCTCCGCAGATGAGTGTGCAGTGGACCGACAATGCGGGCGCAACCGGCAGCATTGACTATCTGTCGGCTTTCCATCGTCAGGATTACTACTATCCGGCATGGATTGAGGCTGATTCCTATACCCTGCGTGGCACGCGCCTCGCCGACCGCACAACCCAAAATCCGGATACAGGCCTGTGGGACAACAGTGCATTTGACTGGGGCTACTCCGACAATATGGGCTCTGACAATATGGCCGGAGCGGATGCGGTAACCGGAGAGGGGCAGCGTAACGGTTTTCTCATAGAGAACGCCATGTATCCCAATCTGACTCATATAAACCTGCAATACATCGACTTTATCAAGGTGCAGACCGGAGTCAACGCAAAGGCCGGTTGGCTTGGTGAAGTATCAACAGAAGTATTCGGCTTCGAAGACCTCAACATCAAGTAATGAAAGCAAACAAACAACTGATAAATACACAATTTTCTTTATTTTCTGCAGTCCTTTTCTTTGCAGCATTGTCAGGTCTCCTGACAAGCTGCATGGAATGGGATTACGGAAAAGATACTGAAGATTTCAATGCCACCGGCACCGGGCTGTTTATTACCAACGAGGGAAATTTCCAGTATGGCAACGCTACCCTCAGTTATTATGACCCTGCTACAAATCAGGTTCAGAACGAAGTGTTTTTCAGGGCAAACGGGTTCAAACTCGGCGATGTGGCCCAGTCGATGAGCATATACGACAACAAGGGTTGGATTGTTGTAAACAACAGCCATGTGATTTTTGCAATAGACCTCGATACATTCAAGGAGGTAGGGCGC
The DNA here is from genome assembly GCA_910588065.1 of uncultured Muribaculaceae bacterium. GTDB lineage: Bacteria > Bacteroidota > Bacteroidia > Bacteroidales > Muribaculaceae > Paramuribaculum. The sequence continues at coordinate 141,542 of CAJUPZ010000002.1, forward strand.
ATAGAGGATCTTACCTCTCCGCGCTATATCCATTTTCTGAGCGATGAAAAAGCGTATGTAACCCAGCTGTGGGACAACCGCATCTTCATCATCAACCCCAAGCGTTATGAGATAACCGGCTACATCCAGGTGCCGGATATGACAATGGAGAGCGGTTCTACAGAGCAGATGGTACAATATGGCAAATATGTGTACTGCAACTGCTGGAGCTATCAAAACCGCATCATAAAGATTGATACGGAAACCGACCGGGTGGTGGATGAGCTGACGATAGGTATTCAGCCCACATCGCTTGTAATGGACAAGTACAACAAAATGTGGACCATAACCGATGGGGGCTATGAAGGAAGCCCTTATGGCCACGAAGCCCCTTCGCTTTACTGCATAGACGCGGAGACATTCAGTGTAGAGAAGCAATTCAAATTCAAGTTCGGCGACTGGCCGAGCGAGGTGCAGCTGAACGGCGAGCGCGACATGCTGTATTGGATCAACAATGACATCTGGTGTATGGATGTAACCGCAACCCGAGTGCCTGTGCGCCCTTTTATCAAATATCAGCAGACATTATTCTATGGACTTACTGTCAATCCGGAAAACGGCGATGTGTATGTTGCAGATGCAATCGACTATCAGCAGCCGGGCAAAATATACCGTTATGACCGGGAAGCAAATCTTATCGATGAATTTTATGTGGGTGTTATTCCGGGAGCTTTTTGCTGGAAATAGGGCACATGTGCTCACAGCGCTGTGTACCGCGGCCATTGGCGCAATGGCTCCGGTTGCTTCAATAGCTCAGCGGGTGCTTCCGGTGGCTACAGTCATAGGCAAACGCAGCATGAAGGATATCGGGGTGCAGAAAACCACCTTCGATTCACTTGCACTGCGCGAAAACATCGCGCTGTCAATGGCTGACATACTCACATTCAACTCGGCGATATTTGTAAAGAGCTACGGACGGGCAACGCTGTCGACCGTAGCCTTCAGAGGCACGTCACCGAGCCACACCCAGGTGACATGGAACGGCATGAGAATCAATAATCCTATGCTCGGAATGACAGATTTCTCAACCATACCGTCATATTTCATAGACCAGGCCTCATTGCTTCACGGCACCTCCTCGGTTAATGAAACGGGGGGAGGGCTCGGCGGCCTTGTGAAACTCGCCACCAATGCCGATATTCCTGATGGACTAAATGCGCAATATGTGCAGGGAATAGGCTCGTTCAAGACATTTGATGAGTTTTTAAGGATAGCATACGGAGGGGCAAAGTGGAAGGTTTCAACACGTGCGGTGTACTCGTCATCACCAAACGATTATAAATATGTGAACCACGATAAAAAGGTGAATGTGTACGACGATGATATGAATATCATCGGTCAGTATCACCCGACTGAAAGAAACAGATCGGGTTCATTCAAGGATCTGCATTTGCTTCAGGAAATATGTTATAACACCCTCAAAGGAGACCGTTTCAGTATGAATGTATGGTATCTGAACTCCAACAGAGAACTGCCGATGCTCACTACCGACTACGGCAATGAGCGTGCATTTGAAAACCGCCAGAGGGAGCAGACGCTGCGCAGCGTGCTGTCGTGGGATCATTTGCGTCAGAGCTGGAAGGTAGGCGTGAAGACAGGATATATCCACACTTGGATGGGCTATGATTACAAGAGGGAGGTTGCAGAGGGCAACTGGGCGTCCATGACCCGCTCACGCAGCACAATCAATACTGCTTATGGGCAGGCAGAGGGTGAATTCCACCCTCACAGCCGATGGCTGTTTACCGCAAATGTGTCGGCCCACCAGCATTTTGTAAAGAGCCAGGACAAGAACATCATACTGCAGGATGGCGGCAAGGCGATTGTCGGCTATGACAAAGGAAGGATGGAGATTTCAGGATCGCTATCGGCAAAGTGGCAGCCTACCGATGCTGTCGGGCTATCTGTTGTGATGAGGGAGGACCTTTACGGCTCCAAAGCCACTCCTGTGATACCCGCCTTGTTTGTGGACGGGCTTGTGAGCCGAAAGGGCAATGTTACACTAAAGGCTTCTGTGAGCAAAAACTACCGCTATCCTACCCTCAACGACCTTTATTTTCTGCCCGGAGGCAATCCTGATTTGAAAAAGGAGCATGGCTGGACGTATGATGCCGGGGTCACTTTCGCTGCCGGCAAACCGGATGTAGTGAGTGTCGGGGGGAGTGCCACCTGGTTTGATTCGCATATCGAGGACTGGATAATATGGTTGCCCACTACCAAGGGATTCTTTTCACCGCGAAATATCAAGACGGTGCATGCATACGGGGTGGAGCTGAAAGCCAACGTTGCCTTCAGCCCGTGGCAAGATGTTGTGGTAGATGTCAACGGTTCATATTCATGGACCCCGTCAATAAACAAGGGTGATAAGATGTCGCCGGCTGACCGGTCGGTTGGAAAGCAGTTGCCTTATGTGCCGCGCCATTCATCCTCTTTCACCGGAAGGATAGGCTGGCGTTCATGGAGCTTTCTGTACAAATGGTGCTGGTACTCGCAGAGATATACAATGAGCAGCAATGACTATACTATCACCGGTTATTTGCCGGCCTATTATATGAGCAATATCGCGCTTGAGAAGGGGCTCAGGCTGAAAGTGGCTGACCTTAGCCTCAAGTTGGCGGTGAACAATCTGTTTGACGAGGACTATCTGAGTGTCCTGTCAAGGCCTATGCCAGGAATCAATTTCGAATTCTTTATCGGAATCACACCGAAGTTTTAGAAATGGCTCTCGAAATAGTTGCGGTGGGTGATGAGGCGCACAATGCCGAAAGATATGGCACACACTATGAGTGCGGGCAGGAACAGGGTGTAGCATCCGGTCATTTCAACAGTAAGGAACAGAGCCATCAGCGGAGCGCGGATAGCACCTGCCATCACGCCACCCATAGCCACGAATATGCAGTCGGATGCCGGGATGTGCACACCGGGGATGAATGTATTGGCAACAAGAGCGAAGAGTAGCCCTGCGATGCTGCCGGCAAACAGGGTGGGCGCAAAATCTCCGGCAACACCTCCGGCACTGTTTGAGGCTGAGGCGGCGAAGCATTTCAGCAGCAGGATGCCTGCCGATATGAGTATCAGTGACAGTACTGTGGGATTTGCCGTGTACCAGGGCGAATTGTCAACTATGGCTGAGTAGTCATCTGCAAGGAGTTTTGCTATGACGCTGTAGCCTTCGCCATAAAGTGAAGGGAAGAGTATGAGGCACACCCCAAGCACTGTACCGCCTGAGAGGTTTTTAATCCACGGGTTGGCTATGCTGTTGTATTTCCGCTGCATTGTTTTCATCACTCTTGAATAATAGAGTGAGTATACTCCGCAGAAAATGCCGAGACATATATATACAGGTGTGGTTGCCGGGTCAAAGGTGTGTTCGCCCAAAAATAAGAGGTCAGGAGTGCAGCCGGACAGTATGTAGGCTGTTGTGGCGGCAGTGATTGTTGATACAAGAAGGGTGATTACCGAAACAGTTGTCATTTCAAGCCTGAGCACCTCGAGGGTGAACAGAAATCCGCCTAATGGCGACTTGAATATCCCCGCTATACCTGCTCCTGCACCGCAACCGATCATTATCATCATCAATTTCGGTGGCAGCCCAAACCATCTTGCAAAGTTGCTGCCTATTGCGGCACCTGTGGTTGCGATAGGACCCTCCGAGCCGGCCGAGCCGCCGAACCCGAGGGTAATTGTGCTGGCGAGCATCGGTGCCACCATTACTCTTGACTTGATGTTGTATATCTTTTGTCTGATTTTTGCCAACACCTTGTCAATGCCGTGGGTGATGTCGATTTTCACCACGTACCTTACAAAGATGCCTGTCAGCAGAATGCCCGCTATCGGCAGAATGATGTAGCGCCAGTTGACCGATGTGGCTGAAGCTCCGGCCTGGAGGAGGGTTGATACCGCTGCAATCATTTTCTTCAGCAGAAACGCGCAGCCACCGGTTATCAATCCTATGACCACAGCGAGCACGGGCGCGAAAAAAGAGTCGCTGAAGCAGCGCTTGCGCCATGCAGTGAGCGAGGCAATGATTTTGCTGTGTCTGTGTGGTGTGTGATGATGCACGTTGAAACTGTTTGATTGTCCGGGCCGGGCAGGCCTTTCCATATCAAACGCTCGCGCACTGATTAAAGTTTTTTAGATTCTTTGTTCCAGAATCGGCAGAAAGTGCGTATTCCACATTCAAGACACTCCGGCTTGCGAGCCTTGCACACATATCGGCCATGGAGAATAAGCCAGTGGTGGGCGCGGGGAATCAGTTCCTCAGGAATATGTTTTACCAGAGTTTTTTCTGTAGTGACCGGATTTTTGCTGTCGGTTGTGAGCCCGATGCGCTCGCTTACTCTGAACACATGGGTGTCGACTGCCATCGCGGCTTTGTCAAAAACAACCGAGAGAATCACATTTGCTGTTTTGCGTCCGACTCCCGGAAGCTTCAGCAGAGAGTCGATATCGGAGGGAACTGTGGAATTAAAATCGCTGACCAGCATGCGGGCCATGCCAATCAGCGATTTGGTTTTGTTGTTTGGATATGACACTGAGCGTATGTAGCTGAAAATCTCATCTTCCGATGCCGCCGCCATGGCTTCCGGGGTAGGGAATGCCTCCAGCAGGGCAGGGGTAATCATATTTACCCTCTTGTCGGTGCACTGTGCTGAAAGTATCACAGCAACAAGTAGACCGAAAGGGGAGGAGTATTCAAGCTCGGTGCGGGGTTCGGGCATAGCTTCGCTAAACCATCGGATAACCCCATCGTAACGCTCTTTCAGTGTCATTGCCTGTCAGCGGGCTGAAGTGAATTCCTCAAGGAAACGTTTGTCGTTTTCAGAGAACATTCTGAGGTCTTTGACCTGATATTTGAGGTTGGTTATGCGCTCAATACCCATGCCGAGGGCAAATCCGCTGTACTTTTTGCTGTCGATACCGCAAGCGTCAAGCACATTGGGGTCAACCATTCCGCATCCGAGAATCTCAACCCAACCGGTGTGCTTGCAGAAAGAGCATCCTTTGCCGCCACAGAGGTTGCATGAGATGTCCATCTCGGCAGAAGGCTCGGTGAAGGGGAAGTAGCTCGGACGCAGACGGATTTTGGTTTCCGGGCCGAACATCTCCTGAGCGAAATACATAAGGGTCTGACGGAGGTCGGCGTACGACACATTTGTGTCGACATACAGAGCCTCGACCTGATGGAAGAAGCAGTGTGCGCGGGCAGAAATGGCTTCGTTGCGATACACACGTCCGGGGCAGATGATGCGGATAGGGGGCCGGGTGTGCTCCATCACTCTGGCCTGAACGGATGATGTGTGGGTGCGAAGCAGCACATCGGTGCCGCGGCTTATGAAGAATGTGTCCTGCATATCGCGGGCGGGGTGGTCTTCGGCGAAGTTAAGAGCCGAGAACACATGCCAGTCATCTTCTATTTCAGGACCTTCCGCAATAGTGAAGCCGAGGCGGCTGAATATAGCGGTTATCTCATTGCGCACAAGGGTGATGGGGTGGCGTGTGCCGAGCGGCATCGGTGCAGCCGAGCGGGTAAGATCCAATCCTGCGACAGATTCGTCCGGAGCCATTGCTGCGGCTTCCTTGAGTGCTGAAATCTTTTCGGTCGCAAGATTCTTCAGGATATTTAGCGGCTGGCCGAGCTCTCTTTTCCTGTCTGAGTCAAGAGCCTTGAAGTCGTTGAAAAGGGAAGTTATGACACCCTTTTTGCCAAGATATTTAATACGCAGAGCTTCAGCGGCTTGCGCGTCGGTAGCAGTTAAACAGTTAATTTCCTCGGTGAGGGCTTTAATCCGGTCTATCATACTTATATATTTTACAAGTACAAAAGTACATAAAAATATTGGTATTTCGGCATCCGCGAGTTAAAAAGGATTCTGCGCGAACTGATTCTATAAGAAAGAAAGTACGGGTAAGCTAATCACTTTAGCTTAAAAAATGGCTAAAGCTTTGAGATATTTTCGTCAATCCAGCGCAGCCTTGTCTGATAGGCATCCGTCATTCGCGAAACAGCGTCTCTGAAAGACAGGGTCTCGTCTTTATTGACCTGAATCCATATGGGCCATTGGATGCAGTTTGCATTAGCCGATTCCTCAATTTCGTCGGCGGTGCGGGCAATGAAGTCCGGGATGGTTTCGAGCTTCGGCTTGTGGATAGCCCAGCGCTGTTTCACCTTTGCAACAAAATCGGGGCGGTTAAATAGACCGCCATACCAGATTGCATGCTTGATAATCCACATCGGCGCATGGTAATCTATGGTGAAGGTACCCAGTCAAAATCCCACACAGGGCCGGCCTTCAGCACTTCGCTGCGTTCTTTGTGCATGTAGCTGCTTTTGGGGTGGCCCGGCTCGCCGTTCAAAGTGAGCTCGTGGACGAGCCACCAGTCGATGAAGGAGTCGTAGTCAATAAGATTCGTGAGATTGTCGCTACCATTCAGTATGGAGCTCTCAACAGTGTTTATGTAGTCGGTAATATAGGTCAGTTGGGCGGGCTGGAGCACATCTTCGTCCGGAGCCTTGATATTGACTGGCATATTGTAGGATGCGCTGTGAAACTTGTTCACTTCATCGAAATTGGTGTCAAGTTCAAGGAGGTATCCGCCGGTGATGGAGGAGTCATCGATGTCGGTTGATTCCATTTCGGTGATGTTCACGCGGTTTGAGTCGACTCTGATTTGCTCACAAAGATAGTAGTTGCCACAGAACTCGCCGTTGAACACCACTTCGACAAATTGTCCTCTCGGGGTGTAGTCAAGCCCATCCATGCTGCGGCTGATTTCAAAAGCCACGGCATTGCGCATCAAGGTGCGGTCCATCCAGTTTGCGAGCAGGCACCAGCGTTTGTGTTTTGGCATGCCGAGTATTTCAGTCTTTTTGTCGAGCTTTATGGCGTAAGGTTTCTTCGGGTAGCCCCATGTGGAGTTGCCGCGCCCTTTGAACTGCACCTTTTCAAGTGCAATGTTTGCAGAGCCGGCGTTTTCAATTGTCATAGTGCAGTTTTTCACCCAATCATCTTTGCTGACAATGGGTTCGGGGGTGGTGATGTAGACAACCGGCAGGTTGGAGTATCGAGCCACTACGCGATATTCCTTGGATGTGCCATCTGCCGCGGTGGCAACCAGAGTGCAGGGGTTGGAGAGGTTGAGGGTGAGAGTGGATGCCTGAGTCGCGTCTTCGCCTTTTACGGAAAGAATGGCGCAATCGGTTTCAAAAACAGCATCGAGAGCTGATGCATTGGTAAAGTAAGGAAGCTTGACTGAGAATGTGTCGCCCTCTCTTGTGGCCTCGATGCCGCCGATGGTGAGTGCTGAAATCTCGGTGCCGGTGCCGTAGGAGATTGAGAAGGGCTCGGAGGATAGCTGTATATCATCCCCCTTGCCGTCGCGTGTGTCAAGCACCAGACACACTCTTGCCTGAGGGTCGCTCGGGGTGTCGGTCGGTGTGATAGTGGCGATGTATTGTCCGGATAGAGTGGAGCCGTCGGCGTCGGTGTCCTTTACAACAGAGGAGATGACATAGCCGGTGGGAGGGGTGACATAGCTGCCGCGGCCTGAGGGGCGCTCAACAATGTCGAGGTGAATGTTAGCGTTATCACCGGCTGTGACGAAGTTGAAGTAAGCGTTTGATGGATTGAGTCTGAACTTTACCTTTGCCTCTTTGCCTGCCGAAAGTGAAACTTCGGAAGTGAGCACAACAATTGAGGTCGGGTATGCAATATCAAGATTAAAGTCAAATTCGCGACCATCGGCCATGGTGATGGTGATAACTCCGGATTGATCGTTTCGCACAATTGAGTTAATCACGCTTGCAGGGTTTGAACTGAGGGTTGTTGTGATGGTTGAGATGACTATGGTCGGCGCGTCGGGACTATATGTTTCAAATGCGTAGAAGCCGTCGGCGGTTGTGACAACCCTTACGCATATACCGGGCGTACCATCCTGACCGGGGGTGCCATTTTGACCGGGAGTACCGGCAGATGGGAGGGCGCAGACGGGGTTGTCGTTTGCATCGACAATCCGTGTGAAAGTGAGGCCGTTGTCGTAGGACACCGCCCAGAAACCTTCATCATCAATGGAAATCATAGGGGTTACGCCATCGGAGCCATTTGCTCCATTGTCTCCTTTGGAGCCATGGTTTATGTTAATGGTCGAGCCATCGGAAAATGATAGGATGTAACCTCCGTTTTGCTCGGCAGAGGATTCTATAGCCGAAACAATTTTGTTTGCGGCGTAAGCGTTTTCGAGCTTGGCAACGGCATCCTCGAGGGCGGAGACTCGGTTTTCAATGTCATCGATTCTGCTGTCATCGTTGCATGATTGCATGAATACAGAGAAGATGCCTGCAAGGCACAGCATTGCAAGGCGGATTAGAGAAGGGTTTGATTGGTTCATTGTGTAATTAATCCTTTTATGTCCGATTGCAAAGATAGTGACAAAAATTAAGATATTCAAGTGGGTGGGGAAAACGGAAAATAAAAACTGCGGCCTTGGTAGGGTCGCAGTCTTAGTATGAGTGGGGGGATTGATTAGTCAAAGATGTGGCGGAGTTTGCTGAAAATGCGGTTTTTGGTGCTTTCAGACGGTTTCAGATCCGGCTTGTCGCGCAACTGCTCGAACAAGGCTTTTTCTTCATCGTTTAGCTGCTCGGGTATGTACACCATAAGGTTTACAAGTTCGTCGCCAACCGGGCTGCCGTCGGTTGAAGGCAGGCCTTTGCCTCTGAGGCGCAGAATCTTGCCTGGTTGAGTTCCGGGGGCTATTTTCAGTCGGGCCCGTCCGCCGATTGTCGGCACTTCGGCGCTGCCGCCAAGTGTTGCGGTAGTGATGTCAAGCATAAGATTGTAAATGACATCGTTGCCATCGCGGATGAGCTCCGGATGTTTAATCTCTTCAATCACAACGAGGAGGTCGCCGTTCACGCCGCCGTGCATGGGCGCGTTGCCTTTGCCTTTCACAGTCAGCACCATGCCGTCGCTCACGCCGGCCGGGATATTGAATGAAACAACCTGCTCCTTGTGTTCGACACCGGTGCCGTTGCAGTACTGGCATTTCTCACTGATAATCTTGCCTTCGCCGTTACAGTCGGGACAAACGGCCGCGCTCTGTGACAGTCCGAATATAGTCTGCTGTGTGCGCAGTATTGTGCCGGTGCCGTTGCAGGTGGGGCAGGTGTGGAACGCTGTTCCGTCTTTAGCGCCGGTGCCATTACAGTGGTCATCTTTGGCAAATGCTTTCAGTTTAAGGGTTTTGCTTACACCTTTGGCAATATCCTCAAGGGTGAGCTTGATCGTGATTCTGAGGTCGTCGCCGCGGCGCTGGCGCTTGCGGGGTCGTCCACCGGCAGCGCTGCTGAAGCCGCCCATGTCAAATCCGCCGCGTCCGCCGAAGATGTCGCCGAAAGCAGAGAATATGTCATCCATAGACATGCCACCGCCGCTGTAGAATCCACCACCGCCGGGGAATCCCTGCGGACCCATTGAGTGACCGAACTGGTCGTATTTCTGACGCTTTTCAGGGTCAGAGAGAACATCATAAGCTTCGGCGGCCTCTTTGAATTTCTCTTCGGCCTCCTTGTCACCCGGATTTTTATCGGGGTGATATTTAATCGCTAACTTGCGGTATGCTTTCTTGAGCTCGTCTGCTGTGGCTGTCTTAGACACACCGAGCACTTCGTAGTAATCTCTTTTGTCCATCTTTGCTGACGCGGTAGTAAATTCGTTATGCTTTGGCTATGAATCGGTTATGGGGGAGGGCGCGCGGGACGTTATTGTCCTACTGCCACTTTAGCGTGGCGGAGCACCTTGTCGTTGATAGTATAGCCTTTTGTGGGGGTGTCTATAACCTTTCCTTTGAGCGATTCGTCCTCAACCGGCACCATAGCTATGGCCTCATGCAGGTCGGGGTTGAATTCGCTGCCGGTGCTTTCAATGGGTTTCACGCCGTTTTGGGCAAGGTACTTCACAAGTTTGCTGTAGATAAGCTCCATGCCCTGACGCAGAGCTTCGGGGTCGTCGGTGCTTTTGTTTGCCTCGATGCCTCTTTCAAAATCGTCCACAATCGGGAGGATGCCCTTCATGGATGACTCAGCGGCGTTCTTGATAATCTCGCTCTTCTCCTTTATTGTGCGTTTGCGGAAATTGTCAAATTCGGCCATCAGGAAAAGATATTCTTTCTTTTCCTTCTCAACCTTAAGCTTTTCTTCGGCGAGCTGCTTTGCCAACAGGTCTATTTCGCTCATTTCCGAATTTTCAATATCCTCGGCAGATTGATTTTCTTCGGCAGCCTCAGGCACATTATCCATTATCTGAGCTGCGTCATCGGCCATCTCCGCCTGCTGTGCAGCCTCGTTCTGATATTCTTGTGTAGTTTTGTCGCTCATGACTTACTTATATGATTTTTTTGTTAATTCGCCTTAAGCAGGATATTGAACAAAAATCCTGCCAACCGGAGCACTCTCTCCGGAGGTGTTATAAAATGATAACAAAGAGAGCGGCATAACGTTCACTCAATCCAGCATGGCTGTAAAAATGTCATGATTATTGATGGCTGATCTCACATCTTCTGCCAAAATGTCAGCATCGCGGTCAAATATGCCGAAGACGGAGGATCCGCTTCCTGACATGGCGGCATATTCAGCGTCTATATTATATAAGGTGTGCTTGATGTCGGCTATCACCGGATGAGAGGGGAAGATGCTCTGCTCAAAGTCATTTTTGACAAGTCCGCGCCATTTGCGGCAGTCACACTCTTTCAGAGCATGGCTCAGCTCCACTTCCGGGGTGTGGGGACGCACTCCCGCGTATGCGGCGGCAGTGGGCACGCTTACATCCGGTTTTACTATGGCTATGCTGTGGCCGGAAAGTGACATGGGAAACGGGGTGAGTGTTGTGCCGGTGCCGGTGGCGAGCATGGGGGAGTTGTAGATGAAAAACGGACAGTCGGCCCCAAGCGAGGCCGCAATGTCAGCCAGCTGACTGTCGGTTAATCCGAGGCTGAACATATTGTTCAGGGCTTTGAGGGTGAAAGCGGCATCTGAAGAACCGCCCCCGAGTCCCGCCCCATCGGGTATCACTTTGTGAAGATATATGTCCACCGGAGGAAGTTCCACGAACTCGTTTAGTGCCCGGTAGGCCTTCATCACGAGGTTTTTCTCCGGAGGGCATTCCACCGGCCTGCCAGTTGTTGTCAGGGTAGTGGAGGTGCCGCGGGCAGGCACAATCTCGAGGATATCACTCCAGGGCACCGGATACATCACGGTTTCAATGTTGTGGTACCCGTCGGGGCGCTTGGCAAGGATGTCGAGCCCGATGTTTATTTTTGCGTTTGGAAATAAAATCATGTTGAAAACTGTTTTATAACTGCCTGAGTCAGCGGCGACGAAGTTAGTGAAAATATTCGTAATTTTGCACTGTAAAATCGATAAACTATGGAACAGAGCAAGTCAAGATATCAGCGCAAGACCCCACAGACAGTTACTGAACTCGGCGGCAGAATACCTCCGCGCGACAAGGATCTGGAGGAGGCAGTGCTCGGTGCACTGATGCTTGAGAAGGATGCATACACTATTGTGTGCGACATCCTCAAGCCGGAATGCTTCTACGAACCGGCCCATAAAAAGATATATGAGTCGATACAGCACCTCGGCGCTGCTCAGAAGCCCATAGATATGCTCACTGTTACCGAGCAGCTGCGCCTTGACGGCAATCTGGATGAGGTAGGCGGCCCGGTGTATATCAGCGAACTCACATCGAGAGTGTTGAGCGGAGCGAATGTGGAGTATCATGCACGCATTGTGGCTCAGAAATATCTCGCCCGCGAGCTGATATCGTTTGCCGGGGAGATTGAGCGTCAGGCGTATGATGAGAGCAATGATGTCGATGACCTGCTTCAGGAGGCCGAGGGAAAGCTCTTTGAGATATCGCAGCGGAATGTGAAGAAAGATGTCACCCAGATAGACCCCGTGATCAGCCAGGCAATCATGCAGATTCAGGCAAGTTCAAACCGCACGTCGGGTCTCAGCGGACTTGAAACCGGCTATCATGAGCTTGACAAGTTGACCAGCGGTTGGCAGAATTCCGACCTTATAATCATAGCCGCGCGCCCTGCTATGGGCAAAACTGCTTTTGTACTGTCCATGGCCAAGAATATGGCTGTGAATTACAATACGCCTATCGCGATATTCTCGCTCGAGATGTCAAACCTGCAGCTGGTAAATCGCCTTATAAGCAATGTGTGTGAGCTTAGGGGTGAGAAAATCAAGAGCGGTCAGCTCACACCCATGGAATGGGACCAGCTGATGACACGTGTGAAGCAGCTCCATGGCTCGCAGCTGTATATCGACGATACCCCCTCGCTGTCTATCTTCGAGCTCAGAACCAAGGCCCGGCGTCTTGTGCGCGAGCATAATGTGAAATTCATCATCATCGACTATCTGCAGCTGATGAATGCCAGCGGCATGAAGTTTGGCAGCCGTGAGCAGGAGGTGAGCATGATTTCGCGCTCGCTCAAGCAGCTGGCCAAGGAACTCAATATTCCCATAGTGGCGTTGTCGCAGCTCAACCGTAGTGTGGAGAACCGAGGCGATTCCAATTCCAAGGATGGCAAGCGTCCCCAGCTGAGCGACCTCCGTGAGAGCGGTGCCATTGAGCAGGATGCCGACATTGTGTGCTTCATTCACCGCCCGGAGTATTATCTGCACTCCGAGTATGACGCCGAGAATAATTATATAGGTGGACTCGCAGAGTTTATCGTTGCCAAGCACCGAAGCGGTAGCGTTGATGATGTGAAGCTGCGTTTCAGAAAAGAGTTCGCCCGCTTTGAAAACTGGGATGAGTCGCCGTCGGCTCCCTCGGCACCTGTCGGCTCGCGCCTCAATGCGGGTGGTCCTGCGGCTTCCGGTCAGCTGTCAGGAGGATCCGCCGATTTCCTGAGCGGACCGTCAGACGAGTCTGCGCCACCGTTTTAAAAAATTACTTAAAAAAAGTTGGCGGTTCAAGAACCAACCAAGCGCTGTGTGTGTTATGATGATAAACAAACAAAAACATTACATCACACAAACAAAAATCATAGATTATGAAAAAAGTACTTCTTATGATTGCCATTGCGCTTGGTTGTACAACGGCTTTCGCTCAGAATCTTGACAAAAATGAAGCTAAACAGCTCAAAGCATTTTTGACACAGACATCAGAGAAGGGGGGCACCAATGCACAGGAACTGAAAGTTGCGGACCTCAATTCTCTCTCATCGGTAGAAGGTCTTACAGTCGTTGGCGGTCACGTAACCGCAATCGAATGGAAAGACAAACACCTTGCAGGCCAGCTCAACCTCGCCGGATTTCCCGCTCTGACAAAGGTTGATGTGTCGCGCAACAAAATCACCGCTCTCTCAGTTGCCAACGCTCCTGCACTCACAGAACTCAACGCATCAAGAAACGTTCTCTCTGATTTCAAGCTCAGCGCTTGTCCCGCCATCACCAAGCTCACTCTATATAAAAACCGCCTGAGCGAAGTGAATCTCGGTGAAGATGTGTTCCAGAACTCTCCGCAGCTCAAAAACCTCAATGTGTCAAACAACCTGTTTGTTGACCTCAATGTCAGCGGAGTGACAAGCCTCCAGACCCTCAACTGCCAGGGTAACCACCTTGAAACCCTTCAGATCAGCGGCTGCACCGGCCTCAAGAATCTCTACTGCGGCTACAACAAGCTCACAAGCCTCAACCTCTCAGGCGTGGAAAGCCTCACAAACCTCAATATCGACGACAACGAAATCTCGACAATGATTGTGTCCGGTCTTCCTCAGCTCAACACCCTCATCTGTTCTGATAACAACATGGTGACACTCGGTCTGCGCGACTGCAAAAACCTCTTCGACCTCGTTTGCTCTTACAACGACCTCACCACTCTCGATGTCAGCCAGTGCCCCAACCTCCAGTTTGTTGACTGCTCTTACAATGACCTCACTTCACTCAACCTCTCCAACCAGACATTCCTGCAGCGTCTGCTCTGTAACAACAACCAGCTGACAATGCTTGATGTGTCTTTCGACCAGGCTCTTGTTTACATCAACTGCCGCTACAATCAGATCATCGACTTCCGCTCAATGGCTTGTCCTAACCTGAGAATGGTTGCCTGCCAGTGGAACTATTGATAACAATCCCTGAAATCATATCACCCCGGGGCGCCGATGCAGAGTCAGCGCCCCGGGGCTTTTTGGCTATAACCGCAATTTTGACTAATTTTGTGCTCTCAAACGATTCACAATCTTCAGAAGATGAAAAATATCCGCAATTTCTGCATAATCGCTCACATTGACCACGGCAAGAGCACGCTCGCCGACCGTCTGCTGGAATATACCCACACTGTGGCCGGAAAAGACCTGCAGGCGCAGGTGCTCGACGATATGGACCTTGAGCGTGAAAGGGGTATAACTATCAAGAGCCATGCAATTCAGATGGACTATACATACGACAATGTCCACTATGCCCTGAATCTCATTGACACTCCGGGTCATGTCGACTTTTCGTATGAAGTGTCGCGAAGCATAGCCGCATGCGAGGGTGCCCTGCTGATTGTGGATGCCTCGCAGGGCATTCAGGCCCAGACAATCTCCAATCTCTACATGGCTATCGAAAATGACCTTGAGATTATTCCGGTAATAAACAAGATAGACCTTGACAGCGCAAAGCCTGAGGAGGTTGAGGACCAGATTGTGGATCTGCTCGGCTGCGACCGCTCCGACATTATCCGTGCCAGCGGAAAAACCGGTGCCGGGGTTGAGGACATCCTCAAAGCTATCATCGAGCGGGTGCCGGCCCCGGAGGGCAACCCCGACGCTCCGCTGCAGGCGCTTATATTCGACTCGGTTTTCAATCCCTTCCGCGGCATTATTGCTTATTTCAAGATTGTCAACGGCACAATACGCAAAAATGATTTTGTCAAATTTGTAGCTACAGGCAAGGAGTATCATGCCGATGAGATAGGTGTGTTGAAAATGGATATGTGTCCACGTCAGGAACTTTCGGCTGGCAATGTCGGCTATATAATCTCAGGCATAAAAACCTCCAGAGAGGTGAAGGTGGGCGATACCATCACCCATGTTGACAATCCTTGTTCCGAAGCTATCGACGGCTTCGAGGAGGTGAAACCTATGGTGTTTGCCGGCGTTTATCCGATTGAAACCGAAGATTTTGAAAATCTGCGCGCATCGCTTGAAAAACTTCAGCTCAACGATGCCTCCCTCACTTTCCAGCCGGAAAGCTCTGCTGCCCTCGGCTTCGGATTCCGCTGCGGCTTTCTCGGACTGCTCCACATGGAAATCATACAGGAGCGTCTCGGGCGAGAATTTGACATGGATGTGATAACAACCGTGCCAAACGTATCCTACCGTGTGTATGACAAGCGCGGCGGCATGACCGAGGTTCACAACCCCTCCGGACTTCCCGATGCCACTCTTATAGAGCGCATTGAAGAACCGTACATCAGAGCCTCCATTATCACTGTCGCCGAATTCATAGGACCGATAATGACATTGTGCCTGGGCAAGCGTGGCATACTTGTGAAGCAGGAGTATATATCGGGCAACCGTATGGAAATGACCTTCGATATGCCGCTCGGCGAGATTGTGATCGATTTCTACGATAAGCTGAAAAGCATCTCCAAAGGCTATGCATCATTTGACTATCATCTGCACGACTTCAGAGAGTCCAAGCTTGTGAAACTCGATATTCTGCTCAACGGCGAGAGTGTCGATGCCCTGAGCACCCTCACTCATGTTGACAACTCGGTGACATTCGGCCGCAGAATGTGCGAGAAGCTGAAGGAACTCATTCCCAGACAGCAGTTTGACATAGCCATTCAGGCCGCGATCGGCGCCAAGATTATAGCGCGCGAAACAATCAAGGCTGTGCGCAAGGATGTGACCGCGAAGTGTTATGGAGGTGACATATCCCGTAAGCGCAAACTACTTGAAAAACAGAAAAAAGGCAAGAAGCGGATGAAGCAGATCGGCTCGGTTGAGGTGCCGCAGAAAGCATTCCTCGCTGTTCTGAAACTCGACTGATGCCGCCACAGCGGCTGCTTTCAGACGCTCCGCGCCTACCCCTTATAACTGAAATTTAAAAGTTTAAGCATGACAAACAATCATGACTCTAAAGAATCTGTGGCCGATTCAACTGTTGCACACAGATTGCCGTTCTATGCCGCGCGACAGGCGATACGTCGCCATGCGTCGGGTGGTAACATTCTGATTATGGCCACGGTATTGGCAATGGTAATAGCCAATATCCCCGCAATCAACCACTACTACTTTGATTTCTGGAATCAGGAAGTGCGCCTGCAGATCGGCGACTTCAACCTGTTCAGCCACAGCGGCCATCCCATGAGTGTGCTATCGTTTATCAACGATGCCCTGATGGCTATCTTTTTCTTTTCCATCGGCCTTGAAATCAAGCGCGAGGTGCTTGTCGGTGAACTATCCTCATTCCGTCAGGCATTGCTGCCCATCATGGGTGCCGTCGGCGGTATGATTGTGCCGGTGGCTATCTACTTTTTTCTTTCCAAAGGCACCGATTACAGCGGTGGAGCTGCAATACCGATGGCTACCGATATCGCGTTTTCGCTTGGCGTGCTCGCGATGCTTGGCAAGAGGGTGCCGCTGTCGCTGAAAATCTTCCTTACCACGCTCGCTGTTGTGGACGACATCGGTGGCATAATCGTTATAGCCGCTTTCTACTCCACCCATATTGAATGGACCCTGCTGCTATATGCTGTCGGCATCCTCGGCCTGCTGCTCCTCGGCAGCTCCATGTATATAAAGAGCAAGGTTTTCTATCTTGGACTCGGCGGGGTTGTGTGGTTTCTGTTCCTCAATTCCGGAGTGCATCCCACTATCGCCGGCGTGCTTGTTGCATTCTGTGTGCCCGCCACCCCGGTGTTTGAACCCAAGAAGTACGTGCGTGCCATCCGTACCTCCATATCCCATTTCAACAAGGAGGATGATGAGAGCCTGAGCGGACGCACCATTCTGAACAAACAGCAGATGAACTGGCTCAAGGAGATAGAGAGCGCCTCGGACAAGGTCATTTCTCCGCTTCAGGACCTTGAAGACACACTCCATGCAGTTGTCAACAATTTCATTGTGCCACTGTTTGCCTTTGCCAATGCCGGCATTCTGCTGCTTGGCCTTGACCCCGCATCGGTGGTGGAGGGGATAAGCCTCGCCATAATCTGCGGATTGGTGATCGGCAAATTCTCAGGCATATTGCTCTTTTCATGGCTCACCGTCAAGCTCAGGCTTGCTCCGATGCCCCATCGCTCTAACTGGCTGATGGTTGCCTCTGTGGCGATGCTCGGCGGTATCGGCTTCACTGTTTCGCTCTTCATTGCCAACCTGTCATTCTCCGGTATGGGTGAGCATGGCGCCGACCTGCTGAATCATGCCAAGCTCGGTATTGTTGTCGGCTCGGTGCTCTCAGGTCTGCTCGGATTCCTGCTGCTTCACCACTTCCTGCCTAAGGAGAGGATAGACGAAGAGGCTGAGGAAGCGTAGTGTCTGTACTGAACAAATTCGGAGGCTGCCCTGATATTTTCGGGGCAGCCTCTTGCTTATTTCACATTTAATTGTTAATTTTGACGCGAATTGTTAAAATCAAGTCATTTTTTTGAATCCGGGCATAACAATCGGCCACACTTGGTTGTTAACATAATATAGTTTAAAATGCTATAAACCGGAAGCAATTTCTACTGAGATTATGAAAAAATCTACAATTTGGTCTATCACCATCATCATGGCCCTGACATTTGCAGGTTTGCTGTACGTGCAGGTCATGTATATGAAGAATATGATCAAAATGCGTGACGACCAGTTTGCCGAGGGAGTGAAACGCAGCCTCTACGCTGTGACAACCTCGCTTGAACAGGACGAAACCAAATATTACATAGAGGAGGATGTGGCATGGATTGAGACATCAGTGCTGCCACGCTTCTCAACCGGCGGCAAGGCTCAGGGAGGTATACAGTACTCCTTCACCACAGCTGACGGAGATGAGGGTTCGCTCATACTGCAGGGCGACCTCACCAAGCTTGCCCCTCCCGGGGTTGGCTCTCAGTCTGTGGGCAAGCAGCAGTCAATGCATGAGATTCTCAGAAATCAGTACCTGTATCAGAAGAGCCTTCTGGACGAGGTGATTTTCCGTATGATAAGCCAGAGCAGCAACCGTCCGCTCACCCAGAGAGCCGACTCGGCCAGGGTGGCCACCTATCTGCGCATGGAGTTTGACAACAATGGCCTCGACCTGCCGTTTGAATTTGCAGTGGTAAACCGCAACGGTGTGCCTGTCTATCATTCAACCGGCTACAACCCGCAGGATAGCGGCGATGACAATATGTTTGTCCAGACCCTCTTCCCCAACGACACCAAAAACCTGATGAATTATATCAAGGTGTATTTCCCCACCAAGCGCGACTACATTCTGTCGTCTGTCAGATACATCATACCGGCATTCATACTCACATTCATTCTGCTCGTGGTGTTTACCTGCACCATATTCCTTACATTCAGGCAAAAGAAACTCTCCGAGATGAAAAACGATTTCATCAACAACATGACCCACGAGTTCAAAACCCCCATATCCACCATATCTCTTGCAGCTCAGATGCTCAATGATGGATCGGTGAGAAAGAGCCCCAAAATGCTCGAGCATATATCATCTGTTATAAATGATGAGACCAAGCGTCTGAGATTCCAGGTGGAGAAGGTGCTCCAGATGTCCATGTTCGAGCGTCAGAAAGCCACCCTGAAATTGCAGGATATCGACGCAAATACAGCAATAGCCAATATCATCCACACATTTAAAATCAAGGTGGAGAAATATGGCGGCAACATAGAGGCTGTGCTTGATGCCGAGGAGTCTACGGTGAATGTTGACGAAATGCACTTCACCAATGTCATCTTCAACCTGCTTGACAACGCTGTCAAGTATCGCCGTGAGGATGAGCCGCTGAAGCTCACTGTCACCACCAAGGATATTCCCGGTGACAGAATCCGTATAGAGATTGCTGACAACGGCATAGGCATACGCAAGGAGGATCTCAAGAAAATATTCGAGAAATTCTACCGCGTGTCCACCGGCAACCGCCATGATGTCAAAGGCTTCGGCCTTGGCCTCGCCTATGTGCAGAAGATGGTGCACGAGCTCAAAGGCGAAATTTCGGTGGAGAGTGAACTTAATTCAGGAACAAAATTTATAATAATATTACCACTAACTAAAAATTGAAAATTATGGAAGACCGTTTACGTATCCTACTGTGTGAGGATGATGAGAATCTGGGTATGCTCCTCAGAGAGTATCTCCAGGCAAAGGGCTTCAATGCCGACCTTTACGCCGACGGCGAGAGTGGATACAAGGCTTTCCTCAAAGGAAAGTATGACCTGTGCGTGCTCGACGTCATGATGCCTAAGAAGGACGGCTTCGCTCTTGCAACTGAAATACGCACCGTAAATTCTGAAGTGCCCATTATCTTCCTCACAGCGAAGTCTATCAAGGAAGATATTCTCGAAGGCTTCAAAATCGGTGCCGACGACTATATCACCAAGCCTTTCTCTATGGAAGAGCTCGTGTTCAGAATCGAGGCTATCCTGCGCCGCGTAAAAGGCAAAAAGGGCAAGGAGATAACCATGTACAAAATCGGCAAATTCACTTTCGACACTCAGAAGCAGGTGCTCATGATTGACGACAAAGTGACAAAACTCACCACCAAGGAGTCTGAGCTGCTCAGCCTGCTTTGTGCACACGTCAACGAAATTCTCGAGAGAAATTTCGCACTCAAGACTATCTGGATTGACGACAACTACTTCAATGCACGCAGCATGGATGTTTACATCACAAAGCTCCGCAAGCATCTGCGCGAGGATCCCTCGATTGAAATCATCAACATCCACGGCAAAGGCTACAAGCTCATTGCACCCGAACCCGAAGCAGCTGAAAACTAAACCGATACCCTCTCAAACCATAAATGCGGCCCACTTCCGGACCGCATTTTTTTTGCCTTCAATCTTCCGTGTATTATATATAATGTAATGAGTGACGTAAATTGCGATTAATTAGCAGTATATGCGGTAATTGCTCAAGTTGTCCAAATCAGCTGGTGATTGTTTAACTAAAATTAAGTATTACTCTATTGATTTTGGTGAAAATAAAGCTTATATTTGCGCTGTTTACTCATCTCGTTAAAGACTCATTCTTCAATATAAACCAATTATCATCATGAAAAAGAAGATTATCTATCTTTTGTATGCAGTAGCATTGCTAAGCTCTGTCTCGCTGCTTTTTTCATGTAGTTCTGACCACATGTACTGGGTGACCTTCTCATAACACCAAATAGATAATTCCAATGAACTTGTCATATTTTTAAATAAGTAACATTATGAAAGCAATTCTCTCTAAGTTGCTTGTAGCCGTATTCTGCATCGGCTATACCGCAACGCTCTATTCCTGCGACTCTGGTTCTGATTCCGGCGAGTCCAACACCCTCACCCCGATAGAACTTTCGCGCGCAGAGGCTGAGGTGTCAACAAATCTCACCGACTTCTCTTTAGATCTTCTGAAAGCAATTGTGAATGATAATGATGAAAACCATAACGTAGCGGTTTCTCCACTCGGAGCCGCTATGGTGTCAGGCATGATAGGCAATGCATTAGGTGATGTCGATCGAGCTGAGCTGATGGCAGCTCTACGCCTTGAAGGCAGTGACATTGACGCACTTAACACTTACTGCAATAAGTTGCTGTCAACACTTCCTACTCATGACAAGTCCTCAAACATGATTCTGGCAAATTCTTCCTGGTTAAATCAGGGTCTTGTCACAGTGGATGAGCAATACCGCGAAATTCTTGAATCAGTGTATGATTCGCAAGTTTTTATGGCCAATTTCGGGAATTCTCAGATAGTAAGCGACATTAACACTTGGGCTAATAATGCTACAAATGGTGAAATTGCCAAAATAATTGACAGTGCCCCATCTGAAGGAGCCTATGGAGTTTGGTTGAATGCTCTGTATTTCAAAGGACATTGGGCTCAGAAATTTGATAAATCAAAAACAAAGCCGGCTGAATTTACTAAGGAAGATGGTTCTAAGGTAATGGTTGATATGATGGAGTCTGATAAGAAATTGATAGGCTACCGTCGGGTCTCAATTCCGCAAGGTGTTGTGCCATCATCCGGAAAAGATCTCATCTACACCTCGTATGCAACATTGTTGTATGGCAACGGCGGATATGCTTTTACTGCAGTGATGCCGGATCCTAAGGTCTGCCTCCGGGAATTTGTTTCTTCACTTCCCTCGGACTTCTGGAAAAATATCAAAGCAGCGTTATCTTCTACAGGCAATGAGATTGTGAAAATGCCACGGCTTAGCCTTGATATCAATACGGACCTGTATGCTCCTTTAAAATCTTTGGGGGCTGAGAATATATTCTTGAATGCAAAATTCCCTGCGCTGGCAAAAGAATCGGGCGCTGTGAGTAAATTTGTCCAAAATATTAATCTTGATGTGGATGAAGAGGGTTCTGTAGTAAAGGTTAAGACACAAGCTGTTTCCGGCATTACCTCAGATATCCCCACCGGCCCGATTGTGTTTGATCGTCCATTCATTTACTTTATATGGGAGAAATCCACGGGAACGATTATCCTCGCCGGAGCTGTTATGGATCCTGCCGAGTAAACATCGTTTGCCATTCATCAAATAAACAGCCTGCCACCGGGCAGGCTGTTTTCTCTCTATCCCATCCTCCTCGCAAGTTTGCTGCGTGAATATTTTTGTGCCGGATTTGGCATATAGCTGAATTTTGCATAACTTTGTATTTATGCAGAAAATCATCAAAATACTCTCTCTCGCATTCTTTGTCGGGATTGCCTGCTTCATCTTCTTTTTGGTTGTAACCGGAAGAGGGGAGACAAATCCGCCGCTCAGCGTAGAGCGCTTTGAGGTGAAAGGTGCTGATATTTCCGCTCACAATGGCAATATAGATTTCAGCATTCTCAAAAATGAAGGCATAGAATTTGTTTATATAAAAAGCACGGAAGGCGCCGGTTTCAAGGACCGACGCTTTCACCATAATTTCCGCAAAGCAAAGGAGGCCGGCATCAAGGTCGGTGCATACCACTTCTTCCGGTTTGATAGCCCAGGATATATGCAGGCTCTGAATTTGATGCACAGCATCAGGGGCAAGCAGCTGGATCTTCCCGTTGCCATTGATGTTGAGGAGTGGACAAATCCATCTGACAGGCATACCGAAGACATTATCACGGAAATAAAGCAGATGGCTGAAACGCTTCAGCGCAATGGATACAGGGTAATCATCTATACCAATAAAGAGGGTCTGCAACGGTTTTACGCCAATGCTCTCGAAGCCTACCCTCTGTGGCTATGTTCATTCACAGACATAAACCCGGATATAGATTGGCATTTCTGGCAATACTCGCACCGCGGGCTTATCAAAGGGCTCGAAAGGCAGCTGGATATGAATGTGTTCAATGGCACACGCGACGATTGGGCCCGTTTTACCGGAGATTTGCCACAATAATAGCCGGACGTAAGCGTTGTTAATCAAAACAAGAATTGAAATATGGTGAGACACACCGATATTATATATACAGTAATCACCTTCTTGTCGCTGCTGTTGTGCAACAGCACGGTTTCGGCCTTTAATGTTGACAAGTACGCAGCTGAGTCGCGGCTCGCATCGGGCAAGTGGCGTAAAATCAGTGTCTCTGAATCCGGAGTACACTTCATTTCAAAGGCTACCCTCGTATCCTGGGGCATTTCCGACATAAACCGTGCGGTGATTGCAGGCTACGGAGCGCGCAAGGTATCAGATCATCTTACGGCTGACTCATATATTGACGACCTTCCCGAAGTACCTTACCTGCGCACGGATGATGGTATATATTTTTATGGCGTGGGGCCTGAGGCTGTGGCTTTTGATGATGACGGCCATATCACATCATCGCTTAACCCGTTTACAACAAAGGGCTATTACTTCATATCACAAGGTGAGCCGGCAGTGTCAGTTCCGACCGAAGGCAGGGCGGAGGTGACGGCCTCGCCGCAGACAACATTCACACAGCTCATCAGCTACGAAACAGACAAAGCCAACTATGGCAGCTCCGGCCTGATTTTTCTTGGCGATGACTTCCGCTTCACACCGCGAAGGTCCTACAGTTTCGAGCTTGTGGACAAAGTGCCGTCGACCCCGGTTTGGATTCGCTACTCCGCAGCTTCAAAGGTGGCCGGCAAATCAGAATTCTCGCTCTCCACTTCAGGCGAGCGGATTGCTGAAGCAACATTATCCCTGGCAGCTGTTTCCGGTTCAAACTATGGTGTATATGGCTCAGCATCAGCAACTATAGCATACGATGGCGGGGAATTGCCTCTGGAAATCACTTTCTCCGCTCTCGGCAGCGTCAGCAATGCAAATCTCGATGCTATTTTTGTGAACTACACAAAGCGGATTGCCCTTAGCGGTTCTATCGCATATTTTAACGCATCATCCACTTCTGTAGCTCTTGCCGGAGCTGATGAATCAACAATTGTGTGGGATGTGACTGACCCGTTGGAGGTTAAGCAGATGAACACCGCGCTGTCCGATGGCTCGGCTGTGTGGACAAATGACTATACCGGCCGACGCAGCTACGCCGCGTGGTCCTCCGGAGCAAAACTTCCCGTGCCTGCCGATGAGGGGTATGTGGCTAATCAAAATCTACATGCGCTTACCACACCGGATATGGTTATCGTCACTGTGGCGCAGTTTGAACAGCAGGCAAAACGCATTGCCGACATTCACCGTCAGCACGATGGCATGACAGTTGAGGTTGTGGTGCAAAACGATATTTTCAACGAATTTTCATCCGGTTCTCCGGACTTCGGCGCTTTCCGCAAGTTTTTTAAAATGCTCTATGACCGAGGCACCTCTGACTCAAACCTGCAATATGCCCTTCTCTTAGGCCGCCCTACATTTGATATCAGGGGAGTGACCCCTAATGCCGCTGTTTGGCCGGATCCCGTGATGCCCTCCTGGCAGTCTGCCGAGAGCATGATTGAAACGGTGTCGTTCACCTCCGACGACTACCTCGCATTTCTCGAAGATAACTCCGGGCTTCGTCCCGGGGCAGAGCGCTATTCCATTGCTGTCGGAAGGATTCCGGCAGGCAATGATGCCGATGCCAAGGCGTATGTCGACAAACTGGAACAGTATATCACCGCTCCACCTGCCGGCGATTGGCACAACCGTGTGATTGTGACCGCTGACGATGGTGACATGGGTATCCACATGACCCAGACCGATGAACTGGTCGATGCAATGAGGGCCAATCCAAAGGGGCGCGACATGGTGTATGACAAGGTGTACATCGATGCCTATCCGCTTGTCGGTGGGGTTTGTGAGGCCGGCCGCTCCGAGCTCCACAGACTCATTGATGCCGGTGCCGCATGGTGGACATATACCGGACATGCGAATAAATACTACCTCACCGCTCAGGGAATTATGACCCTCAACGATATCAACACTATTTCAAACCGCAGGCTGCCGGCATTTTTCGGCGCAACCTGCTATTTCATGCAGTGGGACGGTTTTGAACAGAGCGGTGCTGAAAAGCTGTTTTTCCGCCCAAATGCCGGAATCATCTCTGCTATCACAGCCACGCGTCCGGTCTTTATATCCGAAAACTCCATGCTTAGCCGAGCGCTCGGACGTCAGATGTTTGCAACTGACGCGTCCGGGCAGCCTCTCACCATAGGCCAAATGCTCCGCAATGCAAAGAATGCCCTCGGAGCTGACGCCGGAACCTCAAACACCAATAAACTCCGCTATGCCCTCATGGGTGACCCCGCCATGAGAGTATCTACCGGCAGCAGGGATATTGTTGTGAATGATATCGACGGAGTAAAGCCGGAGGGCGATACTGACATTGTGCTTTCCGGCAAAAGCCGTGTTTCAATCAATGGCACAGTCAGAAATACAGACGGCGATATATGCTCTGATTTCAACGGTCCTATTTCGCTGACTCTTTATGATGCCGACCGAAGTGTCACAACTCTCGGACGGAATATTGACGGCACCACCGGCAAATCTGTTGTTTTTGACACACACGGTGAAAGACTATATGCAGGCGGCGACTCTGTGGCTGCGGGACACTTTTCCATAGACATAGCAATGCCGGCTGAGCTTGCCGACAACTACCGCAATGCGCTTTTGAGTCTAAATGCAACTGACGGCGCGACATTTGCCACTGGTGCTTTCACAGACTTCTACGTGTATGGCTCGGATGAGGATGCTCCGGCCGACACTGTTCCGCCGGTTATTGACGCATTCTATCTCAACCATCCCTCCTTTGTGAGCGGAGATGCGGTCAATGATTCACCGATGCTCATCGCCCGTGTTTATGACAACGTCGGCATTAACCTGTCTTCTGCAGGCATCGGTAGAACAATGTCGCTCAAACTCGATGGAGTACGCTCCCTTGATGGGGTTGTAAATTACTACACCCCGGCCTCTGACGGCACCGCCGGCGGCTCAATAGCATATCCGCTGACCACCCTTCAGCCGGGCAGACATGACCTTACCCTCAGAGTTTACGACACATCCGGCAACTATGCTGAAAGCACCATAGAATTTACGGTAGACCCGTCGCTCGTGCCGGAAATATATGAAGTGTACACCGATGCTAACCCCGCCTCGGTTGAAGCCAACTTCTTTATTAACCACAATCGTCCGGACCAGACCCTGACAGTGACAATGAGTGTATTCAATCTCATGGGGTCGCTCGTGTGGAGCAAAACAGTTACGGACAGAAGTGATATGTTTACCTCAGCGCCCATAACATGGAATCTTCATGACCTCGCAGGACACCGCGTCGGCAGAGGAATATATATCTACAGGGCCGAAATAACAGTTGACGGCAAGCGCCGCCTGTCAAAAGGCAACCGCATTGCTGTTACCGGAAAATAACCTTCATAATACCAACTTTACAATCAGCTTTTATGCTAAGAATAAACCACTCTATCATCCAAAAGGCGGCATTATCACTTTGTATCTTGTCAGCCGAATCACTTTTTGCTCAATGGAACACAGTGCCTCCCGACGCTGTGTTGCCGGACTGGCGCAAGGAAGCGCCTGCCGTTGTACACCCCGATTCCTCACTCGTGAGGCTTTACGAAAAAGCGTGGGAAACTGCATCAGGCCGTGTCAGACGAGGCCCCGACAATATGGTGGCGTCGCCTTATCTCGATGAAAATTGCTATGACGACCAGATTTGGATTTGGGACGGTTGCTTTATGGTGATGTTCTCGAAATATGCCCCGGAATCTTTTCCCGGCAAAGAGACCCTGATGAATTATTACGCGCCGATACATGAGGGTGCACCCAGTCCGTTGAGAATCCATCTCCGTGACAATCCACCGCTGTTTGCGTGGACAGAGAAGGAGAATTTCATATTCTCCGGCGATACCACCCATATCGACTTCATACTTAAAGATAAAAAATATCTTCAGCGCCATTACGACTACTTCAATTCACTTGAACACGGCTCAAGAGATGAAGCATTGTCTCCCCAGCCGATATATATGACAGTGCACCGTGACAGCTGCGGCAGGGCTGACGGCTACTCATGTACAGGCAACAGCTCGGGCATGGACAATACTCCCAGAGGCAGAGATTTCGGCGGTTGGAATTCAATCAGATGGATCGATGCCATATCACAGCAGGCGCTCGCGGCAGAGAATATAGCCGAACTGCTTGAACTCCGTGGCGATGCCGCTGCAGCAGTCAAGTGGCGCAACGAATACAGCAGACTCAAAGAGATTGTGAACCGCGACTACTGGGACGACAAAGACGGCTTCTATTATGATATAGCGGTTGACTCATCCGAGCCGTCACGGGTCATGACCCCGGCTTCGTTCTGGGCCATGATGGCCGGTATTCCCGATTCTACCCGGGCTGCGCACATGGTGGACAAACTGCTCGACCCGCAATTGCTCGGCGGCGAGCGCCCGTGGAATTCCCTTGCAAGAACAGATGCCGACTTTGATTCCGTAACCGGAAACTACTGGCGCGGAGGTATTTGGCTGCCGATAGTGTATATGGGCACAAAAGCTCTTGAACGTTATGGCTATACCCAACTCGCAGATTCTCTCGCCCGCAAGGTTGTTGAAATGCAGGCGCGCATATTTGAAAACACCGAACCTCACACAATTTGGGAATGCTACAGTCCGGTAGCTGACGCCCCCTCCACAGAGCACGGGCGCATTGTGCGTCAGGAATTCTGCGGCTGGTCCGCCCTCGGCCCGATATCCCTCTTTATAGAGAATATCCTCGGATTTCGCAATGCCAATGCTCTTACACGGACTCTAACCTGGGATGTCAACACTGCCAACGGTGTTCATGGCTTGCGTGACCTCAAATTCGGAGATATAGCGACATCGCTGATTTACAACCCTGACAAAAAAGCGATAGATGTCACTGCAAACCGCCCCTTCACACTGATAGTCAGCGGCACTCCCCACAAAATACCAGCCGGCACTACCACCATCCCCCTCTGAAAGACACCAACTTTTATAAAATAGAACAGGAGGTAAACACCGATGATTGGTGTTTACCTCCTGCTCTATTGCTGAAGCTTTAGGCCGCCCAAAGGCATCGTTTCGTAAGTTGTCTATTTGCCGAGAAGCCATCGCCATGCAGGTATTCCATGGATCGTTTTGCCATCATCTGTTATTATTTCATCATGCCGGTCTGCTGTGATAATTAGAAGATTATCACAGTTTGTGGCATTGGATGCTTCAATAAGACCATTTATTTCTCTATTACGGGTTTCCTCATCAGTCATGTCCCATGTGACCTGTATTAGTTGGGCTATCTCAGTCCCACGCTGAACTACAAAATCACATTCGCCCTTGCCTTGATAATAGTATATCTTGTCAACGGGTGTGCGCTGACGATAAAGCTGTAAAAATACCGTATTTTCAAGTTTCTTGCCATCATCATTGGCTTGTGGCAAAAGCACAGCATCTCTCAGTCCATTGTCGATACAGTAGTATTTCGGTTGTGAGCTTTCCACTTTCTGAAGTGACTTGCTGTAATTGGGTATGCGCAGAAACATAAATATATCACACGCATAGCCGGCCCAATCATAGAGATTGTCTTTGCTTACTCTCAGTCCCCGTGATTTTATGTCCCCATGTATTGCCCGTATTGATGTCGGCTTTGTGAGGTTTGACATAATCCTTTTCAGATAATAACGGAGCACCTCTATATTTGACAAATTATAATGTTCTACTAAATCCTTCAGTAGCATCGTGTCAAAATAGCCTTGCAGGATTTTGGCTTTTTGCAGAGGATTATCCGTCAGCACAACTTCCGGGAAACCACCTTCATTATTGTAGTCAAAAAACGCATTGCGTATCTTTGCAAGATCACTTTCAAGCCAACCTTCGGCATCAACCCCCTTGAATTCACAGTATTCACGGAATGAGAGCGGCAATGTTTCTTCTTCCTCCGGCCACCCCCGCAAAGCCGACTTGAGTTCAGAACTGAGCATTGTCGCGTTGCTACCGCTTATGTATATGTTTTTGGAGTAATGTTTGTAAAGACGCATAACAAAATATTCCCATCCTTCGATAAGCTGTATCTCATCAAAGAACATATACACATCTGACATTTCAATGTCAGGGTACATCTCCCGGTATGCTTCTATTATATGGTCAAGTTCGTCTGATTTCATTCTTACCAGACGCTCATCGTCAAAACTGACCCATAGAATTCGTTTTCTGTCAACACCTTGTGTCAAAAGGTCATTCACAACAACTTCCATTCGGGATGTCTTGCCACAACGTCTTACTCCCGGTATGGTTACGATTTTATTTGTACCGACAGGTAAAGGGTTATCACGTCTTTTCAAGTCAGTCGGAAACTCCGATTGACGCATCGCGATTTGAGATTTGATATATAGCTTATCCATATTGTCCTAAATTCGGGGACAAAGATAGTGATTTTTGTCCTAAAATCAAGGACAGCTCTTAATTATATTGCTTTAGGGCAACAAAGAGAGTAGGAGGTAAACACCGATGATTGGTGTTTACCTCCTGCTCTATAAAGTGGGGGAGGGAGCGGGGTTATTCGGCGAAGCCTTCGCGCACGAATGAAGCAATTTTTTCTGCGTGGCGCTGTGCTGCCTCGCTTTCCTTCAATGCGTTTTCAAGAGCGCGGATACGGGCTTTGGATGCTGCGCTTTCGCTTACAACATAGAAATCCTGCATCTCGTATGTGCCGTCACCGAGGTCGCGGATAATAGTGTAGCTGGGCTCCATTTCGCCTTTGATCTCTTTTTCAACGAGACGCTCATATGCACCGTAAAAGTGGTCGAATTCTCCTTCAGCTGATGTGCCGTCACCGGACATATCGCTTACAACACGGCCTTTGAGAGAGCTTCCTGCCTGCTGAGAGTAGGTGATTGCGGCGTTGTTTGCAGCCATCTGCTTGCCGACATTCTTTGATTTGAATTTGCTGGCGATGCCTACAACCTCACGGCCATCGTCGCCGAGTTTGTCCAGCTTGTCATAGTGGGTGAGAAGAGCCACTTCAAGGCTGCGGGAGCTGCCGAAGAGTTTCCAACCCTCTTTTTTGTACTCTTTCATCTTTTCTTTTTTCTCCTTGTTGCGGGCTTTCTGCAGAGCCTTGTTCTGAGCGAATGCATCAGGAGCGGCAGCGATGAGCAGGGCTGCCATGAAGAGCATGATAATCTTTTTCATTGCACTTTTGGTTTAAATTGATTGTTAATTTGATGTAGTATGATTTATTTGTTACGTATCTCAATTCCTATACGTGAGGCGCCCATGCGCGTGTCACGGCGGCGGGCATCGGCGAGCCATTTGTTGAATGCGCTCAGGCTCAGCGAGGCCGGCACACCTTCGGTCGACACCATTCCGGGGGGTGTGAAGCGGTTGGGTGAGAAGAGCACTATTATCTGGTTTCGTTCCACTTCGGAGTCGGTTGTCATCACGAGTTCATCCACATCAGCAGGGGAGTCAGCTCCGTCGGCGCGCTCTGTGGAGAAGAATACATACTCTTTGCTGCGGCGGGTCTGCACAAGGCCGTCGCTGTCGTTGACATACGGCAGCAGGCGGTAGGCGGTGTTTGACGCATCAGTGAGATACACTGCTATGTAGCCGTCAAGCGGGGCGCGGAAATAAAGTCCGAGTTGCTCTCCGGCAGTGAATGATGTTGTGCGCGATGAGAGGTCGCTGCCTCTGAGAGTGGCCGCCTCGAAGGATACAGCTTCGTTGCCCAACGCACGTGCCTGGCCGCTGACGGTACATGTCACTACATAGTGGCCTTCGTTGTCAAGGTCAATAATGTATTTGGGGTCTGAGGTGTCGGCAATCCATTCGCCGCGCACTTCTGTGGTGCTTAGCGAGGAAAAAATGTTTTCGCCGTCGTTTGTGTCAAGACTGTATGTGTCGTTGGACATCACTTTGCCAAACTCCTTTGCAAGGGCTTCCAGCCTCGCACCCTCCAGAGCAAGCCTCTTGCATTCGTCAAGCGACTGGTGGCTGTCACCGTAGTGGGTATACGTGGCTGTGAGCTTCTTTACATCGTCGGCCTTTGCTGTGGAAAGTGAGGAGAAGACGAGTGTGAGAAGTATGATATGTAGTAATCTGAATCGAATCATGTTCAGTCAGCAGTGAGTTTTTTAGATGAGTATGTCCGCCTCATGTTGCCTGAAAGTGACACCTGGGGAGTCTGCGGCTTGCGGTTGATGAGGTTTGACTGACGGGTCACATTGGCTTTCACATCCTCGGCGAGGTCGGCGAGGGTGACATTGCCGCGTGTCTGTTGTAGTTTTTTCAGCAGGTAATATGTGAACAGTCCGTGGTTTTTCTCGGCGTAGGGCAGGGCGGTTTCCTGAGCGGATGTGGCGCTGAGTATAAACATATTGCCCTGTGGAGCCACCTCTTTGGCCTTGATTGCCACACCACGGGTGGCAACAAGCATACCGTCGCCACGGTTTGAGCCGCTGAAGCAGGCGTCAAGAAACACCATTATGTTTTCGGCGCCGGAGTTACCGAGTTCGTTGTAGAGTCTGCTCAGCGGATAGCAGCTTTCGGCAGTCAGCGGGTCACCGTCAACAGGCAGGAGCAAGGCGTCCTTGGTGTTTTCGTCAGGCATACCGTGGCCTGCGTAATACACTATCAGGTCTGTGCCTGGACCCATTGATTTGACGCTGTTTTTGGTCTGAGCCACCGCACGGAGCAGCGCGCCGAGGGTAGCGTCCTGTTGAACAATGATGTTTTCCTTAGGCAGACCGAGGGTATGCTCGATATATTGTGCAACTGTCTCACCGTCATGGATAGCTGATTCAACGCGTGGCACACCGGCATAGTTTTCATTGGCGATAACGAGCGCGAAAGTGTTGGCATTCTTTGTCCGGGCCTGCGGTATGTTTTCGTCAACATCCGATTTGCGGGTCACTTTCAGGCTCTTGGCCACGGGAGTGTTTGCAGCCAGTGCATTGCCGCTGTTAGCATTGCGGAGTATTGCCTCAAAGTCGATGTCCACATTGGTGGCGGTGTAGTTCAGAGCCAGGTCGTTGTTGTACACATACTCTTTGGCGGTGGGGGTGACAAATGTGAGCGAGGCAATGCGCACCTCGTCGTTCACAATAATGTATTTGGGGTTGCGGAAGTGTATTCCGGCCCAGTTGCTTTTGAACAGTTCGGCCTCGTTGTTGGCAAGGGGCACTCTCACATACATTGGCCCGTAGCTTGATTCAACGAGATACACCTCGTTTGCCGCATCGTACGGTTTCAGCTCAAGGTCTGTGAGCCTGAGGCGGCGCGCATATTTTTCAAGATATTCTTTTTCGGCCTCCCGGCATGCGTTGGCGTACTCTGTGCGTATTGTGGCATCGTTCACCCGTCAGCCGTAGTCCTCCGGACGTTCAAACTCACCTTTGCGTGTCCATTTTGCAAGACGCTCCTCAACAATTATCTTGGCAAATTCAGAGTAGCGCGGAGCCTCTCCGGCTGTGGAAGCGGCGGTTGACACCACTCCGTCGCCACGGCCGTAGTTCCGCGTATTGTTCTCGTTGTAGGCCATGATCGGGGGCATGCCCATTGAGTTCATGGGTGATTCGCCGAGAGCCTGTATGCGGTTGTTGACTTCCTCAAATTTGTCGCGCATATCCATGCATCCGTAGGCTACAGCAAGAGCTTTCAGATATTTTACAGAGGTGGGGTCATTGGCAAGCACCTCTTCCAGTTTGTCGGTGGCGGCAGAGAAATAGTCATTGCTCTGGCGCTTCAGCTTTTTTGCGGTGCGCTCATCCTCTGATGTTATGGCGCGGTTGAAAAAGTCAACACCGAGGTTGTAATAGCACAGTGCTATGTGGCGTGCGGTGGAGAGGTTCATCGGTTTGAGCTCGTCGATGCGGTTGTACACCGACAGGGCTTTAAGATATTCCTGATTGTCCTCAAGGAGTTTGCCCTGGATGTTTAGCAGTTGCTCGTCATCGGGCTTGAGCGCGAGTGCTTTGTCGAGCAGGGGCTGCAGATGCTCGCTGTGTGAGCCTTCTATACAAGCCTTTATACCGAATGATATCAGATGATAATTTTCGGGGTAGGCTTTGACGGCTTCAAGCATGGTGGCTACGGCCAGATCATAGTTCTGAATATTGAGACAAGCCTGTCCCATGTACATATACACTTGCTCGCGTCGTGAGGATTCGCCGGTGGCGAAGTAGGCGCGGAAATAGTCTATGGCCTTTCTGAAATTGTGCGAGTTGTAGGCTCCGGATGCAGCTATATAAATAATGGAGGGATAGTTGGCGTCGGTGCGGAATGTCTCGCCGCTGAATTCAGGCAGCAGATGGGTGTCTACGTATGCTCCTGCGAATTTGGCGAGGTTTGCGGCATCTTTTGCTGATGAGAAGTGGTATGCCCCGGCTTCAAGCACAGGGTTTATGTCACGTAGAATGCTCTTGCAGCGGTTGTAGTCGGGAGAATCTTTGTCAATAGTTTTCAGCGCGGCAGTAGCTGCGGCATTACACTCCAGCACAAGGTTGTAGTAGCCGGCGTCCGGTTCCGATTCGGTCTGGGCAAATTTGATTTTGCGGTAGAGTTCGGAAGCGAGGTCAAGGTTGCTGACAACTGTGGAATCGGCAGATGAAGATGCCAGAGAGTCTGTGGCGCAGGATATTGCGGAGCTTGAAATGGCGGAGGTGTATAAACCGCTCTGCGCTGCAACCATAATGGCGGTTGCAGCGGCAGCGGTAATGATTATCTGGTGTGTTGCGGTCATCTGTTATATTGAGATGATATCTTTGTGTTTAAAGTGGTTAGGGGAATGTTATCAGAATACGTCGACAAAAGTCAGCTCGGCGACGATACGGCGGAATTCGCTGCCTTTGTCCTCGGACACAGCGATGTTGTAGCGGTAGTCGGCATTCATTTTGTCGAGGTTTTTGACGTTGCTTTGCAGGAAGTCTTTCACTCCATAGCCGCGAAGGAATGCGAGCTGTTCGTTCTGGGTGATGCCACCTTTGCCGGTAACGGTTATGGCGGTCATTATGCCATCTTTCACAACAGGCTCCTCCTCAAAGTCGCCGTAGCAGCCATCGTAGGGAATGATGCGGCGTATGGGGGTGCCGTCGGCTGCACCGGAGATATTCACGCGAAGTTTTTTGCCTTCAGCAACATACTGTGCGAGGTCGCCCTCGAAAGCCTGCTTGATAATCGACAGCATTGAGCTTGCGGCGCCGGATTCCTCAACTTTGTATTTGCCGGGGCCGAAGTCCTCGTGGATGGAGTAGTCGGGTTCAACCTCGTAGCTGAAACGCACAATATAGTTGAGAATCTTTTTGCCATCGGCATCGTAGTCGGGCACAACACGGCTGTCAACTGCAATGTTTGTATGATCGGAGATTACGTTGCGCGATTTAGCTTCGGCAACCACCTTTTCACGCAGTTCCTGAAGTTTGAGCTCCTCCATCTGCTGCTGTTGCAGTACTTCGAGAGACACAACATTGTCGTCGTTGTCCATGAAAGCGAGAGGCACTCTGTCAAGGTTGTCGTAGATATATGTTTCGCCGTTGGCGTTGTTGTGGAACTTTGCGTATATGAGCTCGAAATTGTCATTGGGCATGATGCCGTATTTGGCATCCTGCACAGAAATATTCTCTACATTGGCAAATGCACCCACAGATTTTTCAGGCACTGGGAGCAGGATGGAGGGCATATTGTCAAACTCCACTGCGAGAACCTGATTGCTGCGGTCGTATTTGCCAAGCGAAATCTTGGACATAGAAACAAGGTCGCCTGCGAGGCCGGTTGAAATCTCATCCTCAAACATGCGGCGCTGCTTGGCTCTGTTTGCCTCACTGACACGCTCGCGGTACTGCTCCATTGTTTCTCCGGGCATCATTTTGAGCCATTCGTTCATCATCTCGTCAGCCTGGTCTGAGATAAGGCGGGCGTAGTGGGGCAGGAGTTTGGTGAGTCGCTTGGCATTCACAGCGTTGACGGTATTGTAGGCAATCAGCACACTGTTTGTTGCATCAGTGAGGAATTTCACATCGCTGACAGCCCCTTCGGGAATGTCAATATGCTCGCGGTCAGCATCATCAAGGGTATTTACTATTGCGATTTGTTTGGGGGATGTTGCCACTGCAACATATTTGCCATCGGGGTTGTAATCGAAGTCTATGCCTTCGCCAAGGCCGTCGATGTTTTTCTTGATAATGAAGTCGCGGGTGTTGTAGATGCTCATTAGACCATCGGAGGTGAGCACGGCGAATTCGGAGTCATCGGGCGAGAAGGCCATCTGAGTCACGGGCACATCGAATTTCCATTGCTTGCGCAGCCTTTTGTCGGCGTAGTTGTACACCATCACTTTGCTGCCGTCGGTCAGTGCGAGGAAGTAGCCGTTGCCGCTCATGGTCATTTCTTTGGCTTTGATCTGGGCGGGAAAGGTGTCTACCGGCTCAAATTTCTTTGTCTCGAAAATATTTATGCTTCCGTCCGCAGCAACAATCAGGGCTCGTGCGTCAGGGGTGAAAATCGCGGATGTGGGGGAGCCGTGGCGCTTGACATTGTGTTTGTAGCGGGCACGGTTGAATTCATTGGTGACAATGACGCGAGCCTCTCCATGCTTCTTTCCCTGGCCTACAATTACGAAATTGAATCCGGTGGGGTTGAAAGCCATCCAGTTGATCGGTTCTCCGAGGTCAGCCATCACGCTGTTGCGCAAAGTGTAGACTTTGCTGTCGGAAACCGAATATATGGCTATACCGGCGTAGTCGGGTATAGCCGATGGAGTTTCTTTCATCTTGAAGTTGTAGAATTCTTTCTGCTGAGCCTTGGAGGGCGTTGGCAAGCTCATGAGAGATGATGTCAGCAAAACTAAATAGCCGGTGCGTAGCAATTGGTTCATATCTGTGTGTAAAAAAGTTAATGCCTGTGGAGTCTTCCTGTTACGGTCATCCGTTGACTGAGGCTAACCTCAATTTATTTGGCCACAAAGGTAGTGATTTTCAGTTGTTCGCACAAATTATGAGCAAATTAAATAAGAAAAGGACGAGGGGAGCCGATAGGAGTATAATTGGGGGTATACCGGGGAAATTGGACCGGTAAAAAAGCTCATCATTATTCATTTACCCTAACATGTGTTCCTTCGGCTTCTTTCAAATGGAGCCCAATGCCGCATCCAAACAGAATCTACGCCGGAGAGGCTTCGCTGATAACTTTACTAATTAGGAAAAAGCCATTCAAGAGCCGTAACTTCTTTAATGGCAATGTTATTTAATTTAGTCGGGGTGAAAGGATTCGAACCTTCGACCCCCTGCTCCCAAAGCAGGTGCGCTAACCGGACTGCGCTACGCCCCGAATTTTTCGTTGCAAAGTTAGTGATTATTTTGGGAAATTCATGAGTTTTCGTCGGTTTCTTTTTCCGGATTATGCAATTTGCTGCGTATCATGTCCATGAATGAAGCCTTGGTCTGGCGAATGTGGACATTGACTTTTGCTTCTTTCTTCTTGAGGAATATTATGGAGGAGTGGAGCACTATTGCAATCTCTTCCTCGAAGTTGATTATACCGTGAATGCGTTTAAGAGCAATCTTATGGAAGGGGCTGTTGGGGGGCAGGCTGTTGATGGTAAGGTGTCCTTCGTCGAGTTCGAGTGCGTGGGTATCGGCCACATCTTCGAATAGCAGGGCGATGTCAAGTTCGTCGGGGCTCTCCGGGCGGTCCTTGCAAAGTTTGTATAGCGAATCGATGACTTTCTTTGTTACCATGTTTAATGCATGTTGATAAGGTTGGTGAGGGGAGCAGGTGAGGATCAAGCCGCACGCTGTATATTTATAACACAAAGTTTGTAATTCGGTTCGGAGTGTTTGTAATAAAATCGGCACCGTCAGAGCAGACGGTGCCGATTCTGTATAGTTTAGGGTTTGATCATGCCTTGTTATGCAAGGAATCCCAGGAGCACGCCGGCAGCTACGGCAGAGCCGATAACGCCGCTGACATTGGGACCCATGGCGTGCATGAGCAGATAGTTGGACGGGTCGTATTCCAATCCAAGGTTGTTTGAAATACGTGCGCTCATGGGCACTGCGCTAACGCCTGCGTTGCCAATAAGCGGGTTGATTTTCTTGGCTTTTGGCAGGAACAGGTTGAACAGTTTCACAAAGAGCACACCGCTTGAGCTTGCAATGATGAATGCCATGAAGCCGAGGGCAAAAATGCCGATGGTTTCGGCGGTGAGGAATTGCGATGCCTGAGTGGATGCGCCCACTGTCATGCCGAGGAGAATTGTGACAATGTCTGTGAGGGCATTTGAGGCTGTTTTTGCAAGACGGGTGGTAACGCCGCATTCTCTGAGGAGATTGCCGAAGAAGAGCATTCCAAGGAGGGGTATGCCGCTGGGCACAACGAAGCATGTAAGAAGCAGTCCGATAATCGGGAAGATGATTTTTTCGTTCTGCGACACGGCACGGGCCGGTTTCATCTTTATGAGTCGCTCTTTCTTGGTTGTGAACAGTCGCATCAGCGGGGGCTGTATCACGGGCACGAGAGCCATGTAGGAGTAGGCTGACACAGCAATCGCGCCCATAAGGTTGGGGGCGAGCTTAGATGACAGGAAAATGGCTGTGGGGCCGTCGGCACCGCCAATGATTGCGATAGCACCGGCCTGGTCGGGTTCGAATCCGAGGAGCAGAGCCACCATATAAGCTCCGAAGATACCGAATTGAGCGGCAGCACCGATGAGCATGAGTTTGGGGTTGGCAATCAAGGCGCTGAAGTCGGTCATGGCACCTATTCCGAGGAAAATCAGGGGAGGATACCATCCTGCGCTTACGCCGTTGTAGAGGATGTTCAGCACCGATCCTTCCTCATATATACCGATTTCGAGTCCGGCTTCGGTATTGAATGGGATGTTGCCGATGAGGATGCCGAAGCCGATTGGCACAAGGAGCATAGGCTCGAAGTCCTTCTTGATGGCGAGCCAAATGAAGAACAGACCAACGGCGAGCATCACGAAGTGTTGCCAGGTAGCGTTGTAGAAACCTGTCAGGTGCCAGAACTGCTGAAGGTTCTGCAATAGAAATTCACCAAATGACATAATGATCGTCGGTTAAGTTAGTACGTTTATCGTTAGTTATCACTTGGGTGGAATTATTCGAGTGTTATGAGCACTGCACCTTCAAGCACTGCATCGCCGGGGGCAACGCTGACGGATGCCACTTTGCCGTCGCGGCCGGCGTGGATGGCGTTTTCCATTTTCATTGCTTCAAGCACAAGCACTGTGTCGGATGCTTTTACGGTGTCTCCGGCTTTTACAGCTATGGAGAGAACTGTGCCGGGGAGGGGAGCGACAACCTTGTGGCCTGATCCGGTCTGGGCCGGGGCGGTGATTACTTTTTCGCCGGCGGCAGTTCTCGGGGCTGCTGACGGACGGGGAGCGTTCACTACTGTCACCGGTTTTTTGTCGTTGGCGAGTTCTACTTTGTAAGGAATGCCGTTGACTTCAACCTGAGCGATGTTGTTGTCAATGTCTCCTACGGCAACCTTGTAGGTGTTGCCGTTGATTTTGTATTTGTATTCTTTCATTTTTCTTTACTTTTCAGTGGTGATGGAGATTTAACGCTTGGGGAGTTCGCGCATGCTGTAGATTTTTGAGCTCCAGGGTGAGTAAGCGCGCTTGACTTTGTTGATTGTCAGCACGGTGTTCTCACGGTCGTGGGTGTCGAGGTGTTCATGGAGCGCCATTACAATAGCAGCGATTTCTTCACCTGAGTCGTGGTCGGGATGCTCGTCGCGCGGCATGTTGCCGAGGTTTGTTCCCTGTGATTTCGCTTTGTTGCGCTTGCTCACTCGCTCACCTATTTTGCTTATAATATAGAAGCAGATGCAAAGGAGCAACAGGGCGGAGAATACGATGCACATGGCCATGACGGTCATTGCAAATCCGTTTTCGTCCTGGGTTTTGAAGGTCTCAACCTTTGAGTTTGAGTCAGTGATAATGTTGTTGCTGCTCGGGGTGATGTAGGACGCTGGGGTGAGGTTGTCGCGCACCTGCCATGTGAGTGCGGGATTCTCGTCATTGTCCTTGCCATCGATGGCTCTTGCATAGGTGGTGTTTGCGGCGAGGCTTGCAGGCACTGTGATTGAGTCGATGACATTCATGGCGCTTGCATCGAAGATGCCAATCCAGTTGTCTTCTCCCGGAGTGAGGGTGAAGTTTGTGTGGAATGTGCCTCTTGTCGGCTGTCCGTCAGCCCAGAATATCACATGCTGACGCTTTGGCATCTCGGTGTTCACATCACCCAGGGGCACAGCGTACATCATAGCTTTGCGGGCCTGGGCATCCTTGATATCGAGCACACCTTTATTATTGGTGATATAAACGCTCGATATTTCCAGCGGAGCGAAGCTGGAGTTGAAGAGCTCCACCCATGCTGACCGGCAGCCGTAGTCGTCGACAACGCTGTTGTCGTTCTGCACCATGATTTCGTTGATGCGCAGGAAGTCCCTTGTCTGTGCAGACAGGGATGCGCAGCAAGCTACCATGACCAGCAGAAGAGTTGATAGTTTCTTTTTCATAAACCGGTTCTCTTGTTTTGAATTTGATCGGTGATAGCTTAGAGGGGTATGTTGCCGTGCTTTTTGGCAGGGTTGACAACTTTTTTGGTTGCCAACTGCTGGAGTGCGCGGATGATGCGGAATCGGGTGTTTCTGGGCTCGATGACATCGTCGATATAGCCGTAGCGTGCTGCGTTGTAGGGGTTGCAGAAGAGTTTGTTGTATTCGGCTTCTTTTTCCTTGAGTACTGCAGCGGGGTCTTCGGCAGCCTTGGCTTCTTTGGCGTAGAGCACTTCAACGGCACCGGCACCGCCCATAACGGCGATTTCGGCGGTAGGCCAAGCGTAGTTCATGTCGCCTCTGAGCTGTTTGCAGCTCATCACAATGTGGCTGCCGCCGTAGCTCTTGCGCAGTGTGACAGTGACTTTGGGCACAGTTGCTTCGCCGTAAGCGTAGAGCAATTTTGCACCGTGGAGAATAACGGCATTGTATTCCTGTCCGGTACCGGGAAGGAATCCGGGCACGTCAACGAGAGTAACGAGGGGAATATTGAATGCGTCGCAGAAGCGGACAAAGCGTGCGGCTTTGCGCGATGCGTTGCTGTCAAGCACTCCGGCAAGGAATTTGGGCTGGTTTGCCACGATGCCGACAGACTGACCGTTGAACCGGGCAAAGCCGATGATGATGTTTTTGGCGTAGTCGCGCTGAATTTCGAGGAATTCACCATTGTCGACAATAGCACCGATAACCTCGTACATATCGTAGGGACGGGTAGCGCTGTCGGGAATGATGTCGTTGAGGGAGTCCTCAAGACGGTCGATTGGATCGTTGCAGGGCGCCAACGGGGGCTCTTCGAGGTTGTTCTGAGGTATGTAGCTGAAGAGCTTGCGGATTATTTTGAGGGTTTCCTCACCATCGGCTGCAGCGAAGTGGGCAACACCGCTCTTGGCGCTGTGCACTTCTGCACCGCCGAGCTGATCCTGGGTAACATCCTCGCCGGTAACGGTTTTAACCACTTTCGGTCCGGTGAGGAACATATATGAGATGCCCTTGGTCATGATGGTGAAGTCGGTGAGTGCGGGGGAGTATACTGCGCCGCCTGCACATGGACCGAGGATGCCGGAAATCTGAGGGATGACACCGGAAGCAAGGATGTTGCGCTGGAAAATCTCAGCGTATCCCGACAGTGCGTTGATGCCTTCCTGAATACGGGCACCGCCAGAGTCGTTAAGACCGATGACGGGAGCGCCCATCTTCATGGCCATATCCATGATTTTGCATATTTTCTGAGCCATGGTCTCGCTCAGAGAACCTCCGAAAACGGTGAAATCCTGCGCGAACACATACACAAGGCGTCCTTCGATTGTGCCGTAGCCGGTCACAACACCGTCGCCGAGGAAGCTCTTTTTTTCCTGACCGAAGTTGTAGCAGCGGTGACGCACAAACATGTCAATCTCTTCGAAAGATCCTTCGTCAAGAAGCTGTGCAATACGCTCACGAGCTGTGTATTTGCCTCTTTCGTGCTGCTTCTGGATGGCTTTTTCGCCGCCGCCCAGACGAGCTTCGTTGCGGAGCGCTATCAGCTCCTGGACTTTTTCAAGTTGGTTGCTCATTATATAATAATGTGGTTGTTTTGTGATTAATCGGGTTTATTTATTGGGGTCCTCGCACAGTTCAATCAGTGTGCCGCATGTGGATTTCGGATGAAGGAATGCGATGTTGAGACCTTCGGCGCCTTTGCGGGGAGCTTTGTCGATGAGTCGTCCGCCTTTGCTTTCCACCTCGGCGAGTGCGTTTGCCACGCCGTCCTCAATAGCGAAAGCTATGTGCTGGATGCCGCCGCGACCGCCGTTGTTTGCAATAAATTTAGCGATGGCGCTGTCTTCAGCAGTAGGCTCGAGGAGCTCGATTTTGGTCTGACCGACTTTGAAGAAAGCTGTGCGAACTTTCTGGTCTGCCACTTCTTCAATTGCAAAGCACTTGAGGCCAAGCATATTTTCATAGAAAGGAATTGCTTCCTCAAGGCTGGGCACCGCTATGCCCACATGTTCGATATGTGAAATATCCATGATTGATAGGTTAAAAAAGTTATTGTCATACTGTTGGTGAAGGCGCATCTCTTGTAAAAGAGTATACGCATTCAAGTTGCAAATATACGCAAAATCGGTGAAAACTCGTCTTTATTTATAAAAAATAGCAAAAAAGTGCCGGCAATTATCAGGTTGCCAACACTTTATGGTCATGATTAGAGAAGGTTAGCCTACAAAGGCACAAATGCCGGAGTAATTGGCATGGCCTTTATGAAGGTACTGCATGAGAAAAACTGCGGTAGTGGGCAGGCTCAAGATTCAGCTTGCCTGCAGCCCTCAGCATTTTGCGCAAGGAGGTGACCAGTTCCTGACTCTCCTGAAGTAGATTCAGGTACACGTATGCCACAGTCATGTCGGATGTGTCACCGTTCTGCAGCAGGTCATATACCTCTTTGGAATTGTTTGACAGTTGATGCTTCACTGATTCACAGCGTTTTCTGAGAATGTCGATTGTTTCAGGAATATTTTCGTCGACTGCGTTAACGGAATCATTGAAAATAGAGCATATCTCATCTCTGATTGCGGATAGCGAATCATGAAACCGGACCGGCAGCGGAGTGAAATTGTTGTCTACATGCTCTTTGCACACCTCATTGATGCGTCGGAGATTGTATGTCATTGACATTGCCATGTTGTTGCTCAGGTGAAACCATGTGCTTTTTTCCATAGCAATCCGTGGTGATGCTTTTCTGAAACAGAGGGTGAGCTTACGCCGCTGTCCTTTAATGACATCCTTTTCTGTGACAAGAGATTTTTCTGCTGTTGACAGCAGCTTCCCTTTATCATTGATAAATCCGTTGATTACATCCCGGTATACTGTAGCGCCGAAGGTCAGGAACATCTTCTGCTTCTCATTTATATATATTCTGAGCAGAGGCCATACTTCGGAGGCGTTTTCTGTAGAAAGGATAGTCTGGAACAGGGTGTCGTTCAATACCTCCTTTTTCTTTTTGTTGAAGCGGATATTGCTTCTTATCAGCATTGTCAGCGCAATCACACCGCCGGCAATCATCACCGGCACGCCACCTTTATGCATCAGGCACACAACCAGTCCCGCTCCGATGAACGCAACTCCGGCAGTGATGAACCATCCTCCGATTACCGAGATGACACCTGTGATACGGAACACTGCGCTTTCGCGCCCCCATGCACGGTCGGCAAGAGAGGTGCCCATTGCAACCATGAAGGTCACAAAAGTGGTGGAAAGCGGCAGTTTCATAGAGGTACCCCACGCTATCAGCATACCTGCGAGCATCAGGTTTACGGACCCTCTGACAAGGTCGAATGCGGCTCCATCTTCCGGCTGCTGAGCGGAAGTGTCCATACGTCTGGAAATCCATTTTTTGACTCCGGATGGTGTTCTTTCACTGATCCAAGAGAATGTGTTTATTGCGCCTCTTACCAGTGAACGTCCGATTCTTGATGAACCGAAAAGCTCATCTCCCTGGTTTTGAGCACTCAGGCCTACTGTTGTCTGTGTAACCTGCCGCGCTTTTTTCGATGTTGCAAGCGACACAACCATTATCATTCCGGCACCGACAAGGAAATAGAATGGTGTCCGGGCCGGCCCGTTGAGACTGTTCATCATGAAGCCGTGAAGGTTGCCTCCTCCATTTGCCGCATAGTCCTGATAGGAGGCAAGCGAGGTCAGCGGAACGCCGACGAAATTAACAAGGTCATTACCGGCAAAAGCCATTGCAAGGGAGAATGTGCCTAACAGCACAACAACCTTGAAAACATTCACTTTCAGGAAATGAAGCAGCTGCATTATGACAGAGAACCCGATGAAACAACCAACCAGAATAAGAGCGGTATTGTCATTAATCCATGATTTGAGTCCGGGAGTCATTATAGTAAGGTCCTTTATGCCTTTTATCAGCATGAAATAGACGATGGCGGTAGAGGCTACGCCACCGAACAATCCAACTTTCCACTTCATGCGGCTCTTATATTCGAATGTGAATATAAGCCGTGACAGGAATTGAACTATAGTGCCGAACACAAACGCGATTGCAACGGAAAGGAATATGCCGATAATCACTGAGAGCGCTTTTTCGGTGTTGAGCAAATCGCCGACACCAAGTGTGTTTTCCGGGGCGGCAAGCTTGAACAAAGCCACCACGAAAGTGGCTCCGAGGAGCTCAAATACCATGGACACAGTGGTTGAAGTGGGCATGCCCAACGAGTTGAATATATCCAGCAGAATTATGTCTGTGACCATGACTGCCATAAAAATGGTAATGACATCGTAGAAAGACAGATTTTCCGGCCGGAATATACCATGACGGGCAATATCCATCATGCCATTGCTCATCGCTGCACCTAAAAACACACCGATGGCGGCCACTATCATCACCCGCTTGAAACTCGCAGCCTTTGAGCCAACTGCCGATGACAGAAAGTTGACCGCATCATTGCTGACTCCGACCGACAGGTCGAATACGGCCAGCAGGAAAAGAAATAATACTATCCCAAGAAAAATTAGATCCATATAATACGTGTTTATTGTCGGTACAAAATTCC
Source organism: uncultured Muribaculaceae bacterium (assembly GCA_910588065.1). Classification (GTDB taxonomy): domain Bacteria; phylum Bacteroidota; class Bacteroidia; order Bacteroidales; family Muribaculaceae; genus Paramuribaculum. The sequence goes on from CAJUPZ010000002.1 coordinate 185,316, forward strand.
GTACTATATGTTGCCAAATAATAAATTTTTTGTTGCGTTTTTGTTAAGAAAGTCTGAAATCGAAACGCAAGCCGTTGTCATTGGATGCTTTTATATAGCCACCGTGGATGGCAATGGCATTTTTCACAATGGCAAGCCCTAGTCCGGTTCCACCTTTTGAGCGAGAACGCCCTTTGTCAATTCTGTAGAATCGTTCAAATATATGGGGAAGGTGCTCTTGCGGAACGCCGCAGCCATTGTCACGGAACACGAAGTTACCTCGCTCATCCGCCTTTATCCATATTCCGGAGCCTCCACTGTAGGCGATGGCATTATCAATCAGATTGCGGAACACTGATTCAAGAAGATGACGGTTGCCGGCAATCTCAATATCCGGAACATCAACATGGATATCCATATCAGTTCTCAACCTCTCGCTGTCTGCAACGTTGCCAATGAGTTCACGCAAATTGAGTCTCTCTTTCTCTATTACATCAGCGCCATCATCCATTCGTGTGATTGATGATACATCTTCAAGCATTGATGTCAGCCGTTGGGTGCCGGTGCAGATACGGTTTATGAATTCAATCCTTTTGCTGTCCGGCAGCTCCGGGTGGTCGCGCAACAGGTCGGCGCAAATCTTTATCGAGGCTACCGGGGTCTTCAGTTCATGGTTGATATTGTTGGTAAGCTGTTTCTTAAGTCTGATTTTATCTCTCTCCTGCTTGATTGCCTCCTGATGTCGCTGGTCTCTCTGCACATACAGTTTCACAATATTTCCGGCTATGTTTCCGAGTTCATCGTGAGGAAACGCCCAATCCTCATATATCCTCTCTCCTTTTTCAGCTTTTTCCGCAAAACTGTTAAGATTGGATATGCTTGTGGTTATCCTGCGGGCAATGAAATATCCTGCAATACTTACTGCGACGGTGACTGCAAGCATTATCCACAGAAATGAGCTGTCTGCTTTCAGAAAATCGCGGAGTATATGGTTGTATGGGGCGGCGCTGCGGACAATACTGCCATCCTGCATAAGAGTTGCCGAATAAAAATAATCAGTATTGTCGCTTTGCGAATGTCTTCCAACCGAATATCCGCTGCCATCCTGGCGGGCTTTGACAACCTCAGGGCGGTTATTGTGATTTGTTTCAGGAAACGGTGTACTGTCATTGTTATCGTAAATGACATTACCGTTTCTGTCAATCATAGTGATGCGAAGATCCGAAACCGGAGTCCGGATGCGGCTTGCCACAGAAGCAATATCCTCGCCCTTCTCCATATCGTCGATAATACGGTCGTTGTGCATCTGCAGTTCCATATTCATCAGTTCTGTGCGGAAAATCCTTTCCCGATGATACTGAAATATGGTAAATACAGTTACAAGCGCCCAACATAATGCAAGGAGCGATATCAATACCTTGTGATGAAACGAAAATTTAATCTTGCCAGCCATAACCATAACCTGAGCGGTTCACAATCTTTTTACCGTATGGAGCAATCTTGCCGCGGAGGCGGGTGATGTGAACGTCTATGGATCTATCAATAACTATGCTGTTTTGTGGCCATATACGGTCAAGGATTTCCTCTCTGGTGAATATACGTCCCGGATTTTCAAGGAATAAAGCAAGCAGCTCAAATTCTTTCTTTGGTAGTTTCACCGGGCTCCCGTCCACTCTGCATACAAGAGTTGCCCTGTCACAGTTTATTCCTTGGGCTTTTCCGGGAGATGTGCGGCGCAAAACGGCAGCTATACGGGCGAGCACATTCTTAACAGAGTATGGTTTTGCAATATAATCGTCAGCTCCGATGTTCAGTCCCGACACCATATCCTCATCGGAATCCTTGGCAGTGAGAAAGATAATAGGAATATCTGAAGTGTCCGGTCGTTTCTTCAGTATACCGGCCATTTCAACACCACTCATGCCGTCCATCATAATATCCAGCAGAATGAGATTGTATTTTTTCAGATCAAGATTCAGAGCCTCCTCAGCGCTGCTTGCCGTGTCAACCTTATAGCCCTCAAGTTCAAGATAAGCCTGAAGCCCCGAGCGCAGCGCCTCCTCATCGTCAACAATAAGTATATTATGCTTTTCCATCATTTAATGTAAATACGAGGTGGTAACACTGTTATAACGTTTAACCCTGATTTTTAGATTAGCGTAGTATCTACCTGCTCCGCTTAATATAAGGTATTATAATGAAAAATAGGGAGTCTTTCCCTTGTCTTCGTTTGTCTGCTCTATATCCTCTGATACGCTTGCAAAATTACTAATTAATTCTGAAATTAAATCTACCTAATGTGTTAAAAATCCGAAGAATAAGACTGCTTACTCTGACTTACTCTGTCTTGGTATCAGATGTTTGCCGATGGAAAATGTTTTGTTCTCCGGTTTGACATACTGAGAGACGGTTTCAACAAGTTGCTTGTCGATTGCCGGACGCTGGATAACATCCACTGCACCGCAGTTACGCATGATACTCAGAACATCAGCGTTGTTCAGATTTTCTACTATGGCTATGACCGGGAAACCGTAGTTTTCCGTCTTTAGCCAGTTGATTAACTCTCTTGCGGTTCCATCGGGCAAACGTATTGCCGTGACGATAACCGCGCCAGGAGGCAGCTTAACCGCCTCAACTTTCCCGGCTTTGATGCTTTCTGCCACAACAGGTTCATACCCGGCCCGTGTTAACAAGCCGGACATGATACGCCCGTCAGTTGGGGAAGCATCAATCATCAGAACGTTGTTCATAGATTATGTGGTTAGAAATTAGTGTTTTCGTCATAAATGCAGAAGGCAGGTGCGTGACCTGCCTTCTGTATTTATGATGTATGTTTGTTAGTTCCCGATATGGGATTGGTTGTTGCTGTTATAGCGGT
>CAJUPZ010000003.1 GCA_910588065.1 uncultured Muribaculaceae bacterium
GTGCAAAGGTAGACACTTTTTATTTACCCACCAAATTTTTCAGCAAAAAAATAGCGTTTTAACAGTAAAATTTATTCAGCCGATTGTTATTCCTGCGAATCCCATGAACGCCATGGCCAGTAAACCCGCGCAGATCAGCGCAATAGGCACTCCGCGCATACTTTTTGGAATATCGGTGATGGCAAGTTGCTCGCGGATGCCGGCAAACACTATAAGGGCGAGGGTAAAGCCCAAGGCTGTGGAGATGGCATAGACAACCGACTGGAGCAGGTCAAAATTTTTCTGTATGACAATGATGGCTACGCCGAGCACAGCACAGTTGGTTGTAATCAGGGGCAGGAATACGCCGAGGGCGGAGTAAAGCACCGGATTTATTTTCTTAAGCACAATCTCAAGCATCTGCACAAGGGCGGCTATGACAAGGATAAAGGCTATTGTCTGCATGTAGCCTATGCCGAGGGGCGTGAGGATGAAATATTGCAGCATCCAGGTGACGGCTGTTGACAACGCCATGACAAAGTTGACAGCCATGCCCATGCCTACCGCACCGGAGAGCTTACGCGACACTCCGAGGAAGGGGCATATACCGAGAAATTGCGAGAAAACGATGTTGTTGACGAAAATCGCGGTGACTATGATGGAGATATATTCAATCATCGGTGTATGGAGCGGATTCTGTTAAACAAAGCGATCATGAAGCCGAGGGCTATGAAGGCTCCGGGGGCGAGGACAAAGAGCAGCGAGCCGTACGCTTCGGGATAGATGGTAAAACCGAAAACTTTGCCGCTGCCTAGGAGCTCGCGCACCGAGCCAAGCAGGGTGAGAGCGAGGGTGAAGCCGATGCCAATGCCGAGGCCGTCGAAAAGCGAGGGCAGCACACCGTTTTTGCCGGCAAATGCCTCTGCCCTGCCGAGCAGGATGCAGTTTACCACAATCAGCGGTATGAATATGCCGAGCATGGCGTCGAGCGTGGGCAAATATGCTTTCATGAGCATCTGCAGGACGGTGACGAATGTGGCGATAACAACAATGTAGGCCGGAATTCTCACTCCGGCGGGTATGAATGACTTGATCGAGGAGATTGCCACATTCGAGCAAACGAGCACGCCAAGAGTAGCGAGCCCCATGCTCATGCCGGTGAGGGCGCTGCCGGTTGTGCCGAGGGTGGGACACATGCCGAGAAGCAGAACGAATGTGGGGTTGTCGGTGACAATACCTCTGTATAGAATTTTCAGCGGATTCATGGTTTCACTCCTTATTATATATTATAGCTGCGGCATGGGCTCTGTTGAGCGCGCCGAGAAATGCCCGGCTGGTGATAGTGGCTGCGGTGATACCGTCAATATCTCCTCCATCCTTGTTTACGCGCATATCGGAAACTGCGGGGTCGGCACCGATGACATCATGGCGGGTGCCGGGGGTGGCAAACCAGTCGGCCATCTTTGCTCCGAGGCCGGGGGTCTCGCTGTGGGAGAGGACTTCAAAGCCGGTGACAACACCGGAGGTGTCAAAGCCAAACATCAGGGAGATATTGCCGGAGAAACCGTCGGTGGCTGTGCATTCAACCGCACACCCGACAGCGGAGCTGCCCATAGCGGCGGGATAGACAGTCATCGAGTCGCCGTCGACGGCTACCTGCCGCGCCGATGATATGGGATTGTTGTCAAACGAGGGCAGTATTTTGGCGAGCGCGTCGACCTTGGCCTGCTGCCGTGCATTGCTGATGGTGTCGGCTGTGAGACTGTTGACATAGCCGAGGAGAGCACCTGCGAGGATGGTGATGACCCCGAGGCTGACAATCATCCTGATTACAGAGTTGCCTTTCATGCTTTGGCCGCCCTCCTTGCGGAGCCGAACCGTGCCGGCTTGAAGTAACGGTTGATGAGCGGTGTGAAACCGTTCATTATGAGTATTGCGAAAGACATGCCTTCGGGATAAGCTCCCCACAGCCTGATGACAAGTGTTATAAGTCCAATCATCACACCGTAGAGCAACATTCCCGAGCGGGTCATGGGCGAGGTGACATAGTCAGTGGCCATGAAGATTGAGCCGAGCAGCAGACCGCCGGAGAGAATCTCCACCAAGGGGTCAGCTCCTACGAGGAATGACATCAGCGCCACTGTTGCGATGATGGACACCGGAATGTGCCATGAGATGACGCGGGTTGCCAGCAGGTAGATAAATCCGATGAGCAGAGCTATGGCACTCACCTCGCCGAGCGATCCTCCTACTCCGCCAACTGTCAGCTGCCACAGGTCGATGTCGGCGGGAGAGGCGGCTCCGGTCTTTATGAGCGACAGAGTTGTGGCACCGGTGGCTGCATCGGTATATGCGAGGCGGTCAGCTGCCGGGAGCGGCCAGCTTGTCATCTGCGCCGGGAATGAGAGCAGCAGGAACACACGGCCAACAAGAGCTGGGTTGAAGATATTGCAACCGAGGCCACCGAAAGCCATCTTGCCGATGGCGATAGCGACAAAAGCGCCGACAACCACAATCCACACCGGGAGGTTGGATGGGAGGTTCAGGGCAAGCAGCAGTCCGGTGAGGGCTGCCGAGCCGTCGTAGACAGTGGGGCGGCGTCCAAGCATCCATCGTGTTATGGCATATTCAAAAACCACGCACGCCACAACAGACACCGCGGTGACAATAGCCGCGCCAAGGCCGAAAAACCAGAAAGCACACGCCAGCGCGGGCACCAGGGCTATGACCACGCTCCACATGCAGCGGCTCACCGAGTGCGGCGAATGAATGTGAGGGGGAAGTGAAACTGTAAACATATTGCAAATCCTTTAATTCTTAACAGCGGCGGCATCGCGACGTTTTTTTGTCCGCTATGTTCTTTTTACCGAGGCGGATGAAGTCGACCAACGGTCTGTCCGAGGGGCAGGTATAGCTGCAGCATCCGCATTCTATGCAGTCCATAGTTCCGGCGGCGGCGCCCTCGTCAAGGAGCCCGAGCCGTCCGTATGTACTTATCAGATACGGCTCCAGCCCCATCGGACATACCCTCAGGCAGCAGCCGCACCTGATGCAGGGCATTGCCTGCGGTCTGCGCGCCCGGTCCTCGGGCATAATCAGTATTCCTGACACCCCTTTGATTGTCGGGGCATCAACATTGTTGGCGGCGCGCCCCATCATAGGTCCGCCGAGAACTATTTTGCAATTGTCACCGCGCAGGCCGCCGGCAGTGTCAATGATGCTGCCTATGCGCGAGCCGACGGCAACGAGATAGTTGCCCGGACGCGCCACATCTCCGGTTACGGTGACAATACGCTCCATCACCGGGAGGCCGTGGGCAGCCGCGCGGAACAGCGCGTGGGCGGTTGCCACGTTGTGCACCACCACTCCTACTGCCGCAGGGAGCGCTCCGGAAGGGATACTCCTGCCGGTGAGCGCCTGCACGAGCTGCTTTTCGCCACCCTGGGGATATTTTGTCTGCAGAGCCACAACCTTCACATCGCTGAAGGGGGACGCCGCACGGGTCATCTCCCCGATAGCCTCAGGCTTGTTGTCCTCGATTCCTACTATGGCAGAGGCGGCACCGCAAGCGCGCGCCATAAGCCTCACTCCGGCGATGATTTCATCAGGCTTCGAGCGCATCAGCGCATCATCGCAAGTGAGGTATGGTTCACACTCCGCACCATTAATTATAAGGTAGTCGATTTTTGCATCAGCGGGCGGAGCGAGCTTCACTTTTGCGGGAAAGGTTGCGCCGCCGAGCCCTACAAGGCCGCAGCCTCCGGCAATATCCCTTATCTCGGCCGGTGTGAGGGCATCCAGTTGCGCTGTATCGCGCAGCATCTGAGGAGCTTTACGAGCATTCTCATCAGCGATATGATGATGCTCCTCCGCTTCAATAACAATCGCTTTGACTGGCATTCCGGTTGAAGAAAACACATCACGGATATCTGTCACCACTCCGGATATAGGTGTGTGTATGGAAGCTGAGACAAAACCGGAGGCATCGGCCACAAGTTGCCCGCGGGTCACCTCATCGCCTTTGGCCACCACCGGGGTCGCCGGCGCTCCAATGTGCTGGTTCAGCAGCAGCATCACCTTGCGCGGAAGGGCTACCGGCACCACCGGCTGTCCGGCGGTGAGCTTGCTTTGCGGCGGGTGCACACCGCCTTTGGTAAATGTGGGGTTATGCTTTTTCATTGGCGGCAGGCTGTTTTCTGTAAATATTTGATTCGGGGAAATTTGCTTTGTGGATGGCATCCGTGGGACAGGTGTCGACGCACTTGCGGCAGAGCTTGCATTTTGCAGGGTCGATATATGCGAGATTGTCAGTAACCGTTATGGCCTCGTGCGAGCACACTTTGGTGCATTTGCCGCACCCGAGACAAGCGTTGGCACACACCTTCATGGCCTGGGCACCGCGCTGCCTGTTGGAGCAGGCCACCCAGATACGCATGCCGCGCGGGCCATACGGACGGAGCTCAATGATGCTGCGCGGACACGCGGCGACACATGCGCCGCAACCGGTGCATTTTTTATCATCCACCACAGCGAGGCGGCTGTCCTTGTCAACAGACAACGCACCGAATCCGCACGCCCTCACACAATCGCCACACCCGAGGCATGAATTGCCGCAAAGACTCTCGCCACTGCCGCAAGCCGACATCACCGCGCAGCTTGGCGCACCGTCATACACCGCAATGCGGGTGCGGGACGCACAGTCGCCGGCACATTTTATCACCGCCACTTTCGGCAGCGAGGCCACCGGCTCAAGCCCGACAACGGCCGCAATCTTTTTCATTGTTTCTTTTCCACCGCCGGGACATTCGAGGCCATCGAGCGTATCGGCAGAGCAGCAGGCCACCGCAAAGGCCCGGCAGCCACTCATGCCGCAGCCGCCACAGTTTGCCCCGGGCAGCAGGGCCTCCACCTCGTCGATGCGGGAATCCTCCTTCACGGCAAACCTGCGGGACACCCAGCTCAGCAGCAGCGCCGCAAGTATGCCTATCGCACCGAGCACAATAATTGAACAAATTATGCTATTCATCACTCAACTTTTCTATTTCATATCTAACTTTCCGACCGAGCCTCTTTCTGAAAATATAAAGCAGGAGATACCAGCCGGCAACAGCTGCACACAAGGAAACTGCAACGGCAAGCTGTCCGCCGCCGGCAGCTCCGGCAATGAATGCGGCCGCGAGCATCAGCATCAAAGGAACAAGAATATACACAGCCAAGGCAATCATCCCTGCAGAGGAGCTGACAGTGACAGCCACCCTGTCGCCTACCGCCAGACTACAGCCCGGCGGAACAGCGATTGTGATTATATCTGATGTCACGCCGCCGCACACAGCTGTGAGCGCGCAGCCGGAGCACCCCCCTGCCGCGGCGAGTTTCACAGATGCCATTGTTGCAGTGAGCGCACAGACACTACCATGGCAGCAAGCCTTGTTTGTATTTTCAAATCTCATATCAGCGGATGCGGTTGTAAAGATACATATTTTCCAACATTTTTTCAGCAAAATAGTGCGACATCCGCATATATATGTTCAAATGCCTAAAAATTCAACCATTTATGCAATAAAATGAAGATGCGCTACTTCACAGCAGCGCACCTCCCTCATAACCAAAATTCAAGTATATAAAAATTGTCCAACAAATCCGATACGAAGTGTGGCCTCATCCAGTGCCGCTACCGGTTGTGGACAAGGGTCAATACCATTGCTGAGAAATAAGGGGGATAGAAGTGGAAACAAGGGGATGCAGCTCCGCCTGACCTATATTTTACAGATGTGTATTTGACATGTCCGCCGCAGCGGCTTGGAATCAGTGGTGCAAAGGTATGAACAAATCCGCAGATAACCCACAGACTGTTTGCAAAATAAAACTAATATTTTCAAGAGTGTGTTTACTTTTAACTTTATGAAACCCTTATAGGTACTTCCGGCCTGTTTTTAGATTTAATTCAGTCATTATGGAACCCCATAACTCCATCATTCAATCTAAAAACATCCTCGAAAGCACAATATAAATCTTAACATAAGTCAAAAGTAAACACACTCTAAAGCAGCGGTCGGTGCCGAGGCTGCGGTGCAAAAGAAAATCCCCGGGCGGAGGGTGCAGCCCAACGCCCGGGGAGGTCTATGAAGTGATAGATTTATTTCTGGATGATTTCAAACACGTTTGCGTTACCGGAGAGAAGTACCTTGCGGGTTTCCGGAGCGAAGGTGATGTTTGTGTAAGCGCCGTCAATAGTGCGGCTTTCAATTTTTTTGCCGGCGGCGTCAAGCTGGGTTACTGTTATCTCGCCCTTGGGGGTGTCGAGCAGCAGTACAGCCGAGTTGGCATCGCCCTTGCGCTCGAACTCAAGGTTGCCTGCGAGGGTGAAGGCTGTACGGGGATTGTTGTCAAACGCGAGGAGCGCGGCATCGGTATTGTCAGCGGCTATGGCGAGCCCTACATTTGCGGCGGTAACGGGATTGACTTTGAATTCGCGAACAGCCATCCAGTTTGTCTTCGGGCTCTGGAGCTTGCGAAGGCGCACATAGCGTGCATCGACAGGCTCAGCAGCCCAGTTGATTACATACACACCTGCGAGGGAGTCGGTGAGCTGTTTCCACTCCTTGCCGTCAAGAGAAGCCTCAAGCACAGCGGCGTCGAAATAGTCAACATCGTCAACAGAGTTGCGACCCTGGATAATATTGATATTCTCAACCTTTGTGGGCTGACCGAGATCAAGACCCACCCAGTGGCCTGCACGCTGCGCGTTGCCGGTGGTGTAGAAGGTGGTTGTGTCGTTGTCGAGCATCAGCTTGGCCTGGGTAGTGGCGAGGTTGCGGTAAGAGCCCACGGGGCTATAGATGCTTGGCAGCTTGCCGGTCTGGCTCTTGTAGAAATCATAGAGCATACCGTCCATAGCGTTTTCATAGAAGGGCTGGAGCTTCATTGTGCCGATTTTGTGGGCATCATAGTCCTCGCGGTCTTTTTCAGACATGAGGTTTGCAACGTATGCGTTCCAGAACTTGGCGGCATCTCCGCCCTCATATATTTTAATCAGGTCGAGGGTGCGGTTTCCACGCACTCCGAGTTTGCCGAACTCAGCGAGCCAGGGGCGCAGCTCGGTCAGGAGCCCTTTGTTTGAGATAGCCTCCATCTGCGCAGGCACCTTCTCGATTTTGTTGAACTCGGCGCGGAGAGCCTCAAACTGGGCGGGAGTGTAGTTGTTGAAGGGGAAGATTTCTGTTTCCCATGATTCATCCCTGCGATATCCGGTCTGGGTGTCGGCTGAGTGGATGGCGAAGAGACGGTAAGCCTCGGCAGCTTCGGGAGCAATGTTTTCGAGGCCACGCTCCCAGTTGTCGATAGGATTGTAGTCGGCTATATTCCATGCATAGTCAGCAACGCCGTAGAGAGCGAGCTTGCTTGCCTCGCCATGCTCCATGGGGTTGCTCTCTATACCTGCCACATCGGCTGCCGTGAGCGAAGTGTCAAGGCCATATACAGGACCCTGGAGAATATAATTGCGGCAATAGTCGGTCACGGGGAAGTTCCACCAGAACAGCGCGGGACGCTTGATACGGGAGTTGACAAACTCCAGTGTCTCAGGAGTGAGGTCGCTGCACACCACCGCACCTGTCCAGAACACCTCGACATTGGGATTGAGCTTGTTGCCATACACGGCGAGCTGTCCGGTGGGTTTGGGGTTGGCCCACATCTGCGAGTAGTCGGTGGGGCAGATCATCAGGTTTGTCACATCGCCCTTTTTATCTACAAAGTCGCGGGTGAGGTCATTCACAAGCTGAGTCTGCATATTGGAGTCGGTGCCCTTGCCGCTGATGTCGTCAAAGAACAGAGCGAACGAACGCACGCCCAGATCATACATCATATCGAGCTTGTTCACAAGGCTGTCGTAGTCGGCCTTGTCCCAGCGGATATCTTTTCCCGGGTGGATGGCCCACACGAAATTGACATGATTGCGCTTGCAGGCCTCAACAAGTTCGTGGATATTCTTGGCCTGGTCCTCCGGATAAGGCAAACGCCAGTAGGGCGAGCTGTGATAGGGGTCATCTTTCGGACCGTAGATATAGTCTGTCATCTTGTTCTTGCCATAGAAATCTATGAGCGACAGACGCACCTCGTGGCTCCAGGGATTGCCATAGAAGCCCTCCACCACTCCGCGGTAAGGCAGGTCGGGATAGTCATTGATAGAGATATACGGCAGTGTCTTGGCTGCGGCCACCGGGCTGTTGACGAGCTGGCGGAGAGTCTGCAAAGCATAGAACACACCGCTGCGGTCAAACGCCTTGATGTCAACGCCGTTTTTGTCAATATTAAGCGCGTAAGCACCCTTCACATTCTTCACGCCTGCCTTTGCTGCAACCTTGTCGCCATAGCTCGCATTGAGTTTGAGGCCGTTTTTGCTTGAGGGCAACTGAAGTGTTGTGAAATCGCCGCTGAGCTCCTGCCACTGCTTGGCGCTCACCTTGAAGCCATTGCCAAAGCTGACGCTCTTTGATGAATCAACCGCCATGCTGTGGGGAGTCGGATTAACGATTATACCCTTGTGGTCAACCTTATGACCGGGCACCTTGAGGTAATTCTGCACCTCTTTGCGCTGTGACTGCAGGTCAAACTGCGCCGCTGCAGGCATGGTGGCGAGTGCTGCCGCCGCCAGACCTGTCAGAATAACTTTAGATAAATTCATGGAGTATGTTTTGGAAAGTTAATTCGATGGTATCAAAATTTTCACAAAATTAGGCCTTTTGTTCAAACTCTCCAACACAAGGTCGTTAATGAATTACAAAAAAGCGGATCAGGCACTCTTTTTCTTATCAAAAGGCGCAATATAGGCACGCCACTTGGCGCGGGTGACAACCGCGTTGCCCGCAAGATGGGCGGCAACGGCGCCAAACCGGTGATTGAACTCTGCCGTCATGCGCTGCGCTGATGGCAGAGCCTCGGTCGGATTTGCCCGCCACCAGTCGCACACCTGCACTGCCAGCTCCTTGAGCAGCTGTTTGTCAAAGCGTTTGAACTCCTTGAGGCCGGAGTTGGTCATCACCCAGTCCACCAGCATATATTTCTCAGCCCGCACATCGATATCATCCGGGGCATTCTCCGGAATCATCCCGGGCACAGCCGTTGCGCGGCGCAGGCGTGCCGCCGCAGCTTTTTCGCGGCGTATTTCAGCCCGCTCGTCGATATCCTCCTTAATCTCCTGATACACATCATCGCCGTCATAGTCCTCAATTTCGGTTTCGGTGCCATCCTTTATATAGTTGGCAACAGCCTTGAAAACAGCGAGCTGAACAGCCTCGTCAAGCTCATCGATAGCCTCTATCCACTCAGCGCGGAAGGTGATGTTGATTTTCTTTCTCATAAATGTGTGTTTTTTAGATTGATGCCGCAAAGGTAATATGCTTTTGGAGCGATTTCATGCAAATTTGCACATTTGAGTTTTTAGTTGGGAGTTTTTAGTTGTTAGTTGGTAGTCGGGGGGGGCAATTCTTATAATTCTTATAATTCTTATAATTCCTATAATTTTTATAGCCTACACTATCAACCGCACCTTCCGGGAAAGCCATCGCTCGCGGCCACGCCGCCGCGCTTTTTTTCGCGGCGGGGGTTGACTTTGCTTGGCAAATGTTGTATCTTTGCAGATGGGTAGGCGCTATAATCAATAATCCGCCTGTCTCTATTTCTTGCTATGGCTTTTTTCAAATCAAAAAATGGCTCAGGCCATCCTCTGAGCTGGGTGCCGACGGTGTATTTCGCCATGGGGCTCCCCTTTGTGGTGCTCAATATGGTAGCTGCCGTGATGTTCAAAAATCTCGAGGTGCCCAATGCGCAGATCGCTTTCTGGACTTCGCTGATAATGTGGCCCTGGACAATCAAATTTCTCTGGAGCCCTTTCCTGGAGATTTTCAAGACAAAGAAGTTTTTTGTCGTGAGCACGCAGATAGTCAGCGGCGCGCTGTTTGGCCTTGCTGCACTTGCCCTGCATATTCCGGACTGTTTCGCGGTGATGATCGCTCTCTTTGCCGTTATTGCTTTCAGTGGCGCCACGCATGACATTGCTGCCGACGGTGTGTATATGTCTGAGCTCAGCAGCAAGCATCAGTCGCAGTACATAGGATGGCAGGGAGCGTTCTACAACCTCGCCAAGCTTGTTGCTACCGGCGGCCTTGTCGGACTCGCCGGCATTCTTGCCCGTCATTTCAGCGGCAGCGACTCGCCGCAGCGCACCCATTATATCGACGCATGGATGATTGTACTCGCCGCGATAGGGCTGCTGCTACTGTTGTTAGGCATATTCCACAGCAGGGCCGTGCCATGCAAGGCGGCAGCCGTTACCGGCAAAAGCGCCACCATGCGCGAAGGGCTCGGAAAGCTGCGCGAGGTGATTGCGGCCTTCTTCACCAAGCGCTATATCTGGTACTATATCGCCTTTATAATATTGTACCGCCTCGGCGAGGGGTTTGTTATGAAAATAGTGCCGCTCTTTCTTATGAGCGACCGCTCTGAGGGAGGTCTCGGTCTCAGCAATGAGGAGATAGGCTTGTATTACGGTTCATTCGGCTCGGCTGCTTTTCTCATAGGCTCGTTGCTCGCCGGCTACTTCATTGCCCGCCGCGGACTGAAAAAGAGCATCTTCACACTCTGCTGCATCTTCAACATCCCTTTCATCGCATACGCCCTGCTGGCTTGGTTTCAGCCCTCACAGATATGGATCACCGCCGGCGCCATAGCCGTTGAATACTTCGGCTACGGGTTCGGCTTTGTGGGGCTCACCCTGTTCATGATGCAGCAGGTGGCTCCCGGCAAACACCAGATGGCCCACTACGCTTTTGCCTCAGGCATAATGAATTTCTCTGTGATGCTCACTGGCGCGATAAGCGGCTATATCAGCGATGCCCTCGGCTACAACTGGTTTTTCACAGCCGTGATGGTGGCCACCGTGCCCGCCTTTGTGATGACATGGTTCATACCATTCTCCCACCCCGACACAGCCGAATCCGATAACACCAAAATAGAATCAGACTATGACCCCAACTCTGAAAATAATGACCCCTCCCCTGCCGGATATGCCATGGGAGGAGAGACCGCAGGGAAGCAATGAGGTGATGTGGCGCTACAGCGCCAACCCGGTGATTCCACGCAATCTGCTCTCTACATCAAACAGCATTTTCAACTCCGCTGTGGTGCCTTTCGAGGCAAGCGGCGAAAAACGCTTCGCGGGCGTGTTTCGCTGCGATGACACAAACCGCCGCATGCGTCTGCACGCCGGATTTTCCGCCGACGGTATCAACTGGAAAATAAACGAGGAGGATATCAAACTCTCCGGCGCCAACCCCGAAGTGGCGGCATGGGAATACGGCTACGACCCCAGAGTGACCAAAATAGGCGACCGCTACTGGGTGACATGGTGCAACGGCTATCATGGCCCCACCATCGGAGTGGCGTGGACTACTGATTTCGAGACTTTCCATCAGCTCGAAAACGCCTTTTTGCCATACAACCGCAACGGTGTGCTCTTTCCCCGCAAAATAAACGGCAAATACGCCATGCTCTCACGACCGAGCGACACCGGGCACACAGCATTCGGCGACATTTTCTACAGCGAAAGCCCCGACATGGAATTCTGGGGACACCACCGCCATGTCATGTCACCCGCCGCTTTTGAACAGAGCGCCTGGCAATGCATGAAAATAGGCGCAGGCCCGATTCCTATCGAAACCTCCGAGGGCTGGCTCCTTATATATCACGGTGTGCTGCGCTCATGCAACGGCTATGTCTACGCATTCGGCTCTGCCCTGCTCGACCTTGAGCAGCCTTGGAAGGTTATTGCCCGCAGCGGCCCCTACCTCATATCACCGAGAGAAATATATGAGCTCACCGGCGATGTGCCCAACGTCACATTCCCCTGCGCGGCACTCACCGACTCCGATACCGGACGCATAGCTGTGTACTACGGATGTGCCGACACCGTCACAGGGCTCGCTTTCGGCTATGTCGACGAGATTGTGCAGTGGACCAAAGCCAACAGCATAATCTGACCTCATCCCCGACGCTCATAGCAGCCCGACGCTCGCAAACATCCTGGCATACTCCTGTGCTTTGCGGGCAACAGGCATCGGATAGGCCCGGCTGGTGGAGGGCATGCGCCATATAGCAAGATGCCGCCCCTCATACTCAGCGCTGACGCAGCAGCCGGTGGCCGGAGCCTCAACCCCGACAATGGACGCAAGAGTTGCCGCAGCTTTTTCGCCGGTGGTAACAAGCGTATGACACTCAGGCATCTGACGCAGCAGCGCGCTCAGATTCACCGGCTCCACAATCTCAAGATACTTATCTGACGCATTATCGCGCAGGCGCCTCACCTTGGCGCCTGTGTCGTTTAATGCTATGCCGCGCTCCGTAAGGAAATCCTTTATATCATCGAGCCGGAAACACTTCCGCTCATCATCCCAGAAACGGCCTGGGTTGTCGAAAAACACAATGCCTACCACCCTCCAGAAATCATTGATTTTGTTAGGATAGTAAAAATCCATGCTCCAGCGGCATGGCTTCGGAGGAAAAGTGCCCATAATAAGCACCCTCGCGCGAGGCGGCACAAACGGAGGCCACGGATGGCTCTCAATAGCGATGTTATTTTCTTTTGATTCCATATATTATCAACATTTTAAAGCGCAAATCGGTTTTGCGGCTATATTTCCAAAAACAAAAATAAGCTATAAAGCGTTAAAATGCAAAAACCATTCATCACCCCTACAAATGAAATCCAGACTTATCGCTTTCATCACATTACTGCTCGGGTGCATAACATCCGTATCCGCTCAAAGCCTCGTCGACGACCAGATTGACTCTCTGTCGAGAAACCACAAGTTCATCTACATAGACGGCAAGCCCGATGCCGCAGCCATGAAGACCGAGCTTGACTCTCTGAGCATGGTGATGCTGAATTTCTACTACGACCAGTTCCGCAACTTCTCCGACCCCAATGTGCCATACTTCATGTTTGTCAGCAAGGACGCAAACCTTGCCATGGGGCTCGGCGGCGCTGTGAGAATGAGAGCCTATTACGACTGGGACGGCGCACAGCCGAGCCCCGGATTCGCCCCATATCTCATACCCATGAACCCCGACCCCGCTTCCATGAAGCATTTCGCCACCACACCAAGCGGCACATGCCTGTTTTTCAGAGTGGTGGGCGTGCACAAGCTTGTAGGTGAATACCAGCTATACGTCGAGGCAAACTTCAACGGCTACCAGGGGCGCGACCTGCATCTAAAAAAGGCGTATGCGATAATCAACAACGTCACCGTCGGCTATGCGAGCTCAACCTTCTCCGACCCCGCGGCAGTGCCCCCAACTGTCGACGCACAGGGACCCAACAACAAATTGTCTGCCACCTCAACCCTCATCCGCTATATGCCCACTATCAAAGACAGATGGGTGCTCGCAGTCTCTGCCGAGACTCCCGCCACAGCAATAGCAGTTGACGGAGTGAACACCAAAAAGGCAGACTCCTGGATTCCCGACTGGGCAGCCTTCGCCCAATACCAATGGGGCAAAGGCCAGCACATAAGGTTCAGCGGCATTGTACGCACTCTTTCCTACCGCGATCTCGTCAGCGAAAAGAACCACAACATTGCCGGCTGGGGCGTGATGGCGAGCTCGGTGTCTCACCCCATTTCACCCCTCACCCTATACCTCACGGCAAGCTACGGCAAAGGCTATGCCGGTTGTGGAGGCGACCTCGCCTGCAGCAACTACGACCTTGTGGGCAACCCCGACAAACCGGGCGAACTCTATGCTCCCGCTTCATTCGGATGGTGTGCCGGAGTGCAATACAATTTCCGTCCCAACCTCTTTGTATCCGCCAACGTCAGTCAGACACGATACCTGCCGCAGCACGATGTCGCTCCGGATGAATACAAATACGGCATAGCTTCAGCCGTCAACATTTTCTGGAACCCCACCCCGAGAGTGCAGTTCGGCGCCGAATACGACTTCGGCATGAGACGCAACTTCAGCGGCCACCACCGCAGCGGCCAGAGGGTAGGCGCAATGTGCCAGTTCTCCTTCTGATTCCCTCATTATAATAATGTGTATTTCCCTCAACAAGTCGGCATCAAAAATTAGTTTCTTTACTCCGGGCTTATGCTGTGACTCTAAGTTTTTATTACTACTTTTGCAGCATGGAATGGCTACAGACAGTTTTTCTTGACCACTCCCCGCTCCAGGCGGTGGTGGTGCTCTCGGTGATTATCGCCGTGGGGCTCGGACTGGGCAAAATCCACATCTGTGGGGTGAGCCTCGGAGTCACATGGGTGTTCTTCGCCGGAATCCTCGCCGGACACTTCGGCCTGAGCATCGAGCCCCATATGCTCACATACGCCGAAAGTTTCGGACTGGTGCTCTTTGTCTATGAACTCGGCCTCAAAGTTGGTCCCGGCTTCTTCAGCTCATTCCGCACCGGAGGCATAAAGCTGAACCTCCTCGGCCTCGCCGTGGTGCTCCTCGGCACACTAATGGCCATCGGCTTCTCCATCGGCATGGACATCTCCATGGCCGACATGGTGGGCATCATCGCCGGAGCCACAACAAACACCCCCTCGCTCGGAGCCGCACAGCAAACCCTGCAGCAGCTCGGACAGAGCGCAAGCGGAGCCGCGCTGAGCTGTGCTGTCACCTATCCGCTCGGCGTGGTAGGGGTGATACTCGCAATAATAGCTGTGAGAGCGCTCGCCGTCAAGGCCTCCGACATTCGCTCCGGCGATACCGACTCCGACATCGGCCACACATACATCGCCGCTTTCCAGATCCACAACCCCGCCGTGTTTGGCAAAACAATACGCGAGGCCGCGACCCTGATTCAGCCAAAATTCGTCATTTCCCGCCTATGGCGCAAAGGACAGGTGAGCATCCCCTGCTCCGAAACCCCGCTCCTCGAAGGCGACCGGCTGCTCGTCATCGCAACAGAAAAAGATGTGCCCGCGCTCACAGTGCTCTTCGGCGAGCAGGAACACACCGACTGGAATGCCGACGACATCGACTGGAACGCTATCGACTCAACCCTCATATCGCGACATATCATAGTGTCGAAACCCGAAATCAACGGCAAAAAACTTGGCTCGCTGCGGCTGCGCAACAGCTACGGCATCAACATATCGCGGGTGCTGCGCAGCGGAGTCAGACTCCTCGCCACCCCGGACCTTGTGCTCCAGCTCGGCGACCGCCTGACTGTTGTCGGCGAGGCAAAAGCGATTGACAATGTGGAGAAGGTGCTCGGCAACACTGCAAACGCCCTCCGCGACCCCAACCTCGCCGCCATATTCATCGGCATTGTGCTCGGGCTGCTCCTCGGCAGTGTGCCCATATTCGTTCCCGGCGTAGGCACCCCGGTGCGCCTCGGCCTTGCCGGTGGACCTATTGTGGCAGGCATTCTCATCGGCGCCTTCGGCCCGCGCTTCCGCCTTGTCACATACACCACCCGCAGCGCAAACCTGATGCTCCGCGGCATTGGCCTGTCGCTCTACCTCGCCTGCCTCGGACTCGATGCCGGAGCCCACTTCCTCGACACAATCCTCAAAGCCGACGGACTGACATGGATCGCTGTCGGGTTCATAATCACCATCGTACCCTCATTGATAATGATATTCATAAGCATGAGATGGGCCCGCCTCGACTTCGGCAGCGCATGCGGCACAGTGTGCGGCGCAATGGCAAACCCCATGGCGCTGACATACGCCAGCGAAACCATCCCCGGCGACAACGCCGCTGTGAGCTATGCCACATCCTACCCCCTGGCTATGTTCACAAGGGTGGTCATAGCCCAGTTGCTTGTGCTTCTGTTTGTTTAATAAAAACGCCCCGGCCATGGAAAACATCAGCAAACCAAACACCGTAATCACAATCGGACGCCAATTCGGCAGCGGCGGACGAGAGCTCGGCAGAAAGCTCGCCGACGCATTCGGATTCCGATACTTCGACAAGGAGCTACTCAGCGAAGCCGCTAAACGTGCCGGAATGAGCCCCGAATTCTTTGAACGCAACGATGAGAGAGCACCATCCTTCATCAACGGCATTTTCTCCTTCTCATTCGGCCTCGCGCCGTCAAACATCTACGCCGGCTCAACTGCAATAAGCGACGACAGCCTGTACCGCGCGCAGAGCGACTTCATCCACTCCCTAGCCGACGAAGGCTCCTGCGTAATCGTCGGCCGCAGCGCCGACTATGTGCTGCGCGACCATCCACGCACAATAAACCTCTTTGTCCACGCACCAATCGAGGACCGAATCCAACGCATACTCCGCCGCCAGCCCGAGCTGTCTAAAGAAAAAGCCAAGGCAAAGGCCGAGAAAATAAACCGCCTGCGCGCCAACTACTACAATTTCTATACCGACAAGACATGGGGCGCCGCCGAAAGCTATGACCTCACTTTCAACACCGCCCTGATGAGCATGGACGACATCACCGAAGTGGTGCGCGACTACATGAACCGGCGCTTCAGAGATTGATATTTTTTTACTACTTTTGCACCATATTATTTATTAACCAATATCCACGTAACCGAAATGATTACTCAGGAACAGCTAAAAGAGACTTTTGAACGCAAGCTCGCGTTGAGGAGGTATCTTTGACATCGACAGCAAGAAAATAGAAGTTGAAGAAGAGGAACTGCGCACCCATGTGCCCGACTTCTGGGAACACCCCAAGGAAGCGCAGGCCCAGATGAAGAAAATCAAGGATATCCAGGCTTGGATTGACGGATATGCCGAAATCGAGGATGCCGTGGACGAACTCCAGATTGCCTGGGAATTTGTCAAGGACGGCGAGATGGAGGAAGCGGAGCTCGACAGCATGTACGCATCCACCATCGACAAAATCGAACGCCTCGAACTGCGCAACATGCTGCGCCGCGAGGAGGACAAACTCGGCGTTGTGCTCAAAATCAACTCCGGAGCCGGTGGCACCGAAAGCCAGGACTGGGCCTCGATGCTCATGCGCATGTACCTGCGCTGGTGTGAGGCTCACGGCTACAAAACTTCCATCGCAAACCTTCTCGAAGGCGATGAGGCCGGCATAAAGAGCTGCACCATCAATGTAGAGGGCGACTTTGCATATGGCTACCTCAAGAGCGAGAACGGTGTTCACCGCCTTGTGCGTGTGTCGCCCTACAACGCCCAGGGCAAACGCATGACATCATTCGCATCTGTATTCGTGACACCCCTCGTTGACGACACAATCGAAGTGCGTGTCGACCCCGCACTCCTGTCGTGGGACACCTTCCGGAGCGGCGGCGCAGGAGGTCAGAACGTCAACAAAGTTGAGTCAGGCGTGCGTCTGAGATACCAGTTCACCGACCCCTACACCGGCGAGAAAGAGGAAATCCTCATCGAAAACACCGAAACCCGCGACCAGCCCAAGAACAAAGAAAACGCAATGCGCCAGCTCCGCTCAATCCTCTATGACAAGGAGCTGCAGCACCGTCTTCAGGAACAGGCGAAGGTTGAAGCCGGAAAAATGAAAATCGAATGGGGCAGCCAGATACGAAGCTATGTGTTTGACGACCGCCGCGTGAAAGACCACCGCACAGGCCACCAGACCTCCGATGTGGGAGGAGTGATGGACGGCGACCTCGACGGATTCATCAAGGCATACCTCATGGAATTTGCCGGCTCAGAAACCGAAAACTGATAACCCGTCCACTCTCCCGCTATGATTTTCTACAGGATATATCAGATTTTCATAATGCTGCCGCTGATGCTGGTGGCAACAACCCTTACAGCGCTCACCGTCATTGTCGGCTCCTTCATCGGAGCCGGCAAATGGGCGGGCTACTACCCTCCCGCCGTGTGGAGCAGGCTCATGTGTTGGCTCGCATGGGTGAGAGTGACAGTGCGAGGACGCGAAAACATCTCACCCTCCACATCATACGTCTTTGTCGCCAACCACCAGGGAGCCTACGACATATTCACTATCTACGGCTGGCTCGGGCACAACTTCCGCTGGATGATGAAAAAAGAGCTCCGCAAGATACCCCTCGTAGGCTATGCCTGCGAAAAAGCCAGGCAGGTGTATGTTGACAACTCCACCCCCGCCCGGCTGCGCAAAACAATGAACGCCGCCGAGGCACTCCTTGCCGGCGGCATGAGCGTTGTGGTGTTTCCCGAAGGAGCACGGACATGGGACGGACACATGCGTCGCTTCAAACGCGGAGCCTACACCCTCGCGGTCGAATTCAACCTGCCGGTAGTGCCGCTCACCATCGACGGAGCCTTCGCAGTGATGCCGCGTTTCAAAAAATTTCCCCGGCCCGGACACATAACACTCACAATCCATCCACCCATCCACCCCTCTGCCGACGGCCACGACACAGCCGCTCTGATGGAAACCACCCGTGCAGCAATAGCCTCCGCCCTCCCGACAGAAAAAGCGTGAACCCCTGCCACCCCTCGATTGTTCTATCTTCCGATGCTATCATGTCAGCATGCCTTGTCATTTTGGCAGTAAAATGTCACAATCTCGCCTTTGGCACGGAATATGCTCATAAAACAACCGTAAACGAAAACAAACAATAACCAAAATACTACATTATGAATATCAAACCATTGGCCGACAGAGTCCTCATCCAGCCAAGCGCTGCCGAAGAGGTTACAGTAGCCGGAATCATCATCCCCGACTCAGCTAAGGAAAAGCCCCTCAGAGGCACCGTGCTCGCTACCGGAAACGGCACAAAGGACGAAGAAATGATTGTTGCCAAAGGCGACAACGTGCTCTATGGCAAATATGCCGGCACCGAAGTTGAGCTTGACGGCGAAAAATACCTTATCATGCGCCAGAGCGACATCCTCGCGATCCTGGCCGACTAACCTTTAACAGAAAAACATCATGGCTAAAGAAATAAAATTTGAAATCAAAGCTCGCGAAGAGCTCAAGAAAGGCGTTGACGCCCTCGCCGACGCAGTCAAAGTAACCCTCGGCCCCAAAGGCCGCAACGTAATCATCGAGAAAAAATTCGGCGCTCCCCACATCACAAAGGACGGTGTGAGTGTCGCACGCGAGGTTGAACTCGAAGACCCCTTCCAGAACATGGGCGCCCAGCTCGTCAAGGAAGTGGCATCAAAAACAGGCGACGACGCAGGTGACGGCACAACAACAGCCACAGTCCTCGCCCAGGCAATCATCAACGTAGGCCTCAAGAACGTTGCCGCAGGCGCAAACCCCATGGACATCAAGCGCGGCATTGACAAAGCTGTTGCAACAGTGGTTGAAGGCATCCGCGGCATGGCGCAGGAAGTAGGCGACGACTTCAAGAAAATCGAAGATGTGGCACGCGTCAGCGCAAACAACGACGAAGCCATCGGCCGACTCATCGCCGAGGCAATGAAAAAAGTGAAGAAAGAAGGCGTCATCACCGTGGACGAAGCCAAAGGCACCGAAACAACCGTCGACATTGTGGAAGGCATGCAGTTCGACCGCGGCTACATCTCACCCTACTTCGTCACAAACCCCGAAAAAATGGAGTGCGAGATGGACAGCCCCTACATACTCCTCTTCGACAAAAAAATATCCAACCTCAAGGATATGCTCCCCATCCTCGAAGCAACAGCCCAGAGCGGACGCCCGCTCCTCATCATTGCCGAGGATGTTGACCAGGAAGCCCTCGCAACCCTCGTTGTGAACCGCCTCCGCGGCTCCCTCAAAATCTGCGCCGTAAAAGCCCCCGGATTCGGCGACCGCCGCAAAGAAATGCTCGAGGACATCGCAGTGCTCACCGGCGGAGTTGTAATCTCCGAAGAGAAAGGCATGAAGCTCGAAAGCGCAACACTCGACTACCTCGGACGCGCCGAGAAAGTGACCGTCAACAAAGAAAACACCACCATTGTCAACGGCTCAGGCAACAAAGAATCCATCGCTGCACGCGTAGCCCAGATCAAAGCTCAGATCGAGCAGACCACAAGCGACTACGACCGCGAAAAACTCCAGGAACGCCTTGCCAAACTCGCCGGCGGCGTGGCTGTGCTCCACATCGGCGCACCCAGCGAAGTTGAGATGAAAGAGAAAAAAGACCGCGTTGACGACGCCCTCAGCGCAACACGCGCCGCTATCGCCGAAGGCATTGTGCCCGGCGGAGGAGTTGCATACATACGCTGCGTTGAGAAACTCGAAGGCCTCAAAGGCGACAACGACGACGAGACAACAGGCATCCTCATTGTGAAACGCGCCATCGAAGAACCCCTCCGTCAGATTGTTGCAAACGCCGGAGTGGAAGGAGCCGTAGTAGTGCAGAAAGTAAAAGAAGGCAAAGACGACTTCGGCTACAACGCACGCACCGACTCATACGAAAACCTCCTTGCCGCCGGAGTCATCGACCCCGCCAAGGTGACACGTGTAGCGCTTGAAAACGCCGCATCAATCGCAGGCATGTTCCTCACAACAGAATGCGTCATCGCAGAAAAGAAAGAGGAGAACCCCGCACCCGCAATGCCCGCACCCGGAATGGGCGGCATGGGCGGCATGATGTAACCGCACCCCTCACATAATCCCCCACACAGGCGGCCCGCCGCCTGCTCGACCCGAAGCTCCGCGACGCCCCCGCCGCGGAGCTTCCCTTTCTCTCCTCCTGCCAAAATCAAAACGAAAACACCAAGTTATTGGGATGTGTCTTATGCAACGTTATATTATATAGGGATAATTCGCACACCATCCACACCAACATCCTGCTATAAAACCATGCTCTGCAACATACGGAAATATTTGGAGGTAAGCCCTTTGTTCAACTACCTTTGCTTCTTATTATAAAATATGCTACTAAATCAAAAAAATGTTCAGAATTCTATTTATCACAACCCTTCTGCTGGCAATAACCGGTTGTAGTGCAAGCCATGGCAACGCATCAGACGAATCAGGCGCCCCGTTTGCTTACATAGAACTGGATGAAAGCAAATCAACAGGAGTCAAGGACATAAAGCTGAGCGATTTGATTGATAACTATACTGTAGTCAATTTTGAGAATAGCGACTCTGCCATATTCAAACCACATAAAGCGGTTGTATCCGACAACTACATCGCTGTCATTTAGGGAGGTATGTCTCCGGTCATGCTATTTGACAGAAAAGGGGACTTCATTGGTAATGTGGGAGCTCAGGGTATGGGACCCGGAGAATATCAGCTCGTATATGATGCCTTGATTGATGAAGCCAGGGGAAGTATCTTCATAGTGCCATGGTATAGCCCTCAGCCCACGTTGGAATATGACCTTAAGGGAAAGTTCATTCGAAGCCACAGCATTCCCAAACTTGCGAAATCAATATTCTTCAACAATACAGACGGTACGATTTCTGCAGTGTCACTGACATTCGATGATCAGGATGACACTGCGACAGCGCTTACGTTCGACCCTCAGACCGACTCTGTGAAGTCTGTCTTCTACCCTGCTCTGAGCGTATCGCTGCTAAATGACGCGCAGGAAGTTGTTGGGCTCGACAATGAAATGTGGGCTTACCGCAATGTGCCCACAAATGTGTTCATGACCACATCCAACGACACACTATACGCATACGATTATGTGAACAACAAAATCCATCCCCGCGCATTTCTTAAAGAAAAAAATGTCAAAGAGCCGGGATCTTGGTACATAGGCATCGAGTTGCCTAAGGCAATAGCTTATGCCGTCGCAAACAGTCCGCAGAAGCGCAATATCTGGTATGACAAACAGACCGTAGAATTGTCGAATGCTACCGTCATAAATGACTATATGGGCAATGCACCTGTGTCTTTGGGCAATTTTCGTGACGGCTATTTTGTGCAGATATGGGAGCCGGGTCTATTGCTTGACCGCATCGAGGACCGCTGGCTGCCCAATAACAAAATGAGCGATTCACAGAGGCGTGACCTTGAAAAATTCCGCGACTCGATTGATCCTGACGGCAACAATATTATGCTGATAGGCAAACTAAAGCAATAAAAACAAAGTTGCAAATCAAGAGCCGTGTGACCTAACTGCACGATCTATTCTAAAGACACATATAATAGTTGCTATACATACCGGCGGCCCGCCGCCTGCTCAACCCGAAGCTCCGCGACGCCCCCGCCGCGTAGCTTCCCTTTCTCCCCCCCTGCCAAAATAAAAACGAAAACACCGAAGTCGTTGTTGCCAATATAGGAAACTTTTATTACCTTTGCATACGATAATATGAATGGCTATGGCTGATAGATTCGATGAAATAGGGACTCTTTTCCTCCAGCGGAGAAAAGAGCTTGGACTTACCCAAGAGCAGTTGGGCGAAAAAGTCGGTGTGACTAAATCGGAAATTTCAAAGATTGAGAATGGCAGGGCTATCACATTCTCGACAATCAATAAATTGTCCGAAGCATTAAGGGTGTCTGCACAAGTCATGTTAAAACCGAAGGATTCAGTTTCATCCGATGTGATTCATTATATAGTGATGAGCCTTGGTCTGTTTGCCCGCAAGTATAAGTTGACGAAGAAGGAGGCTTGCAACTACCTCTCCCGCTTCAAGGGGTTGGATTTCTCAATCCGGAATTATGAAGCGGAACATCAGCTGTCGTTGCAGGAGTGTGTGGAGGATATGGCTGCAATATGTCAAAAAAATGGAGGTGCTGTGTCATGATACTCTACCACGGTTCCAATCAGCCGATAGTTGACATTGATTTGTCGCAAGGCAAGAAGTTCAAGGACTTCGGCCAGGGATTCTATACCACCCACATCAAGGAACAGGCCGTATATTGGTCACGTCGAATTGCTGAACGATTCGGAGGTACTCCTACTGTTACAGAATTTGAGTTTGACCTTGATGAAGCTGTAGCCGCCGGATTGAACATTAAGGCGTTCGATAATCCGGATAAGGAGTGGGCATTGTTTGTAATGGCAAACCGCAAGCAGGAAGGAGAAGAATTTCATCATAACTACGACATAGTAATTGGTCCGGTGGCGGATGACAATATGGCACGGCTCTTCGGACTCTATGATATGGAAATCATCGACCTTGATGCTGTTGTAGCAGGGCTGATTTATAAAGACCTCAATTCCCAGTATTTCTTTGCCACGGAAGAATCTCTCAAATACATAAAACGGATATGACGCAGTCAGACAATAATTTTGATTTTCTTGTGGAATACATCACCGCACGTGTGGTGGAATGGATTATGAGAGACCAAAATATTGGCCTTGAGGAAGCGCTGCTTCTGTTTCATAATTCTCAGACATTCGACAAACTCTGTGAAAAGCGCACCGATCTCTATATCGAAAGCCCGGCATACGTATATGGAATATTAACCGAAGAACTGCGCCGGGGCACCATTCGCGGACTAAGCGATTAGAATAACGGATGTTGAATGGATTGACGCCCCCGCCGAGGAGCTTTTTTAAAAAAAATTTTGTTCGGGGTGTAACCGGATGCGGCCGCGCTACGTCTAACATAAAAATAAACCTGTTTTTACCCTGAATCACAATGAAGACAATTCATCTTATCGGCATCGCGGCAGGTATGGCTCTGTGCGCCTGCGGCTCCTCAAACAGTTCCAACCGGACAACAGGCGGTTCAAAAGGCGATTTCAGCGATGTAGCCACCGCCAATGTGGCCGAAGCCATCACCAACCCGCAGAAGCTCAAGGCCTCTCAGCTCGGCAGCAAAATAGCTTTCGTGCCGCTCGAAACAACCGATTCATCTCTGATAAACGACACTTATCAGATTACCGTTACCGACAGCAAGGTAATTGTGTCAAACTTCAGGTCTGAAACGGGCGTGCTGGTATTTGACCGCAACACCGGCAAGTTTCTCAACCACATAGGGCAGTTTGGCAACGGGCCTGAGGATTTCAACAACCCCTACCACTGCACCGACATCAACGGCGGGCGCATATTCCTGCGCCCGGCAAACGGTAACGGTCTGCTCATATTCACTCCCGATGGCAATCTGCTCGGTAAGGCTCTCGAAGGCATCAACACTTTCACATATCCCAATATGGTGGTCAACGACTCAACTATCTGGGCCGGAGGCCCTAAGGAAAACAACGATGACCGCGGAAAGATTTACAGGCAGTTCGCCATGGGCGGAGCGGTGATTGATTCTGTGTTCGCCTTCAAAGGGCAGAAACTGGCCTCACCTTTCCCCGACAGCTTTTCCGGATACACCGATTACAAACGCTATACCCAGGTTCTCGGCGATAATATGCAGCAGTTGGTCCAAGTGACAAACAACGGCAAGACCCATATCAATTTCCAGCCCCAGATATACCGCGCCGGCAATGAGGTTCACCTCAGGGAAACCCTCTGCGACACCATCTACACCATCACCTCCCGGGGCTGTGGCTACTCCCTGATTTTCGACATGGGCAGCCATGCCTTCCCGGTGCAGGAAATCAACAAACGCAAACCGTCATCTTCCGACCTGTTCATGACCGACATGGCTGAGAACGGCAAAAAAGTGGTGTTCGGCATCAGCGAAGGCTGGCCGATGAACGATGACCACTCCGAATACATCGGCATCTACGACCGCGCAACCGGCACCACAGCCTTAGGCAACGCCGACAACGGAATTGCCGATGATATATCCGGATTCATGCCATTCATACCGAGCTATGTGAGCACCGACGGCGCATTTGTAGGCCTCATCAGTCCGGAGGCTGTGATAAAGTGGCTCGAAAACAACCCCGGGGTCAAGCATCCTGACTGGGCCGGCAAACTTGTGGCCGACGACAACCCCGTGATGGTGATAATCAGCGAATAATCCGCAATCCTTATATAATTCTTCTCAGCTCCGCGACGAACCCCGCCGCGGAGCTGTTTTTTATTACATAGAATCATTAGTAGACACTAATGATGTGATATAAAATAATTTACGAGGACTACTTATTATTTAATGACTCTTCAACCATACGAACCCGAGCCTGAAGTTCCTCTGCAGATGGCAAAAGAGCTGTATCGTCCATAGTATTCACATTGTCAAAAGAAGCCACCCCCATCGGTGTACTCACGCCCCTGAATGCCCAACGCACCTCAGTCTCATCCTTGTCACTGCATATCAGCAATCCGATAGTAGGATTATCATCGGGTCCTTTCAATAATTCATCGACCGCGCTTACATAATAGTTGAGTTTGCCTGCAAATTCCGGTTCAAATGGCCTTACTTTGAGTTCGACAACCACATACGCTTTCAGTCTGATATGGTAGAACAACATATCAATACGCCTGCTACGGCCATTGACGATAAACTCTTTCTGCCGACCGACAAAAGCGAATCCGGTGCCCAGTTCGAGAAGAAAACGGGTGATGTTCTGCTCAAGGGCATCTTCCAGTCTCTTTTCATCGTATCCTTTAGGCATTGTGACGAATCCAAAGTCATAATTATCCTTGGTAATCTCTTGCGCAAGTTTGCATTGGGTTTCCGGAAGGAATTTTTTGAAATTGGTAAGCGCCTTACCATAGTTCTCATATAGGCGTGATTTAATGCATTGATTTAAGGCTGTTCTACTCAGTCCTTCAACAATACACTGTTTCAGATAGAACAGGGCTTCATCGATTGAGGAACATTTTGAAATAATATCGCTCTGCTGTCCCCAGCCTACCATTCCCAGGATAATAGGGAATACCTTCTCTCCGTCTATTTCTGCCACGGTCTGTGGCAGTTTTATATTCGGGTTTGCATTAGCCTGTTGCAATTCTGCCACAAGCCGTGGCAGTTTTTCAAGAGCCTCCGGAGTGGAGAAGAAAAGATACCATTGTTTCATCCTCCACAGATTGCGGGAACTGAATCCACTCTCATGCGGAAATGTATTCTGCAAGTCAAAACTCAGCTGTTCCACAACCCCTGAGCCCCAGCGTTCTTCCGCTTTACGCATTACAAGATCCCGTCCTATGCTCCAGTTGAAGCGTAACTTTTCCTCATTCACTCTGAATGTGGCTTTAACCTGTGCGGAACGGTATCGCAAAATAATTTCGGAAAACCATGACGAGTAATCAGAGTCAATTCTAAAATCCTTCACTCTTACAATATGGGGGGTATCTTTTGTCTTATCCATACGCAAATATAACCAAATATTCTGATAACCGGAAATCTTGTCATACCGCGCGCACCATCCTCGAAGCAATCTTTGCGCAGGGGCGGCTTTTTTCGTACCTTTGCAGCCGTAATGGATAAGGACAACGCGCCCTTGCAGGGCAATCTTAACAAGCTCGAGACCGGCAGCATCGGCCGGCTGCTGTGGAGCTACAGCCTGCCGGCTGTGGTGGGAATGCTCATTGTGTCGCTATACAATGTTGTGGACCGTATTTTCATCGGTCAGGGGGTCGGTACCGAGGCTATCGCAGGGCTCGCCATAACCTTTCCGGTGATGAATGTGAGCGCCGCTCTCGGCGTGCTCATCGGCGCGGGAGCTTCGGCCAGGGTGTCTATACTGCTCGGCGCCAAGGATTTCAAAGCGGCGGAGAGGGTACTCGGCAACGCCCTTGTGCTGACAATATCAATAGCCCTCGCCTACCTTTCGGTATTCGCCATATTTCTCGATGACATACTCCGGGCTTTCGGTGCCAGCGATGCCTCCCTGCCCTACGCCCGCGACCTTATGCTATACCTGCTGCCGGGCATGCTGGTGATGAATGTGACATTCAGCTTCAACAACATCATGCGCGCCAGCGGCTACCCTGTCAAGGCTATGCTCAGCATGTTCATCGGCGCCGGTGTAAACCTTATTCTCGACCCTATATTCATCTTTGTACTCGACATGGGTATCAAGGGAGCCGCCATTGCCACCGACATATCCATGTCCATATCGGCCGTGTTTGTGCTCGGTCATTTCTGCTTGCCTGCAAGCACGCTACGCTTCAAGCGGGGCATCTACCGGCTGCGGTGGCACATCATCGCCGGCATGATAGCGATTGGCGCCGCGCCCTCGGTTGTGAATCTCGCCGGAAGCGCGATCAACATCATCGTCAACCGCTCGCTCATTCACTACGGCAGCGACAATGCCGTGGCGGCTGCCGGCATCTTCACCACCTACACCTCGCTGTTGGTCATGGTGGTGGTCGGGATATGCCAGGGGCTGCAGCCCATCATCGGCTACAACTACGGCGCCGGACGGCTTGACCGCCTCAAACACGCCTTTTGGCTCGCTGTGGGCTGGAGCAGCGCTATCTGTACCCTCGGCTGCGCTTTCGGCCTGTCATTCCCAGAACTGATAGCCAGAGCCTTCACCACCGACGGCGAACTGATAAGGCAGACAGCCCGCGCCTTCTCATTTGCAATGCTCGCGTTCTGGTGCGTGGGATTCCAGATAGTGTCCACAACCTTTTTCCAGGCCATAGGCAACGCGCCCAAATCAATATTCCTCAGCCTCACCCGCCAGGTGATATTCCTCATACCCCTGCTTCTGCTGCTGCCCAAGAGTCTGGGGCTCGACGGAGTGTGGTGGTCGTTTCCGGTGAGCGACATCTGTTCAACGGTTGTGACACTCGGTATGATAACATGGCAGTTGCGCAGAATTTCGCGCACCGCAACCGCCTGACACCCGGCATTAAACAGTATTTTTATCGAAAAACGGGGCAAATTGTAAAAATTTGTCCTTTTTTTTTGGATATTAGTGGAAATAGGCTTACATTCGTGTCCTATTCCAAACCATCCGACATAGAGTCTGACAATAATACCTTAATTATAATATAACATGAGCTACTTGAAATTTGATAAAAACCTCATGATTAATCTGGAGCAATCCCTGATGAAGGAGATGCTGCGCACTAATCAGAGCGGTGCTTATCATTGTACCTCGGTGGTGGACTGCAACACCCGCAAGCAGCATGGCCTGCTGGTGATACCCATCCCCGAAATGGGCAATTCCTCACATGTGCTCCTGTCGTCGATGGATGTCACCGTGATACAGCACGGCGCTCCATTCAACCTTGGCCTCCACCGCTACAGCGGAGGGGTGTACAGCCCGGCGGGACACAAGTATATAAGAGAATTCGACTGTGAGAGTGTGCCCAGAACAACCTACCGCGTAGGGGGAGTCATTCTCACCAAAGAAAAAATCTTTATCTCCCACGAAAACCGCCTGCTGATACGCTACACCCTCGTGGACGCCCACAGCGCCACCACTCTGCGCTTCAAGCCGATGCTCGCTTTCAGGGAAGCAAACCAGTTGTGCGTGGAGAACTCGGCGCTCAACACCGACTGCCCCGAAGTGGCAAACGGCGTGGCCGCACGCCTCTATGACGGATATCCCACACTGTTCATGCAGTTCAGCCGCAAGCCCGAGTGGACCTACGACCCCCACTGGTACAAAGGCTTCGAATACCTCAAGGACCTTGAACGCGGAGTGCCCTATACTGAAGACCTCTGGGTGCCCGGCACATTCGAGATACCCATCAAAAAAGGCGAATCAATCATATTCTCCGCCGGCGTGAGCGAAGTGTCACCTCGCTCGCTCACAAAGATGTACGAGGCCGAGATAGCTTCGCGCACATGCCGCACAAGCTTCTTCAACTGCCTCAAGAACGCCGCCAAGCAGTGCTACCTCAAAGACAAGGACGGCGAATTCCTCATCAGCGGATATCCCTGGGGCAAAGTGCTGGCGCGCAACACGTTCATGGCGCTGCCGGGTGCCACCATCGCCATCAACCACCGCGATGACTATGAAGCCATCATGGAAAGCGCACGCGCAGCCCTGGTGCACTTCATGAACACAGCCGAGCTCTCACCCCGCATACAAGGCATCGACCTGCCTGACATACCCCTGTGGTGCATGTGGGCGCTCCAGCAGTATGCCAAAGCATACGGCACCGAAGCAGCAAGAGAACGCTACCTGCCATTTATCCGCGAGATTATGGCATACATCCTTGAAAACCGTCACCCCAACCTGCGGGTAGAGGAAAACGGCATGGTATTCACAATGGGAGCCACAAACCCCGTATCGTGGATGAACGCAGCCATGTATGGCCGTCCCTTAGTGCCCCGCACCGGCTACCTTGTGGAATTCAACGCCTTATGGTACAACGCCCTGATGTTTGCCGCCGCCCTGACAGAAGACATCGACGACCTCAACTCCGAGCGCAGCCTCTGGCTCGAGACAGCCGAAAAGATGAAACCCGCTTTCATCGACGCCTTCCTCAACGACTACGGCTACCTTTACGACTATGTCAACGGCACCTACGCCGACCCCTCGGTGCGCCCCAACATGGCAGTTGCAATCGGCCTCGACTACTCGCCGCTTGACCGCCGCCAGCGCAAGGGAGTGCTCGACGTTGTTACCCGCGAGCTCCTCACCCCCAAAGGCCTGCGCACCCTCTCGCCGAAAAGCTTCGGCTACCGGCCCCACTACCTCGGCTCACCCGAGGAGCGCGAGATGGCACTCCACAACGGCCCCGCACGCCCCTGGCTGTTCGGATTCTACGCCGACGCATACCTCAGGGTGTTCGGCATGAGCGGCGTCAGCTACATCGACCGCATGCTCATAGGCTACGAGGACGAAATGACCCAGGGCTGCATAGGCTCACTCTCACAGCTCTACGACGGCAACCCGCCGTTCAGCGGACGCGGCGCAATCAGCCACATCACAAACGTGGCCGAGATTCTCCGCACGCTCACTACCCTCAAGAAATTCAATATGTAATCCCCACACTCCATGAAAGCATTAATGTTTGGGTGGGAATTCCCACCTCATATCCTCGGCGGACTCGGCACCGCCAGCTACGGCCTCACAAAAGGTATGTGGGAGTGTGGCGACATGGACATATCATTCGTCATCCCCAAACCCTTCGGCGACGAAGACAAAAGCTTCGCACAGATAATCGGCGCATCGCAAGTGCCCATTGTGTGGCGCGATGTCAACCGCGAGTATGTTGAGCAACGCATAGGCTCGGTGATGAACCCCGACCTCTACTACCGCCTGCGCGACCATATCTACGCCGACTTCAACTACATGCACACCAACGACCTCGGATGTATCGAATTCTCAGGCCGCTACCCCGACAACCTGCTCGATGAGATCAACAACTACTCGATATGCGCCGGAGTGATAGCACGCACTCTCGACTTCGACATCATCCACTCCCACGACTGGCTCACCTACCCCGCCGGCATTCACGCCAAGCAGGTGACAGGCAAGCCCCTCGTCATCCATGTGCATGCAACCGACTTCGACCGCTCGCGCGGCAACGTCAACCCCACAGTGTTCGGCATCGAGAAAGATGGCATGAACCACGCCGACCACATCATCACCGTCAGCAACCTCACCCGTCAGACCGTCATTGAAAAATACGGCATTGACCCCGCCAAGGTGACAACCGTGCACAACGCCGTCACCCCCCTGAGCGATGAGCTCCTTAACCTCAAAGTGTCCAAGCCCAAGGAAAAAATTGTCACCTTCCTCGGACGAATCACAATGCAGAAAGGCCCCGAATACTTCGTTGAAGCCGCCGCCAAAGTGCTCAAAAACAACCACAACGTGCGCTTTGTAATGGCCGGAAGCGGCGACATGATGGACAAAATGATTCTCCTCGCCGCAGAGCGCGGCATCGCCGACCGTTTCCACTTCCCCGGCTTCCAGAAAGGCAAGCAGGTGTATGAAATGCTCAAGGCAAGCGATGTATACATAATGCCCTCAGTGTCAGAACCATTCGGCATATCACCCCTCGAAGCGATGCAGATTGGGGTGCCGTCGATAATCTCCAAGCAGAGCGGCTGCGCCGAAATCCTTGACAACGTAATCAAAACCGACTACTGGGACATCGACGCAATGGCCGACGCCATCAACTCTATCATCACATACCCCGCAATGTACAACCAGCTGCGCGAGGACGGCCTCGACGAGGTGAACCGCATCACCTGGGACAAAGCCGGAGCAAAGGTGATAGACATCTACCGCAGAGTCATTGACAGCTACCGCCACTGACCCCTGAGAATCACGAAGTAAAACATCAAAAAAAAGAATACCAGACTGACATCATGAAAGCAATTTGTTTTTATTTTCAGATCCACCAGCCGTTCAGGCTCAAAAGATACCGCTTCTTCGACATAGGCAACGACCACTACTACTATGACGATTTTGCAAACGACGACATCATTACCCGGATAGCCCACCACAGCTACATCCCCGCAGCGGAAAGCCTGCTGCGCATGATTCAGGAAAGCAACGGAGCATTCCGCTGCGCGCTCTCCATCACCGGCGTTGCACTCGAACAGTGCGAGCACTATGTGCCCGAATTCATCGACCTGCTCAAAAAACTCGCCGACACCGGCAAAGTGGAATTCCTTGCAGAGACATATGCCCACTCCCTGTCATCGCTCGCCGACCCCGAGGAGTTCGCCGCACAGGTAAAAGCCCACGACGACAAGATTTTCGAGCTCTTCGGAGTGCGCCCCAAAGTGCTCCGCAACACCGAGCTGATATATTGCGACGACCTCGCTCCCCAGATTGCAGCCATGGGCTACAAGGGAGTGATTACCGAAGGTGCAAAGCACATCCTCGGCTGGAAATCGCCCAACTATGTATACTCCGCAGCCAGCGCACCCAAGCTGAAACTCCTGCTCAAGAACTCCAAGCTCAGCGACGACATCAGCTTCCGCTTCAGCAACCCCGAATGGGACGCATATCCCCTCACCGCCGACAAATACATTGACTGGATTGCAAACACACCCGCCGACGAACAGATTGTGAACTTGTTCATGAACCTCGAGACATTCGGCGAGCTGCAAAACCGCGACACCGGCATATTCCAGTTCCTCGAAGCACTGCCCCGCTTCGCCAAGGAACGCGGCATCGACTTCTGGACACCCAGCGAGGCTGTCACCAAACTCAAACCGGTGGGCGAACTCTCCATCATGCACCCCATCTCATGGGCAGATGAAGCCCGCGACACCTCCGCGTGGCTCGGCAACAAGCTGCAGAACGAAGCCTTCAACAAGCTCTACTCAGTGGCAGAGCGCGTGCGCCTGTGCGACGACCGCCGCCTGAAACAGGACTGGTACTATCTCCAGGCATCTGACCACCTCTTCTACATGGCCACCAAGCACATGAACGACGGCGCAGTGCACTCCCACTTCAGCCCGTACGAAACACCTTTCCAGGCGTTTACAAACTACATGAACGTGCTTGCCGACTTCATTGTGCGCGTTGAGGAGCAATATCCCCTGTCAATTGAAAACGAAGAGCTCAACTCACTGCTCAAAACCATACGCAACCAGGCCACAGAGATCGAGACACTCAACAAAGAAGTGAGCTCGATGCGCCAGAACCTCGAGCACTACAACGAAGAGCACGCCCTTCGCGAAAAAGCGGCACCCAAAGCCGAAGCCCCCGCAAAAAAAGCCGCAGCAAAGAAACCTGCCGCCAAGAAAACCGCAAAAAAAGCGGAATAACACGGCAACGCCCCACACTTTAAAGGAGATAAGCCCCCGCTTATCTCCTTTTTTATAAAAATATCCACCTATATAGGGGACCAAGGATATGCAGCCAGCCAGACGGCATCATATCCACTTTTGAGAATTCCTTACATTTCACTACCTTTGCATAACTGCTGAGTTGACTTCGGCAACCATCACTTTCTAAAAGCATATACAGACATGAGAAATTACAATCTCGGATTCATTTCTGATGAAGATATATACCAACACGTAAAGAAAACGGTAGAGGCGTACCGACGTGAGATAACTCTTACACAATTCAATGAAAATATCATAGACCCAATAAAACTTACCTTTGACGCAAAGGTATACAACAAGTCTATTGAGCAAGCTGTTGAAGATGAATGCTTCCGTCAGATTGACAAATCAAACACAAACAAGATTGGATATTTCCATCAGAATCTGTTTCACTATGCAAATAATGGCTGGAGCGTGCCTCATGCAGGCTTCGATGTTGAGAATGCGGAGAACCACATATATGTGGAGATGAAAAACAAACATAATACCATGAACTCAGCGTCATCTCAGAAAACATACATGAAAATGCAGGGAAAATTGCTTGACGATGACGAGGCCACATGCTACCTTGTGGAGGTAATCTCTAAAAAATCAAGGGACATATCGTGGAGGATATCTCTTGACGGGGTTGCACGTGAACATAAAAAGATAAGACGAATGTC
This sequence comes from uncultured Muribaculaceae bacterium, assembly GCA_910588065.1. Taxonomy (GTDB): domain Bacteria; phylum Bacteroidota; class Bacteroidia; order Bacteroidales; family Muribaculaceae; genus Paramuribaculum. Next base: position 33,066 of record CAJUPZ010000003.1, read on the forward strand.
CATAGACAGATTCTATGCAATGGTATTTGACGACGACAAGGCATTCTTCAAGTTATGCATGGCTTTGCCCGATATTATCGAGGATGTGGTGCGCGAGAATCCCGGATTGAAATTACAGAATTCTGTGTACAGCGAATTGACGAAGGAACATGCGGACATTCTGACAAGTCTGTATCTCCTTGCGTTTTCAACATACGAAGGTTTTGAAAGTCTGAAATCATGACCCCGGAAACAAAAATATCGCTTAACAATTTCGCCGACATTGCCGGTGTGTCAAGAAGCACCGTTGACAAATGGATAGCGTCCGGAAAGTGCAGAATCCACATCTCAAATGACGGGTCAAGGTATCTTCTGGCAAAAGAGCTAACTTTTTCTCCGGAAATAAGCCAGATGTTATCATCAAGATGGGAGGAGGAGAAGGATGTTGAATCCGCACGGCCATTTACATCCATTGAACTGTTTGCTGGCGGAGGTGGCCTTGCTCTTGGAATGCATAAAGCCGGATTCGAGCACATTTTACTGAATGAATTTGACAAGGATGCATGCGCAACCCTCAGAAAAAATATGCCGCACTGGAATGTTGTGGAAGGAGATATACACGACCTGGACTTTAATGCTTATGCAGGAAAAGTTGACCTGCTGACAGGAGGATTCCCCTGCCAGGCATTTTCATATGCGGGCAAAAGACTTGGTTTCGAGGAGACACGAGGCACATTATTCTTTGAATTGGCTCGTGCTGTCAAGGAAACTCGTCCCAAAGTATTCATGGCAGAGAATGTCAAGGGTCTGATGGAACATGACAACGGCAGAACTCTGACAACAATAAAATCTGTCATAGACGAGTTGGGATATACACTCATTGAACCCAGAGTTCTGAGAGCGATATTATATAATGTTCCTCAAAAACGGGAAAGGCTGATACTTGTGGCCATCCGCAATGATTTGTTTGACAAAGCTTCATTCAAGTGGCCTTGTGTATGCGGTGAATTAAGAACTCTACACGATGCCTTTCATTCAGGAACACTGTACAAATGCGAGGTGCCACAGAGTGAGGGACAAAAATATCCTGAAAAAAAATACCATGTTCTCAAGCAGGTGCCTGAAGGCGGAGACTGGCGGGATCTGCCTCCTGAAGTGGCAAGAGAATATATGGGAGGAAGCTATGATCTCGGAGGTGGTAAAACAGGCATGGCAAGAAGACTGTCCATGAATGAGGCGAGCCTGACTCTCACATGCTCTCCGGCTCAGAAACAGACTGAGCGTTGCCATCCGCTTGAAACTCGTCCGCTGACCATCCGTGAATATGCCCGCATACAGACCTTCCCCGATGACTGGGAATTCTGCGGTTCATTATCTTCAAAATACAAGCAGATAGGCAATGCTGTTCCGGTAAATATGGCATGGGCATTGGGTCGCTCATTGATCAGATTATTAAATTCCATCGAAGCAAGCTATCCTGATTATGCCGCATCCGTAAAAAGAGATGAGTATGTGCCTATACATAAGTTACATAATCTTTTTGAGGGTATGGCCTGCGATAGGAATGAGGGGTATGGTGGATCAGGCGAGGAGGACATCGAGGGTCATCATAAGAAGGAAGCCGAAAGCGAAGCCGAGGGTGCCGATGTTTGAGTGTCGTCCCTGTTGGGTTTCCGGAATGAGTTCCTCCACCACGACATACATCATCGCCCCGGCGGCAAAGGCGAGGAGGTAGGGCAACACCGGCAGCACCAGCGATGCGAGAAAAATAGTGATGCACGCACCGATTGGCTCGACAATGCCGCTGCCGGCTCCTATTATAAACGATTTGAGGCGTGAGTTGCCTGCGCTCCGCAAGGGCATCGACACAATGGCTCCCTCAGGAAAGTTCTGAATGGCAATGCCTATGGACAGAGCCACAGCTGCGGCCATAGGCATATAGGCGTTGTGCTCCAGCGCGGCGGCAAGAGCAACCCCAACCGCCATACCCTCAGGGATGTTGTGGAGAGTCACTGCAAAAACGAGTTTGGAGGTGCGCGAAAGGTGAGATCGCGGTCCCTCACTGAGGTTGCTCTCAATGTGCTGATGCGGTATCACCTCGTCAAGCAGCAGCAGAAAAAGCACTCCTGCGGCAAAGCCGACCACAGCCGGCAAAACGCTTGCCAACCCCTCCTTGCCGGTCATTTCAATAGAGGGTATGATGAGCGACCACACCGACGCGGCCACCATCACTCCGGCAGCGAATCCGGTGAGCGCCTTTTGCAGCGCTGAAGGCATGGCGCGCCGCATCAGGAACACGCATGCGGCTCCGAGCGCGGTGCCAACAAAGGGTAGTGCTATACCGATTATCAATCCGTTCATACTCTTCTAACACCGAAACCGCCAAAATAGATTGACTTTGAAGCCCAAAGAAAAAACATGGGGGTCGCAGTGTTGCATGAACGGATGAATTGTAGTAACTTTGCAATCCGTTATGACATACGGATTTGACAACGACAAGTATCTGAAGATACAGTCTGAACACATTAAGGACCGGATTTCAAAGTTCGGCAACAAGCTTTACCTCGAACTCGGAGGTAAGCTATTCGATGATTATCATGCCAGTAGGGTTTTGCCCGGATTTCAGCCGGACAGCAAGCTGCGTATGCTTCAGCAGCTGAAGGATCAGGCTGAGATAGTGATTGTTATCAGTGCCCTTGACATTGAGAAAAACAAGGTGAGGAGCGACCTCGGCATCACCTACGATATGGATGTGCTGCGTCTGCGCACCGAGTTCCAGAACCGCGGATTTCTGGTGAGCTCGGTTGTAGTGACCCACTACAATGGCCAGATAAGCGCCGATGCATTCCGCCAGAGGCTCGAACGCATGGACATAAAGGTGTATTACCACTATACAATCGAGGGCTACCCCAACAATGTGGGCCTAATCACCTCAGACGAAGGCTTCGGCAACAACGACTATATCGAAACCAGCCGTCCGCTGGTGATTGTCACTGCTCCCGGCCCGGGCAGCGGCAAGATGGCTGTGTGTCTCAGCCAGCTGTATAATGAGCATAAGAGAGGTGTTGAGGCCGGATATGCCAAGTTTGAGACATTTCCGGTGTGGAGCCTTCCACTCAAACATCCGGTCAACATTGCCTACGAGGCTGCTACGGCCGACCTCAACGATGTCAATATGATAGACCCGTTTCACCTCGAGGCTTACGGCAAGACCGCTATCAACTACAACCGTGATATCGAGATATTCCCGGTGCTAAACGCTCTTTTCGAGGGTATCTACGGCAAGAATCCCTATAAATCGCCTACCGACATGGGGGTGAATATGGTGGGATTCTGCATCAATGATGACGAGGTGTGCTGCAACGCGTCGAAAAATGAGATTATACGACGCTACTTCACCGCACTTAACAACCTTGCCCAGGGTGAGGGAAATGACGATGAGGTGAACAAGATAGCGCTTCTGCTAAAACAGGCCAAGATAGACATCACATACCGCCGCACAATTAAGGCGGCAAGAGACCGCGCCCAGGCGAGCGGCCGTCCCAGCTCGGCAATAGAGCTTTGCGACGGCACAATCATCACCGCAGAGACAAGCGGCCTGTTAGGACCGAGCTCAGCGCTGATACTCAACGCCATAAAGCATCTTGCCGGCATTGACCACAACCTGAAACTCATACCTCAGGAGATGATAGAGCCTATCCAGCACACCAAGACAAGCTACCTGCGCAGCAACAATCCGCGGTTGCACTCGGATGAGGTGCTCGTGGCACTTTCGGTGCTGAGCACCCACAACGAGGAGTGCCGCAAGGCGCTGGAGAAACTGCCGGAGCTGAGAGGCTGCGAGATGCACTCCACAGTGATGCTCGGAGAGGTTGACCACAAGATTTTCAAGAAATTAGGGGTAGGACTCACCTGCGATCCGTCACGAAAAAAATAAGCTTCGTGGGAGCATGTGGCAAAGGAGCCACGTGCTCCCGCAGACATGTGGGTAATCCGGTCAGCGGATGCGGAATGTGGTGAGCTCCTCAGAGCCGAGAGTGACTGTGATGTCGCTGCCCGGCGTAACGGAAATCATTGCGGGGAGTGAGCATGGCATCACTACGTCGCCCATCTTGAGGGTTGCGTAGCGGCTCAGCGACTCCACAGCCTCATTGATGAGCATCTGGCCGGGAGCCAGGGTGCAGTCGAGTCCGCCGCACTTTATCTCAACCGGTTTTTCGCTGTCGGGCACCTCTATCCAGGGGCCGAGAGCCAGGCAATAGTCGTAGAGCCCGAGCACCCCGCGGGGAGCGCCGGCCGCAGTGAGACTCTGCTCAAGTTCGGGGGATACGAGGCGCATGGCGATTGTAAAAGAATCGTAGTAACGGTCGGCAAACTTTGCTGCGATATCCTTGCCGAGACGTGATATTTTAAATGCCGGGTACAGCCTCGCCACCCAGCCTTGTGAAAAATCGGGAAGGAATACCGGGCGTCCGGCCGCCACTGTTGCCGAGTCTACAATAATCTCCACTTCGGGTGGCACCGGTACGGGGTATCCGGCGTGGCGGTTGAATGCTATAGCTTTCATTTGGAGTCGGATTTGATATTCAGCCGGTTGTACATCACAGCAAGGTGGGCGTAGATGGAGGTGTTCTGCACCACAATGCCTTCGGGGGTGCGGATGCGGAAGGGGGTGAAATTCCATAAAGCCTTGGCACCGGCAGCAATAGCGATATCTGCAGTATGCTGCGCCTGCTCCACCGGCACTGTAATGATTGCGATATCAGCCCCTAACGATTCTCTCACCGCGGGGAGCGCTGTGATGTCAAATACCGGCACATTCATTATAGTGCTGCCCACAACAGCCGGGTCGACATCAAAACCGGCAACAATGTCAAGGCCGTAGCGGGTAAGGCCGGAGTCGGTAATCAGGGCTCTTCCGAGCGAGCCTACACCTATGAGCACGGCATGATGGTCGCGGTTGAACCCGAGGTATGATCGGAGCACCCTTTCGAGCGCAGCCACGGCGTAGCCGATGCGGGTTTTGCCCCTGATGTTGAGAAACGACAGGTCTTTTGCAATCTGCGATGCATCGACGTTTATCTCCTTCGATATAGCCGTGGATGACACATACTCCACATTTCTGCTCCTGAGCATACTCACATAAGCGAGATACCAGGGCAGGCGTCTGAGTGTGGGCTCAGGCATAATGTCGCGCAGTTGTGGTTTTGTGTCAGCCATGATATATAGTTTAGATTGCGAGCCTGTTGCCACCGGAATTCTGCCTCACACGGTTGTTTCGCTTACCGTTGGGTCTGTTGCCGGGAGATGTTGAGCTTCCGGGAATGAAGAATTCGTCTTCCTCGTCTGTCTCCTCATCTGTTTCCTCCGGCAGTTCGCCGGGTTTGGGTTTAGGCTTGTTTTTCTTGATATCGGAAGGTTTCTGCTGGTCGATGGGCAGTTCTGTCACATTCCAGGACTGCTCCACATCCCATTTTTTCCTGACATTGAGCTTTTTGGGGTAGTAGTACACCTCCTCGGGCTGCAGGCCGAGGGTGTAGCTTCCGTCATCATATCTGCCGTTGGAATTTGCATCTACAAACAGGCGGGCATAGTAGGTGTTTGGCAACACATGCATGAAAACAGCGTGGCCGTTGACTACCGGAGCGGAGTAGACCGGTGCATCAGATTTGCTGAGGAGCTGCACCACCGCCGGTCCGTCAATGCCGGAGATAGTGAAATCTACTGTTGAATAATCTTCGAGCGGTCTGACTGTGAATTCTATCTTTGTTGTGTTGTTCCACTGGTCGTATATGCCGGTAACTGCAGTTGAGTCAACTGTCAGCTTATATTTCACACCCGGTTCCCAGTCATAGTTCACCTTCATCTGCAGCGGCTTAGTGGGGCTGACATATTCAAATACCGGAGGGTCGATTTCAATCCACACCGTATCCTCATACTGCTCCAGATGCACCTTATCCATATCAAGGTTCACAAGAGGCTGCGAGGCATTGAAATAAATACTGTCATACACCTCGAGCGTGCTTATGGCCTTGGCCGGGCGGAAATTCATGAATACCACAGGGGGCACGGAATCCTGCTTCTCCTTGTCTTTTTTCTTTTTTTCAGAAGCCTTTTTTGGGGCGCGGATAAAGAACCTGAGGGTATCGTTTGTCCACGAGAGATTCATTGTGCTGTCGGTGCGCATGTAGCGGGCAGCGATGAGAATGGAGTCCTGCTTTATAAGGAGTGAGTCTTTGATCCAGTACTCGAGGGTGTCAAGTGTAGCGGTGGCGTTGAGAATCGACTTGTCAATGAGTTTAGTTCCCGCCAGCGGCCCGTTTACTATCGTAATGTCCGGCAGGGTGTCGGAATGTGCATTCATCTGCAGCGAAATGCGGTGGCGTTCCGGGCGCTCATATTTGAAGAGATATTGCGGCTTGTAGTTTTCGTTGAACCATGTGAGGATAATGTCATTCGGGGCATACACAGACCGCACGCTGCTGACAATCGAATCAGAGTCATCAGCAGCCTTCAGGGTGTCGGCCACCACTGTTGAGGAAACGGTCGGGGTGACAGTGACATCGTAGAAAGCGATATCCTCGCTGCGGTCCCAGTGGTAGTCGCGGTTGTTGTCGTTGAGCGCAAAAATCCGGTATGTGCCCTCCTTCAGGTTTCTGATAGTGAACTCGCCATACTGGTTTGTTTTAGTGATGCGCTCCATCGGCAGAGTTGACACCGCGGAGTCACTGAGGTTTGAGTACACCCCCACGAGCATACCCTGCGCCGGCTCGAGATTGCTTGCTTGAAACACCATGCCGCTGATCTGCAGGGTGTCGATATGGCTTCCGGTAGAGAACGCCACCGAGAAACCGTCAATGGGATTGCCTTCGTTGAGGTCCTTTATGCCGTCTGAAAAGTCTATGGTGTATGTTGTTGAGTCGAGCAGGGTGTCGCGCAGCTCCACCACTATATTCTTGCCGGCGGCTGTGATGAGCGGCGTGGTTTTCTGCGCCGGCGAAATCACCACTTTGCTCTGGGGGTCGGTGAGCGCCACATTTTCGTTGAAACGGATAACAACCTTACTGCGATTCACATTCAGCTCACCGGGTGTGGGTGTGCTGCTGAGATATACCGGGGGATCCACATCGCGTGGTCCGCCTTCGGGCCGGCCCATGCTTGCGCAGGCGGCAAGGAGCGCTGTGACGAGCAGCACCACCAACGCATGAAGTCCGTGCAGAGGTTTTCTATCCATTATCAGTCAAAAGTTCTACAAAATTACAACAAATGAGCGAGAAAAATCACTCCAGACCATACTCTTTGATTTTTCGGTACAGGGTGCGCTCCGAAATATTGAGCTCCTTTGCAGTGGCCTTGCGCTTGCCGCCGTTGTTTTCGAGCGAGCGGCGGATTGTTTCCTTCTCGGTTTCCTCAAGGGTTGCCGGCTGCGCCTCCACGGGCTGTGACGACACAATGAGGCCGGTTGCCGGCGGTGCGTACTTCACAAGGCTTGTAGGCATTGCGGCCTCAGCCGGGGCATGGGATGAGGCGCGGATTTCGCTTCGCAGGGCATCGATTTCAGACTGCATTCTGAAAATCATGTTGAACAGCAGCTCGCGTTCGCGCGCATACTCGTGCGAGGCCGAGGCAGAAGCGACAGCCGGGGTGTAGACAGTTCCGCTCTGCGGCAGAAATGATTCGAGCACAGTGTCGGAGATATTGTCGCCGGCATAGAAAAGAGCGAGCTGCTCGGTGACATTTTTGAGCTGACGCACATTGCCGGGCCACCTGTAGCGCATGGCGACAGCCTTGGCCGATTCGTCAAAAGATATCTGCGGCATGCGGTAGCGCTCGGCAAAGTCGGCGGCAAACTTTCTCATGAGCAGCGAAATATCGGCGCCACGGTCGCGCAGCGGTGGTATGGATATGTTCACGGTCGAGAGCCTGTAGTAAAGGTCTTCTCTGAACTTGCCGTTTTCGATAGCCTTCACCATATCGACATTGGTGGCGGCCACAACGCGTATATTTGTTTTCTGTACTGTGGATGAGCCTACCTTTATAAACTCACCGCTCTCGAGCACCCTGAGCAGGCGTGCCTGAGTGGTGAGCGGCAGCTCCGCCACCTCGTCAAGAAAAATAGTGCCGCCGTCGGCCTCCTCGAAGTAGCCTTTGCGGGCGGCCACGGCGCCGGTAAAGGCGCCCTTTTCGTGGCCGAACAGCTCGGAGTCAATAGTACCTTCGGGAATGGCGCCGCAGTTTACCGCAATATATTTATTATGCTTGCGGGCACTGAAAGCGTGGATAATCTTTGGAAAAAACTCCTTGCCTGTGCCGCTCTCGCCGGTGATAAGCACCGAGAGGTCAATCGGAGCCACCTGAATGGCCCGGCTCACAGCGGCGATAAGAGCGGGAGCATTGCCGACAATGCCGAAACGCATCTTGGCCTGCTGCACTTCCTGAGGTATGTCTGTTATATTAATTTCCATCTGGCAAAATAGAGGGTTGGAGGGCTATAGGGAAGCACAAAGATACAAAAAAAGGCTCAAACGGTCAATATGTATGAGGCAGGGACAAAAAAAGCCGTCCGGACTATATGCCCGGACGACCTTACAATGAAAAAATATTATTATTACGCTTTTACAGTTTTTGAAGCTTTCGCAGAGCGGCGTGCGTCTGTGAGGTAAGCTACGGGAGCTGCAATAAACAGGGTTGCGAGGGTACCGATAATCACACCGAAAATCATCGCGAAGGTGAATGAGCGGATAGCGTCGCCACCGAGGATGAAGATGCAGAGGAGCACAAGGAGAGTTGAGGCGGATGTCATGATGGTACGGCTCAGAGTTGAGTTGAGTGAGGTGTTGATTGTGGTGAAGAAGTCCTGCTTGGGATAAAGCTGGGTATTTTCACGCACACGGTCAAACACCACCACAGTGTCGTTGATCTGATAACCGATAACTGTGAGGATAGCGGCGATGAACGACTGGTCAATCTCCATAGCGAAGGGGAATACGCCCCAGAACAGGGAGTAGAAGCCAACAATGGTGAAAGCGGTGAATGCAACTGCTGCGAGAGCGCCCACAGAGAAGGCGATGTTGCGGAAACGGATAAGGATGTAGAGGAACATCGCAAGGAGCGAGAGGATAACGGCGATGTAGGCATCGGTGCGCATATCGTTAGCCACGGTAGGACCAACCTTCTGCGAGCTCATGATACCGATATTCTCGTTTGTGGTAGAGAAATCCTCCATGCTCATGCCGTTGATTTCATCGGCGAGGCCTTCGTAGAGAATAGCTGTGATTTCGTCGTCAATGTTCTCTTCGTCAGATGCAATCTTGTAGTTGGTTGAGATACGCACCTTGGTGTTGTCATCGATAGTGATGACGCTCACCTGGGCACCTTCAAACTTGGGAGCAAGCTTGGCCTGTATTTCGTGTGTTTTCACGGGATGGTCAAACTGCACCACATAGTTGCGGCCGCCTGAGAAGTCAATACCCTGGTTGAGACCGCGCACAAAGAATGAAATCAGCACCACTGCGATGAACACACCACAAACGGTAAAGCTGATTTTGCGCTTGCCGAGGAAGTTGATGTGGGAAGATGTGAACATCTTGCGTGAGAGCGGGGTAGAGAATGTGAGATTCTTAAAAGCCTTGCTCTTTTCGCCGATGATGAACACCAGACGGGTGAGGTATACAGCTGTGAAGAATGAACAGATGATACCGATTATAAGGGTTGTGGCGAATCCTTTGATGGGGCCTGTGCCGTAAAGCAGCAGGATAACGCCTGTGATTACAGAGGTGAGGTTAGAGTCAAAGATCGCTGAGAAAGCATTGCTGTAGCCGTCGGCGATAGCCATGCGCACATTCTTGCCTGCGCGGAGCTCCTCCTTGGTGCGTTCGAAGATGAGCACGTTGGCATCCACAGCCATACCGAGGGCGAGCACGATACCTGCGATACCGCTGAGTGTGAGCACAGCCTGGAATGAGGCGAGGATACCGAATGTGAAGAAGAGGTTGAATACGAGGCCGAGGTTGGCGATGAGTCCGGGAATCACGCCGTAGAACGCCATCATGAAAATCATGAGGAGCACGAGAGCCACCACGAACGACATGAAGCCGTCTTCAATAGCCTGCTGACCGAGCGAGGGACCTATAACGGTATCGCTGATGATGTCAACCTTCGCAGCCATCTTACCGCTCTTGAGCACGTTTGCAAGGTCTTTTGCCTCCTCGGTGGTGAAGTGGCCTGTGATTGATGAGCGGCCTCCTTCAATAACGCTGTTCACGCGGGGAGCCGAGTACACCTGGTCGTCGAGCACAATAGCCACCTGCTTTTCGATGTTTGCGGCGGTGATGCGCGCCCACTGCTTGGCGGCATCGGGTTTCATGGTCATTGACACATAGTTGCCGCCCTGCATATTGTCGAATTCGCTTGAAGCGGAGGTAACGACGTCGCCGCTGAGCGCGGGTTTGCCGTTAGCGGTCTTGAGCGCCACGAGGTTGTAAATCTCCACCTTGCGGTTGCGGCCTGTGGCTGAGTCGGGAATTTCGATGAGCTGGGGTTTCACCTCCCATGAGAGATGGAGGTTTGAGGGAAGAATGCGTTTTGCGGTGGGAGAGGCGAGGATGCTGTTGATAGCCTCACGGTTGGCGCTTGTAGCCACACCCACGGAAATGGGGTCGCCTGTGCCCATTGCAAGGAAATAGTCGGCGAAGCCAACACCTTTGTTGAGCGAATCGGCACGGAGAGCGGCGTCAAGTTCGCGGATGGAATTCTGAATCTCAACCACCGGCATTGTCTCGTAGAATTCGAGGTTTGCCGAAGATTTGAGGAGGTCGCGCACACGGTCATGCTCTTTCACACCGGGGAGTTCGAGAAGAATCTGACCATCCTTTTCAAGCTCCTGGATGTTGGGGGCAACCACACCGAACTGGTCGATACGGCTGCGGAGCACGTTTGTTGAGCTGCTCACGCGGTCTTTCACTTCCTGACGCAGGGCTGTTTCGATGGCAGCGTCATTGTCGCCGCGCTTCACCTGATCCTTGAACACCACAGAGAGGTCGCCCTGCGGGTCGAGCTTTCTGTACTGCTGGCAGAAAAGAGCCACATAGTCGTTGTTGCCTGTAGTGCGGGCAAGCGAGTCGGTGGCATGGAGTGCGGATTCGAAATACGGATTACCCTCGGCATTGGCCATGGAACGGAGAATGTCGGGAACAGACACCTGGAGGGTCACATTCATGCCGCCTTTGAGGTCGAGGCCGAGACCCACCCCGAGTTTCTGCACTTCATTGAATGTGTATCCGAGATAAACTTTTTCTTTAGAAATGGAGTCGATGTAGCTTTTGTAAGCCAGACGGTAAGTGTCTGAAGCCTGGCCTTCCGCGCCGGCGCTCTGCGCTGCGTAAGCCTCTGCCTTCTCCTCATAGTGGTTTGTCACCAGAGTGAATGACAGGTAGAAGAGGCAAATCAGCACCAGGAACACAGCTATGACACCGGCCACAACGCTTCCTAATTTTCCTTTGCTTTGCATGTGGTAAATAAAATATGAGTTGGTTATAAATATATCCGGTTTATTTTCAGCTTGCAAATATACGACTTAATTCTGACAAAATGCAAGCCGCGGGGACGTTTTTAGGCCCCGACTCATAAAATTTCAGCTCTGCCGGGGTCGCCGGCTTGGAGCTATTTTTGTCATACGGGCGAAGGAGCATAGCGAGCTATGTAACTGAGCCAAAGGATAAAAAGAGCCCAAGCAAGGGACCGCAGTGGAGCTGAAATTTTATGAGTCTGGGACTTAACATCCTCGCGAATGCAACGGTCATAACCGTCAATGTATCATGCCAGCTTTTCGGCTATGAACTGCTTCATTTCGGGGGTGTGCTCCTCCACGCTCTGCAGCAGTTTGAACTGGTTGCGTGTCCTCACCAGATTGTGGTCGGGGTACTTGATTTTATAATAGTTGTCGCCATTGATGTAGTCGGTGAGGAATCTCACAGCCTGCATATAGGGGAACAGAGCAGCGGCGTACGGCAGGTTCTCGACCTCAAGCGGGGTGAGGAAGCCTTTGGCGCTTGACAGATAGCCTTCGGTGAAAGCCTTGAAGATATCCATGTCAAACTCCACACGGTCGATATCGGGGTCGTCCTCGGCGAGCTTGTTGGCGCCTGTGCGCAGGAAATCGCCGTAGTCGCTGAATATGAAGCTCGGCATCACTGTGTCGAGGTCAATGACGCAGAGAATATTGCCGGCATCGTCAAACATCATGTTGTTGACCTTGGTGTCGCAGTGGCATATTCGTTTGGGCAGCTTGCCTTCACGATACAGGCGCTCGGCCTTTGTCATCTCCTCGGCGCGTTTCTCAAGCTCGTCGAGCAGCTGCTTCACCTCGGCCACACGACCTTCGGGGTCGGCCTCCACGGCATCATGCAGCTGTTTGAGACGGAATTCCATGTTGTGGAAATCGGGGATGCTCTCCTTGAGGTCGGCGTCAATATCCACAAGCATGGCCTGGAAATTGCCGAAAGCCTTGCCGGCATTGCGGCTGCTCTCAGGGTTCACAGCCTCGAAAGTGTGGGCTCCGGGGATGAAAACCATCATGCGCCAGTAGTTCTCGCCGTCAAAGAAGTAGTATTTGCCGTCGGAATTTGTGGGAATGAATGTGAGCACCTTGCGGTCAATGTCGCTCTCGCCGGCAGCTGTGAGCTTGGTGCGGATGTGCGAGGTCACAGCCTGGATGTTTGTCATCAGGGTGTCCACATCTGTAAATATATGGTGGTTGATGCGCTGGAGCACATAGTCGGGGGCATCACCGGCAGTCCTTACAATATATGTGTCGTTGATAAGGCCGTTGCCCAGGGGCTTGATCGATTCCACTTCGCCTTTGATGTCGAAGTGCTTCACTACTGTGCGTAGAAGTTCTTTCATGAGACTATAGGTTTTATGGTATTTTCGACAAAGGTATAAAAATAACGTGAAAAATTCAGTGACTATGGGCAAAAATGCAAAAATAAGCGTATCTTTGCAATAAATTCGTGCACGCCGGCAGTACCCCACCGCCGGCTTCCTCCCCCACCTCCAAAAACTAAAAACCAAAAACTACCAACTAAAAACTAAAACTAACCATAACCCTAACCAATACCAATTTTTTAGCAATGGAATTTAAAAAGATTATCGGTGGAGCGCTCTGCGCGCTGACTCTGCTGGCATCATGCACAGATGGCAACAGCAGCAAGACCATCACCACCACTGTGCCCGAACGTCCCGCCGGACAGGAGGACATGATTGGCTTCGCCGCCGATCCTATTGACACTGTGAGAGTAGGATTCATCGGCCTCGGCATGCGCGGCCCCAGCGCAGTTGCCCGTTTCACAAAAATCCCCGGAACAAAAATCGTGGCACTCTGCGACCTCGACAGCGCCAATGTTGAGAAATGCCAGAAAATCCTTGACAGAAACGGCATTGAACGTGCCGCAGCATACAGCGGTGATGAAGACGCGTGGAAACAGCTTGTTGACCGCGACGACATAGACCTCGTTTACATCGCAACCGACTGGAACCACCACGCACCCATGGGCGTATACGCCATGGAAAAAGGCAAGCACACCGCCATCGAGGTGCCCGCAGCGATGAACCTTGACGAAATATGGGCTCTCATCAACACTTCAGAGAAAACACGCAAGCACTGCATGATGCTTGAGAACTGCGTGTACGACTTCTTTGAGATGAACACCCTCAACATGGCCCAGCAGGGACTTTTCGGCGAAGTGCTCCATACAGAAGGCTCTTATATCCACAACCTTCAGGATTTCTGGGGTGAATACTGGAACAACTGGCGCCTCGACTTCAACCAGAAGCACCGCGGCGACATCTACGCCACACACGGCATGGGTCCGGCCTGCCAGCTGCTTGACATACACCGCGGCGACCGCATGACAACCCTCGTTGCCATGGACACAAAGCCTGTTACCGGCCCGCAGCTCGTTGAGAAATACACCGGCGAGAAAACCGACTCTTTTGCCAACGGTGACCACACCATGACCATGATCCAGACCGCCAACGGCAAGACCATCCACATTCAGCACGATGTTATGAACCCCCGACCCTACAGCCGCATGTACCAGCTCACCGGCACCAAGGGCTTCGCGAACAAATATCCCGAGGAGGGCTATGCTTTCGAGCCCGAGCAGCTTGACTCAACTGTTGTGCCCGACCACGAGAACCTCAGCGCACACGGCTACATCTCCGACGAGCAGAAAGCAGCTCTTCTGGACAAGTACACCCACCCCATTATCCGCGAGGTTGGCGAATTTGCCAAGACTGTAGGCGGCCACGGCGGCATGGACTACATCATGGACTACCGTCTGATCTACTGCCTGCGCAACGGTCTGCCCCTCGACATGGATGTGTATGACCTCGCTGAGTGGTGTTCACTCGCTCCCCTCACCAAGTTGTCAATCGAAAACGGCAACGTACCCGTTGAAGTGCCCGACTTCACCCGCGGCGGCTGGCAGAAGCAGAACGGTTTCCGCCACGCATACGTAAAAGAATAAGCACACCTTATTAATTATAATGTCAGGCCCGGACGCTGAGCGCCCGGGCCTGTTTTTTTGTCTCTAATTTTTACTGTGCAGCAATCTTGGCTACGCGGCGTTCGTGGCGTCCACCTTCAAAAGCGGTTGAAAGATATGTATCCACCACCTCGAGAGCAACCTCCGGGTCAATGAACCGGGCAGGAAGCACAAGTATATTAGCATCATTGTGCTCGCGGGCAAGCCTTGCAAGGTCTTTTGACCAGCACAGTGCAGCGCGTATGCCCTGATGCTTGTTGAGAGTCATGGCAATGCCGTTGCCGGTGCCGCACATCGCAATGCCGGCCTGGCACTCCCCGCTCTCAATGGCCTTTGCGCAGGGGTGGGCATAGTCGGGATAGTCGCAGGACGCCTCGCTGTCTGTGCCGAAATCGCGCACAGTGTAGCCTTTGGCCTGAAGATGCTCCTTTATTTTGTTTTTCAACTCATAGCCCGCGTGGTCGCTGCACATTGCAAGCGTGATGGATGCGGGATTGCCGGGAATCTGTGTCATAGCATGAATTTTTTAGTATATGGCGCAAAGTTACGCAAAATTTCCGGTGTCACCTCATTTCCCCGCACCCGGCGGCTGTGATATGGCAGCTCCACACCGAACAATTTTATGTTAATACGCGTTAACAAGCCAAAACACGTCTCAACAAGATTATATGCTCCGCAAACCTTATATGCCCGGAATCTCCACCGCCATTCGTTTGGCCATAGCCCTCACTTCGCTGCTTTTGCCCCTCGGAGCCGCGGCAAGCTGCCCCGAGTGCGACGACTGCGCGCCCCGCATTGCGCTGAAAAGCAACCTCATGCACGATGCGCTCCTTACGCCCGACCTCGGGATAGAGCTCAGCCTCGGCAAGCGGTTTTCAATCAGCGCGGAGGGGGTATGGGCACACTGGAGCAAAGACGCTTCACACCGCTACTGGAGAGTGCACGGCGGGTGGGCGGAGCTCAGGGTGTGGCTCGGTGAAAAGAGCCGTCAACGAGCACTTACCGGCCATCACCTTGGGGTGTACGGCTCGGCGCATACCTTTGATTTTGAGTTTGGCGGCAAGGGGTGGCAATCGCATAACCCGGTGTACAGCACCGGCTTAAGCTACGGCTACTCTTTTGCTCTGAACCGCAGGCTTAACCTTGACCTCAGCGCCAGGATCGGCTACCTCGGCGGCAGTGTCACCAAATATCATCCGCAGTGCGACACCTACACCTGCCTCGACAGAAAGAGCCTGCACTATTTCGGGCCAACATCGGTTGAGGTGACTCTCGTGTGGTTTCCCGGACGTGGTAACAAAAACCTGCCAACATACATACCGTGAGCATGAGACACCTGAATATCCTTTACATACTTATACTTCTGGCTGTTGCAGCAACCGGCTGCGGACAGAAAGAGATTTACTGCCCCGGCTCGTTCGACTCAAGGGTGCATGTGGCTTTTGAGTGGGACAAAGCGCATGGAGCGGATGTCGAGGGGATGACATTGTTTTTCTTTCCGATTGATAATGACGGCAAGATATGGCGGTTTGACATAGCTGGCAGCGCCGGGGGCGACATAGAGCTGCCTGACGGAAAATACCGCATGATAGCTGTCAACAACGACCTGCCGGCAATATCGCTGACAGGCACCGGCTCCTTCTCCACCCTCGCCGCCGAAGCGACAGCCACCGCCATTGATACCCTGCTCATGCCTACGGGCATGGTGTACAGTGCGGTGATTGACAATATCACAGTGACACCTTGCGGCGTGACCTACTCCGACAGCGAGGGATGCGACAAAACATGCCCCAAGGGACTGATAAGGTGCTCACCCGACTCGCTGTCAATGGTGTATGACCTATATATAAATAAGGTGGAGCAGCCGGAGCGCATACGCTCTGTGTCGGCCTGCATCTGCGGCCTTTCGGATGCCATGATTCTCTGCAGCGAATCGCCCGAGAGCGACTTTGCAGCCACGGCTGTGTCACTCGGTGTGGGACAAGGGTGCGCCCTGTCAGGCTCCACCACCGGCTTCATTGTTTGCCCCGCGGCCGGAAAATGCCGGATAGAGCTTATGGTCAAATGCGCCGACGGCAAGGTGCTGACAAAAAGCTTCGATGTGACGGCACAGCTGGCGAACAGCGCGGGCACCCACCACGTTAATATTTATATAGATGAGATAAGGCTGCCCGACTTCGATGAGGACGACAAAGAGGATGTTGGCATGAATGTTGCCGTCGACGGCTGGAACATCATCGAAATCAATTACTGACCACAATCGCTATTAACACACACAAACACATACTATTATGAGAGCTAAAAACATTACACTGGGCACTCTCGCTGCCATCTGCGGATTGTTGCACACCGCCTGCAGCAATGAGCCGGACATGATTTTCGACGAGCCCGACGACAACGCCATACGATTTGCCGCCACTACGGAGTACTCCCGCACCGGCGACATCACCACCAATAATCTGACGAGCTTCAACGTGTATGCCTACACCGGACTCGGCACAAACCCCAACCTGTTCATGAACAATGTCACTGTGACCAAAACCGACATAAACACATGGACATACTCGCCGGTGGAATACTGGCCGGCAAAAGAGGAAGTTGATTTCTACGCCTTCTCTCCCGCAACATGGGTGGGTCCCGACGGCCCCCTCAAGCCGGTGGCCTACGACAGCTATCCCGGCAACGAGGACATTGTGTATGCGGTGAGCCCAAACCTCTCCGGATATGTCGGAATGGCCAATGCGCAGGTGCTGTTCAATTTCAGACACGCCCTCGCCAAGATAACTGTCAAGATGAGCTCTACCAACACCGACATTCAGGTAAAGGTGTCCAACGTAGTGATTGCCAACATCATGACCAAGGGCAGCTTCCTGTTCCCGACAGCATCGACCGCTGAAAAACCGACAGAGTACACCCTCGGCAGATGGACCGGGCAGAACACTCCGGTGACATACGTGGTGCATATGTCGCAGACCGCCGACGACATCATCACCCTCACCTCCACCCCCACAGACATGATTGACTCTGAATTCGGCATGGGTGGCGCAAAATATGTTACACCGCAGACACTCAGCTGGCGCAGCAACGGCAACGGCAGTGACACCTACATAGCCATAATGTGCTCTATCTACGACACCCAGACAGGCACAAAACTGTGGCCGAACGCCAACACACCGGCCGAAAATGTTGTCGAGGGCAGCACCTACGGCGACGGACTGATGAAATTTCCGCTCTCATCATCACTGTTCTCTGAATGGTATCCCGGATACCACTACATCTACAACATAACCATAAACTCAAACGAGGATATGGGCGCCATTGAATTCGGCACACCGCAGGTTGATTCCTTTGTGGACATCAACACCAACTATCAGTAACATATTTTACCGGAATCGGCTCAGCCGGGCGGCCAAAACCGCCCGGCTGAGTGCGTTTACAGCCATTATAAACATGGTAAGCGCAATTTTTTGCCTTAAATTGCGTTTTCTTTAAAATTTTTCCCTAAATTTGACACCGCGATACCGTGGCGGAAAACTATCGCCCGGAGTCGTGACCGTGTTCCACATTTTATACCTCTATTGCTAATGGAAATGCCTGAGAGCGCCCAAGCGCTTAACCCTGTTGACTTAGAGGGTGCCGCAGCCGCAGTTGCCGCCCCCGATACCGTGACTGAAAAAGAACCCGCACTGTCAAAAGAATCACTTCTTGACAGCCTGACGGCTATGTGCGCCGACGACGCTGATGTGAACAGCGATGACATAGCGCGTATCAAACAACAGTTCTACTCACTGGTCAACGAAGAGAACCGCGCGGCCAAAGCCGCTTTCATAGAGGCAGGAAACGACCCCGAGGCTTTTGCTCCGCAGGCCGACGACACCGAAACGAAATTCAAGGACACACTCGCTGCCCTCAAAGAGAAAAAAGCCGAGCAAAGAGCCCGCATAGAGGCCGAGCTTGCCAGAAACCTTGAGCGCAAACAGCAGATTATCGCCGAGATTGAGACTCTCGGGGCTGACACCGACAATGTGAACCGCCACTACCAGCGCTTCAAAGAGCTGCAGGCCGAGTTCAACGCCACCGGCGAGGTTGACCAGCAGCACGCTACAGCACTGTGGAAAAACTATCAGGATACCGTTGAGAAATTCTACGACCAGTGGAAAGTCAACAAAGAGCTCCGCGACTATGATTTCAAGAAAAACCTCGCTGAGAAGCAGCTGCTGCTCGCCGAAGCGACAGGGCTTGTTGCCGAGCAGGATGTAATCACAGCCTTCAAGCGCCTGCAGGAGCTCCACGACAAGTGGCGCAACATCGGCCCGGTGGCCAAGGAGGTGCGCGAGGAGATATGGGCTTCGTTCAAGGATGCCAGCGCCGAAATCAACAAGCGCTATCAGGCTCATTTTGAAGAACGCAAGAAACGCGAGCGCGAGAACGAGGATGCCAAGACCGCTATCTGCGAGCGCATCGCCGCCCTCGATTTCTCAGCCCCCAACTCATACAACGCCTGGGACGAGATGACAAAGACAATACTCGCCGCCCAGGAGGAATGGAAAACAATCGGATTCGCTTCACGCAAGGTCAACAACGAACTGTTTGCCCGCTTCAGAGGACTGTGCGATGACTTCTTTGCCCGCAAAGCCGAATACTTCAAGCGCAGCAAAGAGGATATGAACGAGAACCTCAGCAAAAAAATCGCGATCTGCGAGGAGGCCGAGAAGCTGCAGGACAGCTCCGAGTGGAAAAAGACCACCGACGCTCTGCTCGCCCTGCAGGAGAAATGGAAAACAATCGGAAGTGTGCCCCGCAAAAACAGCGACGAGGTGTGGAACCGTTTCCGCGCCGCCTGCAACACATTCTTCGACCGCAAGAAAAAAGCATCTACTGACATACGCCACACTGAGCAAGCAAACCTCAAGACCAAGAAAGAGATAGTGGCCCGTCTGCTCCAGCTCAACACCCCGGAGTGTGACACACCCCGCGAGGATGCCATCAAGGAGCTACAGCAGCTGAGAGCCACCTGGCAGGCCACCGGCCATGTGCCGATGAAGGCCAAGGAAAAGCTCAATGAGGAGTACCGCAAGGTTGTGGGCGAACTGTTCGAGAAGCTCGACGTGCATGAAAACCGCGCGCGCATGAACGCCTTTGAAGCCTCGGTGGAGGAGATCGGCGATGACAAAGCGAAGCTGCGCAAGGAGCGCGACCGCCTGACAAGAGCCTACGAACAGCGCAAAAACGATCTTCAGACATACGAGAACAACCTCGGGTTCTTCAACTTCAAGTCAAAAAGCGGAGACACGATGCTCCGCGACCTCGAACGCAAAACCCAACGTCTGCGGGACGAACTCGCAGAGCTCTCGCGCAAGATTGAACTGATTTCAGCGAAACTATGATACAATGGCGGGGCTTAAAGCTCCGCCATTAATATATTATGAATGCAGGGTAAAGTGAATGACAGGAATTGAGAGAAAAAGGAGATTTGGCAAATTGGTGCCGGTGATTCTGACGTGGTTCGACCTCGCCGCGATGATCGGCGCATATCTGCTCACAGCCCTGTTCATCACCCCCGGCCAGCAGACGCTGTGGCTCGGCAGGCATGTGTGGATCATAGCCTTGGCCGCATGGCTCCCCGCCGGATGGAAACTCTGCCGCAGCTCCCGCTACAGAGCGCTCAAGATGGAGCGCACCGCCACTGATGCCATCAGGGCGGCCGGGCTGCATGCGCTGCTTTTCCTCGCGCTTCTGTATGTCACCGGCACAGCAGGGGTCGAGTGGCAGAGTTTCTGTGTGTTCTACGCTCTGTCACTGATATTGCTGCCCCTGTGCCGCACAATCGCCCGGTCGCTCCTCAAAATATTCAGGAGCCACGGGCGCAATTACAGCAGAGTGGTGATAGTAGGCGATAACGAAACCGGCCGGCGGCTGCATGAGCAGCTCACCACCGACCCCGGATTCGGCTACCGTGTGCTCGCGATATTCGATGACTCGGCGCCGGCAGTGAGCGGCAATTTGTACTGCGGCGCAACAGATTCGCTTCTTGACTATGTGCGCGACAACAATATAGACGAGATATTCTGCACAGTGCCGGCCGATGCACAGAATGCCATGCGGGCGGCAGTGACCGCCGCCGACACTGTGGGCGCGCAATACTACTATGTGCCGCAGCTGTCAAGATATGTCACCCGCGGTTTCGGGCTCAACACCCTCGGCCATATGGCGGTGATGCCTGTGAACAGTCCGCCGCTGGGACGATGGAGCGCAAAATCGGCAAAACGGCTGCTCGACATAGTGCTTGCCGGCACAGCGGCCATCTTCTTTCCGCTGCTGCTGATACCGGTGGCCATAGCGATAAAACTGTCATCGCCGGGCCCGGTGTTCTACCGTCAGCTTCGCACTGGCTACAGAGGCAAGCCATTCAACTGCCTGAAATTCCGCACCATGCGTTACGACCCTCAGGACGAGGCGCCTGTTGAGAAAAATGACCCGCGTGTAACCGGCGTGGGACGGTTTCTGCGCCATTCAAGCATCGACGAACTGCCACAGATATTCAACGTGCTGGCCGGGCACATGTCCATTGTGGGGCCCCGGCCACACATGGTGAGCCACACCGAGTACTACAGCGAGATTATAGACCGCTACATGGCTCGCCACTCAGTCAAACCGGGCATCACCGGATGGGCGCAGGTGAACGGCTACCGCGGCACTACCGACCGTCTATGGAAAATGGAGCGGCGTGTGGAACATGATATGTGGTACATCGAAAACTGGTCGTTTCTGCTCGACCTCAAAATCATAGCCCGCACCGGCATAAACATTTTCAAAGGGGACGAAAACGCATATTGACAAAACCGGCGGGGGTGCGGACACGTTTATAAGACAGCAACATCAGTGCTGTTAAATCCAACCCATTATGACACATATCCATACCAGCCTTACAGAACTCATCGGCAACACTCCACTGCTCGAAGTGAGAAATATCGAGAAGATTACCGGCGCCAAAGCCCGCATTGTAGTGAAAATAGAATCTTTCAATCCCGGCGGCAGTGTCAAGGACCGCGTGGCTCTTTCCATGATAGAGGAGGCGGAAAAATCAGGCAAGCTCAAACTCGGAGCTACAATCATTGAGCCTACCAGCGGCAACACCGGCATCGGACTCGCATGGGTGTCAGCGCTCAAGGGCTACGGGCTCATACTCACCATGCCCGAGACCATGAGCGCCGAGCGGCGCAAACTCCTGAAGGCTCTTGGCGCCACCCTCGTTCTCACTCCGGGGAGCGAAGGGATGCAGGGTGCCATCGACAAAGCAACTGAACTTGCATCGCTCACCCCCGGCTCGTTCATGCCGCGGCAATTTGACAACCCCGCCAACCCGGCAGCCCATGCCCGCACCACAGCGCAGGAGATATGGCGCGATACCGACGGACAGGTGGATATATTCATAGCCACCGCGGGCACCGGCGGAACCCTCTGCGGGACCGCCCGCGCCCTTAAGGAGCACAACTCCGCAATAAAGGCGATAGGTGTGGAACCGGCGGGGTCGCCCGTGCTGTCGGGCGGAGCCCCCGGGCCTCACAAAATCCAGGGTATCGGAGCCGGATTCATACCGGGCAACTATGACCCGGCTGTTGTTGACAACATTATCACCGTTGACGATGAGCTGGCCATGAGCACCGCCCGGCTGCTCGCCCGCCAGGAGGGGGTGCTCGCCGGCATATCCTCCGGAGCGGCCCTCGCCGCGGCCATAGAGGTGGCGCGTAAAGAAGAGAATGCCGGCAAAACCATTGTCGTGATACTGCCCGACACCGGCGAACGCTACCTGTCCACAGAGCTCTTTACTGAAGACTGACAGCGAGTTAGCATTTTTTGGAGCAGAATTAAGCGAAATTAAGACACATTTTGTCCGGGTGCTTTGTTTTATAGTAAAGCACCAAACTTAAACCCTTTAATACACTGCTCTATGAAAACTCCCGACTACAATCTTAAAGAGCTCCCGGAATATGATGATCCGGTTGAAGCACAGGCACACAGACAGAGTTGCGCATATCCCCCGGTTTCTCCCCCGCCGGTAATCCCCGCCAAATCAAAATCAGCATCATTCGGCTGGATTGGATGGCTATGCGGCATATTTGTTGCTGCAGCGGTACTTTTCGGCGCCATAGGTCTGGCAAGGCACCACTACAACAACCCCTCGAACCAACCGCTGGCCTATAAAGAAGCGGTGAAAGGCGATATGTCAAGGAAAGACATTTCCAAGAAAGCGGCCATGCTTGCCGGCACAAGCATCAACAGCGCTAAAGCTGCTGTAGGCACAGGCATCAACAGCGCCAAAGCAGCTGTAGGCCAAGCCGTAGCAGCCCCCCAGCGCATTGTCAAGAAAGTTGTGCGCCATGTAAAGGGTCGCCCGGAAAACATTGTCTACTACTTCGGCAAATCAGCCAATGGTGTTGCTGAAAACGCAACCCTCAACCAGGTGGCCGCCGATGCCTCCAAGGCAAACGCCAATGTTACCGTAACCGGCTACGCCGACCCGAGCGGATCAGCCGCATACAACAAGCAGCTGAGCGCCAAGCGTGCCAAGAGTATAGGTGACTATCTTATTTCCCACGGTGTTCCCGCCGAGAATGTGAAGACCAAAGGAGCGGGAGTGACATCACACTACGGTGATGCAGCCCACAACCGCCGCGCTGAAATACATGTAGATTACTGATATATATTACCCAACAGAGGGCCGGGATTGAATGTCCCGGCTCTTTGTTTGTTCACTCCGCCAAATCCTCGATATCGTTCTGAGCCAACCGCCGCGCCTCTTCAAAGCGCGCCTTCATCGTGGGGTTTCCATGTGTGAGTTTCTTGATGGTAAACTTGTTTTCAGCCGCATCGCCCGCCTTCAGAATCTTTTGAGTGGACATTTCAAAAGTGCGCTTTACCTCACGCAGTGCGTTTGCCTGCTTCTCGAGCGCATCAATCACCTTGTCAATCGCCCCCATAGCCGCCTCGTGCTTCTTTGTGTGGTCGCCTATCAGCTTGGTGAATTCGGTTACAAACTGGTCTCTCCTGCGCTCGAAGTTTGTGATGTCTATGCTCTGCGACCGAGCCTGGGCCAATTCTGCCCGCAGAGTCACAATCTCGCCAATACGGGTGCGCGATGACTGACACAGCAGGGCAATCAGCTCAATGAACATGGTAGGGCGTATGACAAACATCTTCGGGTAGCGGTGTGACATATTCACTATGCCCTTGTTGTACAGCTCATTGTCCTGTTCGAGCATTGTCACCAGCACAGCGTATTCGCAGCGCTTGTCATTGCGGTCCTTGTTGAGTTTGTCAAGGAAATCGATGTTGCGGTGGCGGTTTACAGAGGTCGGCGACTCGTTTTTCATCTCAAACATTATCGACACATACTCCTCACCGTCGATATAGTCCCTGAAAATAAAGTCGCCCTTGGTTCCCGCAACCGTAGTGTCATTATCCTTGCCGAAACGGGCATCGGGAAATAGCCCTGTCATCTGCGCGCGCTCAAACTCCATGGCGCAATGCTGCTCCAGGTCCTCGCCGAGCAGCTTCACGGAGAGCCCGGTCTTGAAACTCTTATACAGGTCTATCTCCTTGTCCTTAGCCTTAAGAATATTCTGGTGCTCCACTATGAGCGATGCCTTCTGCGCTTCCGATTCCAGCCGCTGACGCTCGAGGGTGGCTCTCAGCTGCGACAGCTCCTCATCCTTTTTCGATATATCATCCTTGATGCTGTTTTCTTTCTCAAGGAGTGCAATCTTCATCGAGCTCTCGCCTTGGCTGATCTGTCGCTTCAGCTCGGCGATATCGGCATCCTTCTTTGCAAGTTGCTTTTCCAGCTCAAGGGCATTACGGTCGTCGAGCGTGCGGATTTTTGTTTTGAGCATATCAATCTCCACATCGCGCTTCTGCACATCGGTCTGCCATGCCAGCAGCTTCTTGTCCAGTTCGTTCCTGGCGCGCGCCTCCCTGACATCAAATTCCGATGCCATCTGCTTTCTGAGAGCCGCCTCGCGCTGAGACAGTTCCTTTTCAAACTCGGAATTGCGCACCTGCTGCGCTATAGACTCAAACGCAGCCTCATCTACCTGAAACACCTCCTTGCAATGCGGACATCTGATTTCTCTCATAGTAAATAGCTCAATGATATGCAAAGATACATCACAAAACAAGCGTTTTGCAAGAAAAATCCCAAAATAATTTCAGCTCACGCGGGCGCAGCTATTGCCTATGCACCCGGTTTGCGTTATTTTTGCGATGCAAAAACATTTGAAAAGAATGCGAATACTATCAACAATCCTCACCATCATGCTCACAACATCAGCCATGCTATCGCAGAGCAAACCCATAGCAGTGCCACTTCCGGCAGATGACCGCACCGGCGACACACCTATATTGTATGTATACCCGGCAGCAACCCCGCGCAGCGCAGCGGTAGTGATGTGTCCCGGCGGAGGCTACTCAAAGCTTGCAATGGGTCATGAGGGGCATGATATGGCAGAGTGGTTCAACGGCCTCGGAATCACCTACGCCGTGCTGCAATACCGACTGCCCCATGGCGACAGCTCAATCCCCTTCACCGATGCCTGCAATGCCATGCGCCTTATGCGGAGCAATGCCGAGGCATGGCACATCGACCCCGCGAGATTAGGCATAATGGGAGCAAGCGCGGGCGGCCATCTCGCCTCGACTGTTGCCACAAAAGCCGATGGTGATGCCGCGGCCAACTTCCAGATACTTCTCTACCCGGTAATATCCATGGCCGACAGTATAACCCACCGCGGTTCCCGTGATAATCTGCTTGGCGCTTCCCCGCGCCCTGAAGCTATAGCCGCTTTCAGCAGCGATATGAATGTGAGTGCATCCACCCCTCCCGCATTCATCGCCTTGTCGGCAGATGACCGCACCGTGCCGGTTGAAAACAGCATACGCTACTTTAAAGCGCTGAACGCCGCCGGAACAAGCGCATCGCTCCATATATATCCGGAAGGTGGCCACGGATGGGGATTCAACGACTCATTTCCGTACAAAAGCGACTGGACCTCAAGCCTTCGCACCTGGCTCGCCGCGTGCGGGCTGCACCGGAGCTCTGTTCAAAAATAGGGCGACACACCCGCA
This sequence comes from uncultured Muribaculaceae bacterium, assembly GCA_910588065.1. Lineage (GTDB taxonomy): Bacteria > Bacteroidota > Bacteroidia > Bacteroidales > Muribaculaceae > Paramuribaculum. The sequence goes on from CAJUPZ010000003.1 coordinate 58,715, forward strand.
GCCGTATATCTCCCTCTCCTCTCTGGCGGAGGTATGAACGTGCATCCCTACTTTTCTCGCGACCGGCATGTTTTCTGCTTGTTTTCGGTAAAATTCTCGGATTTATTTGGTTAGGACACCATTAGATTCTAAGAAATTAGTTATTTTTGCAATAGGCAGACGTTTGTCTGTCACGACATTTTGGAAAAATAAGAAACGTTATGCGTGTCTTTAAGTGAAAACGTAGGAAATTTTCAAACGAGGAATGATAGCACAGTAGGTTTCACGCTTGTAGCCGGGCTGCTATTGTAACATCTGCTCAAATGGTTGCCTACGACCATCTGTTAAGACGTGGCATAGTTGGCTCTCGTTTTCTTTCATTAACCTCTCCTTAGAGCCAGGGGAGAAATATAATATGTCCGGCAATGGAAAGTTGTTTAACATTTCGAAGAATCCCTATATTAAAAACTCTGACTGACAGAGTAAGGAACAAGATTCCAATTATTGTTTTAAGTGCGGTTCTTTCGCCTCTCGCAGCCTTGGGGCAAGAAACTGATTCAATTATCGGACGACCATATAAGTCGTTCGATACAACCGCATTTTGTTCCTACCGAGAATTCCACCCTTCGCAGTATCTAACGGACAATAACTGGGATATCCTCTGTGCCTTCACAGAACCTGGCAAAACCGTGAAACTTGATTCCCTCGGCATTTCTTATAACAAGAGTCAGTTACGATTACTGGAAGTTGGTAATTTGCTATCTCATGAAAATGGCATATATACAACCATAATGCCAATTTTCGGAAAAACGGAAACTCAAACTATTCGTAGACAGTCCAAAGAATTTGCTGATAGTATTTTTGCTGTAATTGAGCCGGAATTGAAACAGCTGATTGCAGATCTTTATAAAGCCGGCTATGCAAAACAAACTTATAGCTTGATATTCTCTTATATGCTTGACACCTATATCTGGGATGATGAAAGATTAGCCTCACCTATGAGTTATGAGGATCACGGCACCTGGACTGGGGCATACTGGGCTATGTTTGCCCCTCGCTCACATGTAAAAATAGGGACAAATGGATTCGGGCCTATCCGCCAAAATTGGACAGATGACCTTGGATATTGGCTAAAAACAGAAAAACTTATTGACTTTGCAAAAGAAGTGAACAAAACCCAGGGCGATCCTATAGAAAATAAGGAAGTGATAAATGAAATTGCCGGGTGGGGACTTACAGATCAGGATGGAACAATTCTTATCCCGATAATGCGTGTTGGCAACAATGATAAAATTGATGTCCTTTGTAAAAGCATTACTTCACAATTAAGTGCAGCAGTTAAATCTTACTGTCATTCATGGAGCGCAGAACATAACATTGCTACTGAAACAACGGGGCAGATTATTTTCTACCATGAGGTGATGTGGGATTTGCTTGATATTCTGGAATCAAAGGGTATGATTGCTATGCCTCCAATTCTTAAAGGAGAAGAAGTAGGCAAAGAGCATTTTGGCGATATTTGCTTTATTGTATTAGAAGATTAGTGTCCACTAATGAATTCCTATAATTATATAGGGGAGCATCAGGAGGTGTGGCGGGCGTTGCGAAGGAGGCCTTCGAGTTTTGCCCGTTTGATAGCGGAGCGGCGGAAGAGTTCGGTATATTCATCGCGTGTCATTGCCAGCACCCGCTCTTTTGTAAGCCCGAGCAATGCGGGACGTGGCATAAATTCCGGCAGGGGTGCCGGGGCCGGGGTCAGCCGGTTGTGAGGGCATACGCTCTGGCAGGTGTCGCATCCATAAAGGCGATTGCCGAGGCGGGTATTTTCAGGCAGGTCGCCGCGATGCTCGATTGTGAGGCATGACAGACATTTGCGGCTGTCGACCAAAGTGATGTTTTTGCCGGCATCTTTAATGGCTCCGGCAGGGCAGCAGGCGATGCACCGGCGGCAGTAGCCGCAGTTCAGCTCCACCGGCGGCTTGGGGGCAATGGCAATAGTTGTGAGGATTGTGCCAAGAAAAAAACAGCTTCCGGCGCCCGGCACCATCAGCAGTCCGTTAAGACCTATATACCCGAGGCCGGAGCGGTGGGCCCAATAGCGCTCGCGCAGCGGCGCGGTGTCTACACACACCCTGCACTCCCCTCCCCACTTTTGCTTTATTGCCTGCGCGGCGGCGTCAAGGCGGCGGCGAACCACCTCATGGTAGTCATCACCAAGCGCATATGCGGCAATTCTCAGTGAATCGTCCGGCCATACGATGCTTGCGGGGCGCGGATATGCAAACGCGCACACTATAAGCGACCGCACTCCGGGCAGCAACATATCGGGATTGCACCTTACCTCCATATTGCGCTCCATATACTCCATGCCGGCATTGAAATTATCATCCAGCCATTTTCGATAGAGCGAGCTGTCCGCCTCATCAACCTCTGATGCTGCGGCCACTCCGTAGGCGAAGGCACCGACAGCATCGGCGGTAAGAAGCTGTTCAAGCTCCTTGTAATCACATTGGTAGCGGCAGGAATTCATAGCCTTGCGATTTGAGCCATTCAATAGCCCGCGGCAATGCGGAGCGGAGATTGCGCTCGGCCTTGAGCGAATCGTGAAACACTATCACGGAGCCGTCACGGGTGTACTTTCTTACATTGTCAAACACATTATCCGGAGTGAGACGCTTGCTGTAGTCGCGCGTCACAAGGTCGTACATCACAATGTTGTAATGGCTCTTGATAGCTCTTGCCTGCGACCAACGGATGATACCGTGCGGCGGCCTGAACAGGCGGCTGTCAATGTAGCGGGCGGCCTCGGTGATGTCGCGCATATAAGTGACACCTCTCACCTTGAAGCCCTGCATATGGTGCATTGTGTGATTGCCGTAGCTGTGGCCGCGGCGCCTCACCTCCTCAAGCAGCTGCGGATTACGGCGCACATTGTCGCCCACCATGAAAAATGTAGCCTTTATGCCGTGAGTGTCGAGCAAATCGAGCACCCAGGGAGTCACTTCCGGTATCGGGCCGTCGTCAAATGTGAGATACACCACCTTGCGTCTGTTTCTGCGCAAACGCCATATCGCCTCCGGAAAGAGGAGGCGATACAGCAGGGGCGGCTGTTCAATCAGTCGTGCCAACTTAGCGGTCGGAGCGTTGCTGGAACCGTGCAAGGCGCGCTATGTCCACACCCAGATCCTCCAGATGCTGCTGCATCTCGTCGGCATCGCCACCTCCGGCGGCGTAGGTCTGGAAGAGCACCAACAGGTAAGACTGGTCAATGTAGCGGTCGGTCACCGGCAGAGATGCGTACTGCGAGGGTGACAGGCTCTGATAGTACACCACATTGCGTGCATATCTGTCTATTTCATCGCGCAGTATCTGAAGACCGGTCTCGGTGGCCTCGTCATTGCCTGTGGCCTCGCCGATACGCAGGTAGAGGTCGCCTACACTCTGGCCGAGCTGAACAGAATACGGCATGGCTGCCACGGGGAGCTTCTCACGCATCAGATTCAGCACATTGAGCGCCTTGTCGTAGCTGTCAGACTTGATTTTCGGAAGCTCGGCGCGCGAGAAGTCAGAAAGGAATGAGCCGGCGCTGTCGCGCTGCATCAGCATATCGGCTTCAAGAGCCTGCAGGAGATATGCTGTCGCGAGGTCTGTCATGGCCGAGCGGTGTGTTGTGACCATGCGGCGCACTGTCTCGTCAAGATAGAGTTTCGAGGGGTCCTTTGCTGTGTCAAGGCCACCCCATTGCCACTTTTCGGTGACATTTCTGTACATTTTGTCGAGATTCACACCCACCTCATCACCGTTGGGATTGCGGATAGGCCCAACCTCGTAAGCGAGGCCGGTGCTTCGCAGGTAGGGAGTGAGGCCGAGGTAATAGCGTTCAGGCACAGTCATGGCGAAGTATACCGGACGGTTCCATCCGTTTTCGGCAGATGTGCCGATCATGTCCATGGCCATAACCTGGCTGAGGGTGAGTCCCCGTGTAGAGGTCATGTCAACAGGCACAAATGGTGAAGCCGCGGGAGCCTCATCGGCGGTTATGCGTCCGGCCTTGACCATAGCGGCAGTGTCGACGGGAAGATACATATTCGCATACTTCAAAATAGGCACACCCCATTCATTCTGTCGAGCTGCGGGAGCATAGAGATTTTTCAGAGAGGAGAGCATATTGACAGGCATTGTGTCGGGGCTGAGCACATAGCTGTACTGCAGGCGGTCGTATGCGTAGTCAGTGGGCTTGGCCTGCATTTCGATACCGGGGGCCTCGTAGGATGGCATTCTCACCTGGTCGACATACCAGGGGGTTGTGAGGTACGAGAGGTTCACCACCTTCACATCGGTGCGGGTGCCCTCCACTTCCTGGGCATACCAGAGCGGGAAGGTGTCGTTGTCGCCGTTTGTGAAGATGATAGCATTCTCATCGAGCGAATTGAGGTAGTTGTTGCCGAAATCGCGGGTGGCGTATCTGCCGGAGCGGTCGTGGTCGTCCCATGTCTGCGACACCATCTGCAGCGGTATTATCAATCCGACAACGCAGGCAATGACAGCGGCCACCATTGAGTTTTTCTCAGCCTTGGCCTTATCCGCAACCACCTTTGAGCCGGCTTTGGGCTTGGGAGTGAGCAGATTTGCCACAAGACGCCACACACCGGCCACACCCATGCCAATCCATATAGCGTAGGCATAGAAAGAGCCTGCGAAAGCATAGTCGCGCTCGCGGGGCTGGGAGGGTGTCTGGTTCAGGTACAGCACAATTGCTATGCCTGTCATGAAGAAAAGGAAAAAGACCACCCAGAACTGCTCGATACCCCTCTTGGAGGTGAACGCCTGCCAGCCGAGGCCTATAATACCCATAATCAGGGGCAGCATGAAGAACACATTGTGGCCCTTGTTGCCCTTTCCATAATCGTCGGGAAGAAGCGACTGGTCGCCGAGGCGCAGATTGTCAATCAGGGGTATGCCGCTGATCCAGTTGCCCTGATTCACCTCGCCGTTGCCCTGGATATCATTCTGACGTCCGGCGAAATTCCACATGAAGTAGCGCCAATACATGTGATTGAGCTGATATGTGATGAAGAACTGCAGATTTTCGGCAAAAGTGGGCTTCATCAAAGTTTTTTTCTGCAGAGTGTTACCGTCTGCATCGACGTATGCAGTAGCTTCCACGGGGCGGCCGCGGAAACCGATCCAGTCGCGGTAAGCGTCAGGGTGCGGGTCAGTGTTGCTGTAAATGCGGGGGAAGAGCATATTCAGCTCCGGAGTCATTGTGTACTCCTTCTTATAACCGGTGAGGGTGTATGAATCCGGCTCGTCGTCGGAGGCCTTCACAGTTTTTTCATACAGAGCCTTGCCCTCCTTGACCACCGGCTGCTGCACACCGCCTGAAATCTGATAGACAGGCTCGGAATTGACAGTGTTGCCGTAGAACAGAGGTCTGTCGCCATACTGCTCGCGGTTGAGGTAGGAAGCGAGCGCAAACACATTGTCGGGCGCATTCTGGTTCATCGGAGTGTGGGCCGATGAGCGGATGAGCAGCAGGGCGTATGAAGAGTAGCCGATGAAAATCACGAAAGTGCTCATGACCACCAGAGTGAGAATTCTTACAGGGAGCTTTTTAGCGACAAACAGCCACACCACAAGCGCGGCGGTGAGCAGCAGCGCAATCAGCAGATTGTCGCCGATAAAGAGCATGCCGCTGAGGGTGATGCTCACAATCACGGACCAGCGGATTGAGGCGAGGCTCTTCTGGGCATACAGCGCATGGATTGCCCAGACGAATGATGCCACGAGGAGCACTGTGTAGATAAGGGTGCCTGTGTTGAAGCTGCAATGGAGCACATTAACAAAGAACAGCTCGAAATACTGGGCTATCTCGATAAATCCGGGCACGAGGCCGTAGAGAATCAGTCCCACTATCACACAGCTTACAAGAAGAGCTATCAGCGAGCCCTTGCCTGTTGTGTTTTTCCACTTGCGGTAATACACCACCAGCACAATAGCGGGGATGCACAGAAGGTTGAGCAGGTGGACAGCGATGGAGATGCCTATCACATAGGCTATAAGCACCAGATACTTGTCGCTGTGAGGCAGGTCTGCGCGGTTTTCCCACTTGAGAATGAGCCAGAACACCAGCGCGGTACAGAAAGAGGAGAAGGCATACACCTCGCCCTCGACTGCGCTGAACCAGAAAGTGTCGCTCCATGTATATGCGAGGGCTCCGCAGATGCCGGAGCCGAATATCACAAGCATCTGCACAAGCGACACACTCTCAGCGCTGTCCTTCACAACAAGCCTACGCACCAGATGGGTTATGGTCCAGAACAGCAGAAGGATAGTGGCGGCACTGAGGAGAGCCGACATGGTGTTGACACACGCGGCCACCTTGCTGACATCGCCACCGGCAAAGTTTACAAAGAAACGTCCTGCGAGCATGAAGATGGGGTTGCCCGGCGGATGCCCCACTTCGAGTTTAAAAGCCTGGAGAATGAACTCAGGGCAGTCCCAGAAACTGGCTGTCGGCTCAATTGTGAGCAGATAAGTCACCGCAGCTATGGCAAAGCATAGCCAGCCGAGTGCATTATTAAGAATGTTATAGCGCTTCATTGTGCAAAATGTGGTAAGTATACAGCCGCGCCAAACGCATATATAGCGCAGCGGCTGCAAAGTTAGCCATTTAAACCGAACCCATAAAAACAAAAAATACTAAATCACACATATTTGTATAATAATAAAAGAATTATTACATTTGCAGAATAAAGTACGCTGACACCTAAAAAACTTCTTTCCCTAATGAACAAGCGCCAGACACGACTAACAACTATTGCCGACATTTTGCTCAACAACATAGTTGGCAGCCAGGAAGAACTACTTGATCTTCTGCGCCAACGCGACTGCACTGTTACCCAGGCAACCCTATCAAGAGACCTCAAGACGCTGCGCACCTCCAAGGTGGCTACCGAAATGGGAGGCTACCGCTATGTGATAGGCAGCGGACTGCCCACCGACAAGGTGATAGAGCAGGCGGCTGTTGACAAAGTGAGCCGGGTGGCTATAGAATCGGTTGTGTGCAGCGGCCAGCTTGTGATAGTGAAAACCCGCAACGGCTATGCCGGCGGGGTGGCTTACGACATCGATGACCTTGACTCACCTTATATCCTGGGCACCATAGCCGGAGCAGACACAGTGTTTGTTGCCCTGCGCGACAAAGCGCCCATGAGCGAGGTGTGCTCCGCCCTTGCCCAGGTGATACCCCCTTCTTTGATTGAAAACGCCACTATCCACTACTGATAGTGAGCACACACCTTAATTATATAATACCAATATCATGATACGTGCCGGAATTGTTGGCGGTGACTCCGATGCCGCCGGTGAACTTATACGAATACTAATCAACCACCCGGATATAGAACTGATGTGGGTGAGCGCGCCCAATGAGGAGGATGTGCTGCTGTCGCAGCGCCACCGCGGGCTGAACGGAGAAACATATATGCGTTTCTGCGGCGACCGCAGCCCATCAGACATCGACGTGCTGTTTTTATGCTTCACCGAGGATGGTGACTCTGAGCGGTATATGTCGCGCCACGCTATCGACGACAATCTGAAGGTCATAGACCTGTCACCCGATTTCAGAATGCCCGAGAACGAGGATTCGCCATGGGTGTACGCACTTCCGGAGCTCAACCGCAAGCCTCTTGTGAGAGGCGCCGTCCGCGCGGCTGTTCCCGGACCGTTAGCCACCATAATGCTGCTGTCGCTTCTGCCGCTTGCCAAAAACCTGATGCTCAACTCGGAGATACACGTGAGCTGTGTGTCCTCAGCCGCCACCGGCAACGAGAAGCCGGGCGAGGCCACCGTAGTGCTTGAGCATGAGGAGATTGAAGAGACCAAGAAGGCGCTGTGCTCCCTGCAATCGAGCTTCAACAGCGATATACGCCTTGTTGCCACCGCCGGCGGATGGGAATCCGGACTGGCTGCAAACATATATCTTGACACCCCCATATCCGAGGATGACATAAAGGATATCTACGACACATTCTACGAGGACCACGGCTTTACCTTCCTGAGCGAATCATACCCCGACCTCGGAGAGGTGCGCGGCACAAACAAATGCCTGATGCATGTTGGCAAAACCGGCAACACTCTGGTGATATCCACCGTGATGGACGACTGCCTTAAAGGCGGAGCTTCGGCCGCGGTGCATGTTATGAACCTGATGTTCGGTCTTCAGGAGCGCGTCGGTCTGATGCTCAAGGCTGCCGCACGCTGAGTTGCCCTCCCGGGCAAGCCCGGTCAGTGCTTTCTGGGGATGACTATGCGCTCGCCGAGATAGTGGGCAAGCTCTTTCTTCATCTCGTTGTATTCGGCGAGCCGGCCCATCAGCTCCAAAACCTTGTCATTGTCAGGCGGCTGCTGAGTGCAGGCTTCCTTTATCTGGTTGCGGATGTCGGCGAGCCTCAGCTCCACAATCGCCTCCTGCAGATTGAAATATGCCATAGGCACAAGATCCTTGAGCTTGTCGCGCTCGGTCTCCACGCTCGAGAATTTTGTGTGGATTTTGCTCAGGCGATGCTTTTCGTTAGCAAGGTCGGAAGCGACGCGCCGCACAGTGTCATCCGCGCTTGAGGCGAGCGCGCGCGCAAGATACATGCCCTCGAAATTGCTTCTGTCCTGCTCAAGCTCAGCCTCAACCCGTGAATTGAGCTCAGTTTCAAGCCGCCTGATCTCAGCAAGATCCATAGCCTCGGCCCTTATCTTCTCCACACCTGCGGCAAGTTTCTCCTGACGGTCGGCGGCCTGGCGCTCCTCGAAGCGTGTTTTGTCCGGTCCCCAGTGGAGGCTAACATACTCGCACGCAGCCTCGTATGTCACCCGCAGTTCGTCTGTGGTGAAGCCTATGCCGTCATCGGCCATGGCATTCCGCACATATTCCAGCACATTGAATTCAATCTCCTCGGTGCTGTCATCATTTGTCATGGTGCCGAGGTAGAGCATTCCGTAGCGCACGATATAGCGTAGGAGCTCACGCTCGTAGGGTGACAGAAAGTTGGTCTGCGGGCGGGGTGCCGGAGCAGCTTGCACGGTCGGCGGCTGATTGTCGGCAGGCAGTGATTCCACCGCCTCCATATTGCGCCGGCGCTTGGCCTCGTCATACTCCTTCTCAGCCCTGTCGGCAATAAACTTGGTGACCTGCAGGGCAAGCACCTTCTCATCGATGCCAAGCGAGCGGCTGCACTCGGCAACATATACCGTGCGCATTATCTGGTCCGGAATCACGGATATGGAGCGCACGATATCGGTAATCACCTGCGAGCGCTTTATGGGGTCGTTTTCAACCCCTGATAGCAATATCCTGGTCTTGAAGGCGATGAAGTCGGTTTCATTCTCCCTGATATATTGCTCAACCTCAGTGGATGAATGGCTTTGGGCGAATGAATCGGGGTCATCGCCGTCAGGCAGCAGCAACACCTTGATTTTCATACCCTCTGCGAGCAGCATGTCTATGCCCCGGAGCGAGGCCTTTATGCCGGCGGCATCGGAATCGTAGATCACCGTAACATTGTCGGTAAAACGGTGTATGAGGCGTATCTGCCCCTCTGTCAGCGCGGTGCCCGACGATGCGACAACATTCTCAACCCCGGCCTGATGCATGGAAATCACATCCATGTAGCCCTCGACAAGAATACACTTGTCGTTCTTGACAATGGCGGGCTTTGCCTGATACAGCCCGTAGAGCTCATAGCTCTTGCGGTAGATAACCGACTCGGGACTGTTGACATACTTGGCTACATCCTTATCCTTGCGGAGAGTGCGGCCGCCGAAGCCTACCACCTTGCCGCTGATGGTGAATATCGGGTACATCACACGCCCGCGAAAACGGTCGCGCATACCCCCATGCTCATTGCTGATGGCCAGACCGCTTTCAATAAGATACTGCTGCTTGAAGCCGGCGTTGACAGCCTCGCGGCACAGCGCGTCGCGCTGCTCCAGAGAGTAACCGAGCCTGAATTTCTTTATCATACGGTCGTCTATACCCCTCTCGCGGAAGTAGGCATAGCCGACATTGCGTCCCTCCTCTGTGGCGCTGATATTGTGCTCAAAGCGCTGCAGGGCATACTCGTTGACAGCGAGCAGGCTCTGCCGGTTGTTCTCAGCCTCCTGCTCACTGGCAGTCAGCTCGCGCTCCTCAATCTCAATGCCATACTTCTTTGCGAGCAGACGCAGCGCCTCGGGATATGTCATCTGCTCGATTTCCATTATGAAGCCTACCGGCGTGCCCCCCTTGCCGCAGCTGAAGCACTTGCAGAAGCCTTTGGCTTTATTGACGGAAAACGACGGGTTGCGGTCGCTATGGAAAGGGCACAGGCCAATATAGCCGCTGCCCCGTTTTTTCAGACGGACATAGTCGCTGACAACATCCACAATGTCAGCGGCATCAAGTATTTTCTGAACGGTAACGTTGTCTATTCTACCGGTAGCGGCCATACGAAGCTGTTTATTTGCGATTTTGGCACTGTCAAACGCCCATCTTTACTGAATACAAAGGTAGCCATTTCCGGCGGATCTCACAAATGCAAAAGCCTATATAGAATGTACGATAGTGTATCTCAGCATTTTTCGCTAATTTTGCGTTATGGCAGACAAAATTTTGAAAAATATAGAGATGTTGCCTGACGAGGTGGAGTTTGTATCTGACCTCAAGGCGATCTTATATACGGCTAAGGCTAAAGCCTATCAAGCCGCAGACCTATACAATGTGGCCGGTAATTGGCTTGTAGGCAGACGCATCGTTGAGCAGGAGCAGCATGGTCAGGCTCGCGCCCAATATGGTAAGCATGTGATTGAGATCGCATCACTTGCCCTTACCGAGGAGTTCGGTAAAGGTTATAGCCAGACTCAAATAATAAATTTTCGAAAATTCTATCTGTCATTCAAATACTTACCAATTCATCAGACAGTGTCTGATAAATTGGATTCAAAACATCAGACGCTGTCTGATATTTTGCCAACAAAAGGGCAGACACCGTCTGACCAATCTGAGATCTTCATTCAGCAGATGCCGTCCGCTGAATCGGAATTGGCACAGATTCTTCCGGCTAATTTGTCTTGGTCGCATTATGAGCGTCTGATGCGAATCGCGGATGAAGATGAGCGGGATTGGTATATGCGGGAGGCTGCATTAGAGGGCTGGAGCGTCCGCACATTAGACCGAAATATCGGTTCTCAATATTACTATCGCTTGCTCCAGACTCCGGAATCGAAAAAGGGTGAGGTCATTGATGAGATGAAGAAACTGACAGCCGATTATCAGAAAGACCGTCATAAGTTCATGCGCAACCCTGTGGTTGCAGAGTTTTTGGGCTTCTCTGCAGAATCGGCATACTCTGAAACGAATTTGGAGACGGCGATAATCGATCATCTTCAGAAATTCATCATGGAGTTGGGTAAAGGCTATGCTTTCGTTGCCCGTCAACAAAGAATCAAGACCGACATGGGCGAGTATTACATCGACCTTGTGTTTTACAACTATATCCTTAAATGCTTCTTGTTGATTGACCTGAAGACATCTCCCATAACTCATCAGGATCTGGGGCAGATGGATATGTATATACGTATGTACGATGAGTTGAAATGCACTGCTAGTGATAACCCGACCATCGGATTACTCCTTTGCTCGGAAACAAGCAAGGATTTGGCACGATACTCCATTCTGAAAGACAGCAAGCAGATATACACCGCCAAGTATCTCACATATCTTCCAACCAAAGAACAACTTGCTGCCGAAATAATCAAACAGAAAGAGATATTCGCATTGCAGACCGGCAAGAAATTTGACTGACAACACCCTAAATACAAAGGTAGCCATTTCCGGCGGATCACACAAATGCAAAAGCCTATCATTTTGCAGTGGTTCTGCCTCTATTTCATGAAGGGAGCGACGTAGGCGCGCCATTTTGCGCGGGTGATGATGGAATTGCCGGCAAGATGGGCTACCACGCTGCTAAAGCGGGCACCAAATTCGTATGCCATACGCTCACGGGTGGGGAATTCCTCGGTAGGGTGTTCTCTCCACCAGTCGCTTATCTGCACGGCAAGTTCCTTCAGCAGCGGTTTGTCAAAACGCTTGAACTCTTTGAGGCCGGAGTTTGTCATCACCCAGTCAACCAGCAGATTGCCCTCGGCGCGGGTGTCAAGGTCTTCCGGCTCGGATTCGGGGATGAATCCGGGACGCGGCGCGCGCTTGGCCTTGCGCTCGGCGGCCTTAATACGCTTGCGCTCAGCGCGTTTGTCAATATCTTCCATGATGTCGATGAGCACTGCCTGCGCCTCGCGGCTTTTGAGGGGTATCTCGGTGCCGTCCTTGATATAGTTGGCAATAGCCTTGAAAACAGCGAGTTGCAGCGATTCGTCGAGGGTTTCGATGGCGTCGAGCCATTCGGTGCGGAAAGTGATGTTGGTCTTGGTTCTCATAAATGTGTGTGTTTTTAGTATGATACTGCAAAGGTAAGACGGGGATTGGCCGGATTTATGCGAATTTGCACATTTGAGTTTTTAGTTGGAAGTTTTTAGTTTGGGTGGCGCCCGAGAAGGTCTCATAACATCGCCTCTCGCGAGGCTCCAAGGAGAGAGGGGGCATTGCTACCCCAGACCTCGCGCTGCGCGCTCGTGCTGGGGTTGTCCGTGACATCGCGCATCCTGCGCTCAGGCGTCTCCGACGCCATCACTAAGTGCGTGTAAAATGTGGTACCTCCGGCACCATCTACGTATGTGGTTTATAATCCGCGCACTACGTACGCGGCTAACAAAATAATCGCGCATCCTGCGCTCCGCGTCTCCGACGCCATCACTCGCAGGGCGGTTGGATGAGTGGGGCGCGATATATCGGCGTTCTTACAGGGTATACCGGACAGCCAGCATATAGCCGAAGCCGCGCTGATTGATGATGCTGATGTTCGGGTCGTGGCGGAAGGCGCGGCGGAGTTTGTGGATATATCCGTGGAGTGAATTGCGGTTGCTCACTTCATCACGCCCCCAGACAGCAATCATCAGTTCGGAAGCATCTACGGTCTTGCCAATGTTTAATGCCAACTTTTCCAATATCCGTGCCTCGATATTTGATATTGCCATCTCTTTTTCATTGAAAATCAGCAGTTGGTTTGTCGTATCGAATTTATAGGCGCCAACACTATATATCACATTCCCGGCAAGGCTATTAGCCTTGTTCCGCAGCAATGACTTTATCCTCACAAGCAGCTCACGAAGTTCAAACGGCTTTTTGAGGTAGTCGTTTGCGCCGATGCCAAAACCTTCCTCAACATCGTCAATCGTGCTCTTGGCCGTGAGGAAGATAATGGGCACACTGCCGGAAATGCGCCTTATCTCCTTAGCCATAGCAAATCCGTCAAGCCGCGGCATCATAACATCAGCTACAATGAGGTCGGCACCGTCAGTTTTGTATCTGGCAAGCCCTTCAATGCCGTCGAATGCTGCCACTACATCGTAGCCCTGCTGACGCAGAGTGTCGCAGACAATAAGTGAAAGGTCGCGCTCATCCTCAACAAAAAGTATCTTAGCTTTCATGGCTGCTGAATTTGATTGTGAATACGGAACCGTGTCCTTCCTGACTCCTGACCGATATGCTCCAGCCCATCTTTTCAAGAATCTGCTTCACGTAATAAAGGCCGATTCCATAGCCGCGCACATCTTGACGGTTGCCGTGCGGCACTCGGTAGAACTTATCAAAGATATAAGGCTGACTCTTTGCCGGAATGCCGATGCCATTGTCCGTAACCTCCATTTCGTCAGCACTTAACCTTATTTTGATTGCCACAGATTCACCCGAATATTTGATAGCATTGTCAATCAGATTGTTCAGCACATTGGAGAGATGCGATTTGTCGGCGGTTACAACTACCTCTTCCTCTGACTGAATTTCAATTGAAATCTCTTTGTCACCCCTCATCCGCTGAGCCGCCGCTATCTCATCGGCAACCGCGGGCAACTCTATTCTCTCCGGCTTCAAGGTCATTGTTTTGCGCCGTTCCATACTCATGGCGAGTATATTTTCCACAAGTTCGCCAAGGCGCTTGAGTTGCTTCATGGCTATTGAGAGATAAGCCTCTTTCTTCTCCGGGTCATTGGCTGTGTCGTAATTGAGCAAAGCGTCATTGGCTGAGTATGCTATGGATATGGGCGTTTTCAGCTCGTGGGTCATATTGCCGACAAAATCGTCTTTCATCTCCTCTATTGTTCTGAGCCTGGAGACTGTGCGAAGCAGATAGATGAATGATATCGCAATAAGTATTATCAAAGCTACTGTTGAAATAACAATACCGCTCATTTGACGGAACACATAGCGGTGCGGGGAGGAATAATAGGCCACATATCTGTCGCCGGTGAGCATATTGTAGCATACGCTGACACTGTCAAGCGACTCAATCTGCCTTACACCGATGTTCCCGGCCTTGACGCAGCCCTGACCATCCACACTCAATACCGTGGCAATGTGAGTATCTATTCCTTTTCTTGCCAGTGACAACCGGAACAGACTATCCATGTCGGCTATACGCAGACTGAATATCGGGTCAACCGTCTGGTGGGCTCCGTAGCCTATTTCGCTGACCATGATGTCTGAATAGTTTGTACCCGGATCCAATGGCTCCTTCCTCACCTCAACCACATCACCGCTGCCATCGGTTACATAAACCATAAGGGTATCCCCCTCAATGCTTCTTGACTGCGACAGGGATTTGCCTTTGTATGTCACAGCTGAATCAGGAGCTGGGTAGCGTTTGTAACGGTTAAGCACCTCATCGAGGTCGGCGTCCCTCAATGACTGTGCAATCAGTTCTTTTGTCTGGGTCTCAACCTTTCGGTAGAGGGTTGTGAGACATAATATATTGTAGCCCAACAGCCCTACGAGAGCAATAATCAGTATCGAGCTTTTGATTCTGAAATTTTTCATATGCGAAAGTACCTATATTATTTTGTACTGCCACAAAACATATCGCCAATTTAAGACTAAATAAGGGTGCGGTTAAGACTAAATAAGGCCGGTTGCTGTGGTTGACAATCGAATCGGTGATAATTTTGCATAACTAAAATCATTTTACGGTTATGAAGCGAATCTTTATCATATTCCTTGCTCTTACAGCCGTCAATTCCATGATGGCACAGAGTGAAATTACGGACAGCGTCGAAGGCCGTCAGCTCAACGAAGTTGTTGTTAAAGCCGAGAAGCCTCAAATCAAGGGGCATGACGGTATCATGATAGTTGACCTGCCTTATATCATAAAGGACAAGCCGGTTTCCAATATTTTGGAAGCCCTTGGCTATCTTCCCGGAGTGGTCAACAACAACGGCATGATTGGCCTCGCCGGGGCGTCTGATGTAACCATAATCCTCAATGGCGAATTGACAAACATGCCGGTGCAGAATCTGTATCAACTTCTATACACGACTCCTATAGACAGGCTGAAAACAGTGGAGGTAATGTACACCGCTCCGGCAAAGTATCATGTCAACGGTGCTGTGATAAACGTGGTGCTGAAAACTCCGACACCTCTCGATGGGCTACAAGGACAAATCCGCGCCGGATACAATCAGGCGCATTACGGCTCATACGGCGGAGGATTGGCAGCAACTTACGCCGTAAAGGACTGGACTTTCGACCTCAACTATGGACTGTCACGTTCAAAGACATGGAATCACGAGGAAACTTTCTCCAATCATCTGTTTGAGGGTCAGCGAACAATGATTGAAGACAATATGCGGCGTATCTCTAAAAGCTTGAATAACACAATCTATGCGGCTGCGACATTTAAAAGATTTCGGTTGACTTACAACGGACAGATAACCTCATCGGCAAAAGGCCAAAGCCTTTCTGACGGCACACTCGGCAGCTTCACCAACAACTATACATACGATGGTCCGGTAAACTATCATAATATCGCCATGCGCTATTCGGCTTTGTTCGGGCTGACAGTCGGAGGCGATTACACTTTTTATGGAGAGAAGCGTGACCAATCTCTTTTTCATGGCAGCGATTACCTGTTGGGCGAGTTGAACAAACAGGACATCAACCGCTGGCACATATATCTCGACCAACAGCATCAGCTTGGCAAGTGGCAACTCAATTATGGCGCTGAGTATCAGAGAGCGGATGACAGCAGTTCACAGAAATCTGAGGGCTTGACCAGATTCTCAGGCACAACAGCGGAGGATGTGGCCGATGCCTACATAGGGTTTCAGCGCTCTTTCGACTGGGGGCTGTCGTTCAACATGTCGGCAAAGGGCGAGTATTATCACAACAACTACCGGCACAACTGGAATTTCATCCCACAACTCGGCGCCACCTATTACAAGAGACCGACAAGCATTTTACAGCTGAATCTGTCTACAATACGTGTCTATCCCTCATATTGGGAGCTGCGCAACGGCACATCGCATATCAATCCATATTCAAAAGTGTTGGGAAACCCGGCATTGCAGCCTTATCTCAACTATGCCGGGCAGTTGAGCTACATCTTCAAGCAGAAATATGTGGCCACGCTTTACGTGCAGTATGCCGACAAAGCCACAGTGCAGCTGCCATATCAGTCTCCCGATGAGTTGAGCCTTGTTTACCAGACCATCAACATGAATTATAAAAGTGTAATCGGGCTGAATCTTAACGTGCCGTTCAATGTGGGCTATATCTGGAATGCCACAGCTACATCCAACATCTTCAACCAAAGGGAGAAGGCTGACCGGTTTCACGACATCCGTTTTGACAACAAGAAATGGATATTCTACGGCGCTTTGAACAACTCATTCAAATTCACTCAGAGCTGTCCTGTTTCTCTTTCGGTCGACTTCGCATATATCTCCCCGTCGATTCAGGGACATGCAGGGCTTTCAGGCATATGGAAAGCTGATGCAGGCGTGAAATGGCAATTCGGCAAGAAGCGCAGTTGCGAGCTTGACCTGCAAGCCAACGACATATTCAACCGTTGGTCGCCGACAATGACAATCAACCATGCCGGCCAGGACTACCGGATGAAAGTGCGGGATATGAGCCGCAACCTGAAGCTCACATTCATCTGGCGCTTCAATGGCTTCAAGCCAAAGAACGATTCAGGCATCGACACCTCCCGCTTCGGCACCGGGAAATAGCGTCCTCAATTACAGGGCGGCTTTGCGCTGCTCAATGAATTTCTTTTTTTCGGAGGCGGTGAATATTTCGGCTGTCTCACCCGGCTTGCGGATAAAGAGACGGCCGTTCTTGAACGGCACCACTCCCTTGAAGCGGTTGACAGAGATGCGGCAAAGCACTATGGAGTTTTCCATCTCCTCGAAATCGATGGATATGTAGTCGGGAAACAACGGCTGTCCATCAACAGTTGAGCCGATGTGCAGCCGCAGGCTGTCATGTATCAGCAGCTGGAACTTATCCTCAATCTCGCGCAGGTCGTATTCCGAGCTGCCGTGGTTGAGATACTTGAAATCCTCCTCAAGTCCCTTGACATAGCCGGCGTTGTCCACACCTATATATAATGTGCCGCCGGAAGTGTTCAGGAATCCGGCGATTGACCGGGCTATTATCTCGCCCTGAGTCCTTTCGTCGGGCTGCATTCCACCGGCAGGATATATGATGGTGGTTTTAAACTCATGCTCGGTGTCCTCAACCACCGGCAGCCGGTTGTAGTCAATCTTGGTTTCGGGCAGGCTCAGCAGCATCTGTATTTTCTTTCTGATGCCGAGGCGTATATCCTCAGCGCTGAGTCCGTCAAGAAGATTGTAGGAGGTGACGAGCGAGTGGAGCGCTGACAGGGTTCTGTCCCAATACGGGCCGTCGGCTGTCACTGTCCTGGCCATGAATGCGGGGTTGTCGAGCCCGGCGAGCATCGCTACAATCTCTTTCTTTGAGCGCACATCGGGGGTAAGGTAGCTGACATTGCGGCATTCGGCAAGGCGCTCCTCTACCTTGATTATGTCAAGGACGCCATTCTTTGCAAAGAGCGAAATCTGCTCCTGAAGCCTCATGTTGAGCCTTATTGAATCGGAGCGCAGCCGGTCGCCGGCAAAATCGCTCATCAGCTTGGCCACCGCGAGGTCGTTGTAGCCCTCGACAAGGTTCTTGCGCTGCAGGTGGGCGCACATTTCAAAAAGGAGCGACACATCCGATATCGACTCCGAACCTATAACCACCGGCTCAAGGCTCTCAATGTCAGGCTCGGCCGCATCTTCCTGAATATTCGAGTCCGGCTCCTCCTCGCCTACCGCTATACCTGACATCAGCTCGCGGAAAACATAGTTGCCGAAATCCTTCATATTCAGCTCGCACGCTTTTCCGTATTCCTCGGGGTCTGCTACACTGATCACATCGGCGTTGACATACAGCTTTTCGCCGCGATCCTTCAGGTTCACATTATTGACGCGCACAATCAGAGTATCGTCAACTGCGTATTGCCCTGATTTCTTGGAGATAAGAAGACTGTAGCCAAAATCGGACAGAGCCTTGTACTGCGTGCCTTTGGTGTCTGTGATTTTGGCAACGACATCTGTGCCGTCGTGCCAGTCCTTGCCGGCATCAACATAATTTTTGTCCCTCACATCCGAGGTTATTGATATCTTCGGTATGCCGTCGGCATTTATCTTCGTCACCACACCCTCAAGTATCAGGCGCCGTCCCTCGGAGTCAAGGAAGAGGTCAGACATCTTGCCGTAGTTGAGCGGAAAGTAGAAATCGAGTTCGAGAACAGCCTTCATATCCTCGTCAATCAGGGTGCAGTCAAACACCGGCTTGGCAGGCTGTGCCTGTCCGTCAACAACAAACCGCACTATGCTGCCAACGCCAACCGAAGGCGAAATCATCTGGCTGACAGCCGCCTTCGGATGCTCGCCTATACATCTGTCAACCTCATCCCATAGCAGCCGGTGGTTTGTCAACGCTATATCATTGTCGGCAGCCTTGCTCTGCAGTCGGCTCACATGGTTGAACGAAAAGGCAATTCCGGCGCAGATATTGCGTTTGAGAACATTTTTCAGCTCCACATCGCTCCATGCGGGAGACACATTGATGTTTTTGCCGGATATCTTTACGCGCACCTCCTCTCCCTCAAAAATAGCGCTCTGCTGAAGCGACGGCAGTGTGACAGCGGAGGGCAAAAGATGGTAGCACAGGTAGTTGATGTCGGATAGTGCTTTCCAACCAAACTCCACTGGGTTTTCATTGAGCCCTACAAAGCTGCGCAGCGCTGCGCCTACCATATCGGGGTTCACCTTGTCAGTGAGCAGATTAGCCAGGATGTACAGCAGCCCCCGGTGGCGGTCATAATCCTTCAGCTCGATATTCTTCTCCTGGCTCCACAGCAATTCTATTGCCAGGGCTTCGATGAGACGGCGCAACGAGGGGCGGTCGGACGGATTGATGTGCTCGCGCTGGTTTTCAATATATGTGCGCAGCACGCTCAGGAAAGACAAGCCGAAAAGCTCGAAGAAATCGCTCTCGGCATGGCGGTTTTTTATTATGGAGAAAATCTCCGGTATATGCTCGTACTGCAGTCCGGGCTCTATGTTTAGAACACATATCATCACCTGCATACGCTCCTTGGGACGGTATATCCATCCGTTGCCGCGTATATTCTCAAGGGTGCGCACAATAAGCTCCTCCGCTTTTTTCTCGGCAACAAGTTTCGCCGCGTCAATATAGTGGTCAAGCTGATCCACCACCAGACTCAGCCTCTCGCGCAGCGACAAGCCGTCATTGTCTGACGCCGCGAGCGGTTTGGCAAACGATGGTGTCTCCAGAATCATAGTGATGCACTCCTGCATCCTCTCAAGCCAGCAGATGCGGCGCATCGGGGCTGTTTTAAGCCATTGGGGCACAAACCTGAGCACTGATTCGGCTCCCCGGCACAGCCAGTCGAGCCCTTTGGTGCCCGACACCTGCAGCGCCTCTGTAAACGGACCCGAGTTCACCACCCTGCGCACTCCCCTGCTCCAGGGCTTGTCCTTGATAAAGGGGAGCTCCAGAATGTCCGACTCCGTATAGCTTGCATCGGAAACCGCCTTGTTCAGAGATATATAAGTAAGTCCAATACCCTCGCTGTCTATCTTTTCAATCTTACATTTAACTGTATCAAAGCGTTTTATCTTGCTGTCATATATCTTGATATTAAAATGGCTTATATCATTGACATCATCACGCAGCGTCATATCACCCATACACGTACGCAACACCTTGAACTCATAAACCTTGCCTACCTCATATATCTGTGGCAGCACACTGGTGAGCGTCTGATGAAAATATCCGTTACCGTCATATATACATACAAGTTTTTCAGGCAGATTCTTTTCCTGGCACCTATAGGATTTGACCCTGTAGACAGACCCTTCACTACGTTCTCCGATATTAAACAACAAGCGCCCGGTCTCGCGCGACGCAACAAATTCTTTCTTGCCGAAGGTATATTCCTTTCCGACCTCGTAAGCCATGGTACAATAAATAATTGGTTTGCAAAATATTATCCACGCCGGCAGACTTCACGGTCTGCCTGAACGTATCTGCCACAAAGTTACACAAAAAACCGTGTTTTTTGTGTATTTTTGCGCCATAGAAACAAACATCATTTCAGCTCAGCCATGAATTTTTTACTCAATGTCATCTGGATTGTGTTCGGCGGCTTCGCAATAGCCGTGGAATACTTTGTGTCAAGCATCATCATGATGCTGACAATCATAGGCATACCGTTCGGGCTTCAGACAATCAAACTGGCGTTGGTGGCTCTGATACCGTTCGGCTCAAATGTTGTGCCCTCCCCAAACTCAATGGGCGGATGCCTCAACACGGTGATGAATGTTATATGGTGGTTTGTCGGCGGCATACCGATAGCTTTGACCCACCTCGTATTCGGACTCATTTTCTGCCTCACCGTCATCGGCATACCCTTTGGCCTGCAGCATTTCAAACTCATGGGGCTAGCCCTGTTTCCATTCGGCAAAACTGTAGTAAACTAAAGCCACTGCACGGAAAAATATATTCCGGCAGTGGCTCCGATATGGGTTTGCATAAAGAGCTCGCTACTCCTTGCGCTGATAGAAGCGCACCCAGTCAACAAGCATCTCCACCGGAAGCTGCTCCGGATCCACTTCACCAACCCAGTTGCCGCCGAGCTGCATATCGATCAGCAGGTAGAAATCGCCGTCGAAAGGAAATTGCCCCTTCTCTTCTGTCTCTATGCGGGGATAGGTGAAGGTGTGTACATCGTTGATATAGAAGCTCAGCGAATCGGGATACATCTCCACTGCGTACACATTGTAATCGTCAGGATTGATGCGGCCTGTGGAGCCGTGAGGCGGCTCGGAATCATGACCAAGCACGTATGAGTAATATGTGTGGATGGTCTGATAGGCAATCGTATCGTGGCTCAGACGCTCCATGATGTCGATTTCTCCGCCGTCGGGCCAGGAACCGTCCGGGCGCTTCGGGTCAGGAAGCATCCATATTGCGGGCCATGCGCCCTTTGCACCCTGCAGCTTGGCGCAAATCTCTATTCTGCCGTTGCCAAACGCCTTTTTGTCTTTGGTATACACTCCGCCGGTGAGATAAGGCACAGTGTCTCCGTCCCCCTCGTATGCGGCGATACCGCGGAGCACAAGATTGCCGTCACGCATGGCGTAGCAGGTGTCGGCCTTGGTCATGTAATTGTTCCAGTCGGCGGTGCCGCGGTCAATCCTGGACCAGATGGCTGGGTCCGGAGCGGTGGAGTCGAAAGTTTCCTCCCACACAAGCTCCCACTTGTCGGATGAGCTCTTCGGGGTGCACATGGTCAGTGCGAGCGCACAGCAAGCCAGTGATGCCAATGCACCGATTTGTCTAAACTTCATAGCTTTTACTTTTTTATTATTTTGAGTTTTATTTTACGCAAAGATAGTATTAATTTTGCAATAATGTTGAACCAAGATGGCGCAAGACCCATTTCCGAGGACTCCTTATGTTTTCTGATGCGAAAATTCTCCATATAGTAGTTGCAGCCGGCACAGGCAGCCGCTTCGGGTCAGAACTGCCCAAACAGTTCTGCGACATGGCCGGCAGGCCGGTGGTGATGCACACCGTCGACGCTCTGAGATGCCACGGCAGCGGCAAGGTTGTGCTGGTGATAAGCGATCCCATGATGGAAACCTGGCGCAATCTCTGCCACAAACACCATTTTGACAGTCCGGATACTGTGCCGGGTGGAGCTACCCGGTGGCAGTCTGTAAAAAATGCCATTGATACTTTCGGCGGTGAGGCCGATATGATCACAGTGCATGACGGCGCGAGGCCGTTGCTCTCGCAGGCGCTTATCACCCGGCTGCTAAGTGCCGTATATTCAGGCTGCAAGGCTGTGATTCCGGCTCTGCAGCCCACCGATTCGCTAAGGCAGCTTTCACCCTCCGGCATCAGCGTATCAGTCGACCGCTCGCAATTCAGAGCCGTGCAGACACCGCAGGCTTTTGACGGCGCATTGCTGCGCGAAGCTTACAGCAGGCCACAGTCTCCGGCATTTACAGATGATGCCTCTGTGGCTGAGAATATCGGCGCCGAGATAACCCTTGTGGAGGGGGATCCCACCAACATAAAGATTACCCATCCGCTCGACCTCGCCATTGCCGAACTCATATTCAGAAGCTCAAACAGTTGAATGGAGAGGCTGCGCAATACCGACATCAAATACCTTAAGGGGGTTGGACCCAAACGGGGCGAGCTGCTCACAAAACAGCTCGGCATACACACCTGCGCCGACCTGCTGCGTCACTATCCCGACCACTATGTGGACCGCTCGAAGATTTACCGTATAGCAGATTTCTGCGATGAGATGCCCGCCCTCCAGGTCAAAGGCCGGTTTGTATCCTTTGCCACCCAGGGGGAGGGCGCAAAAATGAGGCTAATCGGGCTGTTTACCGACGGCACAAAGGCAATGGAGGTGGTGTGGTTCAAGCGCATCAAGGCTATCCGCGATTCTTACCTGCCGGGCACTGAATACATTCTTTTCGGCAAGCCGAGCGAATTCAACGGCCGATGGAGCATGGTGCACCCGGAGATTGACCGCGCCGCCTCGCCAAACCTCGCTACCGGCCTGCGAGGGGTATACCCGCTCACCGAAACGCTCCGAAACCGCAACATCACCTCGCGCTCCATATATAATATGGTGTGCGCGCTGCTGCCCCGCTGCGCTGACATAGCGGATCCTCTGCCAGCCGAGATAAGATCGCAGCTGAGGCTCATGAGCCTCGGAGATGCTCTCAGAGCAGTGCACGCTCCGGCAAACAACGATGAGCTGCAGAGAGCACGGTTGAGACTGAAGTTTGAGGAACTCCTTTACCTTCAGCTGAATATCCTGCGCTACTGCCGCGAGCGCTCCGAGGCCATTCCCGGATTCAGGTTTTCGCGTATAGGCGAGTATTTCAACCGGTTTTACAACGAATGCCTGCCATTTGAGCTCACAGGAGCGCAGAAAAGGGTCATCAAGGAGATTCGCCGCGATGTAGGCACCGGCAAGCAGATGAACCGCCTGCTACAGGGCGATGTCGGCTCCGGCAAAACCCTTGTGGCTCTGCTGTGTATGCTCATGGCTCTTGACAACGGCACTCAGGCTTGCCTGATGGCTCCGACCGAAATCCTCGCCACGCAACACTTCGACACCATCTCCTCCCTCGCTGCAAAAATCGGCGTCAACATAAAGCTACTCACAGGCTCAACCCCCAAGAAGGAGCGCGACCTGATACACTCCGCGCTTGCCGACGGCTCGCTCCACATCCTTATCGGCACCCATGCCGTAATCGAGGACTCGGTGCAGTTTCGCAACCTCGGCTTTGTGGTCATTGACGAGCAACACCGCTTCGGGGTTGCCCAGCGCGCCCGGCTGTGGAAGAAAAACAGTGTGGCGCCCCACATCCTTGTAATGACAGCCACACCGATACCGCGCACGCTCGCCATGACTGTGTACGGCGACCTTGATGTATCGGTCATCGACGAGCTGCCCCCGGGACGCAAACCGGTGCACACCATGCTGCGCTATGAGGAATCGCGCATGCAGGTGTATCGCGCTATCGGGGCGCAGCTCAAGCAGGGACGGCAGGCCTACATTGTTTATCCCCTGATATCCGAAAACGAGAAAACCGACCTCAAAAGCCTTGAGGAAGGCTACGAGCATATACGCGAAATGTTTCCGAGCTACCGTGTGGCATACGTGCATGGCCGCATGAAGCCGGCTGAGAAAGATGCGCAGATGAATCTCTTTGCTTCCGGCGAAGCTCGCATACTCGTTGCCACCACTGTCATAGAGGTGGGCGTGAATGTGCCCAATGCCTCAGTGATGCTGATTGAAAATGCCGAGCGCTTCGGCCTGTCTCAGCTCCATCAGCTGAGGGGGCGTGTGGGGCGTGGCGCCGACCAAAGCTATTGTGTGCTGATGTCAAAGGCAAAAATCGCAAAAGACACCCGCCGCCGTCTTGAGGTGATGACCTCAACCACCGACGGTTTCGTTGTTGCCGAAGCCGACCTGAAAATGCGTGGTCCGGGCGACCTTGAAGGCACACTGCAGAGCGGCATGGCGGTGGACCTGCGCATTGCTTCGCTCGCTACCGACGGGCAGATTGTACAGCTGGCACGCGACTGCGCCACAAAAATACTCGACTACGACCCTACCCTCTCCTCGCCAGGGCTGTACGGAGTGAGAAAAGAGATGGCTCTGATGTTTGACAAATCTCATGACTGGAGCCGAATTAGTTAAAATTCAGCCCTTTAAAAATACAATAATTTACATATTTTAAGGCGCCAAAATCCGCTGCATTCTATTTAACAATTGTTTCACATCTTTTCACATTAAACCATAAGTCGCTGTTATTACGCTTATTACATCCGCATTCCGCGAATTTGTTCCACGCCCGGAGCCATTTAAAATAAATAACATTTGCCGCTGCCGCCGAAAATCACTAACTTTGAACAACTTTCGTATACAGCGGAAGCATAACCTATAAATCGAATGGAGAAAACATTAGTGATATTCAAGCCCAGCGCAATAGAACGCGGCTTGGTTGGCAACATATTGACGCGCTTTCAGCAAAAAGGCTTGGTTATCACAGGCATGAAAATGATGCAGCTCAATGAAGCGATACTGCGTGAGCACTACTCTCACCTCGTTGAAAAAAGCTTCTTTCCCCTGCTGCTCAAATCCATGATGGCCTCGCCGGTCATTGTGCTCTGCCTCGCCGGCAAAGATGCCATCAATGTTGTGAGACTGATGACCGGTGCCACAAACGGCCGCGAAGCGCTGCCCGGCACAATCAGGGGCGACTTCGCTTCAAGCAATCAGGAAAACATCATCCACGCATCGTCATCGCCCGAAGACGCTGAAGCCGAGATTGCCCGCTTCTTCGCTCCGGGTGAGATTTTTGACTGGACTCCGGCAAACACTCCGTTCATCTACTCATCCCTTGAACTAAACTAACCCCTCTCTGAAGATAATGCAATTTCTCTCTAAATCACTTGCGGCTGTTGCGGGATTTGTAATTCTTTGCTCCGCGTCAGTTTCAGCTCAATACAAACTACCCCAATCTCACGACAAACAACACTCCGAACTCCTCGCCTCGCAGAAGCCGATGGCCGCGGACATAAAGGTGACCAATGTGCTCCGCTACATGAGCGAGCTGCAGAAAACAGCCCTTCCCGATGAAGACGAAGTATTCGGCGACTACTGGGTGAATACAGGTGTCAACCCTTACGCCGGCGCTGTGATTCCCGAAACAATGGATATTGACGTGAGCGGATATGTCCACCCCATTTCAGGCACAAGAGTAAGCTCCAACTTCGGCTACCGCCCAAGATTCGGCAGAATCCACCGCGGCATCGACCTGAGCCTGTCTGTGGGCGATACTGTCAGAGCAGCTTTCGACGGCAAGGTGCGCCTGACACAGTTTGAAAGAAGAGGCTACGGCTATTATGTGATTGTCCGCCACACCAACGGCATCGAAACCGTCTACGGCCACCTCTCCAAATTTCTCGTGAAGCCTAACCAGACTGTCAAGGCCGGCGACCCGATAGCACTCGGTGGAAACACCGGACGAAGCACCGGACCTCACCTCCACTTCGAAACCCGCTACCTCGGCCTCGCCATCAACCCCGCTACAATCATCGACTTTGAAAACAAAGTGACCATCAAGGACACATTCACCTTCGACAAACAATCTGTTGAAAAGAGCAACGTCCGCAAATACGCAAAAAAATCGAAGGCCAGAAAGAGAAAAGCAACAGCAAGCTCCCGCAAAAAATCTTCCAGAAAAAAATAAATAGGCCCGGCACACCGGACCATATCAAGCAAAAACGGCGGACACACCGGGGATTTTCCCGGACTCCCGCCGCTTTTTTTATAACCCTCCTCATTTTTCTGTTTGAATTATCTAATCATTTTGCTAACTTCGCAAAATAATGAATCTGAGGCCACAAGCCCCCGCCGGCAAAAAAAGTCGCTCACCCATCCTACTTTTTCCGGTCTCAGGCGTTATAACACTGTACTAACCCTTTAACCGAACACAAATATGAAATCACTCAACATCATTCTCGCAGTTATCGGCGGCGCCGTTGCCGGTGCAGCCGTAGGTCTTCTCTTCGCTCCTGAAAAAGGCGAGACAACACGCGACGAAATCGCAAAGTTCCTCAAAGAAAAAGGCATCAAGCTCAAAAAAAGCAAAATTGAAGAGCTTGCCGAGGAGATAGCTGACGAAATGAACAGCTGATAATCAGACTTCAACCCATCAACATATCAAACAACCCGACATGAGCAATCTCAGCATCCTGTACGCATTCCTTGGCGGTGCTATCGTTGGAGCCGGCGCAGCTGTGCTCCTCGCACCTGAAAAAGGCGTGAACACCCGCAGAAAAATCAAGGAACTCCTTCAGAAAAAAGGCATCCTCTGCAGCGATAATGAAATAGACGCGCTGGTTGAGCAACTCACTACCGAGATTGACGACTAAGCACCGACCTATCGCGCTACGCGCGCAGTGCGGAGAGACCTCGAAGCCACTCCGCACAGTGCGTGCGCATATACGCATCATCTGACTTCTCACAAAGTATTTTGCCCGATAAGTAGGCATCGAAAATTAGTTTATATTATATCTGCCGCTTCATTATGAGCAGACAGAATATAATGAACAGAGAGTTATGGGGTTCCATAATGACCGGCGAAGCGTATTTTGGATGCCTTGAGGAAGCGAAGAGATGATATAAAATAATTTACGAGGACTACTTATTCATCATGGCCGACACTAAACAATCCTACACAAACATCAGGCAGCAGTTTGGCGAATTTGCCAGACTTTATATCCGCTACGCCAAACTCACCGTGGCCGAGAAAGTGACAGTCTTTCTCACCGCAGCCGCTGTGGCTGTGGCTGCATTCGTGTTTTCAGTCATCTTCATATTTTATATGTCGCTGGCTATCGCATGGTGGATTTCGCCATACATCGGCATCGCTTGGGCATACGCCCTCATCAGCTTTGTCTACCTGCTCCTTATCGCATTACTGTTCATCTTCCGCAAACCATTGATCATGAACCCGATATCTCGGTTCATATCCCGGCTTTTCCTTTCCTGACATTCATTTTATTTCAGCAACTCACAGCCATGACAAAAAAAATAAAAGCAGCAGAAAACGCCCCGGAGTGGAGAGGCTTTGACATCGACGAACTGCGCTACCAGCAGGCATACGCCCAGGCACGGCTCGAAATTTGCAAGGAGCGCATGGCCGCTTCCGCACAAGGTCTGTACAGCAACTCAGCTCTTACCAAGGGCCACGGCATAATGGGCAAAGTGCTCGGAAGTCTCAACTATATGGACTATATCTTCCTCGCATTCAAAGTGGGCCGCAAAGCCTACTCGCTGTTCCACCGCAAGTAACACTCCCTCTCCACCTCTCTCCTCCCATAAACCAATTCACTATCATCACATTTTTTTCGCCATGAACGATTACATGGAGGTGCGCTACAACCTGACACCCTGCAATGAAATACTCACCGACATCCTTGCCGCAATCCTCGCCGGGCGGGGATTCGAATCTTTTGTGCCCGATTCCGACGGTCTGACAGCATATATCAAAAAGGAGCTGTACACCGAAGCCGGAGCCACAGTCAACCCGGCAGACCTGCCGATGCCCACCGAAATATCGATGACCCCGGTGCTCGTAGAGGGGCAGGACTGGAACGCGGAATGGGAGAAAAACTACTTCAAACCCATTGTAATAGGCAATGACTGCGTGATCCACAGCTCGTTTCACTCCGATGTGCCGAAATGCCGCCTCGACATTGTGATCGACCCGAAGATGGCTTTCGGCACAGGCCACCACGCCACCACATCGCAGATGGCCGAAAGCATCATGGCCTCTGACATGAAGGGCAAAAAAGTAATTGACATGGGCACCGGCACCGGCATTCTCGCCCTGATTGCGGCAATGGAGGGAGCTTCACAGGTAATCGGGGTGGAAATCGACCCCGCCGCTCATGCCAACGCCATTGAAAACGCCGCGCTGAACGCTCATCCTGAGATTGACCTCCGCCTTGGCGACGTATCCGCCATCGAAGGCATTGACGACGCCGACTTTCTGCTCGCAAACATCAACCGCAACATAATCACTGCGGATATAAACCGCTACGCCGCAGCTCTGAAACCGGGCGCAACAATGTTTCTCAGCGGATTCTACACCCAGGATATCCCCATTATTGTCAAAGCCGCCGAAAACAACGGCCTGTCGCTCGCCGGCACAACATCCAAAAGCGACTGGGCATGTGTAAAACTCACTAAAAAACCGATATGAAACTCTTTTTGAAAGCATTGACAGCCCTTATGCTCTTGACAGCATCGGCATTCGAGTGCTCTGCCGCCGGTAAATGCTGCAAACTCCCCGCCGGTTTCGCTTGGGGCGCAGACCTCGGTGGCGCTATAGACCTTACAGGAAATGACATGTCGGCGCTGGCTATCGAAGCCCGATTCGGCTACCGCAGAGGCATTGTCGACTTCGTTGGTATCGGTGCCGGCATAGACATGGTGGTAAACAACAGCAACCGCATATTCCCGGTATACGCCGCACTCCAGACAAACTTCAGCACCCGTCCGTCGCTCTGTTTCCTTGACGCACGCATAGGATGCGCGTTCGCAAACCTCGCCGACAACCAGAACCAGACTGCTCTCTTTGCATCACCCGGTCTGGGAGTAAACCTCGCCAAGGGCAAGACATTCAGCTCATACCTCATCCTCAGCTATCAGTACATCGGCCTCAAAGACTATCACGACAGTGAGACAATCCACAACCTCAACGGCATTCACATGGCTGCCGTGAGGCTGGGAATATCATTCTGAACAATCAATTGCCAAAGGTGAGGGTGGTCACAAAATTGCTGCCACCGTCATAGATGTCGCGGCTTGAATACTCAAGCTGAATAAAACTGCCGTCGGACGCAAACCAGGTGGCCTGCATACCGTTGCCGGGAAGAACCGCCCTTGCAGGTATGCCATAGCGGCTGCTCAGAAGCGAATACACCGCATTGTACCGTCCGCGGTTATAGCCCGGGGTGGCATAATAGAGCTGTGTGCGCGTCAGGCCGTTGTCACCATAGTAAACAATACCCTCCGGCCACATATAGTTGAGCTCCGACACATTATTTATATATATGACATTGTTGTCGTAGCCTCCCACATTGTAGCCTGAATTATACAGCTGCTGCAGCGACTGGCTGAATGACAAGCCGAAAGACAAACCGAACAATGCACGCACAAAAGGCACACGGCGGGTGGGACGCCATGCAGGCGGTGGCAGCGGGCGAACCCACGGACGTGGCACCGGACGACCCGGACGCATCGCCACACCGTGCGGTGGGCGGTGGTTAGGCCGATAATTGTGCTGCGGCGGACGTTGGCTCGGGCGGTGGTTGTTGTGCTGCGGTGGGCGCTGACCCGGGCGGTTGTTGTTATGCTGCGGCGGGCGCTGACCTGGACGGTTGGCGTTGTTGTTATGCTGCGGCGGGCGCTGACCCGGACGGTTAGCGTTGTTGTTGTTGTGCTGCGGCGGACGCTTACTCGGGCGGTTGTTGTTATTCTGCGGCGGACGCTGACTCGGGCGGTTGTTGTTATGCTGCGGCGGGCGCTGGCCCGGGCGGTTGCCTTTGTTGTTATGCTGCGGCTGTCTGCGGTTCTCCGTTGTGCGCTCTTTGCTGTGCGACTCTCCGCGGCCGTGACGCTGGGCGGCTGTCTCCACCGGCGCGCCCACTATGAGAGCCGCGCTCAGTATTATCATCATTAATCTACTTCTCATAGCACTCTGTCTTTTATGTTTTGATATTATGACACTCAAAACCGCCCATAGTTTACATACGGACCCGATTTTTTAAAATTTATTTTCATTCAATACAAAAGTAAGCAAAAATATTTGCAATTCGTAACCTCAACAATTATCTTTGCAAAAGATTTCCGGTTCAGGAAATGTTTTTTTCACTTTCAACACCTACTTCCATGAAACCTTTAGAAAGAATTTTAGCCGAAAAGCTTCTAAAAATCAGTGCCATAAAGCTTCAACCTGAGCTACCCTTCACCTGGGCCTCCGGCTGGAATTCACCTATATATACCGACAACCGCAAAACCCTCTCATATCCCGAAGTGCGCAGCTTCATCAAAGTGGAGATGTGTCGCCTCATCCTTGAAAACTTCCCCGCTCCCGACGCTATAGCAGGTGTGGCCACCGGTGCCATCGCAATGGGTGCCCTTGTTGCCGACACTCTCGGGCTCCCCTACGTCTATGTGCGGTCAACCCCCAAGGATCACGGCCTTGAAAACCTCATCGAAGGCAACCTCAAGCCCGGACAGAAAGTTGTCGTTATCGAAGACCTCATCTCTACAGGCGGCAGCAGCCTCAAGGCCGTCGAGGCTATCAGAGCAGCCGGATGCGAGGTTGTCGGCATGGCCGCTATTTTCACATACGGATTCCCCCTCGCCGTACAGAGATTCAAGGATGCCAATGTCAGCCTCCTCACCCTCAGCAACTACAACGCGATGCTCGAGGCCGCACTTGAGACTGAATACATCCGCGAGGAAGACATCGACACCCTCAAAGAGTGGCGCAAAGACCCCGCAAACTGGACAGCGCGCCGCTGATATTTCCAACACATACCCATAAACCGATGGCTAAATACAAAAGCAAGCCGGTGGTTATCAACCACCCGGCCGAAGAAGTTTTTGACAAGATAAGCAACATAGGAGCATACCAGCAGAAGCTTGACGAACTCCCCGCCGAAGTGCGCGAGAAGCTCGGTCAAGTGCGCTTCGACCCCGACGCGATCGTTATCACTGCAGCCCCCGTGGGCGAGATTCGCTTCGCCGTTAAAGAGAAAGTGCGCCCCGCTTCCGTCACCCTCTCCGCCGAGCAGTCGCCCGTGCCCCTGTTCCTGACGGTGCGCCTTGAACCCGAAACCGACTCATCAACAAACGCCGTGAGCGAAATCGACGTCGAGATTCCCGCAATGCTCAAGCCGATGATAGGTGGCAAAATGCAGGAAGCCGCCGACAAATTCGGCGAGCTCATAGCTACATTCTTCGCATGAAACACCCCCTTGTGGCGCTATGCTGCGCCGCAATCTGCTGCTCATGCACCTCTGTTGACGACGACCGCATTCCCGCCGCCCCGGTGAGAATAGAATTCCCCACCGTCGGCACCTGGAACACCTACGGCGTTGCCGGAGCTCTTGACCACCGCAGCTTCATAAAATCTCAACGCATCCCCGCAGGGTTCCCCTACTCCGAAGCTTCGGCAACCGGCTTCGGCGGAGTGCTCCTCGTCGGCAGCTATGACAACACCCCGCTCGCCTACGACCTCGCATGCCCCGTCGAAGCTAAGCAGGATGTGCGCATAGCCGTAGACGCCGAACACGCCACCGCCTATTGCCACGTCTGCACAAGCACATACGACATCTTCCGCACAGGCGCACCACTCTCAGGCCCGGCCGCCGACAAAGGCTACGCCCTGACCCGCTACCGCGTTGCTAACAGCTCATCAGCCCTCTCCTACATGATCATAACACGCTGAGCGCCGCCTAATTTACCGCTGATTGCCAGCCCATTAGCATTTTTACACAAAATTTCTCCCCTCAAATCATTGTATGTAAAGAAACATTTTGTAACTTTGCAGCGCAAAACCAACCAACATGGTGAGCATAGTTCAGTTGGTTAGAACGTCGGATTGTGGTTCCGAAGGTCGTGGGTTCGAATCCCACTGTTCACCCCACCTTGCAAAGCGTGTCGATTTTACCATCGGCGCGCTTTTGTTGTTATACAGTCTCGTTACAATATCATTAATATTCTGTTGCCGTTTTTGTCCCCAAATATTCACATTGCTATATTTGCATACATGAAACAGCGCTTCATCACACTCATCGCTATCATTGTAATTCTCGCCACCTCTGCCTACATCGGCATGGTGTTCCTCTCCTCGCAGGACAACCTCACCGCCGAACGCACTCAGGGCCCCCTCGGCATACTCCCACTCAGAGGCAACCCCCTCGAAGCCGAAGTAATTCCCGGACTCCGATTCAAAATCGACACCGGCAGCGACATCAGCACAATCACCCGCAAAGACCTCGACCTGCTCGACTCACTCGGATTCACCGTCAACGAATCCTTCTACCCTGTTTTCGGCAGAGACGGCAACGGCAAAATACTCTTTGAGACAAAGCGCTACTCCGTCCAGCTCCCCCTCCTCAACTACACATTTTATGAAGACTCCCTCGGCAACCGCAACGCCGTGGGCAGCTGGAGCACCGCAAACATCCTGTCAAATGTCGACTTCGCCCCATCCCGCACCGGCCAGAGCGTTCTCGGCATAGACTTCCTGCAGAAATTCGCCATCGAATACCTATACAACAACCGCGCCATCGCGCTCTACCTCACCCCGCCGGAAGGCTACGACAAATGCCTCGACCTCACCCCCTCCATGAGCGTATTCACATCGCTCTGGCTCGGCAAAAGATACTTCTCCGACTTCACCGTCAACGGCGAAACATACTCATTCTTCCTCGACACAGGCATTCGCAACGCCCTCATTAAGCTTCCCGCGGATGCCAACACATCGTCAAGCCTCAGGGCCGACACAGTATCATCAGCATTAGGCTCATTCGAAGCCCTTGTTGACGACCGCGCATACATTGAAATGGGCAACCGCCTTGTAAACGGCTCCGCGTACTACTACGACAGCCGTGAGGAACACTACGCATTCAACCCCCTCAACCTGTTTCTTCAGGACATTCTCATCGACTTCGCAGGCGGCTCCATCTCCCTACGCCCCATCTACAACAAACTCACCACCACCCCCGGCCTTGTAACCACCGTCACCACCATCCCCTGACCTTACCCAGATTCCACCCACCCGAATGTAAGGGCGCCAATACATCGCGACCGCCCCATCCCCCGCCCTGCGCCCTATAAGAATTACCGCTCACGCGGTGATGAGCGCCCGGAGGGTGCGGTTATTTTGTTAACCGCATGCGCAGCGTGCGGATTGCCGGCGCATTATCCATATGGTGCCGGAGGTACCACACTTGAACGGAGCTACGGTGATTCCCACCCGCGGCGAGCGGGTGCATCCCACCGCCCTTATGTTATGGGGTGTCGGTGACGTCTGAGCGCAGGATGCGCGATTATTTTGTTAACCGTATGCGCAGCGTGCGGATTACCAGCAGATTACACACATGGTGCCGGAGGTACCACACCTGAACAGAGCTGCGGTAATTCCCACCCGCGGCGAGCGGGTGGCCAGACAATAGCGTGGCGGTGGAGCGTAGCGACACCCCACGTTAGCGCATTCCCCAAAAAATAAGACCCGCGGTGAGCGTGGTCGCGAGAAAGCGCCCCATCTAACGTGGCGTCGGAGACGTCTGAGGTTCGGAGAACCGATGCCGTCAGAAACCCCAGCACGAGCGCGAAGCGCGAGGCCTGGGGTATGGAGGCCCACCCTCTCCTCTGAGCCTCGTGAGAGGCGATGCTGTGAGGCTATCTCGCGACCCCCTCACAGGGGTCTTTTTTGATGGTGGCACCCTGATCGTGGGGTGTCGCTACGCTCCCTTACCCACGGCTATCTCCATGTCACCGCGCTGCGGTGATGAGCGCCCGAAGGGTGCGTTTATTTTGTTAACCGCGTACGTAATGCGCGGATTATCAGTGATATACCAAAAATGGTGCCGGAGGTACCACACCCACAAAAATAAAAACTCACAAATGTGCAAATTCGCATAAATCCGCCCAATCCGCATATTACCTTTGCACCATCAAACCCACACAACTATGAAGAAAAACATCACACTCCGCGCCGAATGGGTCATCGCTACCCTCGCGCTGCCTCAGGCAATCAAACTCATCGTTCTCGAAGCCGTACTCGCCTACATTGTCAACGGCTACATCACCGAAATCGCTGACCCTCAGGCGGCTGAGGTGTTCGCCACAATCAAGGCAGACTATGACGCCCGCGAAGCCAAGAGGAAGGAGAGAGCAGAAAAGCGCGCCGCCGACCGCGCCGCAAACAAAGCCCAAAATTCCCACGCCATCCCCGGCGTGCTCCCCAAAATCCCCGCGCCCGATCTGCAGCAGAGAATTGAAAATGAGCGTTTTGCAAGATTCGCCCGAGATGCCCGCGGGCTGTCTCCCTTCAAATACATCGATGCCGAACTTGCCGGCGAGCTCGCCCTGCAGATTACCGTCTGGTGGCGCGCTCACCCCACTGAGGAGATGCCCACAACGGGACGTCTGCGCCGCGAGTTTGAAGAACGCTTCAACGGGCTATACTCAGAATACGGCTCGCAGATAGACCGCGACCGCTGGCTGCGCAAAGTGTCCCCCTACTTCCCCCAACCCTGACGCCAACCACTCGAAGAGCCCCACTCCCCCGCCACATAATATATATATATATGCCCGCGACAATCTCAATTGAGCGTGTGACATCTGTAATGCTGGAGTCTTTTTCTTATAACGCGCTGAATGATAAAAAGTATCATAACAGTTGAAATAGGTAGAATATAAACTTCCATATTGGCAATGATATAGCCATAACTTACGGTTTCAAAATCTAATATGGTTACGCGTCCGTCCGGATATTGAGCTCCCATTGCTTCCAACTTATGCACTACATAATCAAAAATCTGACGGTTATTCATATTTGCGTATTCGCTCAGCCTTGACATCAACTCACGGATACTATCGATTCCAATAACCAAATACGATACACATATTGCCAGCATGAGTAATCCTATTGGAATCTTCCTTACACGGCATGCGCTGATTCCCACCCGGATACCCTGAATCAAACACAGAAGCGCTAACGCAGCTGTAACTGCCGGCTGCAAATATTCACATACATAGACAGATGCATCGACATAGCTCCACCCTAACAACGGTTTAAGGAGAAGAAGAAAACCAACGCACAGTGAATACAGCGGTAAGCCAATGACTGAGATAAAAAGAATAACAATAGTTTTCATAATTGCGAAGAATCCGGTTGGTGGAGATATGTGATAATATTATCGAAGGACGTTTCCGTTAAACCAAATCTCTACCAAGCTAAAACCGATCGGTTTTAATTCCTATTGGATTGTCAGTAGCTGTACATGGATTCTATCACATCAGCGTAGCGCTCGGCAACGGCGCGGCGCTTCACCTTGAGGGTGTTGGTGAGCTCGCCCGATTCCATGGTAAACGGTTCGGGCAGCAGGGTGAAGCGTTTTATGCGCTCAAAGCTCGCGAGCCCATGCTCGGCTTTCTCAATCCGCGCTGCGAGCATGGCGTTTATCTGGGGGTCAGCGGCGAGCTGTTCGTTCGTATCTGCCGCTATGCCATGCTCCCGCGCATACTTGCGCAGCTCCGCATAATCAGGCACTATCAGCGCGCTCACAAATTTGCGGCCATCGCCTATCACCGCCACCTGCTCAATGCACTTCTCCTCGCCGAGGCGGCTCTCGATAGCCTGGGGCGCTATATATTTGCCGTTTGAGGTCTTGAAAAGGTCCTTCAACCGCTCTGTCAGCACAAGCGCGCCGCTGTCGTCAATATAGCCGGCATCTCCGGTTCTGAACCAGCCGTCGGCGGTGAATGCCTCGGCGGTAGCCTCCGGTTTTTTGTAATAGCCGCTCATCACAGAGGGGCCTTTCACAAGAATCTCACCATCCTCTGAAATCTTTATCTGTATGCGTGGCATAACAGTGCCTACAGAACCTATCTCATAGCCCACATTCGGGTAGCAGGTAACTGTGGCTGTGGTTTCCGAAAGGCCGTAGCCGATAATTATATTTATGCCGCAGCTGTGCAGAAATTCAACGATTTTGGGCGATAATGCCGCTCCGGCGGTGGGGAAGAAACGGCCGTTCTCAATACCTATCACCCGCTTCATGGGGGTGAACACCTGATGCTCGAAAAAGCGGTACTCAATGGCGAGCAGCAGCGGCACCCTCTTGCCGAGGCGCACATAATCCAGATTGCGGCGGCGCCCAACCTTCAGCGCGCGCCGGATTATCATCCGTCTGATGCCGCTCATCTTGCCCATCTTCTCCTCAACAACTGCGTAGACCTTCTCCCAGAATCGCGGCACCGAGCACATGCACGACGGCTTGCACTCCCTCACGGTTGCCTGGATGTCATGTGGATCATGGTTGATACTCACCTTCATACCCATATAAAGGCAGAAATATGTCCATGCACGCTCGAAAATATGGCTCAGCGGCAGGAAGCACACCGATGAATCCGCATCGCTGAGAGTCGACAGCCGTTCTCTGTGGATAGGCAGGGCGGCGTTGAAGCATGAGTGGGGAAGCACTGCCCCTTTAGGCTCGCCTGTTGTGCCTGAGGTGTAGATGATTATAGCGGTATCGCTCTCGCTGCTGCGGTTGCGGCGCTCCTCCACCTCATGGTGCAGGTCCGCACCGGTGTTGGCTCCGGTTTTGACAAAATCAGCGTATGTCATGGACGTTTCGTCATCCGCATCCGGCTTGAAATCCTCAAACACAACAATCTGCTTCAGCACATCGGTGGCTGCCATTACCTTGCGCGCAACATGATACTGCTCCTCGTTGCCTACAAAAATCAGCCTTATCGAAGCATCCTCTATTATATACCTCACCTGCTCGGGAGAGCTTGTGGAATAAATGCTCACAGGCACCGCACGGTTATAATATGCGGCGAAGTCCACAATAGGCATCTCGGGACGGTTTGCCGAAAATATCGCTATATTGTCCGTTTCATTCACCCCGAGAGCCGCCAGGGCGTTTGCCGCTTCGGTTACATTCTCCTTCAGGGAGTTCCACGACATATCCTGCCATGCGCCATGCTTTTTATAACTGAGGGCAACCCGGTTGCCATATTTCAGGGTCTGCTTGTCTATGAGGGTGGTGAGTATGTTGGGCATAATTTCAGTCATGAGTTTACGGCTCTGCTCACAGAGCGGCGCAAAGGTAGGGCTATTCTTTATATATTCTAACAATTGAGCCGCGATATTGTGGCTGCCGTTAACAAATCTTCAAGAATCCACCCCGCCGGTTTGCCTAATTTAACCAAGCGCCACACCTGCGGGGCAATATTAAGCCTCCTGCTCCGTTATTAGGGTGAATGAAACGACTTATAGCATCTGCAATCATATATATCCTTGCCGCAGCCACAGGCCGGCTGACAGCGGTCGACCTCTCCTCAGGACCGCTCAACCGCCCCTACAGCGACGGCAGAGCATGGCATGCAGGCTTCTATGTGGGGGTAAACGCCCAGGACCTGCGCTTCACCCACTCCGGATTCATCACCGAATCAGGCGAAAGCTGGTTTGCCGACCAACCCGGCTACTCCCCGGGCTTCAATGTCGGCGGCCTGATCGACTTCCGCCTCAACGATTATTTCAACGTGCGTCTGTCGCCCGGCCTCTACTTCGGCAGCCGTGACATTAAGATGCGCGAGGCCGAAACCGGAGAGACACTGCGCCAGAACATCAAGAGCGCGCTGCTGGTGATGCCGGTGGACCTCAAGTTCTCCTCAGTGCGCTACCGCAACTCACGCCCCTACCTCACCGCGGGAGTGATGCCGGCATTTGATGTCGCGAAAAAACGCACCGACTACCTGAAGCTCAACACCTTTGACTGCTACCTCACCGCCGGCTTCGGCTGCGACTTCTACCTCCCTTTTTTCAAGCTCAATCCGGAGATAAAATTCTGTTTCGGCCTCAGCGATGTGCTTGTCCACAAGCGTCCCGACCTCGCCGAAGAGCCTGACCGGCTGAAGATAACCCAATCGCTCAAACGGGCTACCTCTAAAATGATTGTGCTAAGTTTTTATTTCGAATAGCAATGACCCGCCTGCGGCTTTTACTGATATCATTCCTTGCGTGCATATACAGCACCGGTGTCGCTCAAAACGACCCCCTGCTCAGCCACTACTTTGAAGTGCCGGCATTCTATAATCCCGCCGCCACGGGGCTGACCGACCTTGTGAGGATTCATGGCGGCTCGCGCCCGCAGTGGGTAGGCATCGACAACGCCCCCATGACCTTTCTCGGCCTCGCCGACACCCCGTTCAAGCTCGGCAAGCACCGGTTCGGCGCCGGAGTGAGCATAAACCAACAGAGCATGGGGCTGTACCGCAATCTATCCGCCGCCCTGCAGATCAGCTATAAGATAAAGCTGCTCGGCGGTGTGCTGTCCGTTGGCATACAGCCAGGCATTATCAGCGACACTTTCAAAGGCTCGGAGGTATTCATCCCCGACGATGACGACTATCACGACGACACCGACCCCGCCATACCTCGCACCGATGTGAGCGGCACTGCCCTTGACCTCGCAGCCGGAATTTGGTACACCCGCAGGGCATTCCGGGCAGGGCTGTCGGTTACGCATCTCAACTCACCAAAGGTGACATTCAGCGGCGAGAACGGCAGCTCCACAGGCGATGCCGAAGTGCAGAATTTTGAATTCGGCCCCGCCCGCAGCATTTATTTCACCGCCGAGGGCAATATAGCGATAAAAAACACGTTATTTGAAGTGATACCGTCGGTGCTTGTGATGAGCGACTTCACATTCACCCGCGCGATAGCTACCGCCCGCCTCCGCTACAAAAAGTTTATCAGCGCCGGCATAGGCTACCGTCACGACGACGCCGTCAGCGCACTGCTGTCGGTTGAATACAAAGGTTTTTATCTCGGCTACAGCTACGATTACCCAACCACCGACATCTCCTCGGCATCGGGCGGCAGCCACGAGATTTTTGCCGGATATGCCCTCAAGCTGGACCTCTCCGACAAAAACAGGCATAAACAGAAAAGTATACGAATATTGTAGATACAGATGAAACAGTTTTCCTTACATATCCTCTACACCGCCGCTGCCATTGCCATGACAGCATGCGCCGCATCATCCCACGGCTCATCAGGCGGCGAGCTCACCGGCGTCGGTGCTGCCTCTTGGTTCGAGCCCGCGCCTTACGGCATGGTGCTCATTGACAGAGGCTCAATAGTCGCCGGCCCGCAGGAGGCCGACTCCGTGTGGGGCACCCGCGCCGATGCCAGGGGCATAAGCGTGGATGCTTTCTGGATGGACGAGACCGAGGTGACAAACGCCGAGTACAAGCAGTTTCTCTACTGGGTGCGCGACTCAATTATCCGCGAACGCCTCGCCGACCCCGCTTACGGAGGCAACGAGGATTTCAAGATAGAGGAGGACCGCGACGGCAACCCTGTGACACCCTACCTCAACTGGAAAAAACCTATTCCCTGGCGCAACCCCGACGAGGATGAGGAGCGTGCCATAAAAAGCGTTTACCGCACCAACCCGATTACCGGAGTCACCGAGCTCGACCCCGAGCAGATGATATACCGCTACGAAGTGTACAACCACACTGAGGCCGCCAAGCGCAAAAACCGCCTTGACCCGCGCAGACGCCGCTATAACACCGATCTGCCGGTCGACAACACACTCCCCGTCATAACCAAGGACACCGCATGGATTGACGACGACGGCGAGATAGTGCGCCGCACCATATCACGCGCTCTGACAGGCGACTACGACTTCATCAACACCTACATAGTCAACATCTACCCCGACACCACAGTGTGGGTCAACGATTTCGACAACTCCTACAACGAACCCTACGTGAGAATGTACTTCGCCCACGGCGGCTACAACGACTACCCGGTTGTGGGTGTGAGCTGGGAGCAAGCAAACGCATTCGCCGCCTGGCGCACCTCATTCCTTCGCCGCTCACTCGGCAAGGAGGGCATATATGTGGAGCCATACCGCCTGCCCACCGAAGCCGAATGGGAATATGCCGCCCGCGCAGGTGTCACCGGCAACAAATATCCCTGGCAGGGCGACCTTACCATGACCGATGACAAAGGTTGCTACTACGCCAACTTCAAGCCGCAGGAGGGCAACTACGTGCAGGACGGCCATGTGATAACCTCTCGCGTGGGCACATTCTCTCCCAACGATTTCGGCCTCTACGACATGGCCGGCAATGTGAGCGAATGGACATCCACAGCCTACACCGAGAGCGTGAGCAAGCTCACCAGCGACCTCAACCCCGAGTATCGCTACGACGCCGCACAGGAGGACCCCTACCGCATGAAGCGCAAGATTGTGCGCGGCGGCTCATGGAAGGATGTGGCCCACAATATCCGCGGCGACATAAGGATGTGGGAATACCAGAACGAGCAGCGCTCCTACATTGGATTTCGCTGCGTGCGCACCCACATAGGATTTGCAAAAGGTCAGAAGAAAAAGAAATAACCGCTATGGGCAAGATCAAAAGATATAAGAATGTGATAGAGCGTTTTCTGTCAGGCGAGAGCGGGCAGCGCTTCTTCAATATAGCATACAGTATAGGCGCTGCCATCGTTATTTTGGGTGCGCTGTTCAAGATTCTTCACCTCAGCGGAGGCGACCTGCTGCTGTCGGTGGGTATGGGCACAGAGGTGCTGATGTTCATCCTCACAGCCTTTGACCGTCCGCCGCGCGAATCGCACATAGAGGATATTCTGCCGCTGCTTGCAGGACAGACCGCCGCCGGACAGGCTTCCGGCTATACCGGCGAGACGGTACTGCCCGCCGCTGCCGTCAACCCCGCACCGGCCGCTTCCGGCACCACAGTGATTGTTGGAGGAGGTGGTGGCGCAGGAGGTGTCGTCACTGCAGGGGGAAGCACAATTTCGCCCGAGGTGGCCAAAGAGCTTGACCGCCTTGGCGAAACCGCGGCCCAACTCAACGCCGCCGGCGAGGCTCTGCTCAAAAGCTACGGCTCGCTGTCGGTTGACCCGCAGTCGGCATCACAGGGCGCAGAGGGCTATGTGGAGCAGATGCAGGCGCTGAACCGCAACATCGCCGGGCTCAACACCATTTACGAGATTCAGCTGCGCAGCGTATCCTCACAGCTCGACGCGATACAGAGTGTGAACAGCGGCATGAGCCACATGAAGGAGATGTATGAGCAGACAGCCGGGTGCACCGAAGCCTACCGCGAGGAGGCGATGAAGCTCACCCGCAATATGCAGCAGCTCAACAAAGTGTATGAGCAGATGCTCAACGCCATGACAGTAAACATGTTTGCCAACCCCGCCGCGCGGCAATCAGAAAACAACTGAACCATTTTGTCACCCAGGCCATGAGTCAGTCCAACATGAGGCTTTCGCCACGACAAAAGATGATAAACCTGATGTATATCGTCCTGACCGCAATGCTTGCATTGAATGTGTCGAGCGATGTGCTCAACGGCTTCACACAGGTGCAGGACGGCCTGTCGCACACCAACGACAACTTCCGTCAGCGCAACGACGCTGTGTTTGCCACCCTCGAGACAGCCGCCGCCGTAAACCCCGAGAAGGCCGGAGAATGGCACAGCCGCGCGCTGCAGGTGAGACAGAGCGCAGCAGGCATCTGCGCGACAATCGACTCGCTCAAGCTTGCCATTGTGCGCAAAGCCGACGGTCCCGCCGGCAACCCCGACAATATCGACAACCGCGAGAATCTGGAGGCCTCATCCGTAATAATGCTCAGCCCGGTGAGCGGCAACGGCGCTGCGCTGCGCAAGCAGATTGACAGCTTCCGCTCGTTTGTATCCCCCATGATAAGCGACAGCATCACCCGCACAGGCATAGAGGCGATGCTATCAACCGCCCCGCACCGTAGCGGAGCAACAGACGCGCTGCGCAGCTGGGAGGTGGTGAAGTTTGAGAACCAGCCGGTTGTGGCCGC
This sequence comes from uncultured Muribaculaceae bacterium, assembly GCA_910588065.1. GTDB lineage: Bacteria > Bacteroidota > Bacteroidia > Bacteroidales > Muribaculaceae > Paramuribaculum. The sequence continues at coordinate 100,953 of CAJUPZ010000003.1, forward strand.
GGTAGCATTGCTGTCAAAGCTGCAGAATGATGTTCTTTACGCCGAGGGCGAAGCTCTGAGCTCGCTCGCTTCGGCAGTGGATGCAGGTGACGTGAGGGTCAACCGCATCAACGCGTTTGTAATTCCGGAATCACGCTACGTCATGAAGGGCAATCCCTACCGCGCCGAGATAGTTCTTGCGGCGGTAGACACCACTGCCCGCCCGGCACTGTTCATAGACGGCAAGAAACTCGACACCGACGGCTCAACATACAGTTTCGTGCCCGGCAGCAGCGGCTCGTACACCTACAGCGGCTATCTTGAGATGCCGCTGCCTGACGGCACCTCGAGCCGCCACAGCTTCACCGCCGACTATGTGGTGATGGACCCGGTGGCCACAGTATCGGCAAGTCTGATGAATGTGCTCTACGCCGGCATAGACAACCCAATTGAGATTTCAGTGCCCGGAATACCGCAGAGCTCCGTGAGCGCCACAATGACAAACGGCACCCTTGTGAAGGATGGCGGCAAATGGATAGCCCGTCCCACCGCCGCCGGTCAGAACGCAACTATCAGCGTCAGCGCCAGCACTCCTGACGGCCACGCCGGCAAGGTGGCTGCTATTGAATTCAAGGTGCGCCGTCTTCCCGACCCCACCGCCTATCTGCCCGGCGGCGAGGATGGAGGTGCACGCTTCAAAGGCGAGCGGCCTATTACAAAAGCCGCCCTTATGAACACCGACGGCATCGGAGCCGCTATTGACGACGGCGTGCTTGACATTGAATTCAAAGTACTCGGATTCGAGACAGTGTTCTTCGACTCGATGGGCAATGCCATACCCGAGGTGAGCGACGGAGCTTCATTCTCCCGACGCCAGAAAGAATCGTTCAGAAGGCTGACCCGCGGCAAGCGGTTCTACATATCCCGCATACGCGCAATAGGTCCGGACGGAATTGAGCGCACCCTCAGCCCGCTTGAAATAACAGTAAACTGATAAGATCATGAGCATGAAATCAATCATATACAAACTGTCGGTCACAGCAATGCTGCTGACAAGCGTCAATGCCCTTGCCCAGCAGAGCGTCAGCAGCTCGGTGACCAAACGCAGTGGCAGCCGCAGCACGGCTGTGAGCAAAAGCGGCACAGTGAGCGACCGTGCCCGCGAGCGCGTGAGCGTAGAGAGCGCGTCGGCTTCCGATGCCGACCTCGCATGGATGAAAGTGGTGTATCGCTCGCTCGACCTGCAGAAACCCGAGAACGCAGCCCTCTACTTTCCCGAACAGAGCGTGGATGGTCAGGAAAACCTCTTTCGCCTGATGATGAGGCTGCTCGCAGCAAACGAGCTGCCAGCATACGAATATCTTGACGGGCGCGAGGTGTTTACCGACGAGTATCGCCTTAAGGTACGCGATATGCTCGACCGTTTCCACATATACTACACCGAAGGTAAAGGCTATTCGGAAAAACGCCCGGTTTTCAACATAGATGAGAGCGATGTGCCCTCAACGGAAGTGCTCGGATACTACATGGTGGAACGCTGGGAGTTTGACCGCCGCGCCGGCCGGATGCGCACAAAGGTGGAGGCCTTGTGCCCGGTGCTTCACCGCAGCGAGGAGTTTGGCCACGAGGCCGTGAAATACCCTATGTTCTGGGTGCGCTACTCCGACCTGCGCCCCTACCTCACCGGCCAGCTCATATTCACGGACGATGACAACAACCTGCCTCAGAGCACCTACGACGACTATTTCAACCTCGGGCTCTACAACGGCGAGATATACAAGACCCGCAACCTGCGCAACAAATCGCTGGCCCAGCTCCACCCCGATCCGGAGGATATGAAGCATGCACAGGACAGCATAGAGAAGCGTCTGAGCTCATTTGACAAAAACATCTGGGTGCCGTCGCTCGAAGAGGTGCAGAAGAAAGCCGAGAGCGCCGCTGAAAACGATTCCATTGCCCCTGCCAAGAGCAAGCGCAAAATCAAAGGCACCAGAGTTGCCTCCAAACGGCCGTCAAAGAAAGCCAAGAGCGCATCCGGCAGCAGCGGCCGGAGCTCGGCTACCCGGAGTGTGCGCAACCGCAAGCGGTAGATGCCCTCAGCAGCGAGTTGAGCTTATCCGTAAACTCATGATTTTTGAGTCCCCACCGCGGGCACAGAAGCATATCCGCGGGGCTCTGCGACACAAAGCGCTCTATGGCTATATCGGCCCGGAGCGCTTTTATTATCCTGACACACAGATTCAGATAGCGCTCCACCGTAAACTCGAGAATGTCCGCTTTGCCTTCAAGATATTGCCTTGCGAGCAGAGTACCCTTCACAACCTGCATCTGGTGAAACTTCACCACATCCACCGGCAGAGTGTTTATCTCCCCGACAGTTGCCATAATCATATCCTCCGACTCTCCCGGAAGACCGTTGATGAAATGGAGCCCGGTTTCTATACCGGCTTCATGAGTGCGCCGCACGGCATCTACAGTCTGCTGCCAGGAGTGACACCGGTTTATTCTGTCAAGTGTGGAATTGTGCGCTGTCTCCGCGCCATATTCCACCATGACAAATGTTGAGCGGCGCATCTCTGCGAGCCTGTCAAGAAGCTGCTGCGGCATACAGTCGGGCCGTGTGCCTATGATGAGGCCGTCAACATCCGGCTGGGCAAGAGCCTCTGAATAGAGGCGCAACAGAGTGTCCACCGGCGCATGAGTGCCGGTATACGCCTGAAAATAGGCGAGATAGCGCATTGAGGGATATTTGCGGGCAAAAAACTCCTTGCTGCGCGCTATCTGGGCGGCAACAGAATCGCCATTAGCCCTCACCGGAGTGAAAGAGCTGTTATTGCAGTATATGCAGCCCCCGGTGGAGAGGGTGCCGTCGCGGTTGGGGCATGAGAATCCGGCATCGACTGTAAGTTTCTGCATCTTGCAGTCAAAGCGCTCGGCCAAAAAATCGGAGAATGTGCGGTAGCTAAGCGACATGGCAGGTTCAAAACCGCGCGCAGCGGTTGGTTAGCAGCGCATCGAAAACAGTCATTGCGGCCATCGCCTCAACAATAGGCACCGCGCGGGGAAGCACACACGGGTCATGGCGACCCTTGGCATGAAGCACGGCAGGATTACCCTCCTTGTCCACCGTTTCTATATCGCGCAACATAGTGGCCACCGGCTTGAAAGCCACGCGGAAATATATGTCCGCCCCGTTTGAGATGCCTCCCTGGATACCGCCGGAATGATTGGTGGCGGTGGTCACCGGAGAGCCGGGATTGAACATATCGGCCATCTCGCTGCCAAGCGCTCCCGCTCCGTCGAAGCCGAGCCCGTATTCAAACCCCTTTGCGGCGTTTATGCTCATCATAGCGTATGCCAGCCGGGCGCTCAGCTTGTCAAACACCGGGTCGCCGAGCCCTGCCGGACAATTTCTGACCACACAGGTTATCACACCACCGATTGTATCACCGGCGGCCTTCACCTTTTTTATAAGCTCAATCATGCTTCCGGCAGTGTCCTCCTCCGGACAGCGCACGGCGTTTGTTTCTATTAACCGCGGGTCAACCTCATTGTACTGCGCGCGCATCTTTATGTTGCCGACAGAGGATGTGTAGGCAAAAATCCTGATGCCGAACTGCTCCAGAGCCTGCATTGCAATAGCCCCCGCCACAATGCGGGCAGCTGTCTCGCGCGCCGAGGAGCGGCCGCCTCCGCGGTGGTCACGGATGCCATATTTGGTAGTGTAGGTGTAGTCGGCGTGCGACGGACGGTATATATCCTTTATATTATCGTAGTCGCTTGAATGCTGGTCGCTGTTTTCTATGACAAAGCCGATTGGAGTGCCTGTGGAGCGCCCCTCAAACACTCCTGAGAGTATTTTCACAGCATCAGGCTCCTTGCGGGCGGTGACAATGGCACTCTGGCCGGGGCGGCGGCGGTTGAGCTGAGCCTGAATGTAATCGACATCAATGGCAATGCCGGCCGGCACGCCGTCCACAACACCACCTATGGCCGCGCCGTGGCTCTCGCCGAAAGATGTGAGGCGGAAAATCTGACCGAAAGAATTCATTGTGCTATAAGGTCGGCAGTAGAGGCTCCGACAAACCTGATAAGTGATTCGGGATTAATCTTTAGCTGCAGGCCACGCACACCCGCGCTCACAAAAATGTGGGTGAAGGAAGTGGCCGTGGTGTGGAAAAAAGTTGGAAACGGTTTCTTCATGCCCACAGGCGAGCAGCCGCCGCGTATATAGCCGGTGAGCGGCAGCAGCTCCTTCATAGGTATGAGGTCGGCCTTTTTGTCACCGGCAGCCTTGGCGGCGAGTTTCAGGTCAATCTCAGCATCGCCCGGCACAACGCACACAAAATAGCCGGTGCGCTCGCCCTTGAGCACAATGGTTTTGAACACCTGCTCAATATTTTCGCCGAGCTGCTCCGCGACATGCACCGCGGAGAGGTCGTTTTCATCCACAACATAAGGCACAAGCTCATATTCCAGGCCCGCTTTGTCGAGCAGCCTGGCGGCATTGGTCTTTTGAATTTTATCTTTATGCATAGTGCAAAAGTACATAAAAATATTGTGTAATCAGAGCGTTTACAAGAATTATCAGAATTATAAGATTTATAAGAATCATTAGCAGAAGCCCACGGGCAAGCGAACAACAGAGGCGGTGGCGGCGTTGTAAGTTTGTCAGGCGGGGAGCGCGCTCCCTCAGCCAAACTTACATACTCACTTTCTTATTACTATTTATGAAAAAATTACTTCTGATTCTTGCTGCCGTAGCGGGTCTTAGCTTCGGGGCAAACGCACGCGGCACCGAGCTGCAAATCGGCTACGGAGGCTACACACAGATGGACGCCACCGATATGCACGGCGGCTACGGAAAGGTTAAAACCGCTTGGGGCGCGCTCACTGCCGGAATAAACTTCAAGGTGCTGCCCAACCTGTGGATCGGTCCGTCGTACACCTTCTCCAGCAGCGAGTTCAAGCACGCTGACGCCAATCTCTACTATCATGTGATTATGCTCAACGGCCGCTACGCCTACTACCGCACAAACATATTCAAGATGTATGCCCATGTGGGTGTAGGTGCCGACATCACTCATATCACCGGAGATGATTTTGATGCTGAGAACAAAGGATATTTCGCATTTCAGGTTTCACCTCTGTGCTTTGAGGCAGGGGTTGGCAGCGGGGTGTCGCTGTTCGGCGAGCTCGGTTTCGGCGCCCAGGGTCTGCTGAATGTAGGCGTGAGAATAGGATTATAAATATATGAGCCATGAGCGACAGACTAAGCTACGAAGACAAGAAAGAGCTGCCTGACAGTGTGTTCGGGCTGCCTGAACGGAGGGAATACCCTATGCCGGACGCTGCCCATGTGCGCGCAGCCGAGGCTTACTTCAGGTACTGCCCCGAGGATCTGCGGCCAAAACTTGCCAGAGCTATCCTTGAGCGTGCGCGCGAATACGGCGTGGATGTCAGGAGCCCGGAGGTGCTGGGCTATGCACAAAGCTGATCTCTCATAATCATGATTTTATCTTTCGGGAGCGTTTTTGCCTTCAACGGCATCAGCGCTCCCGATTTTTATCGTTACGCCGGGTTGCAGGGTTGTGGATTTTGCAGATATTTATTACCTTTGCACGGTTTTCACGATAGAAATCATGGAGGCCACCATATTATCCATCATCTCAATTCTATCGCATGCGAAATACAAAACGCGCCACCCTCATACTTGAAGATGGCACCCGCTTCGAAGGCAAATCCTTTGGTTATGACGCTTCTACAGCTGGAGAGGTTGTGTTCAACACCGCAATGACCGGCTACCCCGAGAGCCTCACGGACCCCTCTTACGAAGGTCAGATTTTAGTGACCACCTATCCCTTGCTCGGCAACTACGGCGTGCCTCCCCGCAGAGAAAAAGATGATGTCAGCGAATATTATGAGAGCGACCATATCCATGCCCGCGCTATAATTGCGCAGGATTACAGCTTTGACCACTCGCACTGGCAGGCTGACCGCTCCCTGGCCGAGTGGCTCAACGAAGAGAAAATTCCCGGAATATACGGAATAGACACCCGAGCTCTCACCAAACATCTGCGCGAAAAAGGCTCCATGCTCGGCAAAATAATCGTGGAGGGGTGTGACGATGTGGATTTCTACGACCCCAACAAGGAAAACCTCGTTGCAAAGGTGAGCACCGACAAGGTGGAGATACACGGCAGCGGCGACAAGACTGTTGTGCTTGTTGACTGCGGTGTGAAGCACAATATCATCCGCTGCCTCACCCGCCGCGGTGTCAAGGTTGTGCTTGTGCCGTGGGACTACGATTTCAACACAATGGACTACGACGGCCTGTTCATATCCAACGGACCGGGTAACCCCGACATGGCAGAGAAAACCGTTGAAAACATCCGCAAGGCAATGGCCACCGGCAAGCCTATATGCGGAATATGCATGGGCAACCAGCTGCTGAGCAAGGCCGCCGGAGCAAAGACATACAAGCTCAAATACGGGCACAGAAGCCACAACCAGCCGGTGCGCCGCGTGGGCACAGACCAGTGCTTCGTCACTTCTCAGAACCACGGGTTTGCCGTTGACTCATCCACACTGCCCGATGACTGGGAACCCTTGTTCATCAACATGAACGACGGCACCAACGAGGGTATCCGCCACAAGACAAAGCCCTACTTCTCGGCACAGTTCCACCCCGAGGCAAGCAGCGGCCCCAAAGACACCGAGTTTTTATTCGACGAGTTCATAAACATTCTTTAAGCCACCTCATCCCCTATATATAATAAAAGCATTATGACTACAGCAATCGATCCCGGCATCCGCAAAGTGCTGCTTCTCGGCAGCGGAGCTCTCAAAATCGGCGAAGCCGGCGAATTTGACTACTCCGGCTCCCAGGCTCTCAAAGCCATGAAGGAGGAGGGCATAACCACTGTGCTCATCAACCCCAACATCGCCACAGTGCAGACCTCAGACGGGTTTGCCGACAAGATATACTTCCTGCCTGTCACCCCATACTTTGTCGAGAAGGTGATAGCGCGCGAGAAGCCCGACGGCATTCTGCTTGCATTCGGCGGACAGACCGCGCTCAACTGCGGTGTCGCGCTATACGAAAGCGGAGTGCTTGAGAAATATGGTGTCAAGGTGCTCGGCACTCCGGTGCAGGCCATCATGGACACCGAGGACCGCGAGCTGTTTGTCAAAAAGCTTGATGAGATCGACATCAAGACCATCAAGAGCGAGGCTGTCAACTCAATAGAGGATGCTCTCGCGGCGGCAGAACGCCTGGGCTACCCGGTGATTGTGCGCGCGGCATACGCCCTGGGCGGCCTCGGCAGCGGATTCTGCGACAACGAGCAGGAGCTGGTGGCTCTCACCGAAAAGGCCCTGTCGTTCTCGCCTCAGGTGCTTGTGGAGAAGTCGCTGAAGGGATGGAAAGAGGTTGAGTACGAGGTGGTGCGCGACCGGTTTGACAACTGTATCACCGTCTGCAACATGGAAAACTTCGACCCGCTGGGCATCCACACCGGCGAGAGCATCGTAGTTGCCCCCTCGCAGACCCTCACAAATGAGGACTACCACTATCTGCGCAAGCTCGCCATCAAGATTATCCGCCACATAGGCATTGTCGGCGAATGCAACGTGCAGTATGCTTTCGACCCCCAGTCGATGGACTACAGGGTGATTGAGGTAAACGCCCGCCTGAGCCGCTCCTCGGCGCTCGCTTCCAAGGCCACCGGCTATCCCCTCGCTTTTGTGGCTGCCAAGCTCGGTCTCGGCTACGGACTGTTTGACCTCAAGAACAGTGTCACCAAAGAGACCAGCGCCTTCTTTGAGCCTGCTCTCGACTATATAGTGTGCAAGATTCCCCGCTGGGACCTCGGCAAGTTCCATGGCGTGCGCCGCGAAATCGGCTCTTCGATGAAGAGTGTCGGCGAGGTCATGGCCATCGGCCGCACCTTTGAGGAGGTAATCCAGAAAGGCCTCCGCATGATAGGCCAGGGCATGCACGGCTTCACCGGCAACAAGGAGCTGAGCATCGCTGACATAGACAAAGCTCTCGCCGAGCCCACCGACAAGCGCATCTTCGTGATATCTCAGGCAATGGAGAAGGGCTACAGTGTAGAGAAAATCCATCAGCTCACCAAGATAGACCGCTGGTTCCTGTACCGTCTGCAAAACATTGTCAACACATCGCACTGCCTGCGCGAGTATGACAACCTCAATTCACTGCCTGCCGAGCTGCTGCGCACCGCCAAGGAGCAGGGCTTCAGCGACTTCCAGGTGGCAAGATGCATATTCAAGAACGAAATGACCAATGCCGAGAGCGCCAACCTGATGGTGCGTGAACACCGCAAGGCTCTGGGCATCACTCCGGTTGTGAAGCAGATAGACACCCTCGCCGCTGAATATCCGGCGCAGACAAACTATCTGTATCTGACATACAACGGCTCGCAGAATGATGTCAACTATCTGCACGACCACCGCTCGATAGTTGTGCTCGGCAGCGGCGCCTACCGCATCGGCAGCTCTGTGGAATTTGACTGGTGCTCCGTAAACGCGCTGCTCACCGTCAAGAAAGAGGGTTGGCGCTCCGTGATGATAAACTACAATCCGGAGACTGTGTCGACCGACTACGATATGTGCGACCGCCTGTACTTCGACGAGCTGACATTCGAGCGCGTGATGGATATACTTGACCTCGAGTGTCCCCACGGAGTGATTCTGTCGGTGGGCGGCCAGATACCCAACAACCTCGCCACCCGCCTCGACGAGCAGAAGATAAACATTCTCGGCACAACCGCCAAGAGCATCGACAACGCCGAGGACCGCAACAAATTCTCGGCCATGCTCGACCGCCTTGGCATTGACCAGCCGAGATGGCGCGAGCTCACCAGCTTCGAGGATATCAACAAGTTTATCGACGAGGTGGGCTTCCCGGTGCTTGTGCGTCCGAGCTATGTGCTCAGCGGCGCAGCCATGAATGTGTGCTCAAACCCCGATGAGCTTGAGCGCTTCCTGCGTCTGGCAGCGAATGTGTCGAAGCAGCACCCGGTAGTTGTGACCGAGTTCATACAGAACGCCAAGGAGATTGAGATGGATGCGGTTGCCCAAAACGGCGAAATCAAGGTGTATGCCATCAGCGAGCACATAGAGTATGCCGGCGTCCACTCAGGCGACGCCACCATCCAGTTCCCGCCTCAGAAACTGTATGTGGAGACAATGCGCCGCATCAAGAAGGTGTCTTCTCAGATAGCCGCCGCGCTCAATATCTCGGGACCGTTCAACATCCAGTTCCTTGCCAAAAACAATGACATCAAGGTGATTGAATGTAACCTGCGCGCCAGCCGCAGCTTCCCCTTCGTATCAAAAGTTCTCAAAATCAACTTCATAGACATCGCCACCAAGGTGATGCTCGGACTGCCAGTCGAGAAACCCCACAAAAATGCCTTTGACCTTGATTATGTTGGCATCAAGGCATCGCAGTTCAGCTTCTCGCGTCTGCAGGGAGCCGATCCGGTGCTCGGTGTCGACATGAGTTCTACCGGCGAGGTCGGCTGTATTGGAGTGGACACCTCGGAGGCACTGCTCAAAGCGATGCTTTCTGTGGGTCTGCGCGTGCCTTCCAAGGGAGTGCTGCTCTCCACCGGCACACCGAAACAGAAAGCGGATATGCTCGACGCTGCCCACCAGCTTCACAACAAGGGCTACCGCATCTACGCAACCGCAGGCACCCACCAGTTCCTGACCGACAACGGCATACCCGCAATAAAGGTGTACTGGCCGAGCCAGCCCGATATGCAGCCCCAGGCACTGCAGATGCTCCACGACAAAGAGATTGACCTTGTGGTGAATATACCGAAAAACCTCAGCCCAGCCGAGCTCGGCAACGGCCACAAGATACGCCGCGCGGCTATAGACCTGAACATACCGCTGCTCACCAACGCGCGCCTTGCCTCAGCGTTTATAAACGCGTTCACCACCCTGCCGCTCGACGATATCGAAATCAAGCCTTGGGACGAATATTGACATACGGCGAGCTTGCAACGCAAGCCCGCTCCCAACTGGAAAGCCACTACCCGCCCGGAGAGGCACGGGCCATGGTCCGCATAATCTTCGAGCGGGTGAAGGGCTACTCCCCCACCGACATGGCAGTGAAAAGCGATGAGCAGGTGAGCGACTTCATTGCCGACAAGGTAGGCTCTGTTGTTCACCGCCTGCTTGCCGATGAGCCGATTCAGTATATCTTCGGGGTGGCCGATTTCTACGGCATGGAATTCAAAGTGAGCCCGGATGTGCTGATACCGCGCCCCGAGACCACCGAGTTGGTGGACATTATCGTGGATGAGAACTCCGGTCGCAAGGACCTCACCGTGATGGACCTCTGCACCGGCTCAGGCTGCATAGCCTGCGCTCTTGCCCGCAATCTGCCATTCAGCAGGGTGTCGGCTGTCGACAACAGTGACGGCGCCTTGGCAGTGGCTCAGGCAAACAACCGTGCTCTCTCAACCGGAGTGAGCATATCGAAAGCCGATGTGCTACACCTGCCGGCCAAGGAGGGGCAATTTGACATCATTGTGAGCAATCCACCATACATTGCCGAGAGCGAGAAAGCCGCGATGGAGGCCAATGTGCTTGATCATGAACCCCACACCGCCCTCTTTGTGCCCGACTCCGACCCGCTGCTTTTCTATAAGGCAATAGCGGAGTTCGCAAAGGCTTCGCTTAAACCGGACGGTGTGCTGTATCTTGAAATCAATCCGCTATATGTCAGCGAATTGCGCGCCATGCTAGCATCGACCGGTTTTACAGATATTGCCATCAGCCGCGACAACTCAGGGCGCGAGCGTTTCGCAACCGCACGGCCATGAAAAAGCCGATGATGCCCAAGGAGGCTCTCGCAAGGTTGCAGGACCTTTGCAGCCGCTCGGAGCAATGCACGGGTGATATTGCGAAAAAGCTGTACACATGGGGAGTGTCATCCGCCAACTCCGCCAAAATAATCGAGCTGCTGCAGCGCGACAGATTTGTTGACGACAGCCGCTTCGCTGCGGCATACACCCGTGACAAATACCGTTTTTCGGGCTGGGGCAAGCAGAAAATAGCGCGGATGCTCGCGGCCAAGCGGATTGACCGCCATACCATCTCCGCCGCGCTCGATGAGATTGATATCGAGGAATACGAAGAGCTGGCACTTAAGGCACTCAAAGCCAAAGCCCGCACGCTGAAAGAGGGCAACACATACGAGGGGCGCACAAAGCTGTTTCGCTTCGGAGTGACGCGCGGCTACGAGGTGTCGCTGGTCAGCGACATAATAAAACACGGCTCCCTATGGGACTGAGAAGCTGGCTTGACGACCTTTCAGGCCTGATATTCCCGAATCTTTGCGAAGTGTGCTCCACCACTCTGGTGCGCGGGGAGAATACCCTGTGCCTCCAATGCCTGTGCGACATGCCGCGCACAAACCTGCACAGGCAGAGCTTCAACGAAATCCACAAACGCCTTGCCGGGCACACCCCGATAGAGCGCGCCGCCGCGTACTTCTACTATTATAAGGAAAGCCCTTACGCCCGGATGATTCAAAACGCCAAATACAACTCGCGCCCGCGCCTTGCCCGCACCCTCGCGGCAATGTTTGCCCGCGAGATAAGCGCCGACGGCTTTTTCGACGGCATAGAACTACTGCTGCCAGTACCGCTGCATTACCTGAAAGAGTTCAGGCGCGGCTATAACCAGAGCCGCGAGATAGCCCTCGGCATCAGCAGCGTGACAGGCATACCGGTCGGCAGCAACCTGACAGCGACCAGAGGCCACTCCACACAGACACGCCGCGGCCCGTTTGAGCGATGGCTCAATACCGAGGGCATATATGCCGCCGAAGACCCGCAGGAGCTCGACGGCAAACACATATTGCTGATTGATGATGTGATAACCACCGGCGCCACCATACTGCGGTGTGCCGACACGATTCACTCCGCCGCACCCACAGCCACCGTGAGCGTCGCCTCACTCGGCTTCACCCACGGCACCTGAGGCGGAGGTCAGGTCATTCAGTAGATATTACCACGAGGACGGGGTTTGCTTCCGGGTCGAGATCCGCTAATTCCTCAGGCATCTCCGCATCCGGATTGTCATCAATCCACTTGCCGATCTCATCCATGGAAATCACACCTACAATAGAGCCGTCAGGCAAAGTACTCACCGGACTGAACGGCATGAAACCGCGCAAATCGTCGCGTATGCCGTCATCGAGGGTTGTTACGGTTGTTGTACCGGTGGCACGGTCAAAGAATCCGATGTATTCAGTTGACTCCTTATCGGTCGGGTCGCCTTTGATCAGCCCGAAGAGCGCGTATGAAGGAGTTTCGAGAACTTCGGTGACAATGATTTCAGAATCGCGTATCTCACGGATATTCACCTGATTGAACGGGAAGCCGTTTTCCCCGAGATTGAATGTGAGGCTCGGTACAGCGCCTTGCGGAGTGACAGAATAGACTGTGTCACAAAGAGTTTCATGTATATGAAATTCATTTCCGACATGATAGTATGATCCCCCGGTAATAACCACCTGCCGGCCGTTATTTTTGAGAATAGTCACAGACTGGGATGTCTTGGGCAGACCGCCGGTGCATGAATGAATCTGAAGCGACCCTTCGAAATTAAGGTTGTATGGAGCTGCCGGCTGACCGTCAAAAACAGAGAATGAATCGACAGGATTGCCCTCGAAGTTGAAGCGTTTGAACTTTATCGACCTTCTGCCCTCTCTCTTTTCATCATTTGCCACCAACAGCGTGGAATCATCAATTTCCACAATCTTGTGACTGTGAGCGGTGAGCTCAGGGCACACTTTTCCACAGAATTTGCCGTCGAGAGTGTATTTGACCCACCCTTTTGAGTTGCCGGCTGAAAAATATGAATATTTGCCGGCTCTATCCAAAGATGGATGGGCAAACCTGAAGTCCTCGGGGCCATTCCCGTAGCGTCCTATCTTGTTCAGAAATTTGCCGGTATTAATATCAAACACCAGCACATCGGCATCATCGTTGCCGTAGCTGACTTTCGGGGCATTGGCGATTATAACCTTTCCATCGGCAAGACGCATGGTCCATTCACTGCCCACCAGTGAGCTGTCAGTGGTTTCGAGAGGGATGAAACGGAGGGATTTGCCAAGTCTGGAAGTGGTGATTTCCGAAAGGTTTTCCATAGCGGCGGCCACGTCGGCCACACCCGGTGCTATAGATTCGTTTTTTGTGCTGCAGGCTGCAAGCGCCATGGCGCCTGCAGCTGCAATCCAAGCTAATTTTTTCATGTGACTGAATTTATTTATTTTTTGTCCTTGGCCATGAGGTTGTGAAGCCAGGGCATAATCCATTCGAGTTTGAAATAGTGGTTAGGGGAGTCCACATTTGCAAGCCGGAAGAATTCGTTGCGGTCAAGGCCGTTTGGCAGCGAATCAAGGTACTGACGGTTTGCCGGGTCAGCGTACTTGGCATAGTGATGGTATTCGAAATTTTCCGGAGCGCCGGCAATCTCATACGCCTTTGAAATAATCTTGAAGTCGCGGTCCATACCGCCTTCGGTGCATATTACAGGGCGGGGAGCCAGGGCGGCCACCACATCAGGGAAATCGAATGTTGTGAGAAACTCGGGAATGAGGTGCTCGTCGTTGTTGGGGAAGAATCGCGCGCCGTTCTGGTTAGGCTTGTTCATGACAAGAGCTCTCTCGCGGGTGCGGCACAGGAAATCGTTGTAGACGAAAGCGTATATGGAGTCATCAAGCATACCGAGCACCATGAGCGGTTCGGTGCCGAGGGAGAAACCGCTCACAATGAGTCGGTCCGGACGTATTTCCGGCTGAGTCTTCATCCAGTCGAGAATCACTTTGTCCTGCCACGAGGCGAGGCCGAGGTAATTCCAGCCTATTTCAAGCAGAAAACGCGATGAGGTCACATAGTCGGCCACACCGTTGTCGCTGAGCTCTCCGCAGCTGGGATTGTCAACCGACACAGCCACAAGACCCTCCTTGGCGAAATGCACCGCCATAGCAGCCTTACGGAGCACAGAATCAGGCTCGCCGACAAGATCGAAATTGCCCTGGCGCTCACCGGCCACAAGCTCTTTTGTTTGCCCGAAACCGGGTATGCAAAGCACAGCCGGAGCGGGATTTTCGGCAGTGACACCGTTAGGGATGAGGACGTAGAACGCCACGGCTGATTCCGGTAAGGGATATGAAATCCAACGCTCAATGCGGTAGCCGTCGCGCTGCGCCTCCGCAACTTTCACGGGGGCGGCAACCGGAGCTGCGGGGTGTTTCATGATGCGTGCCATCCCCTCCCCCATTTTTTTGCGCCACGTTGCGAACTGTTCGGCCGACATAGTGGTGTCAAGCTCAAGGGTCGGTTTGGCCGCGCGCATGAGCGATTCTGCTGTTGCGCGGGTGCTGGTGCTGCGCGGAGCGGCATCCTGAGCATGGATGGGAAGCACAGCGGGAGCTAACATAATAGCTGCGAGTAATAACTTTTTCATTGCAAATGTGATTAAATTGGTTTTACAGACTTGAGTAGGGAACAGAGAATGTGTCGCCGCCGGAAACAGTGCCGAGCTTCAGCCCTTTTGACAGCCATCGCTGCCGCTGCTCCGAGGTGCCGTGATTGAACGACTCGGGCACGGCATAGCCCTGGGCTTTTTTCTGGAGATAGTCATCGCCGATTACCCGGGCGGTATTGATTGCCTCCTCCAGATCGCCGGGTTCGAGCGAGCCGAACATAGCGTTGTCGTGGTGAGCCCACACCCCGGCGAGATAGTCGGCCTGTAACTCAATGCGCACACTGATTTTATTCGCCTCCTCCTGCGAGGTCTGAGCCATAGCCTCATGACCCTTTGACAGAATGCCGAGCTGGTCCTGTACATGGTGACCCACCTCGTGGGCTATCACGTATGCGTAGGCGAAGTCACCGTCCGCCCCGAGGCTCTGCCTCATCTCCTTGAAGAACGAAAGGTCGATGTACACACAATTGTCGGCTGAGCAATAGAAGGGACCCACCTGCGATGTGGCACCGCCGCAGCCGCTCTGCACGGAGCCGTTGAAGAGCACCAGTGTGGGGGGCTCATATTCGAGACCCATCTTGCGGAACTGGTCGGACCACACATCTTCCGTGCCTGCGAGGATTTTAGCAGTGAACTCCTCAAGCTCTTTGTCCTGAGCATCCGCCACATATTCGGTATTGCCACCGCCGCCACCGAGCAGGGTGCCGGAATTTGACATAAGCACATCAAGCGGGTTGCCACCCGAAATCCATGCTATGAGAGCTGCGACTATAACCGCGCCTATGCCTCCGCCGACAGCGAGCTTGCCTTTGCCGCCGCGCCGGTCCTGAATGTTGTTGCTTTGACGTCGTCCGTTGAGATTCATATAAGTAATGATTTTATGGAGGTGAATAATAATCAGAGGTCAATGTGGCTGACGCTCACCGGCTCATTGAGAAACACGGATGCGAGGCCGGTAAACTTATCTGGGTTTTCCGTGGTAAGGTACCTGCAATCGCCGTTTTTGTCGATACGGCTCTCCATCTCGGGGTGACGGAGCAGGTAGTCGGCGAGGCTATCGGCCACAATTTCGCCTTGAGTCACCACTTTTATATGGTCAGGCACGGCAGCCCGAATCTTTGGGAAAAGAATCGGGTAGTGCGTGCAAGCGAGCACTATGGTGTCAATCCGGCTGTCCATATCAAGCAGTTCGTCTATATACTTATTAACAAAATAATCGGCTCCGGGTGCGGTGGCCTCGTTATTTTCCACCAGCGGCACCCACATAGGACACGCTTTTGAGTTGACTTTGAAGCCGGGATTGAGCTTTGCCACCTCCATATCATAGCTCCGGCTGTTGACCGTGCCCTCTGTCCCGAGTACCCCTATATGGCCTGATGAGGACAGCTGCCCTATTGCCTCGGCTGTGGGGCGTATGACACCGAGCGCCCTGAGCCCCTGCGGCATATCGGGGAGATTTTTCTGCTGAATGGTGCGCAGAGCCTTGGCGCTGGCTGTGTTGCAGGCAAGGATAACAAGGGGACACCCCATGTCAAAGAGAGCGGATACAGCTTCGAGGGTGAAGCGGTACACCACATCAAAGGAGCGGGTGCCGTAGGGAGCCCGCGCATTGTCACCGAGGTACAGGTATGAGTACTGCGGCAGGCGCTTACGAATCTCTTTCAAGATAGTGAGGCCGCCATAGCCCGAGTCAAAAACTCCGATGGGTCCCTTTGTCCGGCTCATTGCTGTTGCTGTAAGTATGGCTTTAAATAAAAGCGGTCTCAACACTTACGCGTCGAGACCGCCGAATATCATCTCAACGGAATACGATGATTATTTTACTCCGAGTTTTGTCTTTACGAGGGGGGTAACATCCACCACAGATTCGCCGGTGTAGACAGGCACCATGTTTTCAAAAATGAAAGTGTAGCTGCCTTCTTTGCCGACAGCAGTGATGGCATCGTGGATTTTCTGCTGGATGGGGGCGAAAAGCTGCTCCTGCTGACGCTGCATGTCTGTTTCTGCGGTTGTGCGGAATTCTGTCATGCGGTTGCTGAGATCCTGAAGATCCTTCATCTTGCGGTCCTTCATCACCTGGGGGGTGTCGTCGCCCATAGCCTGAAAGTCAGCATATTTTTTGTCGAGCTCTTCCTGAAACTCTTTGAAGGCTTCCTGATACTTCTTGGCAACACCATCGAGCTGCTCGGCAGCCTCTTTTGTTTCGGGAAGTGATTCGATGATGGCCTGGGAGTTCACAACTCCGAATTTAGCCTGGGCAAAACCCAGAGCGGGGAGCGCAATCATGATTGCGGCGATAAATTTCTTAAGCATTTCTGTTATGTTATGATTATAAATTCAAATTTCAACGGGACGCCGCCCGATGACATGGCTACAAAGATAGTGCAATTATTTGGAATATCCTAACTTGGCGAGAACCTCGTTGCTCACGTCAATGCGCGGCGAGGCGAAAATAATCTCAGTGGCAGTGGCCCGGTCGAAGATACACTGGTATCCCCTCTCCTCGCTCACAGCCTTCACGGCGTTGTACACCTCGTCCTGAATCGGGCCCATCAGTTTCTGGCGCATCGAATAGAGCTCGCCTTCGGGACCGAAGTACTTGTTGCGCAGCTCGGCAGCCTCTTTTTCCTTGGCTGTAATCTCCTGCTCCTTCTTCTTTTTCTGGTCGTCGGAGAGGAAGACCATGTTTGACTGATAGTCCTTGTAAAGGCTCTCGGCCTGCTTGGCCACGGCCTCCACCTCCTTCTGCCAACGCTGGGACAGCTGGTTGAGCTGGTCATTGGCAATTTCGTAGGTGGGTATGTTGGAAAGAATGTAGTCCATATCCACAAGGGCAAACTTCTGCGCGAAGGAAGCGACAGAGCAGCCGGCGATTATGGCAAGAGCTATAAAAAATCTTTTCATCTGGTTCGAAATATTAGGTGTTTTGACATTAAGACGTTCAGAGGGGAGTTTGGTTTACATTTCACATCTTAAAAAATGTTAGAACTCCTGACCGAGGATAAAGTGGAAGTGGCTACCGCCGCGTTCGCCGTACACCTTGTCAAATCCATAGCCCCAGTCGATACCCATCATACCGACCATCGGCAGGAATATGCGCACACCGAAACCGGCGCTGCGCTTGAGGTTGAAGGGTGAGAAATCCTTGACGGAAGTCCAGGCGTTGCCGCCTTCAAGGAATGCAAGGCCGTAGATAGTGCTTGAGGGTTGCAGCATGAAGGGGAAGTGGAGTTCGACACCGAGGCGGGCGTAGGCATAGCCTTCACGGCCCCACGGGGTGAGCGAGCCGTTGTCGTAGCCGCGGAGTGCGATTGTCTCGGTAGCGTAGGTGTAAGATCCGCTCATGCCGTCACCACCCACATAGAATGTCTCGAACGGAGATTTGAGATACTTGTTGTAGCTGCCGAGGAGACCGAAGTCGGCGCGAGTCATGAGCACGAGGGTCCATTTGCTTGCGGGGTTATTGAGCGGAGTGTATGTTCTGCTCTGGAATTTGAGCTTCCAGTACTCGATCCAGCGGTAAAGCTCCTGCTTGGACTCGGTGGTGTTTTCCTCGGCGAGTTTCTTCCAGTTCTTCTTGCCGAAGAGCGAGGCCGGAGGAGTGATATGGAGACCGAGCGAGAATGTAGAACCGCGGCGGGTGTAGAGCGGGTTGTCGATATTGTTTCGTGCGAGAGTGAGGCCGAGCACCAGTGAGTTGGAGGTACCGTTGTTCATATAGTACAGGTATTCCCAGTTTTTGAGGTAATACCACTGGTATGACAGCTCGGTGGTGAATGTGAAGTAGTCATCCGGCCATTTGAGGCGTTTGCCGAATCCGACAGTCACACCTGCCATCTGCAGCACCTTGTTGGGGTCGTATGCATCCTCATACGAGTTGCCGTAGTAATCGTTATAGCCGTTGCCGTAGCCATAACCATAGCCGTAACCATAACCGTAGTTGTAAGCCGAGTTGTACCAGTTGTTGTTGTAGTACGATGAGTTTACACCGGTCTGGCGGCTATAGTAAGCAGAAACGGAAAGTGAATTAGGACGCTTGCCGCCGAACCAGGGGTCGAGGAACGACACGCTGTAAGCCTGATAGTAGCGGGCGTTTGTCTGAGCCGATACAGTGAATGTCTGACCCTCACCCTGAGGAATGAGACCTTTGTAGGATGACGGGTGGAAGAGATTCTTAATGGAGAAGTTGGAGAACTTCAGGGCCACCTTGCCGATAACACCGGTCTGTCCCCAACCGAGCGAGAACTCAATCTGGTCGTTGGCCTTCGACTCGAGAGGCAGCACAATGTCAACGGTGCCGTTCTCCGCATCGGGGCGCACATCCGGGTTGAGGTTTTCAGGGTTGAAGTGGCCTGTGTTTGCGATTTCGCGCAGAGAGCGCACAAGGTCCTCCTTGCTGAAAAGGTCGCCCGGGCGCATATACAGCTCACGGCGTATCACCTTTTCATACAGGCGGTCATTGCCCTGTATAACAATATTGTTGATTCTTGCCTGGGGACCCTCCTCCATACGGAGTTCGAGGTCGATAGAGTCGCCCACCACATTTTTTTCAATAGGCACAAGGTTGTAGAACAGATAGCCGTTGTTGAGATACAGGTTTGCAACAGCATCGTCATCAAGGCTTGTACGCTTTTCAAGCAGTTTCTGGTTGTACACCTCGCCGGGCTTTATGTCAAGCACACGGTTGAGGAAGTTAGTGTCGTAGATGGTGTTGCCCACCCATGTGATGTCGTTGATATAGTATTTGCGTCCCTCCTCGAGGTTGATGTACACGTCAACGGTTTTCTCATCGTAAGGCACCACGCTGTCGCTCAGGATGGCTGCATCGCGGTAGCCCTCCTCGTTATATTTGTCGATGATGCGCTTGAGGTCGTCCTTATAATCGTTTTCAACGAATTTTTTCTGACGGAAGAGGTTCATGATGTCACCCTTCTCGTTTGTTTTCTTGATAGTGCGTTTGATTTTCTTGTCGCTGAACACCTCGTTGCCGTCAATGTAGATTTTGTGCACCTTAACTTTATCGTGCTTATTGACATTGATATCGACAATCATCTTGTTTGGCTCCGAGAGGTCTTCGTGGAGCGTTATCATCACATCGGCGTTTCCGAAGCCTTTTTCCTTGAAGTACTGGCGTATGATGAGGTTAGCGCGGTTGATGATGTTCTGGGTAATCTGGTTGCCTACATAAAGCTGGAGCTTCTCCTGCAGGTCCTCCTTCTCGCCCTTCTTCACACCATAGTAATTGATGGCCGAAATCTGCGGCTGCTGACGCAGGTTGATAGCAAGCCACACCTTGTCGCCGACGGTTTTCTCAACGCTGATCTGCACCTTGCTGAAGAGACCCTGACGCCACAGGCGCTTGGATGCGGATGATATTTCATCACCGGGAATCTCGATGCGCTCCCCGACCTTGAGACCGGAGTAGCCTATGACGATATAATCCTCGTAGTTGTCTGCACCGTTGACTTCAATACCGGCAATTTCGTATGTAGGAGGCATACCGGAGTAAATTACCGCGGGTTTGTATACAGTGTCAACCGGAGTCTGCGCCTTTGCGAAACCGCAGAAGGCGAGCATTGCAGAGATTATAACTGATAGCTTCAGGCGCATGATATTTAAAGATATAGCTTTCACTTTGTCAATTGTTCTGATGTGAGTCCGAAACGTCTCTCGCGTGATTGATATTCAAGAATGGCACGATAGAAATCGTCCTTGGAGAAGTCGGGCCAGTATGTTGGTGTAATATATATTTCAGAGTAAGCGATCTGCCAGAGCAGGAAATTGCTGACACGTTTGTCGCCCCCGGTTCTGATAAGCAGGTCGGGGTCAGGCATAGAGGCAGTTGACATATAAGCCGAGACGGTTGCATCGGTGATGTCAGCGGGATTGATTTTTCCGGCGGCAGCCTCGGCAGCGATGCGTCTGACAGCCTCGGTTATTTCCCATCGCGAGGAGTAGCTGAGGGCGAGCACCAGGGTGAGCCCGGTGCAATTGGCTGTGTCGGCCATGCACTGGCGCAGACGGGCAAGAGCCTCGGGAGGCATCCGGTCAAAGTCGCCGATCATGTCCAGGCGCACATTGTTTTTTATAAGGTCGGGAGTCTCGCGCTCTATAGCGAGCACAATAAGATGCATCAGGGCATCCACCTCCTGCTTGGGTCTGTTCCAGTTTTCGGTGGAGAAAGCATAAAGCGTCAGGTAGCTGACTCCTGCTGCAGAAGCGGCCTCAGTGATTCGGCGCACCGTGTTAACCCCTTCGACATGACCTTCCGAGCGCTCCATCGAGCGTTCCTTAGCCCACCTGCCATTGCCGTCCATGATAATTGCAACATGGGCGGGGACACGCGAGCGGTCTATTTTGTCAAGTAAAGAGTCCATCGGTAATATGTTTTAGTCAGTCTTTCCGGTTGCACACCACGCAGCGTTCACCGAAATCGTATGTCACGGAGACGCAGATTGTCGAGTACCAGTCGGTGTTTTTAAGAAAAGAGCTTTTGATTTTATACAGGTCGCTTAGATTCTCACCGTCGAGGTGGTCGCCGAGAGCCTTGGTCATAGTCCACTCTATGGCAAGGTTTAGCCGCGGGGAAGCCTTGTACTTGACGCCGAGTCCAAGCGGAATCTCCATAGCTGTGAAATTTTTGCCATCCACGCTTGACATCACCGCACCGAGGCCGATGCTCAGCACGGGAGTCCACCGGCGCAGACGCTTGTATGTCTCACCGATGCCGTAGGGAAAGAAGTTGAATTCGCCCCGCACACTGAGATCATAGAGGGTTGACTTGAAGCTGTACTGCGCCGCATCAGGAAGAACATTGTCCATATCGGCGGTGTTGCCACTCAGGGATGACAGTCCTGCCTGTGCCCTCAACGCCCATCTGCTGTCGAAATTATAGCGGGCAAAGAGCTGCGCCGCCGCGCCGGGATGGCGGAACGGGAAGCCTGAATTGGCATCGCCTATGTAGCCGCTCATACCTGCACCCACACCTATGTCCCACTTATAGCGGGCTTCCTGGGAATATGCGCATACAGGCAGCAGCACGGCGGTTGTCATAATAATCAGCAGACGGAGAATCACTATCGGTGTTTATTGGAGAGGAATGAAGGAGAGCTGATTGAGCACAGCGCGGTAAATACTGTTGTTGAACCGGCCGGACTGTGTGTGTCCACCTATTATATATATATAGGGGCACTCCCATGAAGTAACCGGCTTCACCGCTCTTGACTGAGCTTCGGGGTCTTTCACATACAGGGTTGAGGTGCACACCACAGCCTGCGCGCCATACAGCTCGGGAGCGAATCGGGAGAACTGGAAGGAAGCGTCGGCTTTGGTCCAGTGCACGCCACGATCCACAGAAATGTAAAGAGTATTGTTGACTGACCCGTCAGCCTTACGTCCGCCGAAAGCGTAGAGCACTTCGCGGGTGGAAGTTTCGTAGTAATTATTGACCGAAGCAGTGTAGTAGCTGCATACAGCTATACCCTCTCTTGCCGGCATAGCATCGACGCTAAGTTTAGTCCATGCCGAGCCGTCATAGCCCCATGTGGCACCGCTCAGCGAACCGTCGGCGGCGCGGCCACCGGTGAATGTCACCATCTCGCTGTCGCTCCACTTGCTGTCATAGCTGAGAAGAGCGCTTGTTGCGGCCACGGGACAACCCTCGGCCACCTCAACCTCGCGGGTTGAGGGATAAGTCACATGGTAGTATTTGCCGGCCGCTTTCTTAACACCGACAAGAGTTGAACCGTATGCTCCGTAGATATGGCACATGGAAGCGCCTGCGGCTGTCCAGCTGCGTGCATCGGCGGATTTATACAGATTGTCTGCATTGTCAAGGATATAAAAGCTGCCGCCTGCTGTAGAGAACGACTCAACGAGCGCGCCTGCGGGCAGCGATACAGCCGACGTTGTCCAGGCTTTGTCGCCGAAATTACCGGTAACGGCGAGGGAGGCTGCCGAGCCGTCGGAGGAGAGGGTGTAGAGCGAGCCATTGAGCTCGACTGTTTTCTGCGCCGCGGGGGCCGCGACAACGGTGGGCATGGCAGCGAAAGCCGACTCATCCCATGCGAGGCTGTCGGGCTTCATCCGGTGCACGTTTATCTTAACGGTGTATTCGCGCATCACCTTTTTGCTGTATGACACCACTCTTAGCAGCACTTTGTCAGCCCCGAAGTCAATGGAATCGGAAAGATTGTCCGTATACTCGATTGTCTTGGTCTCCTGATCGTCATATTGCATCACAAACTCGGCCTTGTCGACAGTGGGGAGCTCCACTTCGGCGAGCATATTGCCTACAGATGTGCCCACAGGGAGGGAATCGGCGTTGAAAATGATGGCTTTGTCAAGGTCGATGGAAAAGAACACCGAGTCAAAGTGTATGCCCGATGAGCTTGCCTTCTTCAGGGTGAATGAGGTTACCTCAACATTGCCGATAGAGGTGTCCTCGATGACCTCCATCTGGTAATCATCATCGGAATTGCAGGATGCGAGACCGGCAGTGATTGCGGCAGCCAGTATAATGATTGGTAATTTGAATTTCATAAAACATTATTTTTCAAGCTGCAAAGTTAACAACATTTTCATTAACTCCCTATGCCGTAGCGTTAAAATAAGTAACAGACTGAGGCCCAATGCGGCTGTAGAAAAGGGCAAAACCGGCAGCAACGGCTCCCGGTTTTTCGATAATCGGCAATATTATAGCGACTTATAGGCACCCGACCCCGATGTTCGGACGGTAGAGCTAAAAAGCAGTCTTAGCGAGCACAGGCGATGAGTCATTGACATAATTCATCACCAGATTGCCGTCAATACGGCTGACAGACCGTGGCGCAAGAGCAGGAAGCCTTGCCGGAACCGCACCTTTGTTGCCCAGACGCACGGGAGATATCTCGACCCGGAGCTCGTCCCACAGACCGGAAGCGAGGCATTGCGCGGCGAGCATCTGCCCTCCTTCAACGAGCACTGATGTTATGCCATGCGAATAAAGCTGGCTGAACACCACATCCGGGCCCACATTCTCATCCACCTGCAGCCATTCAAAATCGCGTCCCGGCAGGGATGGACGGCGCGAGCTGACAATCAGCAGTCTGCCGGAGATACCGGCGAGATGGGCTGCCGAACACCGGCCTCTGCGGTCCACAACCACTTTCACCGGATTGTCATCTCCGAAGCCGTGGGTGCCGAGGTTCGGGCGGTCAATCACAGCCGTGTTACTCCCTATCATAATTGCCTGGCGTTCAGCCCTCAGGGCGTAAACAGCCGCCAAGGATGCCGGGGTCGAAATTTTGACCGGCGCGGTAGCGTCGCCGGCTTTCACCGCAGTGAAGCCATCGGCAGATTGCGCCCATTTGAGAGTTATAAACGGGCGGCGCAGCGTGTGAGCCGTCATGAAAGCGGCATTGAGCAGGCGGCAGGCCTGCTCCTCCACCCCGACAGTCACCTCCACTCCGGCATCGCGAAGCTTGCGCACCCCTCTGCCACTCACCTTTTCAAAAGGGTCAAGAGTGCCCACCACCACGCGCGGTATGCCGGTGCGGATAATCAAGTCAGCACACGGAGGGGTTTTGCCGAAATGCGAGCAGGGTTCGAGGGTTACATACATAGTACTGTCAGCCAACAGATTGCTATCCTGCTCAGACACGGAAGCTATCGCGTTGACCTCCGCGTGGGGTCCGCCGCAGCGCCGGTGGTAGCCCTCCCCTATAATCCTGCCGCTGTGCACAATGACGGCACCCACCATTGGGTTAGGAGCCACATGGCCGGAGCCGAGAGCAGCAAGACGGAGCGCGCGGAGCATATACTTGGAGTGATCAATCATCGGCGGTCGTTATTGATAAATTCAATCAACCGGCTGACAGCCTCGGCCTCCGGAATGTTTTTCTCTATACACTCCTTGCCTTTGTAGAGGCTCACCTTGCCGGCACCTGCGCCAACATAGCCGTAGTCGGCG
Organism: uncultured Muribaculaceae bacterium; assembly: GCA_910588065.1. Lineage (GTDB taxonomy): Bacteria > Bacteroidota > Bacteroidia > Bacteroidales > Muribaculaceae > Paramuribaculum. The sequence continues at coordinate 125,419 of CAJUPZ010000003.1, forward strand.
TCAGCCATCTCTCCCGGGCCGTTCACGATACAGCCCATCACCCCAATTTTCAAGCCTTTGAGCGAGGCTGTAGCCTCCTTGACCCTGCGCAGGGTTGTCTGGAGGTCGAAGAGAGTACGCCCGCATCCGGGACAAGCGATGTACTCGGTGCGGGTTATTCTCAGCCGGGCGCTCTGTAGAATGCCGAATGCAAGGCGTGCAGCCGCCGCCGGAGTCATGGAGTCAGCCTCTATCCACAAACCGTCCGCAAGGCCGTTCATTACCGGCACACCAAGGTCGACCGATGCCCTTAGCATAACCTCATCAGCAGGCAAGCCGGAATATACCGCCTTGACAATCACCGGGTTTGCCACACCGAGCGACTGCATTCTGTGGACAAGCGCGCTCACCGCACCCTGAAAATCAGGATGAGTTGAGGTCACAACCACAACCTTGTCTGCCGGAAGCGCCGTGAGGGTTTTGTCATCGGCATCAGAAGCTATCTCCACATAACCGCTCCATGTGTCGGCAAACAGGTCCGGGGCGCTATCCACATCATAATCCTCTACGGAGCGCGCAGCGACGACTACGGGCGTATTTTCTCCACCTACAGAGCCGACTGCCGCGGTGGGGCGGCGCTGCGGGGCCACAGGGTCATAACCCGGTGCAAAATCGCCGGGGATAGCCGGAGCATCAGCCCACGAGCTGATATAGTCAACCAGATATCTGGCCACCGGCACCTCATTCTCGGGGTCTTCGCTGAGCGACACACGGATAGTGTCGCCAATGCCCTGCGCCAGCAGGGTGCCTATGCCGACAGCTGATTTCACCCTGCCGTCCTCGCCATCTCCGGCTTCGGTAACTCCCAGATGCAGAGGAAAATGCATATCCTCGGCATCCATAGCCGACACGAGCCGCCTGACAGTCTCCACCATTATGCGCACATTAGAGGCCTTGATGGAGATGACCACATCGGTGAAATTGCGCCTGACACACACTCTGAGAAACTCCATAGCGCTCTCAACCATACCCGCGGGAGTGTCGCCGAAACGGCTCATGATGCGGTCGCTGAGCGAGCCATGGTTTACTCCTATGCGGATAGCTGTGCCGTTTTGGCGACACAATTCCAGAAACGGAGTCAGAGCCTCGTCAATCCTGGCGAGCTCGGCTGCATACTCACTGTCGGTATAAGAGATTTTGCGGAAAGTGCGTCCCGGGTCGACAAAATTACCGGGATTGATTCTCACCTTCTCGACCTGACGCGCAGCCTCGAAAGCTGCTTTAGGATTGAAATGTATGTCGGCCACCAGAGGCACATCCACCCCCTTTGCCCGCAGCTCGCCGCGTATGCAGCCAATATTCACAGCCTCGCGCACACCCTGCGCGGTAAGTCTCACAATGTCAGCCCCGGCGGCTGCGATGCGCATACACTGCGCCACACTTCCGGGGGTATCCATGGTCGAGGTATTGGTCATGGACTGGAGGCGTATGGGATTTGCCCCGCCAATCGCTGTGGAACCCACCTTCACCTCCGATGAGTGTCGTCTTGAGTAGTCAAACGCTCCCATGAGCTATATCAGTTGGTTTTGAATTTGTATTTGATTTCAGCGAGGTCGGCATTAGCCTTCACAATCTTATCTTTCAAGCCATTGCGATATGCTACAAAGCGCGCGTGGAGCTCCGGGTCGGAGAGCGACAGAATCTGCACCGCCATCACAGCAGCGTTCAAGGCAGCGTTGATACCGACAGTAGCCACAGATATGCCCGGAGGCATCTGGACAATTGACAGCAGCGCGTCCTGACCGTCGAGAGTGGAATTGATGGGTATGCCGATGACAGGCAGCGGGGTCATGGCGGCAATAACTCCCGGCAGGGCTGCCGCCATGCCGGCAGCAGCGATTACAACCTTTATGCCACGGGCCTCGGCGCCGGTTGCAAACGCTTCAACCTCGGCGGGAGTGCGGTGAGCAGACAGGGCATTCATCTCGAAGGGCACTTCCATCTTGTCGAGGAAGTCAGCCGCCTTGGACAGTACGGGCAGGTCCGAAGTGCTGCCCATGATGATACTTACAACTGGAGTCATGATAAAAAATTATAAAGCAGTGATGATATATACACATAAGAAACCGTTGAGGGCGCCGGCCAGAACCTGAAGCAGCGTGTGGCGCTGAAGATATATCCTCGCCGTGCCAACCATGCCGGCCGCCACAACCACCAGGGTAACCACGAGGAGATAGTTGACAGACGGTAGCACTATATGGCGCTCGGCAATGCGGAAAACAAGGGCTATCAGACCACCCATCGCGGCGAGGTGAGCACTGATTTTCCACCAGCGGTTTACAACAGCATTGACCACAACCGCAGCCACGCCGCCAATCATGAAAAGCCACATCCATGCCGGAGCATTGGCATGCCAGAGCGACCATGCACCGCCACCGTATGCGAGAGCGGTGGCTATATATGGCAAAGTGCGGTCGGTGCGCTCATTGAGCTGCGGATCTTTGACAACGCCAAGTTTGTACAGCAGAAAAATCGCTGTTACCGGCAAAAGGCATGTTATGATAAAAATGATTGCCGTGAGGCGCAATCTCACCCCAAGGGGAGCCATCGCGAGCATACTGGTCCAGAAGGCCAGGGCCACACCGTAGGTGGGAACCAGCAATGGCGAGAAAACTGAGGAGACAATCTGACTGATGCGTTTCATAAACAGTATATTAATATTATGCCTTTCTCCGGAGCCTTGCCACCGGTATCAAAGCCTTTTCTCTATATTTAGCCACGGTGCGACGGGCAATATCATAGCCCTGCGACTGCAGCTCAGCGGCAAGTGCCTCATCGCTCAGGGGTGAAGATTTGTCCTCCTGCTCAACCAGTTGCTTCAAAGCCGCTATGACCTTGTGGACCGAAGCATCGGAATCATCCTTTGGGCGCTCGCTGAAGAAGAATTTCAGCGGATATACCCCCTGGGCTGTCGCCACATACTTGCCTGATGTGGCACGGCTCACCACAGATATATCATAGCCGGTAAGCTCGGATACATCCTTGAGTATCATCGGCTTAAGGGCAAGTTCATCGCCGGTGACAAAAAAGTCTTTCTGAATTTTCATGATTGCCGTCATCACCCTGAAAAGTGTTTCACGGCGCATTGACAACACCTTTATAAATGTAGCCGCATCCTCGCGCCGGCGCTTTATAAACTCCAACGCCTCAGCCTGGCGGGAAGTTGTGCGAGGGGTAATCTCAACATTCGCATCTGCAAACGCCGCCTCAACCTGCAGGGCCGGCACACGGTTCGGCATGGAGAGTATCAGGTCACCGTCTTCGCACTCAACAACAAAATCGGGCGTAATCTGGCGCATCTTGTCCTCGGCATCATTTGATGATGACGACGCGCCTCCCGGCTTGGGATTCAGCGACCTGATCACAGCCATTGCATCGCGTAGCAACTCCGGCGACACTTTCAGCACCCTCCGCAGGCGGTCGAAATCCATTTTGCTAAGCAGGTCAAAATTGTGCTCCACAATCTCGGTGGCTGTATCCACCGCCTGATTGGAGTCCTTTGCCTTAAGCTGGAGCAACAGACAGTCGCGCAAATCAACGGCACCAACTCCGGGAGGGTCGAGGGTGCGGACGATATCCCACACTTTCCTCACCTCTGAAGCGTCGGTGTCAATACCCTCATTTATGGCCGCATCATCGGCAATCGAGGTGACAGAGCGTGTCATATAGCCGTTATCATCAATATTTCCGGTGATTATTCCCGCTATTTTCAGCTCCTTGTCCGAGAGGGGCATCTGATTCAGCTGGCTCATGAGCTGTTCCATAAGCGACCCGCTGCCGGCAACCGCCGTGGGCTCGTATGCTTTGTCATCCGCGCTATGGTTGTGTGCTTCAAGGCGATAGAACGGTATGTCATCCTCGCTGCGGTAGTCGGCGAGCTGCAATTGTTCGGCACTTTCATCAAACCCTTCGTCAGCCACAAGCTCACCGCCCGAGCCAAAGGGGTCAACCTCGAGAGCCGGATTCTCATCAAGCTCACGGCTCACCTCCTCCTCAATCTCATGGCCGTTCATCTCCAGAACTCTCACATACTGCACCTGCAGCGGCGACAGTGTCTGGGCAAGTTTTTGTTTCTGGGATAGTCGCAGTGCCTCTTCCATATCACAATTCTGAGAAGTCAATAGGTTCGTCCGGCAAATACCGTCTGTGGGCTGTCCTACCGATAAGGTCATCCCATCTCATCGGCGATATGCCGGAACCGGGACGCTTAGCCGTGAGGTTTGACGCGGTAAATGGCGCACCGGGCATTATCTCTTCCGCCGCCACAATGCTTTTACGGGCCACATCCTTATTCGGGAGCTCGGAGTCGGTGACTTTCTTGGAAGCGCAGCCAAGCGATTCGTGAACCCTTCTGACAGCATCCACCATAGCTTTGAGCTCTGCCGGTTCAAGAGACGCCTTGTGGTCAGGACCTTTGCGGTTACGGTCAAGCGTGAAATGCTTTTCAATCACGGCAGCACCGAGCGCCGTCGCAGCAACCGGTATGTCTATGCCTTGGGTATGGTCGCTGTAGCCGACTGCCGCGCAGCCGAGAGTGCGGAGAGTTTCCATGGCCAGCAGGTTGACATCGGCGGCAGGAGTGGGATATTGGGTGGTGCAGTGGAGCAGAATGATGTTTGAGCGGGGCGTTCCGGCTTTTTCGAGGGCGCACACAGCCGCCTCAACCTCATTGAGGTTGCACATACCGGTTGACAGTATGACACTCTGCGCCAAAGAGCCAACCTTGCGCAACAGCGGCAGATTGGTTATCTCCCCGGAAGGAATCTTCCAGTAGTCCATGCCAAGCGGGGCGAGGGTGTCGACAGACTCAATGTCAAAGGGCGTGCTCATGAAACCGATGCCACATCTGCGGCACTCGTCGCTGAGTGTTGCAAAATCGTCGGCAGTGAGTTCAAGCTGCTGCAGCATGCTGAGCTGGGTGTCGGAGTCTCCGCAGTTCTCTTCCTGGTATTTCGCCTTTCCTGCTGTCGGCACAACGAGGTTTGCAGCCTTGAAGGTCTGGAATTTCACATAGTCGGCTCCGGCCTCCGCAGCGGCACGCACCATCTGCAGGGCGATGTCGAGTGAGCCGTCGTGATTCACTCCCGCCTCTGCTATTACTATCGGTGCCTGTCTGTGGGCACATTCATCAATCATACGGGCTGGGTTGCCTACGTATGTTCCGGGTACAGTGATACTGCCTGTCACAACAGCCCCCATGCCGATTGTCGTGGCCGGTGGAATGCTCAATCCGTTGCGAACAATAGCTCCGGCACCGATAAAAGTGTCGTCGCCTATAGTCACATCGCCGCATATCACCGCGCCGGAACCGATAAAGCAGTTGGAGCCGATGGAGCAACCGTGCTCAACAATCGCACCTGTGTTTATAACAGTATGCGCCCCTATCGCGGAGCCGTTAACAACAGCCCTGCGGAGCACCGCACACCCCGGAGCGATGTCGCTTGCGGGAGCTACTGAAGCATCGCCTGCTATAATAGTAGCCGGTGTAAATCCCTTGTATCGGTCGATTATATCGCGACGTTTGCGGAGTGCCTGCGCACCTATGCCAACAAGCGCAATGTGTACCTGCCAGCGGGATGGGTCGCTTTGTGACAGAAATGCCTCATCGTTGCCGAAGTATGCTATGTCCAAAGCCGGGTTGCATCGCAAATCGACATAAGCCGCCGGCAACGCCCCCGGGTTGGAACCGCAAAGCGACTGCGCATGGCCGCCGCCGCCAATAAGAGCCACAGGCACGGTGCCGGACATTATCGGTTGTACTCCTGCCACTTGTACTTGATTAGGTTTTCCGGACGGGTGAACCATTCTATTGTGGCTTTGAGGCCTGACTCAAGAGTGTGCTGCGGAGCCCATCCGGTTGCCTGCCGCATTTTCTGAGAGTTGCCGCACAGCCGGCGCACTTCGCTTTTGGAGGGGCGCAGACGCTGAGTGTCAACGACATAACGCACATCACTGTCCATCAGCCGGGCAATAGTATCGAGAGTGTCGGCCATAGATATCTCGGTGCCGGTGGCAATGTTGAAATCCTGACCTTCAATGCCCTGAGCTCTTGCAAGGGCAAGGAAACCGTGCGCGGTGTCCTCCACAAAGTTGAAATCGCGCGTCGGTGTCAAATCACCCACTTTAATCTCCCTCGCACCGTTTGCAATCTGGGTGATGATTGTGGGTATGATGGCCCGCGCGCTCTGCCTCGGCCCGTACGTGTTGAATGGCCGGGCTATGACCAGCGGCAGGTCAAAGGCATTGTAGAAACTCTGCGCAATCGCATCCGCTCCTATTTTAGTGGCACTGTATGGCGACTGGGGCTGCCTCGGATGCAACTCATCTATAGGCACATACTGAGCGGTGCCATACACCTCGCTTGTGCTGGTGACAATTATCCGGCGCACTCCACAGTCGCGCGCGGCCTGACACATATTGAGAGTGCCCCGTATATTGGTATCGACGTAGCTGTCTGGAGCGAGGTAGCTGTATGGAATGGCAATCAGAGCCGCGAGATGAAACACGGTGTCACACCCCTTGGTGATGCTTCTGCAGAAATCGGAGTCGCGCACATCGCCGCTCACAATCTCCAGATTCTCCGCCGCGGGGATATCCTCAAGCCATCCGTAATTATTAAAGGAGTTATAATAGCTGAGCGCCCTCACTTCATAGCCCTCGGCCAGCAGCAGCTGGGTGAGGTGTGATCCGATGAAACCGTCAGCGCCGGTGACAAGCACTTTCTTGCTCATTTTTCAATATACTTTTTTAAGTTTGTATTCAATCACTCTGCCGTCATGGTCAACATACTGCCACTCCATAACCGAGCCCGGGCGGCGGAGTATTTCCAGCTCGACGACACAGTCAGCCGGCAGCATGAGATCCGGGGCTATCGACTTACCCTTGCCATCAATAACGAGGGTGTTGCCCTGCACCGACCATGTAGCCCACCAACTGTAGATTTCGTGGTGGTCATATTGGGCGGAGGTGCGGATTATATTGTTCTGAAACATTGCGGTGACATTACCGGCATAGTCATCCAGCCTCTCACCGTCGACATCTATCTCCACAACCTGCCATGCGCCGAACCATGCGCCGATGCTGCCATTGTTGCGGGTACACCCCGCGGCCGCGAGCACAAACGCTGCCAATATGAATAATATGTATAACGAGACTTTCATTTTTTCAAGGGTATAATACCGGAATAGCTTACCGTGAGCATGGCACCGAAGCTGTTGGCCGGCAATTTACCGCGGTCAATGGCGATATCGGCGCCTATGTCAAAGCCTTTGAGCGAAACCGGCTGCCACTTCACCGACAGCAGCGCGGAGGTGGAATGGAGCGGAGACAGGAGAGGGTCGTAACCGTTGCCGAAAGCCTTTCGGTAGCCGATTTTTGCCCGCCACAGCACTTCAGGTGTGATAAATCCTTCGGCTGCGACATGAAAACCGCGCACTCTGTTGGCTATTATAGAATTGTAACCGTCAAGATTGTATATGGGAGCCATAACCATCGGAGTTCCCATAATCATGCCGTAGTTGGCATACGCTCCATAATAATAGTTATTGTAATAATCGTCGGCTCCGGTTGCCTGCGATGTTATCAGTGTTCCCGGAAAATCGGCCGGAGCCCAGTGGATGGGGCCACTCTGGTTTGTAAGGTCGAGATACTCAACAACCGCGCCTTTCAGCACCGGTGCATCGCCGGGCATAGACAGCTCTACGCCGTAAAGGCCGTCAAATCCGTTGAGTTTGGCCATTCCGCTGCCATCCTCCCACGGCCACTGCATATAGGCTTTCAGCTCAGTGCCGTTTTTAAAAAGGTATGTGCCTTTCAGATCCCATGAACCGAGGGTGTTGCCCTGCACAAAATCTTCGGCACCTTTTTCATGCGGCACAATCATTTTTATGAAATCGACAAACTTCACCCCGCGGTTATTGGTCCGTTCAACCTCGCCTTTGTGCAGATACACCGTGTGACCGCCGAACTGACCTGCCGCCTGCGCCCCGATAATCATACTGAAGCGCCGCGAGGGGTCGCTTCTGAAATACAACCTGCGATACACATACCATATTCCTGATACAGTCATTGTATTGTAGTTGTCGCTGTGGTTGCTCCACCAGTCGGCATCGGCAAATTTACCGTATGCGAATTCGCCGCCCACCTGCAGAAAGCCCTTGGTGAACGGCACCGGCTGAAAGTCGACAAACCCGACGCGCGCCTGCGGTATCGGCCTTGCATTGGGGCTGTGAATGAGGTCGCCCGACGAAAGATTGTCGTTGAGCATCGGGGAGCCATACTCCTTCATGCCCACATTCAGGAACAGCGAGCGCCATTTTGCTCCGGCATAAAGCTGCTGGAGGAAAACCCTTGCGGGGTGCATCTTATTCGGATTCCACGCCCGGGTTCCGGCGTTGTAGCGGGTGTAGGTGACATTGGATGAGTAGCCGCCGGCAACCTGAGCCCCGAAGCTCCAGGCGAATCGTCTTGTAAGGTCGAGAGAACGCTCTACTTTTGCCGAGAGCAGTATATTGTTGGCGCTTGTTATCATGCCGAAACGGTTTGCGGTCATGTACATCGGCGCGAACTCACCACTGCCTGCTGTTGCAATTGCCTTGGCTTCGTACACGGCGAGGGTGTCCCGGCCGGATGCGCTCACACCACCCGCAGCCAGAACAAAAAGCAATATCGTTGTCAACAAGCTTTTCATACCGGCCTCAAAGTTACAAATTTTTTATGAAGCTGCGGTGAGAGTGTCGCCATTTAGCAGCAACAATCCTTCATCAAGCAGCGGACGCACCTGCTCTATCAATAACGGGACGGATATTGAAAGCTGCGCACTTATGTAGCCAAGGGTATGTCCTCCGGGTTGCGATGCGAGATAAAGTATTGAATCACTTAAATTTACCGCGGATACAGGCTTCTTTTCGCGACAAATATCACATTTGCCGCAGCTGCATTGCGGTTTTTCGCCAAAATATTCAAGCATACGGTTGACCCTGCAGCCGGTCGAGTCGAAGACAAACGATTTTACAGCTTCGATGCGCTTCTCCATACGCTCCTTCTGTCGCTCATACACATCGGTAGGTATCAGGATATGCTTTGTATCCTCTCTCGCTGTCGGGAAATACAGGTAAGGTGTGTGGGAACGGGGCACATAATGCACAGCGTGAGCCCTGCCGAGAGCAAGAAGGCCCTGATATACCCGCTCCTGAGTCATATTCAGCCTGTCGGCAATCACCTCCTCGCTGATATTGACATAGTCGGCGAATAGACCGGTATAAGTGCGGAGCATAAGCTGGAGCACCTTGTCGGCATCATCATCAACCCTGAGCGAATACAGCTCCTCCTTGCTGAGCAGCACCATCACTCTGGAACGCGCGGCTACCTCCTCGACATACTCCACCCAGCCTGCCCGTGTGAGCAGATGCAGCGCGCTGCGTGTCATCGCCGGCTGCATGGAGAACCGTGAGCAGAAAAGATTGAAATCAAAATCGCGCACGGTGCCGTAGCCCTCGCCCATGGCTATGTTGACAAACACGCACGCTTTCTCATACACCTTTTTAATATAATCCCGGCTCGGAAAGGCATCGGAGATGCGCCGGCTCAGAATCCCTTTGTCATAATTTCCGGCAATCACCAGAGCAAAAGAGGGCTTGCCGTCGCGCCCCGCACGCCCTGCTTCCTGATAGTATTCCTCGAGCGATGGCGGAATATCGTAATGCACCACAATGCGCACATCCGGTTTGTCAATACCCATTCCAAAGGCGTTTGTGGCCACAATCACCCTGATCTCACCCGCTTTCCATTGCCGCTGCCGCTCATTCTTCTCCTCGATGGAGAGCCCCGCATGGTAGTGGGCTGCGGAGATACCCTCATGGCGAAGATATTCGGCGAGCTCGCGGGTGCGTTTTCTCGAGCGCACATACACTATGCCTGTTCCGGCAACCGAGCTGACAGCCTTGAGCAGCATCTCCTCCTTGTGCTCGGCCCGGCGCACTATGTAGGAGATATTCGGCCTGCTGAAGCTTTTTGCAAAAACCCTTGCGTGGCGAAACCCCAGCCGCTCCATTATATCCTGCGCTACCTCGGGGGTTGCGGAGGCCGTAAGGGCAAGCACCGGCGCCTGCGGAAACACATCGCGCAGCCGAGCAATCTCCAGATAGGACGGGCGGAAATCGTAGCCCCATTGCGATATGCAGTGGGCCTCGTCAACGGCTATCAGCTTCACATCCATGCCCCGGAGCGCCTCCACAAAGTTTTTTGAGCGGAGTTTTTCAGGCGATACATACAGCAGACGGGCTTTGCCGAGGCGGCATTTGTCCATTGCCAGCTTATGCTCCGCGCGGGTAAGGCCGGAGTGGAGATACACCGCCGGTACCGAGCGCTGGCGCAGGTTGTCCACCTGGTCCTTCATCAGCGATATCAGAGGGGTGACAACCACAGTCAATCCGCCGAGTGCAATCGCCGGCACCTGGAATGTTATCGATTTGCCGCCCCCGGTAGGCAGCAGCCCGAGAGTGTCATTGCCGTCAAGCACCGACGATATAATCTCCTGCTGCTGAGGGCGAAAGGAGTCATATCCCCAATATTGCTTGAGAATGGCGTGAATCGGCTGTGCGGAGCTCGTCATTCCTTTGACGGACTTATTTCCTTGATCAGCAGCTGCACAGCGCCTGTTGCGGCATGGTGCTTATTGTCCTCGATTGTGAAACAGATGTCAAACGGCTTGCCGGAGTGGATGTGGTCAAACTTGTCGGCCATATTGAAGGCAATACCGTTGAGCACCTTGCCGGATGTGTCATCCACCAGCTCCAGCTTTATATGCTCGAGGTTTCGGCCAACGAGCTTGCTTGTGCCGAAGTCCATCACATTTCTGGCGCAGAACATCGGCTTCTGGTTGCCCGGGCCGAAGGGATTGAACTTGCGGAGTGTGTTCACAAATTCAGGTGTAATCTGCGAGAAGTTTATGAATGCGTCGATATCAAGCAACGGGGTGAGCTGGGTGGGCAGTATGTGGTCTGTGACATACTCCTCGAAGCGGCGGCTGAACTCGGGTATATTCTCCTCTTTCATAGAAAGCCCCACAGCGTATGTGTGTCCGCCGAAGTTTTCAAGCAGGTCGCGGCAGGCATCCACAGCCTTGTAGATGTCAAACCCCTGCACCGAGCGCGATGAGCCTGTTGCAAGGCCGTTGTTGAGCGTCAGCACAACCGCCGGCTTGTAGTACAGCTCTGTAAGGCGCGATGCCACTATGCCGATGATGCCGCGGTGCCAGTCTTTGTTGTAGATTACAATCGATTTTTTTGCAGCCACAGCTTCACCGCTTGCATCGAGAATAGCGTTTGCCTCCTCGGTGATGCGTTTGTCGAGCTCCTTGCGGTCCTTATTGTACTGGTCGATAGCCTTCGCCTTCTCGTATGCCTCGCTGCTGTCGCGCGACACAAGCAGCTCAACAGCCTCGCGTCCGCTCTGCATACGCCCGGAGGCGTTTATGCGGGGGCCGATCTTGAATATCACATCCGAAATTGTGATTTCCTTGCCGGTGAGGCCGCAGATACGTATTATGGCACGCAGCCCCATGTTTGGACCCGAGTTTATGCGCCGCAGCCCGTGGTAGGCGAGTATGCGGTTTTCATCCACCATAGGCACAATGTCGGCAGCGATGCTGACAGCCACAAGGTCGAGCATACTCTCGAGGTAGCCCTGCGGCAGGCTATTGCTCATGGCAAATGCCTGCATGAACTTGTAGCCAACGCCACAGCCGCTGAGATGGCTGCACGGATAGGTGCTGTCATCAAGCTTGGGATTAAGGATAGCTGCCGCAGGGGGCAGTTCGTCATCCGGCACATGATGGTCGCATATAATGAAGTCTATGCCTAATGTCTTGGCATACTTTATCTCATCGATAGCCTTTATGCCGCAATCGAGGATAATAATCAGTCGAACCCCTTGCGAAGCAGCATAGTCGATGCTGTGCTTCGATATTCCGTACCCTTCATCATCGCGGCTCGGAATATAATATTCGACATTGGAGTAAAAATTCTGTAGATATTTGTACACGAGCGCCACCGCAGTTGTGCCGTCAACATCATAGTCGCCATACACCATGATCCGCTCCTTGGTGCCGAGCGCCTTGTTCAGACGGGCCACCGCTTTGTCCATCCCCGGCATGAGAAAGGGATCGTGGAGATCTCTCAGCGAGGGATGAAAAAAACGCTCCGCATCCTCAACCGAGGTGATGCCGCGCTGCACAAGCAGCTCGCTCACCGGGGCGCAGGACGCATATCGCTTATCTAATTCTGTCTCTAATTTTTGCTCTTCTGTAGTAAGGGGTAAATAATTCCATCTACTTGTCATTTATATTGTTTTTTTATTATCTTGGTGGTGGTGAACGGGTTGAAACCGCTCACTGCGGAGGAGATACACCTGCCGCGGGCATCAGGCCGGGAGAAAGAGGCGCGTAGTCAGCACGCCGGCACCCTGCCCTGCAGGAAACGCAAAGACAAGTTTCAATGAAATTGGCGCAGTCTTTGCCTATACTATCGCAAAAGTAATTAAACTATTGCAAAAAGGCAACACTGTTAAGGATATTTATATAAATAAGCAGAATTCAGGAGCGCACCAGATGCACATCCATCTGAGGGAAGGGGAAGGAGACACCGCGCTGCGGCAGCTCCGCATATATGCGCTCTATCACGTCGTAATACACTGTCCAGTAATCATCGGTTCTTGCCCAGGCGCGCACTGTGAGATTCACACTGCTGTCGGCAAGCTCGGCTATATACACTGCCGGCGGCGCTATGGGCTGGGATTCAAGTGCCTTGAGAGCTTCCTCTTTCTTTGCCCTGAGCGCAGCCTTGCGCTCTTTGCTTTTGTGCCTTATGCGGCTCAGCCAACCTCCATGCTCCTGCTCAGGCTCCTGGGCCGACTCGGAAGATGACTCTGCTGCGTTATCCTCAACCTCCGGCTGTGATGCCGCAACCGGTTCAACCTCCTTATGCAGAACCAGGGGGTGAGCTTTGATAATATCGAGTATGGCGGCTTTGGCTGTATTGAAGTCATCTCCATATGATATGCCGATCGACCACTGCACACGCCTGTAGTCCTGCTTGGACCAGTTGTTTATACTTCCGGTGCTCAGCGCGCCATTGGGCAGCAGTATCGTCTTGTTGTCCGCGGTACAGAGCACTGTAGAGAATATCTGTATCTCCACCACCTTGCCGGCAAATCCCTGGGTTTCAATATAATCACCCACCTTATAGGGCCGGAGCAGCAGTATCAGCACACCACCGGCAAAATTCTGCAATGTGCCGCTCAGCGCCATACCGATGGCCACACCTACAGATGCAAAGATGGCGACAAACGAGCTGGTGTTTATGCCAAGGATACCTATTACCGTGACTATCAGTATGAAATACAGCAGTATGCGCACAAGGCTCAGCACAAACGAGCTGAGCGATTTCTCCACACCTCTGTTATAGAGAATCGTCGCAACAACCTGAAAAAGCTTCTTTATAACGAATTTGCCTACATAAAACACAAATATCGCTATAGCGAGGTGTATGGCGAACTCCACCACATCATTCACGAGACGGCTCATCATGTCGTCTAACGACATATTTTTCAGCGCCTTGATCTCTTCAGCGCGGGTCATGTTCACCGTGTCTGCCGGAATATCGGGCAGAGGTATCTGCAAAAAGGGTAATCTCATTATATTTTCAGAATGAATCCACTCCACCACCACCGGTGCTCGGACGGAAGTCGAATGACGGGTTTACGCTTACAACATCCTTCCACCAGCTTTGGTTGTAGTAGCCGCCTACATACACATCCGAGGTTGAGTGGACAACATAACAGCCGAGGCCGGTAAACTCGCTCATATCAAGTCCGTAGCTCACCGGAGTGGAGCCATAGTATGTCACCACCTTTTTGTAAGCCTCGTTCCATGCCGCTTTCAGATCCTCGTCATATTCAAGGAAGTTCATGTAGTGGCCCATATCGTTTGTGTGCGAGTTAGTGCCGGTGCGACGATACAGAGGCACACCGACATAGCTGTAGCCGGCACACACTCCTGTTTCGTTGATAGTTCTTGTTATGGCCGCCAGCTCATCAAGAGCAGCTGTGTTTATCACCGATATGGTGCACGAATTGTTTGTGGCGTTGGTATCGTAAAGATAATAGTTCAGAGTATTTTGGGCAACATCCGCCGCCGTGCTGTTGTCGGCAAACATAGCCGGGATATTGACCTCGTAAGGCATACCCTCGATAGGCAGCTCGGTGGCCGAGGCCACAATCTCCTTGGCGGCATGGCGCAGCTCGTATGCAACCTCCACACAGCCCATGAAGCAACAGTCGAAGTATATCACATCAAAGCGATTCTCGCCGAGAGCCTTGGCAAGGCTGGTAATCTTCATTTCATAACGCTGGGGGTGGACATCCTGCCCGAAAGACTGAGGGGCGGGAGCGGCTGCGGAGCGGGAATCTGCCGATTCTATCCACCCTGTGCCGTGGCTCCACATCACAAGCCAGTTTTTGGGTGCCGGAGCGGCGGCTGCCGCGTCATCAAACACTCCGCTCATAAAATCCGGTTCAAGCGAAGAGCCTGCCTCCTCATATGTTTTCAGAACCTCGACACCGGTTTCTGTAATTTCGAGAAGCTGCGGAGCAACATCCACCTCGTAGGGGTCATAAAAAACAAGCAGACGGCCACCGTTGAGTCCTCCGTTGTTTACAGCAGTCTGCATATCCGCGAGGTTGCGGGTGTCTACCATAACTCCCGAGCTGCCAAGATTGTTGTCAGCCACCATATACACCAGCACGGTGCACTTCGGTTCCTGTATCACAGGCTCCGGTTCCTCAGAATCAGAGCATGAGCTGAGAGCCATACAGACCCCCACGCACAACATTGCTATATAGCCAAATACACTTTTTTTCATGATGTTGCAAAATTACAGATTTTTCGGCAATTCCAACAAATTGCGCGGATTCTTTTAAAAAAACGCGCACATATTTCCTTTATTTTTCATTTTATATAAAAAAAATCCTTAAACCCTCATTTCTTTTCATTATTTATTTTAACTTTGCGACAATTAATATCCACATCTAACAAAACCTTAAACTAAAATGGTAAACAGCAAGCCTTATGTGATAGGCATTGACATGGGTGGCACCAATACCGTGTTCGGCATCGTGGATGCAAGAGGTATCGTGCTCACCAGCGATTCTATCAAAACCCGTAAACATTCCAACATCAATGACTACATTGATGAGCTGTACACCGAAACCATGCGACTCGTCAAAGCTATCGGTGCCGAAGACAAAATTTACGGTATCGGCGTGGGAGCCCCCAACGCCAACTATTTCACCGGCATGATTGAGGACGGCGTGAACCTGCCCTGGCCCACACCGGTGCCCTTCGCCCAGCTGCTTAGCGAAAAATTCGGCATACCGGTAGCCATTACAAACGATGCCAACGCCGCCGCTATCGGCGAGATGACCTACGGCGCAGCCCGCGGCCTCAAAGATTTCATCATGATCACTCTCGGCACCGGTGTCGGAAGCGGCATTGTCATCAACGGACAGCTCGTTTACGGCCATGACGGCTTCGCCGGCGAGCTCGGCCATGTTATTGTGAAAAGAAACAACGGACGCCTGTGTGGCTGCGGCCGCGCCGGATGTCTCGAAACATACTGCTCGGCAACAGGTGTGAGCCGCACCGCACGCGAATTCCTTGAGATACGCACCGAGCCCTCCACACTCCGCGACATCCCCGTCGACGCGATTACATCCAAGGATGTTTACGACGCAGCTATGGCCGGCGACAAGATTGCCAAGGATATCTTTGAATACACCGGCGAGATTCTCGGCGAAGCGCTCGCTGACTTCACAGCATTCTCATCTCCCGAGGCTTTTGTGCTCTTCGGTGGCCTTGCCAAAGCCGGCGACTTGATTATGCGCCCGCTCATAAACGCCATGGAGAAAAATATGCTCAGCATATACAAGGGCAAAGTGAAAGTGCTCCTTTCCGAACTCAAGGAAGCCGATGCCGCAATCCTCGGCGCAAGCGCCCTCGGATGGGAAGCCAAACCCCCGACAACAACCCTCGCAGCGCCCGCAACAGCAGCCCCCGTCGCCCCGCAGGCTTAATCCAAGGTCAATACACCTTAATTATATATAGATACTCCGCAGGACACCCTGCGGAGTATTTTTTTACACTCATTTGGCAGTGAGTTGCCGGGTGATAGCTACTTTCCTACCACCCACACACCGCGGGTGATGAGTGCAGCATGTGCGTCCCCCACGCCACAGCATGGTGCACAGGCAGATAGCCCCCATGAGGTAATTTCCACCCGCGGAGAGCGGGTGGTCAGACAATAGCGTGGCGGTGGAGCGAAGCGACACCCCACGTTAAGCACATCCCCCAAAATAAGACCCGCGGTGAGCGCGGTCGCGAGAAAGCCACACCCTCTAACGTGGCGTCGGAGACGTCTGAGCGCAGGATGCGCGATGTGATATGCAACCCCTGCACGAGCGCACAGCGCGAGGCCTGGGGTCTGATAGCTCCCTCTCCTCCTCTGAGCCTCGCGAGAGGCGATGTCATGCGAGCTTCTCGCGACCCCCTCACAGGGGTCTTATGGGATTGGGGGCGACCTGGTCGTGGGGTGTCGCTTCGCTCCACACCCACTTTCTCGCGACCGGCTCCCCGCCGGTCTGACCGAATTCGCCACACAGTGATGAGCGCCCGGAGGGTGCGATTATTTTGTTAACCGTGCACGTAGTGCGCGGATTATAAACTACATACATAGATGGTGCCGGAGGTACCACACATTCTCGGCCCATTTGCATTTTGGCGTCGGAGACGTCTGAGCGCAGGATGCGCGATGTCATGGATATCCCCGGCACGAGCACGCAGCGCGAGGCCTGGGGGAAGCGACCACCCTCTCCCCTCGGAGCCTCGCGAAAGGCGATGTTATGAGAACTTCCCCTCCCCCCATCTAAAAACTCACAACTAAAAACTCACAACTAAAAACTAAAAACCAACATTTTTAATTACTTTTGCACCAAAATTGATTATCATGACTCAGCAACGCAAGGTTAGGGTAAGATTCGCGCCGTCACCCACCGGCCCGCTCCACATCGGTGGAGTGCGTACAGCTCTATTCAACTATCTTTTTGCCCGCCAGAACGGCGGCGAAATGATTCTCCGCATTGAAGACACCGACTCCCAGCGCTTTGTTCCGGGAGCGGAAGACTATATCAACGAGGCTCTCGCATGGCTTGGAATATCATTTGATGAGGGCGTGAGAGAGGGTGGTCCAAACGGCCCGTACCGGCAGAGCGAGCGCCGCGACATCTATGCTAAATATGTGAAACAGCTGCTTGACGCTGACAAGGCATACATTGCTTTCGACACCCCCGCCGAACTGGAGGCCGCAAGAGCCGCCACCCAAAATTTCCAGTACGACGCGTCTACCCGTATGTCGATGCGCAACTCGCTGGCGATGGACAGCGAACAGGTCAAGGCTCTGCTTGATGCAGGCACACCATACGTTGTGCGCTTCAAAGTTGAGCCGGGACGTCAGGTGCAGGTGAATGACCTTATCCGCGGCACCGTGACCATCAATTCATCCGTGCTCGACGACAAGGTGCTGTACAAGAGCGCCGACAACCTGCCCACATATCATCTGGCAAACATTGTCGATGACCATCTCATGGGCATATCGCATGTGATCCGCGGCGAGGAATGGCTCCCGTCGGCTCCGCTGCATGTGCTGCTGTATGAAGCATTCGGATGGAGCGACACCGCCCCCGCATTTGTCCACCTGCCACTGCTGCTGAAGCCCGACGGCAAGGGCAAGCTCAGCAAACGCGACGGCGACCGCCTCGGCTTCCCGGTGTTCCCCCTCGAATGGCACGACCCCGCATCCGGAGCCGTTTCTGCAGGATACCGCGAAAGCGGATATCTGCCCGAAGCTGTTGTCAACTTCCTTGCTCTCCTGGGCTGGAATCCGGGAGATGACAAAGAGATAATGGACATGGAGGAGCTTATCCGCAGGTTCTCTTTCGACCACTGCTCGAAAAGCGGAGCGAAATTCGACTTCGAGAAGGGCAAATGGTTCAACCATAAGTATCTTCAGGAAAAATCAGACGCGGAGCTCGCTGAACTGTTCAAACCCATACTCAGAGAGCATGGCATCAACCCCGGTGATTTCAGCGACGAATACATCAGCAAGGCTGTAGGCATGGTCAAAGGACGTATCAACTTTGTCAGCGACCTGTGGAGCAACGCCGCCTTCTTCTTCCTCACGCCCGAAAGCTATGATCCCAAGGCTGTGAAAAAACGCTGGAGCGCTGAAATGCCCGGCATCATGGCCGAGCTCGTGGAGCAGCTGCGCGCACTACCCTCATGGAAAAGCGCTGACGCCGAAGCCACAATCCTTGCCTGGATTGCAGAGAAAGGCTACCACCTCGGCAATGTGATGAACGCATTCCGTCTGTGTGTGGTGGGAGAATGCAAAGGTCCGCACATGTTCGACATCACAGAGCTGATGGGACCTGAGCAGACCATTGCACGTATAGAAAAGGGAATCAAGGATATCACCCCCGCCGAAGCCTGAAGCGCCGATACGCTTCAGGCCCGGCTACGGGTCAATCCCCGAGCAGAAGTTTGCCAAACGGACTCAGAGCCGACTCAACGCTGTAGGGCCACACTGTGACATCCACCGCTCCCATTGAATACGGAGCTACATCGTAGCGGTTGTAATGAAACACAATCGCTCCATTGTCAATGCTCACAAGCGGCGACACCGGCAGCGCATCCTCAAAGAATCCGGCCTTGGTGAGTTCACCTTTCGCCACGCCGCTCTGTGCTGCGGCAGCCTCATTGACAGCCGAGAACACTACATCCATCTTGTCGGCGTTGAAAAGATTGTCAATGCTCACAATCTCATGCTGCTCAAAGGCATAAGTCATTGACTTTGTGTATGTCATCGGATGAGCCCCGCCGAGATAGGTCACTTCCGCAATGCTGTAGGTCACATACTTCGGAGTCAGCTCGCCGCGGCGCACATCGATGGAGCATTCATAGCTGCGCTCTGACGGAACTACAGCGTCAACACTGTGGCTTATGCCAAGGTCATAACCATCTGTCTCGGTGATGAAGCTATCAACCACCTCCTTGATGCCCTTGGGGGTCAGCGTACCGAAAGCCGCATCCTTCAGCGCCGACTGCAGCGGGGCAATCTCCGCAGAGCCAAACTGCTCCGGCCATTCGATGGTTGCCGCCAATGTCAAAGTGCAGGAATCCAGGCCATTGAACCCGGCGTAGGATTTCCTCGCGCTTATGAGCTCGCTCTCAATCTTCTGAACAGAGATTTCAGCTCCGGATTCGTCACTCTTGCCGGCTGCAGCCCCCTCCTTGGCGCATCCACCGGCAACTATAGCTGCCCCGGCGGCAACCGCGAGCGCTATATTTAATAAGGTGTGGTGTTTCATATCGTATAATATGTTAATAACGTGTATGCCTCATAAACGGCAAATTACCTCCTTTATTAACCACCCACACCCCTTTCAGGTTCATTTTGTGTCAAAACAACGCATTTTTAGCCTCTTAAATCACAAAAAAACTTATCGGGGCTATCTTTGTCTGCCAAAAGTTTTTAAAATCACACAAAAATAGCGTATCTTTGCACCGCAAATTGAATTTACTAATCAAAAACAGCAAAATCATGTCACAAGAAACAGCAAACCGCGTGAAAGCTATCATCGTTGACAAGCTTGGCGTAGACGAAAACGAAGTAAAAGAAACAGCAAACTTCACCCAGGACCTCGGCGCTGACAGCCTTGACACTGTTGAGCTCATCATGGAATTCGAAAAAGAATTCGGCATCACAATCCCCGACGACAAAGCCCAGAGCATCGCTACTGTAGGCGACGCCATCGCTTTCATTGAAGCCGCTGAGGGCAAGTAATCCCGCCCCGCGACACGGCACAATCACTCCCACAAGCTATTTCCGGAGTGGTATGTCGGCTTCCTTGTGATTATACCCACAATCTATCTATTCACCCCTACACAACAGAATGGAATTAAAGAGAGTAGTAGTGACCGGTCTCGGCGCACTTACCCCGCTTGGCAACGACGTGCCCACAACTTGGGCTGCAGCCATCGAAGGCAAAAGCGGCGCCGGCCCCATCACACATTTTGACGCTTCCAAGTTCAAGACACAGTTTGCCTGCGAGGTCAAAGGCTTCAATGCCGCTGACCATATCGACCGCAAGAAGCTGCGTCAGCTTGACCTCTACGCACAGTACGCGCTCGTTGCAGCACGTCAGGCCGTACAGGACAGCAAACTCGAAGAAGCACCCAATCTCGACCGCAACAGAGTGGGCGTGATTGTTGCAGCCGGTATCGGCGGACTTCACACATTTGAGGAGGAAGCCGGCTATTATGCCCTCAATGAGGCTAACGGCCCCAAATACAACCCCTTCTTCATTCCCAAGATGATCGCCGACATTGCGAGCGGACACATCTCTATGGAATATGAGTACCACGGACCCAACTACGGCGTGGTGTCGGCTTGCGCGTCTTCAAACAACGCTATCATCGACGCCTTCAACCTTATCCGCCTCGGCAAAGCTGACGCTTTTATTACCGGCGGCGCCGAAGCTGCGATTTTCCCCGCAGGTGTGGGTGGCTTCAACTCAATGCATGCCCTCTCTACCAGAAACGACAGCCCCGAGACAGCTTCTCGCCCCTTCAGCAAGAGCCGCGACGGATTCGTTATGGGCGAAGGCAGCGCAATCCTCATCCTCGAGGAGCTTGAGCACGCCAAAGCCCGTGGCGCTAAAATCTACGCCGAAGTGGTTGGCGGAGGCATGAGCGCCGACGCTTATCACCTCACCGCTACACACCCCGAAGGCCTCGGTGCAAAACTGTCAATGCAGGCAGCTCTCGATGATGCCGGCATGACCCCTGACGACATTGACTACATCAATGTTCACGGCACCTCGACCCCCGTCGGTGATGTCAGCGAAATCAAAGCTATAACCGAACTCTTCGGCGAAGCTGCCTACAAGCTCAACATCAGCTCTACAAAATCGATGACCGGACACCTCCTCGGTGCAACCGGCGCACTCGAAGCTTTGTTCAGCATCAAGGCAGTTGAAGAAGGAATCATCCCCCCCACCATCAACCATGAAGAGGGAGATGACGATGAAAACATCGACTATTCACTCAACTTCACATTCAACAAAGCCCAGAAACGCGATGTGCGTGCAGCGCTCAGCAACGCTTTCGGCTTCGGAGGCCACAACGCCACCGTTATCGTGAAGAAGTACAAAGAATAATCAGGCTTTCAGAAAAAATAATGAGCCGCAGAAGTTTTTTCCGCGGCTCATTATTTTTTTTTCGCACCATTGCCTGCCGGCTCACCGGCTGCGCTTGCGCTTCCAGCGGTTGTGGCTCCACAGCCAGTAGGCCGGCGCACGGTAGATGCTCTCCTCCAGTTTTTTCAGATAGGCGCGGGTGTAGGGATTCTCAAGACCATCATCCATCGGCTCAAGCTTCATGAATGTAAGCTTATAATAACCCCGCTTCACCGGCATCATCTCGCCATAAATAAACTCCGCACCGATTTTTGAACCGATTACCTCACCGCCATTCACATACGCGGTGTCGATTCCCAAAAAATCTGTCCAATGCTTCAGTTCGGGCGTAAACGGACGCTGGTCGGCAATGAAGCCGCACACAAACCGGCCGCCATCTTTATGTATGCCCAGCAGACGGCGCACGGAATTCAGCATCGGAATATTCTCGGTGTTGAAACGGCTGCGGAGCTCAAGCATCACCCGGTCAAACGCCTTGTTGCGCAGCGGATGGTATATTTCGCATATCACCGCATCGCGGTTCATAAACTGCGCCGAGGCGGTAACCCACTCCCAGTTGCCGTAATGGCCGAGCATCATAACCACAGATTTGCCTTGCGAAACAGCATCGTTTACAAGCTCTATGTTCTCAACCTGCACCCTGCGGTTAATCTCCTTATCGCTTATATGGCCAAGTTTGGCAGCCTCCACAAAAATATCAAACAGATGCCGGTAAAACTCCCTCTCGATAGCCAGGAGATCCTTATCGCTTTTATCAGGAAAAGCCATTTTGAGATTGCCACGCACAACATCCACCCTGTACTTCACAACACGATGCATCACAAAGCAAGCTACATCGCTGATACCGTACAGCGCCCACATCGGCATCCGGGCAGCCGCACCGAGCAGTCCCTTGAACAGGCGATATTTGAATTCAACTGATTTCATGCGTTTCTGAGTTTATTATACAGCAGGTCGATAATCCGACTGTCAACAGTCTCGTCAAATTTACGTGCCCACAGGTGAGGAACACTCCCTAACAGTTCAAAATCATCTTCCCGGAATGTCCACGGATGGCGGATGCTCTCGCCCCGCGTCCAGTCGATGAAGCGCATATTGCTCAGATTCACCTCCTGCTGATTCTTCACCGCCTCCGGCACAAACAGCCGGTCCTTGAACGGGGAGCCGCACACAAGGGTTGGCAGAAAAATCTCATCGCAGGTACTCGTGTGGCGAAACACCTTCTCAAGCCAATCCTTATGACCCGCAACATAGCGTGCAAGCTCATCTGTGATGCTGAACCACTGCGAGCCGAACCTGAAATCAACACCGCGGTTGATTCTGTAGCCCACACCCATCTGCAGCCCCTTGAAAATATGATTGACAATACGGGTGGCAAACCGCCCCTCCCCTTCCGGAAAAACAGTGTGATAGCGGAAGCGCGAGAAGGTGGACTTCTTGAACTGCCACAGGCTGATGAACTCCTTGCCCTGATGCTTGTCGAAAAACCGGTGGATATGCTCCTGGCTCTTGAGCGGCAGATCCATGCCGCTGAGCAGATGATAGTAATCATATTGCCCGGCAGCTGTAGCCGCTTTGAGCAGAGCCAGCTCGCTGCGCATTATACTCACACCGCCCCAGTTGACACTTAGCCGTTCGGGCAGGATAGTGAGCCGCGAATGCTTGCACACATCGCCCCACTCCTCCGGGTCAAACCCCACAGCCTTGGCATCCACATGCACATATATGTCGTTGCGCGGATGGTCAAGCAGCTCTATGAGTTTGCGCAGCTGCCCGAAATTTTTGTGGGCGAGTATCAGATACGCGTGTTTACCCATCAAACCTCCTCCCTGTTGGAATTCAGAATATACTCGGCCACAGAACCAGCCGGCAGCACGGAGAGGCGGCGGTCCTTATAGTTTGTCTTCTGGAAGCAAGCCCCGGCGGTGAGCTGCTTGAAAGCCGCTTCGTCATAAGGGTCTGTGCAGTGCTCGCCCCACAGGGTATGGGTGGGATCCTGGTCAAGCTTCAGCATTCTGTCAAAACTCTCTTTGGCAACCGGGTTGACCTGAGTGGACAGCAACAACAGCAGATGATGGATAAAATAATTGATCTTGCTGTTCTCATCTTTCCAATATATGGCATTGGCCTCTCGCCACACCCCCATCAGCGCATTGCCCTTCTTTGCCCGCATGAAGCAGCTCTGAATAAACGCGTATGAGCCACGCACCTTATTGCCACCCAAATACAGAAACACATCCTCAGCCATGATAGCGTCCGGCACCGGTGAGGTAACATAATCTGTGGCATCAAACCACAGGCCGCCATGCTCGTACAGCAATTCTATTCTGCAGATATCGCTGAACTGTGTGTGAGCAATCTGTCCTTTCCTCCATTTTTCAACAATATATTCAGGAAGCGTTATCCAGTCGAAAAGAGTCTTTTCATCCAGCACCACCAACGGCTGTTTCAAATGCTTGCGCATACTGCGGAAGCACGCCTTCACCAGCGCCGGCGCATGCTCCTCGCCCTGAAACCATATTGTGAATGCCCGCTCCGGCTCCGGAGTCATGTCAATCGGCTGAGGACGCACCTCGCTGATTGCCTTGGCATAACGCCGCAGGTACCTGAGCGCCGCCCCGCGGGTGGCCTTATACCTCTGCGCCCGGCGCTGCTCGCGCCCGCGCCAAGGTGCGTTGAACACATGGCCCACCAATATAAGGTGTGCCTGCTGGGCAACACGCCCCATGAATCTGCTTATTGAACTACTCATCTTTCTTATATATCTTTACATCGTGGCTCCACTGCTTCGGCGTCATGTAATCATCGCCGTACACTTTTCTGAGATAGCTGTCCGTGTCGCTGAACGCCTTGAACCTGTAGCCCTCGAACTCTATCTCGCCCAGATTGTCAAACCACGCTTTGGGTATCACCGTGCGGTAATTGTCCGACCCCACAGCATGGGCAACGAGCGGACTCCCCTCATGCGGGTTATCGCGCACTATGCTGTCGAGCTTCCTCATCCACCATCCGAAAGAGTGGTGATATGACTTCAGAATCGACACAATATCCTTATGCCGGCGGTGGTACATACGGTTGTTCACCCTCATTATGCTATGCATGAACTTGCGGCACTCCTTGGGGTCTTCAGGCACCGCCTCGAGAGGAAACACATCCACCCAGCATCCGAAGTCCAATTTGCCTGTTGAGTCTTTCAGCCATGTGGTGGTATCCGCCACTTTTGCAATACCTGAGGGGGACAGCTTTTCCTGCGGATTGAAATTGTATACGAGCTTATACCTGTCGCTTTTATATATGTGGATGAATCTGTCGAAATCCTTCCGGAGCATGAAAATATCCGCGTCATCATCCCATGGTATGAAGCCGCCGTGGCGCACCGCCCCGAGCAGTGTGCCGCTCGAAAGAGTATAGCGGATGTCGTTTGCTCGGCAGAACCGGTCAATATCCTTCATTATTTCCAGAATCAGCTTATGCTTCTCTTTCAGAGAAATCGGTTCGTTTTTATCCATTGATATTGTCTAATTTTCAGATTTCAGGTAATCGACCAGCCGGGTGAGCATCTGCTCCATGCCATAGCGCGGCCTCCAGCCGAGCG
The DNA here is from genome assembly GCA_910588065.1 of uncultured Muribaculaceae bacterium. Classification (GTDB taxonomy): domain Bacteria; phylum Bacteroidota; class Bacteroidia; order Bacteroidales; family Muribaculaceae; genus Paramuribaculum. The sequence goes on from CAJUPZ010000003.1 coordinate 150,419, forward strand.
ACTGCAACCGTCTTGAGTCAAGATTCACGGTGGTCACACTTGCATAGGAGGTGCAATCGTATAAGGTTACCTCCACATCAATTTTTTTATTGAAAAGATTGCGCATCATCTCGGCAAGCTCTCTTATGGTCATGTAAGTACCGGGGGTGGCCACGTTATATGCCTCTCCGGCCAGCCCCTTGAGCATTATGAACATAAGGGCGGAAACGGCATCGGTGGTGTAGCAGTACGGCTTCGCCGATGTGCCCTCTGTGTGCAGATATATATTCTCGCCTGCGATTACACTGCGGGCAAACTGGGCAAACACACGGTTGTCACTGCGGGATATTCCGGCGCCGAACACCTGCGTGAGCCGCGCTATCTTCACCGGCACGTCATATTCCAGCGCATAGCTCACCGACAGATATTCTGCAGCCTGCTTGCCAAGCGGATAGGAGCTGCGGGCCGAGCGGCGGTTCACGAAGCCCATATACGCCTCGCCGATCGGCTCATCGTCAAAAACCTGTCCGTAATATTCTATCGAAGACACATACACCAGACCCTTGACACCTTTTCGCCGCGCATACTCCAGCATACCTCGGGTAGAGTCAACGGCGAGCATGAATGTTTCCACCGGGTAGCTGCTCATATACTTGCCGTCGGTAGGACTGGCGCAATGTATTATGTAATCGGCCGAAGATGGTGTCTCGTCAAAAAATTTACACAGATCCGTCTCCACGATTGTAACAGCATCAGCCTCCCGCGCAAACATCGCCTCTGCTTTTTCCCGGCTTCTCACCGGAAGCACAAAGCGCACTCCCAACTCCAATGAATACAGGCAGCGCACCAATGTTGAGCCGATAAGGCCGGTGGCACCGGTTATCATGATTGTTGTGCCGCGCAGCTCGTCGGCAAGCTCCTGTGGCAGCGAAAATGCCTTAATGTCCTCTTCAAGAATGCGGTTCATAGTCAGTATCCGAATATCTGCTGGTTTTCATGTACCTCCACCATTGCCCTGAAAATAAAGAAATCGGTGGGGGTGGTTATTTTTATATTCTCCATCGGCCCGATGATAGTGTGCACAGTGTAGCCGTGCTGGCTCATCATCGTGCAGCTGTCAATATAATCGTTGCGGCCCTCCCGGCGCGCCTGCTCATGAACGCTGAGAATATCTGCAAGCCTGAACGACTGCGGCGCCCGGGCTATCAGACTGTCTGCCCGGGACGGTATTTCAAGTGAACCGTCAGGCTGGTTGACAATGAATGTCTCCGTAGCCGGCACACAGGTGATGCAGTTGCCATGCTCGTTCACCGCATTTATATTGTCAGTAATGGTGGCCTCTGTTATCAGAGGGCGCACACCGTCATGGATAAGCACATTGCAGTCCGCGCCATACACGTCGCGCGCCGCACACAGGCCGTTGTATATACTCTCCTGCCCCGTGGCTCCGCCGGCAACAATCGCGCCGACCTTGCCTATCTCAAACTTATTCAACTGCTTGTGAAGATATGGAATCCACTCCTCTATGCACGCAACCACTATGCCGTCAATCATCGGGTGGTTGTCAAACAGCTCGAGGGTGTAAACTATCACAGGCTTGCCGCCCAGCTCAAGAAACTGCTTGGGCTTGGACACAGTGCGCATACGCTTGCCTGCGCCGCCGGCAAATATCACCGCTATATTTTTAGGCTTTTTGTTTGACATATCCTGAATCCGGGTCATACTATATCCTGAAAACGGTCCGGTATCCGGGCCACATATTTGAGACCGTATGTTGTGGGCTTGTTAAGCGCAAAAATCGGGCGGCAGAGGGTCTGCATCAACCGCAGGAGCCCCACCAGTCTGTCCCAGTTGCCCGCCTTGAGTCTTGAAATTCTGGCGATAGCCCGCTGGCGCTTGAGCTGATGGCGGGTCCATCCGCCGGCAACCCGGCTCTCATCTGCGGAAATCTCTCGCAGATACTCCAGGTCCGCCCCTCCGAAATGAAACAGATACAGCCCCTTGGCTATATGGAAATTCTCACCCTTGACCCTGTGGCAACCGGCACCCCATGTCAGCGGGCGAGTGATTACCGACGGCTTGGTGTACCGCGAATAGAGCCAACCTCTGTGACGCTGCTGCAGAAACGGCTTGTTGAAATCAATCTTAGCCTCTGTTTCAAGATGCTGCAACACATCCACTCCGAGACCGGAGTGGCAGCTGTGAGCCGGCAGCGCGCTCAGAAAGTCGGCCAGCTCCACACCTAAAGCCGGATCCACCACCAGAAACTCATCGGCATCGGTGGATATCACCATGTCCGCACCCTGTTCAAACAGCTTGCGGGCACATTCCGACACAAACCGGGAGCGCTGCCGCTCGGTGGAAACAACATTGCCCTGCATCTTCGGCACAAGCTCAGTGTGGGTTCCCTCGCAGAAATCAGGCACCTCCTGATCCTCGCCATCGAAAAAAATGTACAGATTGCCCTTGCCGAGGCACGAACCGTAGTAATCGACCCATTTCTGCAGAAACCGGTCGTTGCGCACCATTGTTATAGCTTTTATATCTTTCCTATTCATAGACTATGTTTGTTTCGCCTACAAATCTAAGATAAAAATCCCACAATATCCGCATATTATACCATTTCATTAGCATTTTTGAACAAAAGTTGCGCTATCTCTTTGCCATACACAAAAATATTGCTAACTTTGCCGCTCGGAAATTGCTGCCCTCTGACAGCGGCTCTTTCCGCATATAACTTCTAAATCAAGGAAACTACATCAAATATGGCTAAAAATCACGAAAGCGAAACCCGCACATCGCTCGACGACCTTAACGACCAGCTCACCGGACTTGAAATGAAAGTCCAGGACAACCAGAAAAAAATCATGTGGGGCATAGTTGCGGTCCTCGCTGTTGTTTGTCTAATTCTCGTATGGGTTTACGCAGTACGCCGCCCGGGAATCGAAGCCGCCGACAATGCTGTCGGTCAGGCAGATATGACACTGAACCTCGGCAACGACTCTCTCGCCCTCGCCCAGTACAAGCAGGTGGCCGACGACTATGGCTATGACGCCGGAAACCGCGCCGCTCTCAACGCCGCCATCATTCTCTACAACCACAAGCAGTATGAGGAAGCAATCAACTACCTCAAGAAATATTCCCCCGCCGAATCCATCATCGGAGCCTCAAGCCAGTCTCTCATGGGCGATTGCTATGTAAACCTCAAGGATTACGACAAGGCGATCGACTGCTTCCGCAAGGCTACCAAGATTTCTGACAACAATCCCCACTACACCCCCGCTTTCCTGATGAAGGAAGCAACTGTGCAGCGCGAACTCAAAAACTACAAGGCTGAAGCAGAGCTCTACCGCGAAATAGAGACAAAATATCCCCGCTACGGCATGGAAACAGGCATTGAGATTGAAAAATACCTCAAACGCGCCGAACTCCAGGCCGGCGAATGATAAAAGCACTCCGATTTTGATGCTTGGCCGATAATGCCTATCTTTGCAAAGACTTTTTAATTAAACCTCTGTGGGAAAATTTACAGAATACAAGCTGCCGCTGAAAAGCATGCCCGCGGGAACTCATGATTTCGAGTACACCCTCGGCAAGACATTCTTCACCAATATGGAGAGTGAGGATATTCATGATGCCGACCTTAAGGTAGCACTGTCTGTTGTCCACAAAGGCGACCTCTACGAACTGAACTTCGCAATCACAGGCACCATCACACTCATCTGCGACAGATGCCTCGACGACCTCGAATTTCCCGTTGACACCACCTATCACATCAATGTGAAATACGGCGAGGACTACAACGACGACTCCGACAACCTGCTCGTTATCCCCGAAAGCGACAACTACCTCAATGTCGCATACATGATCTACGACACGGTTGCCCTCACAATACCTATCAAGCATGTGCACCCGCTGGGCAAATGCAACCGCCAGATGAGCGCCTTGCTGAAGAAACACCGCGCCACCGACCCCAACGACGAAGACGCAGCTCTGGAAGACCAGCTGATGGACGAAATAGACCAGATGGACTCCGCTGACGACCGGCGTGCGACAGACCCCCGGTGGGACGGCCTCAAAAACTTCAAAACCGATAACGAATAATTAACGATTTATAGAATTATAAAACAATGGCACATCCTAAACGAAAACAATCAAAGACACGCACAGCGAAGCGTCGCACTCACGACAAGGCCGTTGCCCCCACTCTCGCACTCTGCCCCAACTGCGGTGCATGGCACATCTACCACACTGTTTGCGGCGAATGCGGTTACTACCGTGGCAAATTAGCCATCGAAAAGCCCGCTGCTGTCTGAACTTCAGCTATCTTACAGCTGTTGTGTAAATATCATCTCCCGAATTTTACGGCATCGCCTGTTTGGGAGATTTTCTACATTAACATAAACTATTCAGAATATGATATACGCGAGAATTTCCGGCATCGCTTCATACGTGCCTGAGGATATACTCGACAACGAGATGCTATCTCAGATGGTTGACACCAACGACGAGTGGATAACAACACGCGTTGGAATCAAACAGCGCAGAATCCTCAAACAGGATGGCACCGGCTCCTCTTTCCTCGGCATGAAAGCTGTTGAAAAACTCCTCGCCGACACCGGCACTGCCGCAGAAGATGTTGAGCTCCTGATTTGCGCGACTTCAAACCCCGACTACCGCTTCCCCTCCACCGGCAGCGTGATAGCCCACGAATGTGGATTGAAAAACGCCTACGCCTACGACATTCAGGCCGCTTGCGCCGGTTTCATCGTTGCGCTGGAAGATGCCGCCGCGTATGTCCGCTCCGGCCTCCGCAAAAAAGTTATCGTGGTGGCTGCCGAAAAGATGTCTTCGATGGTCAACTACTCTGACAGAAGCACCTGCCCCCTGTTCGGCGACGCAGCCGCTGCAGTGCTCGTTGAGCCCACTGAGGAGCGCGCAGGCGTTATCGACGCTGTTTTCCATGTTGACGGCACCGGACGCGACCATCTGCTCATGAAGGCCGGCGGCTCCGTTCACCCCGCGACCCACGAAACCATCGATGCAGGCGACCATTACATCTTCCAGGATGGACGCCATGTGTACAAGCACGCTGTCACAGACATGCTCGAGAGCACTCTTGATATCTGCAAGCGCAATAACCTCACAATGGACGATGTGGACTACCTGATTCCCCATCAGGCAAACCTCCGCATCATCGAGGCTGTGAGCCAGCGCGCAGGCATTGACCACGACAAAGTGCTGGTCAACATCAAGCACTACGGCAACACAAGCGCCGCCTCGATACCCCTTTGCCTCGATGAGTACAAAAACAAACTCAAAAAAGGCGACAAACTTGTGCTGACTGCTTTCGGTGCAGGCTTCACATGGGGCGCTATGTACCTCATCTGGGACATCTAAGCACCCGCCTCAAGGCCGCTTTCAAAAAAATACAGTGAGAATAGCATCTTTTAAGGTGCTATTCTTGTTTTAATATAGCAGGCTATACCCAGCGTGCCTTCAGTAACCAAAAAATTCAAGTATATGGAGAACAAACATAAAGCCGGCTTCGTAAATATCGTCGGAAACCCCAACGTTGGTAAATCAACCCTGATGAACGACCTTGTCGGGGAGCGCGTGAGCATCATCACCTCAAAAGCCCAGACAACCCGCCACAGAATCATGGGCATAGTGAACACTCCGGAATACCAGATAGTGTTTTCCGACACCCCCGGTGTGCTCGCCCCTAAATACAAACTCCAGGAAAGCATGCTCGGCTACTCGGAGGGTGCCCTGACCGATGCCGACATCCTGCTATATGTCACAGACGTAGTCGAAGACCCCACAAAAAATGCCGACTTCCTTGCGAAAGTAGCAAAAGAGAAGGTGCCTGTGCTGCTTGTAATCAACAAGATTGACCTGCTGAAAAATCAGGGCGACCTCGAGATGGTGGTTGACAAATGGAAACAGCTTCTCCCCAACGCCGAGATTTTTCCCACATCGGCCAAAGAGCACTTCAATGTGGCTAACCTCATGACCCGCATCGTCGAACTGCTGCCCGAAAGCGAACCATATTTCGGCAAAGACGCCCTCACTGACAAGCCCGCACGATTCTTCGTCACAGAAATCATCCGCGAGAAAATACTCCTCAACTACGACAAGGAGGTGCCCTACTCCGCCGAGGTGATTGTTGAGAAATTTGACGAAAAGGAGGGTGCGATACACATCATGGCCGTGATATATGTTGAGCGCGACAGCCAGAAAGGCATTCTCATCGGCAAGGGCGGCAGCAAACTCAAAAAAGTGGGCACCGACGCCCGCAAGGACATCGAGACATTCTTCGGCAAGCGTGTGTACCTCGAACTGTTTGTGAAAGTGGAGCCCAACTGGCGAAACCGCGACAACAAACTCCGCTCTTTCGGCTACATAGAGTAAATTAACAACTTTATTTGTTAACTTTGTAGTCTTAAATTAACGAAAAGATAGATATGTCACAACTTGTAGCTATTGTAGGACGACCCAATGTGGGCAAATCCACACTCTTCAACCGACTCACGCAGAGCCGCACAGCCATTGTTGACGACACCGCCGGCACTACCCGCGACCGTCAGTATGGCAAGGTTGACTGGAACGGCAAAGAGTTTTCAATTGTCGATACCGGCGGATGGGTGGTAAACTCAGATGATATTTTTGAGGAGGAAATCAACAAACAGGTTCATGTGGCTATCGAACAGGCCGACGAGATTCTTTTTGTTGTGGATGCGATGAACGGAATCACCGACCTTGACGACAGGGTGGCCGAGATTCTGCGCCGCTCGCGCAAACCGGTGATTCTCGTTGCCAATAAAGTTGACTCCAACGATTGGCTTTACAATGTGCCCGAATTCTACGGACTCGGACTCGGAGAGCCATATCCCATAAGCGCGGTCAACGGCTTCGGCACAGGCGACCTTCTGGATGAGGTGGTGAAAAAACTGCCCGAAAAGGAGGAGGAAGACGAGCAGCTTGACGATATACCGAAATTCGCTATCGTAGGCCGACCGAATGCCGGAAAATCATCCATCATCAACGCCTTCATCGGCGAGGACCGCAACATTGTGACCGACATTGCAGGCACAACCCGCGACAGCATCTACACCCGCTACAACAAATTCGGCTTCGACTTCTATCTGGTGGACACCGCCGGCATACGAAAAAAAGCGAAAGTGAGCGAAGATATTGAGTACTACTCTGTTATCCGCTCAATCCGTGCCATCGAAGCCAGCGATGTGTGCATACTGATGATTGACGCAACCCGCGGCATCGAGGCCCAGGATGTCAACATCTTCTCGCTCATACAGCGCAACAAGAAGGGTCTTGTGGTGTGCGTGAACAAATGGGACCTCGTGCAGGATAAATCGCAGGTTGCCATCAAGCACTTCGAGGATACCATCCGCGAGCGCTTCGCCCCGTTCACCGACTTTCCCATCATATTCTCTTCCGCCCTTACAAAGCAGCGCATTTTCAAGGTGCTCGAAACAGCTGTGGAGGTTTACCAAAACCGCAAGAGAATAGTGCCCACATCGCAGCTCAACACAGTGATGCAAGAGGTGATAGCGGCATATCCGCCCCCTGCAAACAAAGGCAAATATGTGAAGATCAAGTATGTGACAATGCTCAAAGGGGCTGTTGTGCCCTCCTTCATATTCTTCTGCAACCTGCCGCAGTGGGTCAAGGAGCCATACCGCCGCTACCTTGAGAATAAAATCAGGGAAAACTGGGACTTCTCCGGCACCCCCATAAACGTATTCATGCGCGAAAAATAATCTCCAACGCGCGCTAAAGCGCGGGGAGGGAGTGGATTGAGTCGAGGATAGCAACCGCATCCTCGACTTTTTTTACATCGGTGATGGCGAAGCTGCGGCGGCCGTTGTTCTCGCGGATGCGGCATCGCTTGGGGTTGTCCTGAAGGTAATGCAGTATGCGGCCGAACATGGGGCTCTGGTAGTAAGCCTTGTTGGAATCATCCACAAAATAGATGTACATGCTGCCCTGTTTCAGCGCAACCTTTTCTATACCGAGCTGACGTGCAAGACGGCGCAGGCGCGGAATGCGGAGCAACTCGGCGGTTTCATGCGGTATTTTGCCGAAACGGTCAAGCAGCTTGCTCTTGAACGCACGCAGGTCAAGCTCGCGCTCAATGCTGTCAAGCTCCTGATACAGAGCTATGCGCTCGCTCTCCTGAGGCACATAGCCGGCGGGTAGCAGCAGCTCCATATCGCTTTCTATAACACAGTCAGTGGCATATTCCTGCTCCGATTCGGGTGCGTCGGTGACATCCTCGCCGGCAAACTCCTCGTTTCGCAGCTCGGTCACAGCCTCATGCAGAATCTTCTGGTATGTCTCATAGCCGAGGTCGGCGATGAAACCGCTCTGCTCGGCGCCGAGCAGATTTCCGGCACCGCGGATGTCAAGGTCCTGCATGGCGATGTGTATTCCGCTGCCAAGGTCGCTGAACCCCTCTATGGCCTGCAGACGGCGGCGCGCTGTCGGCGACAGCGGCACATGGGGCGGCACAAGAAGGTAGCAGAATGCCTTGCGGCTGCTGCGGCCCACACGCCCGCGCAGCTGATGAAGCTCGCTGAGTCCGAAATTCTGCGCATTGTTGATAATCATGGTGTTGACATTCGGCATATCAATGCCGCTCTCGATGATTGTGGTGGCAAGCAACACATCATAATCATGATTCGCAAAGTCAAGAATCGCTTTTTCAAGCTTTTCAGGCGGCATCTGGCCATGGCCGACAATGCACCTCGCATCCGGCACAAGGCGTTTCACCATAGCCTCGAGTTCATGCAGCCCCTCGATGCGTGGATTGACAATAAACACCTGGCCGTTGCGCGACATCTCGAAGTTGATGGCCTCGGCAATGATGTCATCGTTGAGAGCGTTCACCGAGGTGACTATCGGATAGCGGTTTGCCGGCGGGGTGGTGATTGCCGAGAGGTCGCGCGCGCCCATGAGCGAGAATTGCAGTGTGCGCGGTATCGGTGTGGCGCTCATGGTGAGGGTGTCGACATTCGTCTTCATCTGTTTGAGCTTCTCCTTCACCGCCACACCGAATTTCTGCTCCTCGTCCACAACAAGCAGCCCCAGGTCCTTGAACTTCACCGTTGACCCGATGAGTTTATGGGTGCCTATAAGAATATCGATCTTACCCTCCGCAAGGTCAGCGAGAATCTGCTTCACCTGCTTGGGCGAGCGTGCTCGCGATATGTAGTCCACCCTCACAGGAAACTCTTTCAGTCTGTTCTTGAAGGTGTTATAGTGCTGGTAGGCGAGTACGGTCGTGGGCACAAGCACAGCGGTCTGCTTGCTGTCTGTGGCCGCCTTGAATGCCGCGCGGATTGCAATCTCTGTTTTGCCAAACCCCACATCGCCGCATATAAGTCGGTCCATCGGCTTGTCGCTCTCCATATCGGCCTTCACCGCCTGGGTGGCGGTGAGCTGGTCCGGGGTATCCTCGTATATGAACGAAGCCTCGAGCTCCTGCTGCATATATGAGTCGGGGCTGAAACCGTAGCCCTTCTCCTGCTTTCGCGCCGCGTAAAGTTTTATCAGGTCGCGGGCTATATCTTTGAGTTTTGACTTGGTGCGCTCCTTGACCCTGTTCCATGCGCCGCTGCCGAGCTTGTTGATTTTGGGCTCCACCCCCTCCTTGCCGCGGTATTTTGCAAGTTTGTGAAGCGCGTGGATCGACACAAAGATGGTATCGTTGTTGGCATACACCAGCTTAATCATCTCCTGAGTGCTGCCATTGACATTTGTGCGCAGCAATCCGGCGAACTTGCCCACACCATGATCCACATGCACAATATAGTCGCCCGGCTCAATTGCGCTCAGCTCCTTCAGCGACAGCGCCAGCTTGCCGGAGCGGGCACGGTCGCTCTTGAGGTTATATTTGTGGAAACGGTCAAAAATCTGGTGGTCGGTGAGCACACATATCTTCTGCAGGTGATCCACAAACCCTTCATGAAGCGTGCCTTTTACGGGAGTAAAGGTGATTTTGTCGCCGCGGTCGGCAAAAATTGCGTTCAGACGGTCAAACTGCTTTTCGCTGTCGCTCAAAATATAAAGCGTGTAGCCCTCGCCGAGCAACTTTTTAAAAGAGTCGCTGATCAGGTCAAAATTCTTGTGGTATATAGCCTGCGGCGAGCAGCGGAAATCAACTGACGTGCCCTCAACCGCCGATTCGGGGGCGGCTGCGGAAGTGAACTCAACGCGCTTGAACCGGCTGAACGCCTCGCTGAACTGCCCGGCATCAACAACATTGCTCATCGCATTCGAATCGCCCTCATCGGCAATTAGCGCGCTGCTGCTGAATGTCTCCGCTGCTACTGCGGCGATGCGGCTGAGAGTGTATTCGGCATCGCGCACGGCAAACAGGGTTTTCGCATCCACGAATTCGAGCAGCGACTCACCGGACGCGGCATTCGCCACATTTGATGTTATCGCCACCTCATCAAACTTTTGCTCGGAAAGCTGCGTGGCGGTGTTGAACACCCTTATGGAGTCTATCTCATCGCCGAAAAAGTCGATTCTGAAAGGCAGCTCATTGCTGTAGCCGTAAATATCGAGAATAGAGCCGCGGTTAGCAAACTGTCCGGGTTCATACACATAGTCCACCTCGGTGAAGCCGTTCATGCGCAGCCATTCCAGGGTTTTGCCAAGATCCACTTCAGTGCCCTTCTTAAGGCGGAGAGTATGGTCTGCGATCACCTTGCGCGGGGCAACCTTCTCGGCAAGAGCCTCAGGATATGTCACCACGAATCGCAAAGCCTTGTCATCATGCCAGCGGTTCAGCGCCTCTGTGCGCAGAATCTGGGAGGGGGGATCCACCTGACCATACTTGATGTCACGCTTGTAGGCGCTCGGCAGAATAGCCACAGCCTCCTCACCGACAAGCCGGCACAGGTCGTGATACAGGTATCCGGCATCGTCAAGCGAATCGCCGACCACCACCACCGGCACCTTGCCGTTGCCGAGCGAGCTGATGGCCACCGGCGCGGCAGAGCCGGCGAGCGAGTAAAGCCACACAGTGCGTGCGGACGACTTCATCACCTTTTCAAAAGCGAGGCCGCGCGCTCCTGAGTTGAAGCGTGCGGCAATCTCCTGCAATGTCATTTCTTCTGCGGTTTGTTTGACGGTGAAAGTATCTTGTCATACCGGCCTGCTGTCTGCACCACCGTGGCCGCCGAATCGAGGCCGGGGTCATTTCGCAGCCCCACCCTTATGCGTCCGGGGTCAAAATAGTAGCGCTCCATGATTTCGCGGAGCACCAGCGGCTCTATGGCCTCGCGGTGCTTGTCAAGATCGCGCTCCAGCGGACGGCGCAGCATCCCTTCGAGGATATCAAACTGGGCTGTGAGGCTGTCCTCGTCATAGCCCTCGCTTTTAGCAGCGGCTCTGAGGCGCTCGAGCATTGTCTCGCACACGCGGTCGTACTCAAACTTCGCCGGGTCAATAAAAGCCTTGAAATCGCCATACAACGAATCGCTCATCTCAAAAGAATCCAGATCCGGGGCGTCGGGGTGGGTAGCCACATATCTGTTTGCGAAGTCAAAAGCCCAGAAATCGCTCATTATATTATATGTGAGACGACTCAGCAGCGGATATTTCACCTCCACATCGGGAGTGATGCCGCCGCCGTCGCGCACAACCCTGCCATGGGCGGTGGAGAATACGTTTGTCAGGCTGTCGGGGATACGGGACACTGTGCCGTCAGGATTTCTGTGGCTGTAGTCAATCGCCTGAATGAGTCGGCCGCTCGGAATGTAGTATTTGGCAACGGTTACTTTCAGCAGTCCCTCGTAAGGCATATCGCGGGTTGTCTGCACAAGCCCCTTGCCGTATGAGCGGGTGCCGACAATCACCGCGCGGTCAAGGTCCTGCAACGCGCCGGCTGTTATCTCAGCCGATGATGCAGTCTCTCCGTCGATAATCACGACAAGGGGTATATCCGGAGCTATCGGGGCAGAGGTGGTTTTATACACCTTCTCGTTCATCACCCCTTTGCCTTTTGTGCGGAGCACCTCTGTGCCCTTCGGCACAAAATTGCCCACAACCTTCACGGCACTCTCCACAAGGCCGCCGACATTGCCCCTGAGGTCAAGCACAAGAGCCTTCACGGCGGGGTTTGCCGTAAGTTCGGAAACAGCCTGCTTCACTTCATCGGCAGTTGACTCGCTGTACGAATTCAGCGCGATATAACCGATATTGCCCTTCTCCACACCATAGTAAGGCACGGACGGCACCTTGATTTTAGCGCGGGTTATCGACACATCAAAAACAGAGTCCTCAACGTATGGGCGCTTGATTTTCACCACCAGGCCGGTGCCCGGGGTGCCTTTGAGGCGGTCCGACACCAGGGAATGGCTCTTGCCGAGCATGGTGTCGCCATCGATGCTGACAATAAGGTCGCCGGCGCGCAGCCCGGCCTTGTAGGCGGGTGAATCCTTGTGAGGGCCGGAGATATAGACATTGCCGTCGCGCTGCATGATGTATGAGCCGATGCCTCCAAACTCGCCGGTAGTCATGGTTTTGAAGTCCTCCTGTTCACTGCGCGGCATATACACAGTGTAGGGGTCCAGCTCCGCGAGCATGGCATTTATGGCGGTAGTCACAGACTTGTCCGCGTCAATGCTGTCCACATAAAAGGTCTGCATCTCCTTGAACACAGAGCTGAAGATGTCGATATTGCGAGAGATAGCGCTTTTTTTGCTTCGTGTAGCCGCCTGCACGCACATTCCGATGCATAGCAGCAGGGCCACCGTGTAGAAAAGTTTCTTCATTAAGTTGATTCTTAACAGATTAGGTTGAAAAACAGTGAGGATTATGCGATGAATCTCAAACCGTTCAACGAAGTTAGCTATAATTACAACACCAAAAGGCCTAATTTTGTCAAAAAAAGAATAAAAAAATGTAGATTCCAAATCGAAGTGCAAAATTTGAGGAGGAATTTGCATTAGAGAAACA
>CAJUPZ010000004.1 GCA_910588065.1 uncultured Muribaculaceae bacterium
TTAAGGGGTCAAACAAACTTTGGCCTCAGGGGGCATCCGCGCTTGGGTTTTCCAAAAGCCACCAAGCGTTACCGCACCAAGCCGAAGAATGGCCCCCGACTGAGTGCCGACGACATCATGACACGCGACAACCTCACATCGTTCCAAGACACCTATGCAAAGGCGATGGAGCGTTTTGGGTTGGAGCGTGGAGTGAGAGGTTCGGAGGCTCGCCATGTTGACCAACACGAATACTACCGCGATTGTCAACGGAAGAAGAAAGCCCTCGAACATGATGTAAGCCAACTTTCCATTGAGAAAAGCGTGCTGAGCATTGAGAACAGGTCGTTGAAGGCTGCAAAGGAGAAGACCGAACGGGAGACAAAGGTATTGGAGGGCAAGAAAATTCTTATTGAAGGCTATAATTCCAAGATGCTCCAAGAGAACGCACAACTCACCGATGCCAATGAGCGGCTGCAATCCGAGAATGAATCTTTGTCCGGCAGCAATTCTTCTCTCGTTGCCCAAAATCGGGAACTCTCCGAGGAAAAGGAGCGCGTATCCGGCGAACTTGCCGTTATCGAATCCGACAGGAAAAAACTCACCGCCGAGAAAAAGGCTTGTGAGGAAGAAGCGGAAACGGCAAAGAGGGAAACCGAGGTAGCAAAGCGTGAGGCGGCAGAGGCAAAAGCCGACCGCGACAGGCAGAAGAAAGAGGCGGTGAGCAACATCGCCAACATCTTCACAGGGTCAAAAACCAAGCGTCTTGAATCCGAAATCGCCGACCGCGACAGCACCATCGAGAACTTGAAATTGCAGATGTCCTCTCAAAGAGAAACGAGCAACCGTGAAATCGGCAATCTTCGTGACAGTATGCGCCGTCAGCAGGAACAGCACGACAGCTACAAACGTGGATTCGACGCTCAGATGAGCCGTATTGAAAAATACTTTCCGTCTGTAATGTTGCTCATGCCCGCAATTCTTGATTGTGAGAGCGTGAGAATGTCTGAGGGAACAATCAAGGCTTTGCTTGACTGCAAACCCCGCGTGTTCAATTCCGGGCAAAAACTATACGACCCGACAAAACAGGAATACGCGGATGTTGGAGGCACAGAAGTCCAAATCAAGCCCGACCCGAAGGACGGCAACCAATTCCGTCTGCACATCAACGGCAAGAATATTTTTCAGTGGTTCAAAGACCTATGGCAATCACTGAGACAAACCATCAGCCGAGGAATACGCCGTTAACGATTCAGCCCGGCGAAAGAATTTTTCTCTCGTCGGGCTGATACATACGTTTGAAAATTAGTTGGTCGCAGTTAGCTCTCGGAAATCCTTGATTTTCTTAGGTAACATTATAGCTCCAATAATAACGCATATCAATAATGCACCTGAAACGAGCCAGAAAGTGTATGAACCAAGTGTCCATAGATTACCAAGGAAGATGGTAAAGAATACAGCAAGTACGATTGCGAGCACAATCTCAGCGGCAAGAGTGTAAAGTCTTAGGTTTGAAACCTGCTTCATCACCATCATTGGCGCTTCTGATGTAATTTGTATCTTTTTAATCATACGATAGAGTACGGCATACATCATTGCTGCTACTGCCATATAAATTCCGAGAAATCCTTTCATGGCGACGGGGAATGTCGGATTATCTGTTCCGCTGAGCCACAACACGATGAACACCACAGCAAGAACAGCGCACATCTGAATGTTCTTACGATATTGTTTGGTGACACGTTTCTGAGCGGTGTCGCAAGTAGTGGTGTTGAGATTCACCGTTGTGCTGCTCTTTTGTGCGAGTACATCATCGAGAGTTGACATACTTTTTTTGAGTTCGTCCAAGTTCATATTATTTAGATTTTGAGATGAGTTTGTTTTTGATTCTGTGAAGTTTGGTAGCCACGTTGTTCCGTTCTATGCCGATTATTTCAGCTATTTCCTCGTATGAATATTCATCAAGCCAAAGGAGGATAATTGCTTTCTCAATCGGGAGAAGTTGGTTTATCAATTCGTGGAGTGCTGCAAGCTGCTCTGCCTTGTTGTCATCAGCTTCCGATGATATATCGGTAGTCGTGATTTCAAATGGGAGTGTTTCAACCTTCGGCTTATAATTACGGATAGCCATTAAAGCCGAGTTGACAGCGACGCGATAAACCCATGTAGAGAGTTTGCTCGCACCCCGAAATGACTCCAAACCCAACCAAAGGTTGGTGAGGATTTCCTGTCGTAGATCCTCATAAGGGACTTTCGTGGTTGCATAGGCCCAGCATACCTTGTTGATAATTCGGGAGTGCTCCTTTATAAAAGAGTTGAACTCCATTTGCGTTTTTGGTGGACTTTCCATTTTCTTGTTGTTTTGTAACGTTAGGTGCAAAATCGCCCCTAAAAGTTACACTCACCTCAAAATATTTTTACATACACATATAACTCGCTTTCATAAGTAGCTGTTGTTTAGACGATTCTATATTGTTGGTGGGTGGTCAGATATTTTTTAGTGCTTCAATAGATTCAATAGATTATTCAAATACCTTGCGACTTTGTTCTAAATCAATAGAATTAAATATAACGAACAGACCTTAAAAATAGCTAACCCAACACTATCGGTTTGCCTTTGTTTTGCCGAGTAGTACACTTTTAGTACACCTCAAAACAAAAATAATGACTGAAAATCAAGCGATTAACAGTCATTATCAGTACCCGAACCCGGGATCGAACCGGGATGGGTTGCCCCACCGGTGTTTGAGACCGGCGCGTCTACCGATTCCGCCATCCGGGCGTTTTTCTCCGGCAAAGTTAGCAATTGTTTGCGTCTCTGCCAACGCCTGCAATGCTTTTTGTGCTTTTTAACCTGCATTTTTGGCTTAAATGCTATGCTCCACGGAGTTTTTTGCTTACCTTTGCGTTGCGCCCCGATAGTCGGAAGGCGCTCCGAAACCGCATATAACAATTTCATAACCACCACCTTAACTATGCCAAAAACTAAAAAGACTCTCAACCTTATCAAAAACGACCCCTGGCTCGAGCCCTACGCCGAGGCCATTATTGGCCGTCATGAGGACGCGCTCCGCAAGGAAAAGGAGCTCACTGCAGCATCCGGGTCGCTTGACAATTTTGCCAACGCCCACAATTATTTCGGGCTGCACAGAAACGATGATGGAGGCTGGGTGTTCCGCGAATGGGCGCCCAATGCCACCGAAGTGACCCTCATCGGCGATTTCAGCGATTGGAAAGAGCTTGCCAAATATACCCTTACCCGCCTGCCGGACAGCGGTGTGTGGGAAATAAACCTTCCTGCAGACGCGCTGCGCCACGGACAGTTCTACAAAATGCTCGTGAGATGGCCCGGTGGCGAAGGGGAGCGTATTCCGGCCTACGCCACAAGGGTGGTGCAGGACGAGAACACCCATCTTTTCTCAGCCCAGGTGTGGGCTCCCGAGCAGCAGTATAAATGGAATGTCGCCAAATTCAAGCCCGACACCAAACCACTCCTTATATATGAGTGCCACATCGGCATGGCCCAGGAGCGCGAGGGGGTGGGAACCTACACCGAATTCCGCGACCTGATTCTGCCCCGCATCCATGCGGACGGCTACAACGCAATCCAGATCATGGCCATCCAGGAGCACCCCTACTACGGCTCCTTCGGCTACCATGTGAGCAGCTTCTTCGCCCCGTCAAGCCGCTTCGGCACACCGGAAGAACTTAAATCACTCATAGACAAGGCTCATGAGCTCGGCATAGCCGTGATTATGGATATTGTGCACAGCCACGCTGTGAAAAACGAGGTGGAGGGACTCGGACGCCTTGACGGCAGCTACGACCAGTATTTTTACGGCGATGGTCGCCGCGAACACCCCGCTTGGGACTCCCTGTGCTTTGACTACGGCAAAAACGAGGTGCTCCACTTCCTGCTGTCCAACTGCAAGTATTGGCTCGAGGAGTTCAAATTTGACGGATTCAGATTTGACGGCGTCACCTCCATGCTCTATTACAGCCACGGACTCGGCGAATCATTCGGCAGCTATGATGACTATTACAATGGCCATCAGGACACAAATGCCATTACATACCTCACTATAGCCAACAAACTTATCCATGAGATAAACCCCGCAGCAATCACAATCGCCGAGGAGATGAGCGGCATGCCCGGACTCGCTATTCCGGTGAAGGACGGCGGCATCGGATTTGACTACCGCATGGCAATGGGCATACCCGACTACTGGATCAAGACCCTCAAGGAGAAAAAGGATGAGGACTGGCACCCCACCTCTATTTTCTGGGAGCTGACAAACAGACGCGCCGACGAAAAGACAATCTCATACGTGGAGAGCCACGACCAGGCGCTGGTTGGCGACAAAACCGTGATTTTCCGTCTTATCGACGACCAGATGTACTGGCACATGATGAAGGATGACGACAACATGACTGTTGCCCGCGGCATTGCCCTGCACAAGATGATCCGCCTCGTCACCGCATCGACCATCAACGGCGGCTACCTCAACTTCATGGGCAACGAATTCGGCCATCCGGAGTGGATTGACTTCCCCCGCGAAGGCAACGGCTGGTCATACAAATATGCCCGCAGGCAGTGGGACCTCGTTGACCGCGAGGAACTCAAATACGGCTACCTCAACGACTTTGACAACGCCATGATACACCTCATCAGCGGCGTGTACAACTTCCAGGCCCTGCCTGTTGACAAACTCTGGGAGAAAGATGACGACCAGGTGCTCGCCTACAAGCGCGGCGACCTTGTGTTCGTGTACAACTTCAATCCCTTCAAATCGTTTGAAGGCTACGGCATACTCACCCCTCCGGGCGAATATGATGTGGTGATGTCAACCGACAACCCCGCATTCGGCGGCTACGGCAACATTGACGAGAGTGTGAGCCATCTCACTCAGAGCGACCCCCTCTACTCGCCCCACGGTGTGGAATGGCTGCGACTCTACCTGCCCGCCCGCAGCGCAATGGTGCTCAAACGCCGGCCGGATAAGCCCGCAAGGAAACCAAAAGCCACAACCGCTGCCAAGAAAACAGCGGAGAAAAAAACTTCTGAAAAGAAAGCTCCCGCTAAGAAAACCGCAACTGCGAAAAAAACAACTGCGGCTAAAAAGTAACAGATTCGCAACGCAACGCCAGCCACCGGCGCATGAGGGTTTACGCCCCATGCGCCGGCTTGCTTTTTGCCTGCTTGCCAACTTTATGCGTCCCGGTGTGTTATAGATTTATAAGTATCGAATCCAAAACTAACTAAAAACTATAAACTATAAACTCAAAACTATAAGCTATGAACACAGCACCCCTACAAGGAATCAAAGTTGTGGACTTCACAGAAGTGCAGTCCGGTCCCTCATGCACACAGATGCTCGCCTGGCTTGGCGCGGATGTGATAAAGATTGAACGCCCCGGTGTCGGCGACGCCACCCGTAAGGAGCTCCAGTTTAACCCCAATCTGCCCTCATACTACTACCTGCAGCTCAACTCCGACAAGAAATCACTTACCCTTGACGCAAAAACCCCTGACGGCAAAGCCATCCTGACCAAACTCATTCAGGAGGCCGACATTTTTGTGGAGAACCTCCACCCGGGCGCCATGGACAAACTCGGATTCTCATGGGAAGCTGTCCACGCCCTCAACCCCAAATGTATCTACGGCACAATCAAAGGTTTTCCGGCAAGTTCAAAGTACAAAGACCTAAAGGCCTACGAACCTGTGGCACAGGTGACTGCCGGCGCGGCATCAACCACCGGCTGGTATGACGGTGACTACAACATCCCCACACAGAGCGGCGCAGCCCTCGGTGACTCAAACACCGGTATGCACCTGCTCATCGGCCTTCTCGCCGCGCTATGCCAGAGAGAGAAAACCGGCGAAGGTGTATTCGTATACCAGTCCATGCACAATGCCTGCCTGAACCTCTGCCGTATCAAAACACGTGACCAGCTGACACTCGACAAAATCGGCTACCTCACCCAGTTCCCCCAGTATCCCGACGGCAAGTTCGGCGACTGTGTGCCCCGCGCAGGCAATATCGAAGGTGGCGGTGTGCTCGGCTGGACCTATAAATGCAAACCGGCTGGCAACATGGACTCCGAAATCGATGCAAACAACTATGTCTACGTCATTCTGCAGCGTGGCGCAAAGGACTTTGAGCTCGCCTGCAAGGCTATGGGCTTTGAGGATTGGCTCACCAATCCCGACTTCAACACCGCCGATGCCCGCGACCGCCACAAACAGCAGATTTACGCACGCATCGGAGCATGGTGTGCCGACAAAACAAAATTTGAGGTCACAGAACTTCTCGGTGCTGCCGGTGTGCCGGTAGGCCCGGTGCTCTCCACCAAGGAAATCATGTCAGACCAGAGCCTCTATGACGGCAACACCCTTGTAAAAATTAATCAGGGTGGCGAAATAGGCGAGTTTGTCACCGTCGGCTGCCCGTTCACAATGTCAAACTACCAGCCTGTATATGGTCCTGCCCCCGCACTCGGCGAAAATACCGACGAAGTGCTCAAATCTATCGGCTACACCGACGAGCAGATTGCCGCTTTTGCCAAGAACGGCACCACAGCTCCACTGCCCGGAGGCCAGATGTAAACAGTTTCATCACCAAAATTCAAGCAAAATGACTACAACAAACAATACCGCCGCAAGCACCGCTCCGAAATTTCCGGAGCAGGTGACCGGCATGTACATTCTCGCCGAATCGCTCAAACGACTCGGGCTCATGGATGTCTACGGCCTTGTGGGTATTCCTGTGACCGAAGTGGCATACGCCATGCAGAAAATAGGCATGAACTACTACGGATTCCGCTTCGAGCAGCAGGCCGGCATGGCCGCCGCCACCCACGGTTTCCTCACCAAGCAGCCCGGTGTGCTGCTCACCGTATCATCCCTCGGATTCATGAATGGCCTCACGGCAACAGCCAACGCCACCATCAACTGCTACCCGATGATCCAGATTTCCGGAGCATCGGATCCCACCATGGTTGACATGAATATGGGCACATACGAGCAGCTTGACCAGCTCAACACCGCCCGCCCCCTCGTAAAGGCAGCATTCCGTTGCTCTTACGCAAAGGATATTCCCTCAGCAGTGGCACGCGCTTACCGCGCTGCTGTCAGCGGCCGTCCCGGCGGTGTGTATATCGACATGACAACACCCGCCCTTGCCGAGATTATGGATGCCAAAGATGCCGAAGCCCTGTTCTATACCCCCGTAGACATCGCTTCAACCGTGGCGCCCACACAGGCAGCCGTTGACCGTGCCGTCGAACTGCTGACATCAGCCAAGCGCCCCGCCATCCTTTTCGGCAAGGGTGCGGCCTACGCTCAGGTAGACGACAAAATCAAGGAACTTGTGGAAACATACAAGATACCCTATCTCAGTATGTCAATGGCCAAAGGCCTCATGCCTGACAACGGCGAATACAGCGCCCTCAGCTGCCGCTCAACAATCATGGAGCAGGCCGATGTGGTGATGGTTATCGGCGCCCGCATCAACTGGATGCTCTCCTTTGGCAAAGGCAAATGGAACAAGGCCGGCAAATTCATTCAGCTCGAGGTTGAACCCACCGAGATAGACCGCAACGTACCTGTTGCTGCTCCGGTGGTAGGCGACATGGGCGAATCGCTCACAATGATTCTTGCCACTATGAAAGGCAAAACCATGTCCACCGATCCAACATGGCTCACCTCGCTACAGGCCGAGACAAAAGTCAAGAATGCGAAATTCCAGGCACGCCTCGCCGACGCCGCCAAGCTAAGCCCCATGAACCACTGGAGCGCACTGAGCGCCGTCAAGCCCATTCTTGAGGCCAACCCGGATGTAATTCTTATTAACGAAGGTGCCAACACTCTGGACGACACCCGCGACAGCGTGGATATGTTCCTTCCCCGCCACAGGGTTGACTGCGCCACATGGTCCATCATGGGCATGGGCATGGGCAGTGCCATAGGTGCTGCCGTGGCTACCGGCAAGAGCGTCGTTGCCATCGAGGGCGACTCCGCTTTCGGCTTCTCCGGCATGGACTTCGCAACAATCTGCCGCTACAAACTGCCTGTGACAGTGGTTGTGTTCAACAACGGCGGCATATACAACGGCATAGGTGTCAACCCCTCAGGCGGCGACGCACCCGCACCCACCACACTTGACATCGACGCGCAGTACAACCTCATCGGTCAGGCCTTCGGCGCCGACAGCTACCGCGTGAGCACCCCCGCCGAGCTCAGCTCAGCACTCACAGCAGCCATCGCAGCCCGCAAGCCGTGTCTGATAGATGTTCAGCTCGCCGCCGACGCAGGCAAGGAGAGCGGCCATATCGGCTACCTCAATCCCACGCCGCTTATCAACTACACCGTCTAATTATTAATCACACCGCGTCATGAATCTATCTCACGTAATACTATACGCCATAGTCCCGATCATCGTTGTGATGCTCGCGGGCTACATATCCGGCAAAAAAGGGATATTCTCGGGAGCCGACGCCAAGAAATTCAACAAAGTTGTGCTTGACTACGCTCTGCCCGCAGCGCTGTTTGTGTCCATAGTACAGGCATCGCGCGAGGATCTTGTAAAGGACATCAAGCTCACGATAGTGTCGACAATCGGCATCATGGCATGCTTCATGATAGTCTACTTCGTGTTCAGGATGTTCAAGAAAAACACCGGAGCCGACGCC
The DNA here is from genome assembly GCA_910588065.1 of uncultured Muribaculaceae bacterium. Taxonomy (GTDB): domain Bacteria; phylum Bacteroidota; class Bacteroidia; order Bacteroidales; family Muribaculaceae; genus Paramuribaculum. Next base: position 8,671 of record CAJUPZ010000004.1, read on the forward strand.
GCTGTAAGCGCGCTTATCAGCGGCTCGCCCACAATCGGTTTCCTTGGCTTCGCAGTGCTTGAGCCGATCTTCGGCACAAGTCCCGCCGTGGCTCTTGTGGTAGCTATTGTAGGCATAGTGGTGAACGCCATCGGCATCCCTGTCGGCCTCTCGCTGATGAACGCCTCGCTGGAGAAGCAAAACCCCGGCAGCACAAAAAAGGAGAGCGCATGGAAGCCGGTTATCCACGCCCTGGAGCAGCCGGTGGCATGGGCGCCTATCCTTGCCGTAATCTGGGTGGTGGCCGGAATACCCTGGCCTGAATACCTCAGCCCCTCATTCGACCTCATCGCCAAGGCAAACGCCTCCATGGCAGTGTTCTCGGCCGGCATTACCCTTGCCGCCATCAAATTCACCGTCAACTGGCAGGCTGTGCTCGGCTCTATAATGAAAATGATAATGATGCCGGCCGTGGTGCTCATTCTCGGACTGCTTTTCCACATGGATCCGCTCAACATCAAGATGCTTGTTGTGGCAGCGGCACTTCCCCCTGCTTTCTCAGGCATCATCATCGCCGACGAATACAACACCTATGTTGCCACCGGCACCTCATCCCTGACCCTGTCAGTGATACTGTTCATCGGCTTCTGTCCGCTATGGATATGGCTCACCGACCTGGCACTCAAAGGAGCATTCTGATACCTTTCATAAAACGCACTGTAAGCCCCCGGAGCTATTTTGAGCCCCGGGGTCTTTGTGTATAATGAGCGGGGATTGAAACCGCACCTTACTCAACGCGCCGTGATGTGTCCGGGCAGCTCTGGCATGGCGCCGAACCGGGTGCAGACGTATGCCGATGTGCGGGCTGCCACCTCGTGGGCGCGGGTCACTGTGTCGCCGCGCAGCAGTGCCGCCACAAACGATGCCGTGAATGAGTCACCGGCACCTACAGTGTCAGCCACCTCCACCACCGGGGTAGGCTGAAACGACACCACCCCGCCGCTATAGACATAACTGCCGTCTGTGCCGCAGGTGAGAATCAGCTTATCCAGGTCAAACCGGTCTATCAAGGCTGCACACGCCTCACCTTCCGGCAAGCGGAACATTTCGCTGACAACAGCAAGCTCCTCATCATTGATTTTAAGGATATTGCACCGGTCTAGCGAACTCTCCACCACCTCCCGGCTATAGAAATTCTGACGCAGGTTGATGTCAAACACTATCAAAGGATTGTTGGCCGCCGGCACACTGTCCAAGAAACGCATTATTGTGGCGCGCGACTCAGCCGACCGCTGTGCCAGCGAGCCGAAGCACACTGCCTTTGCCTCTGCAGCCAGTTGTCCAATGCTGTCAGTGAAAGGGATATGATCCCATGCCGCATCAGTGCGTATGTCATACTCAGGTACCCCCGCAGCATCAACCTTTATGGCCACAGAGCCGGTGGGATAGTCCACCTCCGGCATCAGCACACCCATCTTCTTTGCCTCAAGCTCGCGGAGCATCTCGACGCCGGAGGCATCCTTGCCGACAGCGCTGACAGCCACCCCGTCAAAGCCAAACTGCGTCACATGATAGGCAAAATTAGCGGGCGCGCCGCCAATTTTCCTGCCGTCGGGAAGCTCATCCCAGAGCACCTCCCCTATTCCAACTATTTTTCCTTTCATAAAACCGGATTTATATCCTGCAAAAATAGAACAAAGCTTCGTAACCGGAAAATAAAATTTGTAACTTTGCATCTATGGATCCGCAATCAATAACCAAAGAGATGATTCCCCAGCCTGAGCTGTGGCGCTGCGCTATGGAAATCAACGCCTCATCAATCGAGGTGGTGCTGCTGCCGCCTGTCGATAGCGAAAGGGCGCTCTACACCTCTATTATTCTTAATCCTGAGGCTCCCTCCCATGAAAAGGCTGTGCAGGAAGCTATATACGCCAACCCTGTGCTGCTCAGCGATTTCAAGCGGGTAGACGCGCTTTTTGACTGCGAAGACATCACCTTTGTCCCCTCACAGCTGCTGCAAAGAGTTGAGGCTGAGTCCGTTTGCTCCGCATCCGGCATAAACACCGACGGCAAGCGTATAGAATGCGATGAGCTGCCCGGCGGGGTGACCTCCATATACGCAGTTGACGCCGCACTCATAGGATTCATCCGCCGCACATTTTTCAACGTGCGCACAGCCCACCGCCTCAGCCCCATTGTCAGCAACGCCATGAACTCTGACGGGCTGCTGGCTGTTATTGAACGCAGCAGGCTCGACATCATTGGCACCGCAGACGGCAAGCTTCAGATGGCCCGCACAATCCGCTGCAAAACCCCTCAGGATGCAACATACTTCATCATAGCCACCAGGAAGTCGCTGGAGCTGCATGGCGCGCCACTGCTCTTTGCAGGCAGCGGCGAGGATGCCGACACCGTGAGAGGATATGTGGAACGCTACTGCGAGAAGCCCCTCACAGCCGAAGCCCCTGCCCTGCCCGCTGTGCCGGACCGCGACACACTCAATATACCAAGATCTCTATCAGCCCTATTGTCATGAGAATAATACGAGGTAAATACGGCAGACGCCGATTCGATGTACCCACAAACATCACCGCGAGGCCTACAACCGACTTTGCACGCGAAAATATATTCAATGTCATTGAAAACCTCATTGACATCGAAGGCATCACAGCCCTCGACCTCTTTGCAGGCACAGGTGCAATAACCCTTGAGCTGCTCAGTCGCGGCGCAGCGAGCGTCACAGCGGTTGAGAAAGCATCAACCCAATATGCTTTCATTGCCAAAGTAGCCAAGACTCTCGGCGCCGACAACCTGCGGCTGGTACGTGGCGACGCGCTCCGATTCATTGCCACATCCGCCACTCCGTTCGACTTCATCTTCGCCGACCCGCCATACGACATGGAGGGCTTTGCCGAGATACCGCAGAAAGTCCTCGACAGCGCCCTGATAAAACCCGGCACCCTTTTCATAATAGAGCACTCGGCAAGGCACGATTTCTCTCAGCTGCCCCACTTCATACAGCACAGGGCTTACGGAAGTGTCAATTTCAGCATATTCCAAATTCCTGAATAACAACATACTATGCAATCCACAAAACCCAAACTCGTAATCTCCACCGGCGCAGGAATGAGCGCCGAAAGCGGCATCAGCACTTTTCGCGACGCCGGAGGACTGTGGGAAAACCACAATGTGATGGAAGTGGCCAGTGCCGACGGCTTTGCCAGAAACCCGGCGCTTGTACATGAATTCTACAACGCCCGCCGGCGCGACCTGCTGAAGGCCAATCCAAACCCCGGACATATCGGACTCAGAGAGCTCGAAAAATACTTTGACGTATATATCATCACCCAGAATGTCGATGACCTCCACGAACGCGCCGGTAGCTCAAGGGTGCTCCACCTGCACGGCGAGCTGATGAAGGTACGCACTATTGAGGAACCCACCCGGATATACACCCTTGACGAGGAACACCTCGAAACCACCCCTGAAAGCACCGATGCCCAAGGCCGTCACCTGCGACCCCACATTGTATTCTTCCAGGAAGCGGTGCCAAACATCGAGAGAGCCGTCGACTGGGCGCAGCAGGCCGACATTTTCGTTGTCATAGGCACATCGATGGCTGTATATCCCGCGGCATCGCTGCTGCACTATGTGCGCCCCGGAGTGCCGGTCTACTACATCGACCCGAACCCCGCTCCGGTAGCATCAAATGTCACCGTGATACGCAAGGGAGCATCCGAGGGAGTGGCCGAACTGACTCATATCCTCTGCAAAAATTTGCAGAGTGAATAATCGGTTGTAACTTTGTGCCCGCATTTAATCAAAATCATATTATGTCCACATACACCGAAACATCAAAACCCAAAGTGACAACACGCCGCCTGCGCGAAATGAAGGAGCGCGGCGAAAAGATAGCTTGCCTCACATCTTACGACTACACCACCGCAACCCTTGTTGACGGTGCCGGTATCGACCTCATACTCGTGGGCGACAGCGCATCGAACGTAATGGCCGGCAACCTCACCACCCTCCCCATCACCCTCGATGAGATGATCACCTACGCCAAGGGAGTGACAAAGGGAGTGAAAAGAGCCCTTGTGGTGGTTGACCTCCCCTTCGGCACATATCAGGGAAACTCCAAGGAGGCTCTCGCAAGCGCTATACGCGTGATGAAGGAGGCCAACGCCGAGGCTGTGAAACTCGAAGGCGGCTCTGAAATCCGCGAGAGCATCGAGCGCATTCTCACCGCCGGAATCCCTGTGATGGGTCACCTCGGCCTCACCCCGCAGAGCATCAACAAATTCGGCACATACAATGTGCGCGCCAAAGAGGAAGCCGAGGCAAACAAACTCATCGAGGACGCACGGATGCTCGACGAGCTCGGCTGCTTCGCAATTGTGCTTGAAAAGGTGCCCGCCGTCATCGCCGCCAAAGTAGCAGCCCAGGTAGGATGCCCCGTTATCGGCATCGGAGCCGGCAACGGCGTTGACGGCCAGATACTTGTGTTTCAGGACATGATGGGCATGAACAACGGCTTCTCGCCCAAATTTCTCAGAAAATACGCCGACCTCGCCGGAATTATCACTGAAGGCCTCGGCCACTATGTGGACGATGTGAAAAGCAGCGACTTCCCCAACGACAAAGAACAATATTGAGCCCTGTGACCGACTCCAAGCGCGCACAGAGCCGCACAATGCAGATTATCAGACTCGGGCTGCCCATCCTCATCGGGCAGCTCGGCCTGATTATTGTCGGTTTCGCAGACACCGGTATGGTCGGCAACTACTCCACCGAAGCCCTCGCATCGGCATCGTTTGTCAACAACCTCTTCAATGTGTGCGTCTTTGCCTGCGTCGGCTTCACCTACGGCCTCACTCCGCTGATCGGCTCGCTCTTCGGCTGCAACCGCAAGGAGGCAATCGGCGAGATGCTGCGCAACGGCCTCCTTGCCAACACCCTCTTTGCCCTCGGCATCTGCGCGCTGATGACAGCCGTGTACTTCAACCTCCACCGCCTCGGACAGCCTCAGGAACTGCTGCCGCTCATACGCCCCTACTTCCTCATATACCTCGCCGGGCTGCTGCCGGTGGCGATATTCAATGTATTTGCCCAATGGGCCTACGCCATCAAGCGCACCCGTATGCCGATGTGGATTATCCTCGCATCAAACGTGCTGAATATTTTCGGCAACTGGCTGCTGATATACGGCAACTGGGGCTGCCCCGAGCTCGGGCTCACCGGCGCCGGCATATCCACCCTCATTGCAAGAGTGTTTTGCCCAATTGCCATAATCATGGTGCTGATGACACGCAGCGACTACGCCATCTATCGGCGCGGCCTGCTTCAATCGAGTTTCAACCGCCGCACACTCAACCACATAAGCCGAACATCATGGCCCGTTGCAATGCAGATGACATTTGAAAGCGGCTCGTTCACCGCAGCCGCCGTCATGGCCGGATGGCTCGGAGCGGTGTCGCTCGCCGCATTTCAGGTAGTGGTGATAACCGGCACCCTCGGATTCTGCGTGTACTACAGCGTTGCGGCCGCAGTGTCTGTGCTGGTGAGCAACGCCGCCGGCACCGGTGATGCCCGCGAGATGCGCCGTTACGCATTCGCCGGATACAGAATACTGCTCGCGCTCGCAGCCACAGCATCATGCCTGTTCATATTCCAAGGCCCCGGCATAATACACCTGTTCACGCAGGACCCCGAAGTACAGGCACTCGCCCTGTCACTGATACTGCCGTTGGTGATATATCAGTTCGGCGACGCCACACAGATAACATTCGCCAACGCCCTCCGCGGCACATCAAACGTCATGCCGATGCTATGGATAGCTTTTGTGAGCTATGTCCTCATCGGACTCCCCGCCACCTACCTCATGGGATTCACCTTCGGTATGGGCACCTTCGGCATAATACTCAGCTTCTCGGTGTCCCTATTCATCGCCGCCGCCCTCTTCCTCCACTTCTTCCTCCGCACCACCCGCAATTGAATGTTTTTCATACTCTATCCGTGTTTATCCATAATTTGAAAAAATCCAATTTTATCAGTGTACCTTTCAGAATGATGCACATCAAACAAGGTTCCATCGTACTTCTATTCTCCATACTCTTAGCTTCATGCGGAGGGCGTTCACCCTTCACTGCGGAGGTCAAGATTATTGAGGAGCCGAAGGAGATGAGCGACCTGACTATGGAAAAGGTCGAATCGGAGTACGTATATTCACTATTTTTTTCAGTATGCGACTCAATACTCATCTCGTCAACTCCGGGGGTTACTGATTACAATTTCCATGTGGCGGATATAAAAAACCATAAGGAATTAGGCTCTTTTATGCACCGGGGTGAAGGACCTGCCGAGTATCTTGGTCTCACGCCAATATATCGTATAGAAAAAAAGAATGAAGAACTGGTTGCTTTGACATTCGATCCTTTTAAAAAGCGATTGTTGGAGTGGAACATCTCAAAATCTATTGAACTTGGACGCGATTCAATTACCTTTCTCGGTTATTATAAAGACTCAAATGAGTATGGGTTGACTTATGCAAGGATATATAGATTAGGAGAAGATAAATATTTGGGACGTACTCCAGGAATGTCGTTCTTAGACCCCGACACCGAACCTCTGCTTCCATCGTACTGGTTTTTGGAAGGGTTCGACAATGCCCCCACTCACGGAATATCTATTCTGAAAAGGCCTGCTGATAATATAGAATCTTACGGTGCCCCTGGAGCTTGCCTTAGCCCGGATAAATCTAAGGTTGTTGAGGCAATGGGGGCGTTCGCACAGATCAATATTGTTGATTTGGAGGAAAATACCGTAAAATCCTATCGGATGGCTGGTTCTCCAGATGAAAGCAATACAGCCGATTCCGATAATAAGAGCTACGAATTCCAAGATGTAGCAAGCGATGTTAATTCAATCTACGCTTTGTATTGTGGTGAATCGCCTGCTGCGTTCCAAGATAAAGGCGGATGCTTGTGGTTATATCAGTTTGACTGGGACGGAAATATTGAGAAAAAGTACCTGCTTCCAATTGCCATTAGGAGATTATGGATGGATCTCTGTACAAACACTCTTTATGGTTATTGCGGACCGGAAGATGCCATTTACAAGCTGAACATCAACGAGTAAGCGGGCTCCACACTTACTACTGTCCACAGGTGCTTTGAAAAAAGGGGAAGGGCGGGGCTTTTTCATGATTTTTGTGTAATTTTGCAGCGCAGTTTTTCACCTCATTGTCAAGAATATGACACGCAAATATGACTATCTGGTTATCGGCTCCGGCATCGCCGGCATGAGCTTCGCCCTCAAAGTGGCCGGCACCGGCAAAGTTGCACTCATCTGCAAAACCACTCTCGAGGAGGCCAACACCGCCCTGGCCCAGGGGGGAGTAGCCTCTGTGACAAACCTCGCTGTCGATGATTTTGACAAGCATATAAACGACACCATGATTGCCGGCGACTGGCTCAGCGACCGCGCCGCTGTCAATAAGGTGGTGACAGAGGCTCCCGCCCAGATAAGGCAGCTGCTTGAATGGGGAGTGGATTTCGACAGAAATGAGCAGGGCGATTTTGACCTGCACCGCGAGGGGGGACACTCCGAATTCAGGATACTGCATCATGCCGATAACACAGGCTTTGAGATTCAGGAGAGCCTTATCCGTAAAGTGAGGGAGAATCCTGACATCGATGTGTTCGAGCACCACTTCGCCATAGAGATCATCACCCAACACCATCTCGGCAAAATTGTTACCCGCCGCACCAAGGACATCACCTGCTACGGCGCATATATCCTTGACCAGAACACCGGCAATGTAGACAAGTTCCTGGCACGCACCACCCTCATGGCCACAGGCGGCGCAGGCGCTGTGTACACCACCACCACCAATCCCCTTGTTGCAACCGGCGACGGCATCGCGATGGTGTATCGCGCAAAAGGCACTGTAAAGGACATGGAGTTCATCCAGTTTCACCCCACCGCCCTGTTCCATCCCGGCGACCGCCCCTCATTCCTCATCACCGAGGCGATGCGCGGCTACGGAGCTGTGCTGCGCAACCTCCGCGGCGAGGAATTCATGCACAAGTATGACCCGCGTCTGTCGCTTGCGCCGCGCGACATTGTTGCCCGCGCGATTGACAGCGAGATGAAGCTGCATGGCGATGACCATGTGTTTCTTGATGTCACCCACAAGGACCCCGAGGAAACCAAGCACCATTTTCCAAACATCTACGCCAAGTGCCTGTCGCTCGGCATAGACATCACCAAGGACTATATTCCGGTGGCTCCCGCCGCCCACTATCTCTGCGGCGGCATCGCCGTCGACACCAACGGCGAATCATCCATCAAACGTCTCTACGCTGTGGGCGAATGCTCCTGCACAGGCCTTCACGGCGGCAACCGCCTGGCCTCCAACTCGCTGATAGAAGCGATTGTGTATGCCGACGCCGCCGCAAAGCATGCCTCCGAAGCCATCCACCACTACGAGCTGCGCACAGATGTGCCTGACTGGAACGACGAGGGCACCCGCAACCCCGAGGAGATGGTGCTCATAACCCAGAGCATCAAGGAGGTAGGGCAGATTATGAGCGCATACGTAGGCATTGTGCGCAGCAATCTGCGCCTTGACCGCGCATGGAACAGGCTCGACATTCTGTACGAGGAAACAGAGGAGCTGTTCAAACGCTCGAAAGCCTCGCGCGAAATCTGCGAGCTCAGAAACATCATCAACGTCGGCTACCTTATAATGCGTCAGGCCAAGGAGCGCAAGGAATCGCGCGGCCTGCACTACACCATCGACTACCCCCCGGTGAGCCACAATCAATCAAAATAAGCCGCAGATTGTTGTATTTGCATGACACGACTACTCCTCATATACGCCTTACTGCTTTGCGCTCTGGCAATACCGTCGCCGGCCACCGCCGACACCACTGACGATGAGCTGCCCGAGCTCACCGCCCCTCCGAGCGCAAGGAAAAAGGACCTGCGCGGCTACTTCTACACCGAGGTTGACGGCGACACAGTGAAGATGTACCTCATCAACGAAGTGACCATCTACCCTCCCCTCAAATTCAAAAACAAAAAGGAGGAGGAATTCTATTGGAAAACCGTGCGCGATGTCAAGAAAACCCTCCCCTACGCCAAGCTGATATGCGCCACCCTGCTTGAGACATACGAATACATCGAGACATTCCCCACACAGAAAGAGCGCGAGGAATACCTGAAGAAAATGGAGGGGGAGATTTTCAAGCAGTACAAGCCTGTGCTGAAGCGCTTCAGCAAGTCGCAGGCCCAGATGCTGATAAAACTGATAAAACGCGAAACCGACCAGAGCAGCTACAACATCATCAAAGCCTTCTTAGGCTCGTTCAGAGCCGGATTCTGGCAGACATTCGGCAAATTTTTCGGAGTCAACCTCAAGGGCGACTACAAGCCTGACAAAGACTCGAAAGACGCTATCATAGAGCGGGTAGCCACCGGAGTGGAGCAAGGCATGATCTGAGAGTGTGTTTCATAACGCTCCACTAAAATAAATTCCCGGAAGAGAGGTCTCCCGGGAATATGTTTTTGTACTGACCTGTGTGGTATCAGACAGTGAGAATCTCTTTCTCCTTGGCGGCGAAAATCTCGTCGATACGCTTGAGGTATTTGTCGTGGATTTTCTGGACGGTTGCCTCGGCATCCTTCTCAACATCCTCGGACATACCCTGCTTCACTGCCTTTTTAAGGCCGTCGATAGCATCGCGGCGGGCGTTGCGCACACTCACCTTTGCCTGCTCGGCCTCAGCCTTGCTCTGCTTCACAAGCTGCTTGCGGCGCTCCTCTGTGAGCGGGGGGATGGAAATGCGTATCACCTCGCCGTTGTTTTCGGGAGTAATGCCCAGTTCCGAGTTGATGATAGCCTTCTCAATTTCCTTGAACATCGGTTTTTCCCACGGGGTGATGGTGATAGTGCGGGCATCGGGCACCGAAATGTTTGCAACCTGGCTCACAGGCACAGCGCTGCCGTAGTACTCAACTTTAATGCCGTCGATGATTTTGGGGTTTGCCTTTCCGGCACGGATGTGCGCGAGCGCCTCGTCGAGATAGGCCACCGCCAGCTCCATTTTCTCCTCTGCGGGAGCAAGATAGTCTTTTACTTCCATGTAATTATTGTTTTATTATTTCTATTTTCAATACACTAATGTGCCTATCGGCTCTCCGGCAATAACCTTTGCGAGATTGCCCACGGTGTCCATGTCAAACACCACAATCGGCAGGCCGTTCTCCTTGCACAGGGCGGTGGCGGTGAGGTCCATCACCTTAAGGCCGCGGGTGTACACCTCGTCATAGCTAATCTCGGAGAATTTTGTGGCTGTGGGATCCTTCTCGGGGTCGGCTGTGTATATGCCGTCAACCCTTGTGCCCTTGAGCATCACATCCGCCTCCACCTCTATGCCGCGCAGCGCGCTGCCGGTGTCGGTTGTAAAAAACGGGTTGCCGGTGCCCCCGGCAATGATAGCCACACATCCGGCATTGAGAGCCTCAATGGCCTTCCACTTGCTGTAGTGCTCGCCAACCGGAAACATATTGATGGCTGTGAACACCTTGGCAGGCTGCCCCTCGGCCTCGAGAGCCGAGCTCAGCGCGAGTGAATTGATAACAGTGGCAAGCATGCCCATCTGGTCGCCCTTCACACGGTCGAAACCCTTTGCGGCACCGCTGAGGCCACGGAAAATATTGCCGCCGCCAATCACAATGGCCACTTGCACACCGCCGGCAGCTATATCCTTGATCTGGCGCGCATAATCGCCAAGACGCTCTGTGTCAATGCCGGTGCCCTTGGCTCCGGCAAGCGACTCGCCGCTCAGTTTGAGCAGCACTCTGTTGTATTTGCTTCGCATGATAAGTCAGTTTTTCCACAAAAATAGGCTTTTGCCGCGAAAAGCGCAAATATCAGCCATAATAATTGATGTTCACATTTCGGGCGAATCACCACCTGAGGGGTGCAGGGTGTCGCACTTCGACATATTCAAAGTCTATTCCGGCTATTGTTTGCATGGAAGATACGGTGGCTGCCTGTGAGGATGGTGTTTTCGAAAAGGCTTTCATGGAGTTCATCGCTTTATTGCGTACATTCATATCCTTTACCCTCAAACCGAATACAAACCTTTTCGATGTGGCTGTACGTATGTACTGCCCCACCATGATATCACGGGCAATAAAATCTGCGGTGGAAATCATCTGCTCAACCACGTATGCTCTTTTACCTTGAGGATATTTTTTTGAATGTCCGGGATTGAGATAACGGGCTTCGCTGCACGACAAGTCACACAGAGCGACTTTGCGCGACCCGTATGTGTTGCTTGCATCGCACATTATGAAATCACAGTTTTTCAACCCGTTTTGTGTTTTGGCAGGCAGTGCTGCAATATAATCGGCAACATGAAACACGCCGACCGGATGATTAGTCTCAACCGCCATCACGATTTTGTCACATCCATGATTGCCAGGACACTCGCCGCAGGCCGCATCATCCGACAAAGTGAAATTCTGCGTGTACACCACTGAGGCACCGTCCGACACTGACGGACCTGATGCCCCCGGGCACAGCGCTGCCATGTACTTATCCAGAAGTTGCTTGAATACAGCGTACATCAGTCGCAGTTTATGAGATTGGTATAATCGTCATAGATTTTTTCCATAGGTGCGGAAAGATCCGAGGTATCCACCAAAGGTATTCCGTAATTGTCTTCCGACATCAGATTGATGAGATGACCGTTGAATATACGGAACGCTCCAACATCCCCGACCGCAAGAGAAGCTCCGCTCTCCGGAGGACGGTTGATAATCAGATTGAGCGCATTGACAATATACGGACTGTGTGTCGCCATTATGATATTCATCCTATTGCGGGCCTTATTGAAGGCCGTCGACACCATTTCATCAACAAGATTAATCTGGGCGGTAGGGTCGAGACTCAGTTCAGGCTCTTCCACATGAATATTGATAATGCTATCGATACTGGAGAGTTCTATCTGCGGATGAAACTGGGAAAGCTGGTCTGCATCATACAGATAGTTCAGCACCGACCTGCGCTTTGCCTCTTTGAATGAAAAGGTATTGGCAAAATATTGTGTGAGCATTGCCAACGGTGCGGCAGTCTGTATGCCCGAAGATGCGTACCTCAGCTCAATCGGCTCATGCCGTCCGTCGGATCCCAGCAAGAAACGCCGCACGCCATTCTGCATCACCACAGACATACTCGAATCTACAAACTTCATGTCCACACGCTTCTCCTCCGAGGCAGCCTCGTCAAAGTCGCGCAATGTCTCCTCGAAGAAGAATCCGAGCCAGCCGCGGTTATTGCCTTGGTTCGACTTCCACATAGAGATGATATTGCGGGTTTCCGACACCCACGACTCTTTGGTGAAAATCAGGTCGTTGTTATCAATACCCTTAGGTAGTGAAAGCTTGTTTTTCGATATTTCAACGTGGTATTCACAACCGGAATCGGCTGTGAAGCAATAATCTACATGGACTCCGGGCCGCATAAGATAAAATTTCAGTTCATCATGCAGCAGCGATTCCAGACGGATACGGAACGGCGACCTCTTAATCCCGGAATTATAAAGATAAGCCCTCACATTGGCACGCTTATAAAGAAATCTCATAAGGCTTATAATCTTCATAAGCAGGCTCTTGCCGCTGCCGGACGCACCTATGACCACGGTCATGGGCCTTATATCGCCGATGTGTATTTCCTTCAGTGGACCTACATTACGTATTATGATGGATTCTTTCATGTGCGGCTGGTTCAAAGAGTTAGGCAAAGATACAAATAAGCGGCAGCAATGCCAAATTTATTTGAACATTGCCATAATAATTGATGCGGAGGCTGCGGCGGGGGCAACTTACGGGGGCGCCGATTGTTATTATCCATAGGGGGCTTCAGGCTCCGGCAGGTAACCTCAGCCAGACTATTTAATATTTTTTTGATAAATAATTAACAAGGTGACGGATATTTGGCATACCTTTGCAGTTTCAATCACGCCACTGAATATAAATAACAAAAACATATACCAATATGGAAACAAAAGAATTAGACCGTATCAGCTATGCTCTCGGACTGAGCATGGGCAACAATTTCCGCAGCAGCGGCATCGAAAAGCTTGATGTAAAAGATTTTGCCGATGGCGTTGCAGCCGTGTTCTCAGGCGAGACTCCCCGCATGAGCTATGATGAGGCCAAAGAGGAGATCCGCAAGTTCTTCACTGAAATGGAGGAGCGCCAGCGCGCCGCAGCAGCCGAGATGGGCAAAGTGAACAAAGCAGCCGGCGAAGCCTTCCTTGGCGAGAACGGCAAACGCCCCGAGGTGAAAACCACTCCCAGCGGCCTCCAGTATGAGGTTATCGAGGAGGGCAAAGGCCCCAAACCCACTGCCGACGACCGTGTGATGGTGCACTACACCGGCAGCCTTATCGATGGCACAGTGTTTGACAGCTCTGTTGAGCGCGGCGAGCCCGCCACTTTCGGTGTCACACAGGTGATTCCCGGCTGGGTTGAAGCCCTCCAGATGATGAACGAAGGTGCAAAATGGAAACTCTTCATTCCCTCTGACCTCGCTTACGGCCCCAACGGAGCAGGCGGCGCAATCGGCCCCGACTCAACCCTTATTTTCGACGTAGAGCTGATTAAAGTTCTCGGCAAATGAGGCGCTTTGCCGCTGCAGCGATAATATTAATATATGTGTGGGCCATGCCGGCTCATGCCAGGACTGCGGATGCGGAAGCCGACTCCACTGTGCGCGCGGTGGCGTCATCGCTCTATCAGGTGATTGCCCCCAACGCCGCTGAGATGCCCGCGGAGCTGTTTGCCGAAGGGCTGAAAGCGGGTGCCACCGACTCTGTGGCGGTGCAGCGTGCCCGCGCGGTGCTTATCGGCGAAAGTGTGAGCAAGCTTGTTGAGCGCGACTTCGGCTCCACCCTCCTCGGCATCTCGCCGCAGGCGGTGATAGACCTTCTATGCTCCTACATCCGCGGAGGAGCCGCCCCGCTGCCGCAGGAGCAGGCACAGAAGATTCTTGAAAACGCTTACTCCGCCGCCATGACACCGCAGCCGCACCTTGCCGACCCTCAGGCCGAGGCTGCCTTTATTAGCGCCGGCGCTGAACAGCCCTGCGCCGAAATCCTTGAGGGGGGCGTGGTATACATCCCCCGCACGGAAGGGAACGGCGCCTCCCCGGCAGCAGGATGCACGGTGATGGTCTCATACACCGGCAGCCTCAGCGACGGCACCGAGTTTGACTCCACAGGCGCCACACCGGTGGCTCTGCAATTCGACTCCCTGGTGCCCGGAATGCGCACAGGGCTCGCCCGTATGCGCCCCGGCGGCAAAGCCACACTGCTCATTCCCGCCTCCGCCGCCTACGGCAGCGAGGGCTTTCCCGGAGTGATTCCCGGCGGAGCCGCACTGAGCTTCGACATAGAACTCTCCGAAATCAGACAATAACGTAATATCAACCTAAAAAACAATAACCAACAGTATGAAAAAGACATTTGTCTCAATTGCTATGGCAGGTCTCGCACTCGTTTCTGTGAGCTGCAACAACTCTGCCTCAGGTGTCAGCGAAGCCGACAAGGCATTCAACGACTCCATCGCCGTATTCATGGGCCGCGCAAACGGCGCCATGCTTGCCCAGAACATGGATCAGCTCCCTGCTGAAGAGCTCGCCAAGTTCAAAAAAGAATCATTCCTCCGCGGCTTCAAGAGCGTGCTCATGGCCGACACCGGCGACGTTGCATACCAGTATGGCGTGCAGATTGGCCTCAACATTGCCCGTCAGCTCCAGATGTTTGACAAAGACAGCGTGAATGTTGACCGCGAGAAAATGTTCAGCAACTTCTCAAAAGCATTCCTCGCCGACTCAATCAACCAGACCGAGCTCACCCGCGACATGGGCACTTTCGAAGGCCTGATGCAGCAGGTGCAGCAGAAAATCCAGAGCCGTCAGATGCAGGCCCGCGCCGCACAGGAGGCTTCACGCGCAGCACAGGCTGAGGAAAACAAAGCCAAAGGCGCTGAATACATCGCCAACGCCATCAAAGAGGATGCCGCTATCAAAACAACCGAGAGCGGACTCGCCTACAAGGTTGTGAAGCAGGGCACCGGCGCTACCCCCACTGAGTCAGACCTCGTGAAGGTGCACTACACCGGCAAGCTCATCGACGGCACCGTGTTTGACAGCTCTGTTGACCGCGGCGAACCCGCCGACTTCGCCATCACACAGGTTGTGCCCGGATTCGGCGAAGGCCTCAAGATGATGAACAAGGGTTCCAAATACATCCTTTACATCCCCTCAAACCTCGCATACGGCGACAATGCCACCGGCTCAATACCCGCCGGCTCAACCCTCGTATTCGAAGTTGAGGTGCTCGACATCACAGCCCAGAAATAAACCCGCAGCCACAATCGGGTTCATCCCTCAGGCGCCGGCTCACTCAGCCGGCGCTTTTTTTGCCCTACCCCTACCCAGTATTTCCGATAAAGTATCTGATATAAATCAGATAGAATCTAAAATTGCATTTTGAGGAACTCTCTCAGCCTGACGTGATTTATGCCGGGATAACCCTCGACTTCTCCTCCTATCGGGTCCATAGAGATTACATATTTTGGATACTGGTCATTAATAGCCTTGAGATTTCCGAACTCCCTGTCAATGGTCTCTTGCGTCCCCAAAAGATATGTAACTTGAAAATACATCCGTTTTTCTCCTCTTTCTGCCACAAAGTCGACCTCTCCGTTTCGGAGTTCTCCAATGGTAATATCAAATCCCTGCATCCGCAGATAATTCCATACAACAGTCTCCATAATTTTTTCAATAGACTGTCTGACTTTGAATCCGCATAGAAAATTACGGATTCCATGATCCGTGAAATAATATTTGAAATTCTGTTCAAAAAGGCGCTTCCCGTGAATATCATAACGAAATACCGGTTTGAACACGAGAGCATTTGCCATATATTCCAAATAATCAGCAGTGATGGCTTTAGTTATCTTCTGTCCCTGACTGCACAACGTATTGGCGATATTTGTAGGTGACACAGGCTTGCCTGTTGTATCTGCCACAAACTTTGCAAGGTTTGTAAGAAACGCTGCATTTCTGATATTTGCCCGTTCCACAACATCACGCATCATAATTGTGGTATATACGCCTTGGATATAATCTGAAACCTGCCGCTCATCTGCCATGTCGAAATGCCTGAGGCCCGGCAATCCTCCGACTCGCAGATAGGAATGCAGACTCTCCTCAGAGTCCGGAAGATTATGAAATATAAGAAACTCAGCGTATGAAAGAGTGTATATCGGAATTTCAATGTAGCGTCCACCCAGTCGTGTACCGAGCTCGGAAGAATATATATATGCGTTACTTCCTGTCACAACTATCTGACAACGCTGTTCAGCATAGAGGCTTCGGAGCGCATCTTGATAATTTTCAATATTCTGAACCTCATCAACTAACAGATAGTTGCGCCCTTCCGACGGAAGTTTTTCAGTTGCAAGATGGTAAAGACCGTCTGCATCCATTACTTCATTTCCTATCTTACGCTCCTTGTCAAGATAAAGAACATGAGACTCAGGCTCATTTTCTTCAATCCACCTTTTGAGGTCAAGCAGTATGTAACTTTTGCCCACTCTACGCTGCCCAACCAGAACAAGCATCATGCCCTTGTTTATGACTGACAGTATATGGTCAATGTATTGTTGTCTGCGAATTATTTCCATAATGCCTTAATTTTAAATGCAAAAATAGGCATTTATATCTGCCAATCCAAACAAATCTGCGAGAATCGGCAGGTATATCTTCCAATTATAACAAATATGCGAGAATCGGCAGGTATATCTGCCGATTGCTGCAAAAACTCGGCAGGTGTGGTGGAATCGTGACGAAAAAAGAGGCAATTTGAAGAAAAATGAAGATTTTTTGAAAAAAATCGCTGAAATATTTGCACAGTCCAAATTTTGCCCTTAACTTTGCACTCGCAAAAGGGAAACAAACTCCCCGGAGCACCTCACAAAAATATCCGGTGTGGTAGTTCAGCTGGTTAGAATACCTGCCTGTCACGCAGGGGGTCGCGGGTTCGAGTCCCGTCCATACCGCAGAGGAGAGAGGAGAATGAGTAATTGTCAAGCTTGCTTGCGTTACTCATTCTTTTTTTTATGCCCTTTTATTTCGCGGTTATATTTTAAATTGCTAACTTAGCGCAATCGCTCTACAAGCGACCTCTGACTAAAACATACAAACACCATGACTACTGACAATCATAGATATTGTGTGATAATGTGCGGTGGCGTCGGAAGCCGGTTCTGGCCCTACAGCCGCTCTAACCGTCCGAAACAGTTCATCGACTTCCTGGGCACCGGACGCACTCTGCTGCAGATGTGCTACGACAGGATTCTGCCGCTGGTGCCGAAAAACAATATTATCGTGGTGACAAACGCCATGTATGCCGCCCTTGTGAAGGAGCAGCTGCCCGACATCGACCCGGAGCACATTCTCCTTGAGCCGTGCCGCCGCAACACCGCCCCCTGCATCGCATGGGCCGCAAACCATATTTATGCCGCCGACCCGCAGGCAAGCATGATTGTCACCCCGAGCGACCATCTCATCACCAACGAGGCTGAGTTTGTAAACCGTCTGCGCGCCGGGTTTGAATTCGTGGAGACACACGACGCTCTGCTCACCCTCGGCATTAAGCCCACCAGACCCGAAACGGGCTACGGATACATTCAGATCGGCAAGGAGGTGGAGCCAGGCATACTGAAGGTAAAGACCTTCACCGAGAAGCCTGACCTCGAGCTGGCAAAGGTGTTTGTCGAGTCCGGCGAATTTTTCTGGAACTCCGGTATTTTCCTTTGGAAAGCATCCGACATTCTCAATGCCTTCACAGCTCTGGCACCCGACCTGGCCGGAGAATTCGAGCGCGGCAAGGGCATTTTCGCCACACCTGCTGAAACTCAGTTTATAAACGACCACTTCCCTGCATGCCCGAGCATTTCGGTAGACTTCGCCATAATGGAAAAGGCGTCGAATGTGTATGTGGAGTGTGTTGACTTCGGATGGAGCGACCTCGGCACATGGAGCGCGCTGTACGACAACTCCGCGCAAAACCCCGAGGGAAATGTGACCCAGAACTGCAATGTGATGACCTACGACTCCACAGGCAATATCTTTGCTGTGCGCAATGAGAAGTTGGTGGTGGTGTCAGGCCTCCACGACTACATAGTTGCCGATGCCGACGATGTGCTGCTCGTGTGTCCCAAAAGTGAGGAGCAGCGCATCAAGCAGATTGTCAACGATGTGCAGGGGCGTTTCGACGAAAAATATCTCTGATCAGGGCTTATAGTGCACCGGCATCTCGCGGTCGATGCTGTTGTCGAGGGCAATGAGAGTCTCAGTGCCCTTGACGCCCGGTATTGTCTGGATTTTGCCGTTCAGCAGCTCCATAAGGTGCTCGTTGTCCCGGGCATACAGCTTAACAAGCATGGAGTAGGGACCGGTGGTGAAGTGACACTCCACAATCTCCGGTATCTTTTCAAACTCCGGCACGACCTCGCGGTACATGGAACCGCTCTCGAGGTTCACCCCAATGTAGGTGCAGGTGCGGTAGCCGAGAGCTTTCGGATTGACATGGTAGCCCGAGCCGGTAATCACCCCGGTGTCAATCATGCGCTGGATACGCTGGTGGATAGCCGCGCGCGACACGCCGCATTCTATCGCCACATCCTTTGAGGGTATCCTGGCGTTTGACATCACTATTTCGAGTATTTTTCTGTCAAGATTGTCTATCTTTTCCATGAGCTTGAGGCTTTATTTGTGACAAAATTAATCAAAATACCCGTATTTGCAAACATTTTGCTAACAAAAGGCATAGATAGCGCTTAAACAGCATCATGTTCCCGCTTTTCCTATTGTGCCAACTATTTGCTATTTTTGCAGAAAAAATCAGGACTCATGATTAAGAATCTTCTTTTTGATTTGGGCGGAGTGATTATGGATATCGACCGCATGCAGTGCGTAAGGGCTTACAAAAAGCTCGGAATGGCAGACCCGGAGCAGTTTCTCGGCGAATACTCACAGTCCGGGCCTTTCGGCCAGCTGGAGAGCGGAGCCATCACACCGGAGCAGTGGCGCGCCGAGCTGAGACACTACCTCCCTCAGGGGGTTACAGATGCTCAGATAGATGAGGCGTTCTGCGACTTTCTCATCGGCATTCCGGCCCACAGGCTCGATGCGCTCAAGCAGCTGCGCACCAAATATAATGTATACATCCTGAGCAACACCAATCCGGTGATGTGGAACACCCGCATCGCCGAGGAGTTTGCAAAGCAGGGCGAGAGCCTGAGCGCCTACTGCAGCGGAGCTATAACATCGTTCGAGGAGAAGGTGATGAAGCCTGATGCACGCATTTTCGAGGCCGCCTGCACCAAGCTCGGCATAAAGCCGCAGGAAACAGTGTTTCTCGACGACTCCGCAACCAACACCGCCGCAGCAGCCGCCCTCGGCTTTGAAACTATCACAGTGGCTCCCGGCACCGAATTCACCGACCTGCTGAAATCCAAGGGGCTATGACGCTGAAAAAGCAGGGGTGCATCGCCGCGCTGGGCACATTTGACGGTGTGCACCGCGGCCACGCTTTTCTGCTCGGCCATCTCAAGAGAATGGCTGCGCAGCGGGGCGAAAAAAGCGCGGTGATAACTTTCCGCAACCACCCCCTCTCTGTTATCCGGCCTGAGAGGGTACCCCCTGCCCTCACCTCCCACCGCAGAAAGTGCCGGCTGCTTGAGAGCATGGGAGTTGACACGGTGATTTCGCTCGACTTTGATGAGAGGCTGCGCAGCCTCACGGCGGCTCAGTTCATGAGCATGATAAAGCAGCGCTACGGCATCACCACCCTGCTACTTGGCTACGACACCCGCTTTGGCCACGACCGTCCTGAGCGGTTTGAGGACTACAAGGCTCTCGGTGAGCAGACCGGCATTGAGGTTATATCTGCACCCGAGCTTGACAGCGAGGGTGAGCCCGTAAGCTCATCGCGCATACGCCGCGCCGTATCAAAAGGGGACATAAATACCGCCAACGAACTGCTCGGCCACCGCTTGTCGCTGCGCGGCACTGTCGGCAAAGGCAAGCAGTTAGGCCGCACAATAGGCTTCCCAACAGCAAACATAGAGCCCGAATGCCCCGGGCTGCTGATACCATCGCCGGGGGTGTACGCTGTGCGGGCCACCCTGCCGGACGGCTCCTCCTCCGACGGAATGCTTAATATAGGCTACCGCCCGACTGTTGACGGCAGCGCCGATCCAAAGCTCACCATTGAGCTGCACGTGCTTGGCTATGAAGGGAATCTATACGGGTGCGTGCTGACTATCGAATTCATAGCCCGACTGCGCGACGAACGCAAATTCGCATCAATAGATGAGCTGCAGAAGCAGCTCGCCATCGACCGCCTCGCGGCAGCTGCCGCCCTCAGCGGCCAAGATGCAAGGCGTTGAAGAAATGCCAGATACCGAGCGCGGCCGACACCGACACATTGAGAGAATGCTTGGTGCCGCACTGCGGTATCTCGATGCAGCAGTCGGCCATATCCACAACCTCCTGGCTCACACCATGAACCTCATGCCCCGCAACAAGCGCATACCTGCCCCCCGGCTCTACAGCAAAATCCTGCAACGGGATGCTCCCTTTCACTTGCTCGAGGGCACACACGGTATAGCCCTGTGCGCGTAGCCGCGCTATGCAGTCAGCTGTGTTCTCAAAATACTGCCACTCCACCGAATCCTCGGCACCGAGCGCGGTCTTGTGAATCTCCGGCGAAGGGGGCGTGGCTGTTATGCCACACAGCATTATCCTCTCTACCAAAAAAGCATCCGAAGTGCGGAAAACAGAGCCTATATTATTAAGGGAGCGGATGTTGTCCAGCACCACCACCAGCGGCATCTTGGCCTTTGCGCGAAAGACCTCGACCGTATCACGGCCGAGGTCCCATATCGTTTTCTTATCCATGCGCCGGAGCTATCAGTTGATGATGTCGAATCCGGTGTACTTGCGCAGACACTCGGGCACAACAATGCCCTCGGCAGTCTGGTTGTTTTCAAGCAGCGCGGCCATGATGCGCGGCAGAGCGAGAGCCGAGCCGTTGAGAGTGTGACAAAGGCGGGTCTTCTTGTCGGCATCGCGGTAGCGGCACTTCAGACGGTTTGCCTGATATGTCTCGAAGTTTGACACAGAGCTCACTTCCAGCCAGCGCTTCTGAGCGGCTGAGAACACCTCGAAGTCAAATGTGATTGCAGATGTAAAGCTCATGTCGCCGCCGCAAAGGCGCAGAATGTGCCAGGGCAGCCCGAGCTTTTCAAGCAGCCCCTGCACATGATTCTTCATCTCCTCAAGCGCAGCGTATGAATTTTCAGGTTTCTCTATGCGCACAATCTCCACCTTGTCAAACTGATGCAGACGGTTGAGGCCGCGCACATCCTTGCCGTAGCTGCCGGCCTCGCGGCGGAAGCACGCGCTGTAGGCGCAGTTTTTGACAGGAAGCTTATCCTCGCTGAGAATAACATCGCGGTAAAGGTTGGTCACAGGCACCTCGGCGGTGGGAATAAGGTAAAGATTATCCTCATTCACATAGTACATCTGACCCTCCTTGTCGGGCAGCTGGCCTGTACCGTAGCCCGAAGCCTCGTTGACAACGTAGGGGGGCTGAATCTCAAGATAGCCGGCCTTGCCTGCCTCATCGAGGAAAAACTGAATGAGGGCGCGCTGCAGACGGGCACCCTTGCCGATATACACCGGAAAACCGGCTCCGGTGATTTTCACACCGAGGTCAAAATCTATGAGATTATACTTCTTGGCCAGATCCCAGTGGGGCATTGCATCCTCACCGAGGTCAGGCATCGGGCCACCGGTTTTCTCAACCACATTGTCCTCGGCGGTGCGGCCTGCAGGCACAGCATCGCAAGGCAGGTTGGGCACCGTGAGCAGAATGTTGCGCATCTCAGCCTCCGCAGCGGCGAGCTTGTCGGCAGTCTCCTTCTGCTGCTGCTTCAGAGCGGCAACGGCAGCCTTGGCCTGTTCAGCCTCTTCTTTCTTGCCCTCCTTCATCAGAGCGCCTATCTGCGAGGCATACTTGTTGAGCTCGGCAGCCTTGGTGTCGTTACTCAGCTGCAGAGAGCGGCGCTCGCTGTCGAGAGCCAATATCTTGTCTATGGCATCCTTGCCGTCAAAACCTTTGACAGCCAGACGCTCAACCACCCTTTCGGGATCTTCCTTAATTTGCTGAATGGTAAGCATATACGCTAAATAAATATGTTATGCAAGTAATTCCTTTACTTTGGCAGAGATAGCCTTGCCGTCGGCACGGCCGGCGAGAGCCTTGGATGCAGCCCCCATCACCTTGCCCATCTCCTTGGCGGATGTAGCACCCACCTCGGCGATAATTCTCTTAAGTTCGGCGGCAAGCTCCTCCTCAGTGAGCTGCGCCGGCAGATACTCCTCAATGACAGCAGCCTCGGCAAGCTCATTCTGAGCCAGCTCAGGGCGCGCCTGCGAAGCATAAATCTCGGCAGTCTCGCGGCGCTGCTTCACCATCTTTGTCATTATCTTGATAGCGGTGTCATCCGAAAGCTCGCCATCGGCACCCTTGGCAGTCTTAGCCTCGAGAAATTCCTTCTTGATGCCTCTGAGAGTTTCAAGACGCACCTTATCCTTAGCAAGCATGGCCGACTTGATGTCGGCACTGATTTTTTCAAAGAGATCCATATTTTCAATGACTTACGTAATGAGCCACAAAAGTACACAAAAATTTGCGTAAATACCACACCCCGCCCCAAAATCTCACCCGACAATCAGAGGGGATTAGCGGCGGCGGTGTGAGAAGGGCCACTCTATCCATGTGGCTTTTTTCCAGAGGTATTCGAGCGGACCGTGACTGTGATGGTTTACCCACAGGCGGCATACCGCATATTGCGCCAGGAAGATGGCTATGCCGAGGAGTTCGCTGGCGGTGATGCCGAGCTGCAGGAACAGCCCCCAGTGGTAGAACAGGGCTGAGCCTATGATGCCCTGTGTCACATAGTTTGTCATGCTCATACGGCCGTAAGGACGCAGGCGGTCAAGGAGAGAGCCCAATGCGGGCGCTTTATAGTATGCAAACAAAATACCGCTGACAAGCATGAGCATGAAGCAGAGGTTGGCAAGCGAGGAAAGCAGTATTTTCAGCGGGATAAGGATGTTGGAATTGGTGATGAAACCGCCCACCATATTGTTGAGGCCATACAGAGGGAAGAAGCAGCATATTGCCGCAGCAAGCACCGGACCCCACTTGGAGAGGTTGCGACGCAGAAACCACCCTTCACGGCCAATGAGCATTCCGGCGATGAACAGCCCGGCTGTCTGAAACACACGCCCATGATCCCATGCCCATGCGAGCGAGGCAAGCTGGCCCTCCCAGAGATTAACTTTCACTGTCTGCCAGAATCCTGCTGTGCTCTGCGCCTCGAATGTGGCAGCCCAGTAGGAAGAGGTGTCGAGCGACAGAATGGTATATCCGGGGTCTGCCACAGCCCTTGCTATCTGCCACAAGCACATAGGCTGCATCACGCACACTGCCGCAAGCACAAGCAGCTTGCGGGTGGAGAGCCGACATACCAGGGGCAGCACAAACCCCACAAGTGCATAAAGCACCAGCACCTCGCCGGTGAAAAACGCGGCGTTAAGCTGTCCGATAAGAAACAGCAGCAAAAGCCGCCAGCAGAATCGCAGCCTGAAATCATAGCCGCGCATACGGCGGTTGTCGTCCTGGATAAAGAAGCTGAAGCCAAAAAGCAGCGCAAAGATAGCGTATGCCTTGCCGGCGAAAATGAAGAACAACCCGTCCCAAATAGCGCGGTCTGCAAAGTTTAGCCATTGGCTTTGCCCGTCTGTTGGTGGAAACGAGTAAAAATTGAAATGTTCGATGGAATGGATGAGGATAATCGCCATTACGGCAAAGCCGCGAAAACATCCGCAACATCCACTCTCGGGTGACGCAGCGCCGGTGCGTCAGCTGTTTGGGTTAGTGTCATGATTGGTTATATACTGCGAAAAACTCTAAACAAAAGTACAAAAAGAATCGCGACCGCACAAATCCTTCACCCGGCAATAATCTGGGCAGCCCTCCCGCTCGCACACAGCCGTCCTTGCCCCCTCAAACAAATTACCTACTTTTGTAAATGACAACCGGAGTCACCGGCATTAACATCAAATTATCATGAAAAATGACTTCCTGGCCAATAAGGGCAATTACCGAAATCTGCGGTGTTTTCAACTTGCAGAGCATTTGTATGACATCACTTTTGTGTTTTGCGACAGGTTTATTACAGTCGGCGACCGCACAAAAGATCAGATGATACAGGCCGCTCGTAGTATCAAACAAAATATCGCCGAGGGGAGCAGTGCCGCTGCTATGTCAACACAATCCGAAATGTTTCTGACCAATGTTGGCAAAAGCAGTCAGCAGGAATTGCTACTCGACTATGAGGATTATCTGATGACACGCGGTCTGGCGAGATGGAGCGTTGAAGACAGGCGTATCATGAATGTACGTAACGCCCTGAAACAACGGATGACTCGGGAATTCATGATTCAGAAAGCTAAAGATTGGAATGATGAAACTATAGCGAATGTAGCCATTACGATAATTCATCAGTGTGACAAAATGCTTTCCGGCCTGATTGATTACCAGAAACGAAAATTTTTGGCAAACGGAGGCATCAAGGAGCAGATGACCAGAGCAAGGCTCAGCGCCCGACAAAATCAGAGTTCTCAGAGCTCTCAGAGTACTCAGAGTTCTCACAATAAATCAGATTAGCAATGTACGGCGCAGGGCAGTCCGATGTCGGGCTGCCCTGCAGTATCTGTTGGTGAAAAGTGGTTACTTATCGTCTGTTTCCGGAGCCTTGTCAATGAGGTCCAGGAACTGGTCAAGCTTGGGAGTGATGATGATTTCGGTGCGGCGGTTGCGCTGACGGCCAAGCTCGCTGGAATTGTCGGAGATGGGGTTGAACTCGCCACGTCCGGCAGCGGAAAGGCGCTGGGGATTCACGCCAAACTCGTTCTGGAGCACCTGCACCACAGATGAGGCGCGGAGGGTTGAGAGGTCCCAGTTGTTGCGGATATTTGTGCGCGAGATGGGCACATTGTCGGTGTTGCCTTCCACAAGCACATCATAGTCGCCGTAGTCCTTGATGATTTTAGCGATTTTGCTGAGGGTTTCCATTGCGCGGGAGTTAACCTCGTAGCTGCCACTCTTGAAGAGCATATTGTCGGCAAGGGAGATATACACCACGCCTTTGAGCACCTTCACGTCAACCTCCTTGAGCTCGTCGCGGGTGAGCGAGCGTGTGAGGTTGTTTGTGAGCACCATATTCAGCGAGTCGCTCTTGCTCTTTGCCTGGACGAGCTGCTTGATATACTGGTTTGAGGCGTTGATTTCGTCAACAAGCTTGGAAATGTTGATGCTTCCCTGCTGGTTCTGGATAAGGCTCTGATTGAGCGAGCCCTGCATGGCCTCATAGTTGCGTTTGAGATCCTCGTTGTTTTTGCGGGCCTCGGCAAGAAGTGCCTCGAGGCTCGAAGCGTTGGCGCGCGATGCTGCGAGAGCCACTTCCGAGTCATGATAATCCTTTGCAAGGGTATCATATTTGGTTTGCAGCTCGGCAAACTTTTTGTTGCTTGTGCAGCTTGTAGCCATCAAGGCGGCGACAGCGAGCGCGGAAGCAATTACTTTGATTTTCATAATCGGGTTGTTTTTTGGTTATATTGAATTAACGCTCAAAGTGTTCGGTTGGTTGAGGCAGCGGTTATTTCACTTCCCAGGTTTCGCCGGCAAGAATCATGGAGCGGAGCGAGTCAAAGCCTTTTGCCGCCTTGACCTGCGCAACCTGATTTTCCACCTCATCGTTGTATGTCAGCGACTCG
Source organism: uncultured Muribaculaceae bacterium (assembly GCA_910588065.1). Lineage (GTDB taxonomy): Bacteria > Bacteroidota > Bacteroidia > Bacteroidales > Muribaculaceae > Paramuribaculum. The sequence continues at coordinate 34,649 of CAJUPZ010000004.1, forward strand.
ACATCGCGGATAATACCGAGAGCGAGAGGCAGGTCGGTGCCATCCATCATGGCAAGCTGCTGATGGAGGAAGTTGCTCGGGGTATGGGCATCGTGCACAAGCACATCATCGATTGTGTAGCCGTCCTTACCGACCTCCACTGCCTTGAGCAGGAAACCGTCACGCACCAGGCCGCGCTCGTTGTCCTTGCCGAAGAGCATCTTCTGTCCATGTACAAGATGGATGGTACGCTCAGCGCGGTGCTCGCGGTCGGTGATGAAATTGTGGATACCGTTGTTGTATATCACGCAGTTCTGCAGAATCTCCACAACGGATGTGCCCTTATGGCGTGCTGCCGCTGCGAGCACCTCCTGCGAAATCTGGAGCTCAACATCGATGCTGCGGGCAAAGAAATTGCCGCGTGCGCCAAACACGAGTTCAGCAGGTATGAAAGGATCCTCTACAGTGCCGTAAGGTGATGATTTTGAGACGAATCCGCGCGCGCTCGTAGGTGAATACTGACCCTTTGTAAGGCCGTATATCTTGTTGTTGAAGAGCAGCATATTGATGTCGATATTCCTGCGCACGGCGTGAATGAAGTGGTTGCCGCCGATGGCGAGTCCGTCGCCGTCGCCTGAAATCTGCCATACGGTCATTTCCGGGTTGGCAACCTTGAAGCCGGTAGCTATTGCGGCAGCGCGTCCGTGGATTGTGTGAAAACCGTATGTGTTCATGTAGTAAGGCAGACGCGAAGAGCATCCAATGCCTGAGATAACGGCTGTTTTGTGGGGCGGCACACCGAGTGCGGCCATCGCCTTGTGGAGCGAATTGAGTATGGCATGGTCGCCGCAACCGGGACACCAGCGCACCGGCTGGTCGCTTTTATAATTAGCGGGGGTATATTCAGTATTTTCCATTATTTTTCATCCATTATACGTTTTACACCGTCAACAACCTCCTCAACCATGAATGGCTGGCCCTGGACTTTGTTGATACGCTCTATTCTCACATCGGGGAATTTTGCCTGCAGATAGTCGGCAAACTGTCCGGTGTTGAGCTCAGCCACAATAACCTTGCGGAATTTGCGGAGCACCTCGCCGGTATTCGCCGGGAGCGGGTTTATGTATCGGAAGTGGGTGAACGCCACCTTGCGACCCTCGGCGCAGAGCTCCTGGGCGGCGGTGCGCAGATGGCCGTATGTGCCACCCCAGCCGAGCAACAGTGTGTCGGCATCCTCATCGCCGAGCAGCTCGAGAGCGGGTATATCGTCGGCAATGCGGGCAATTTTCTCGCGGCGGGTGTACACCATCTTCTCATGGTTCACCGGATCGGTAGAGATAGCGCCGGTGGCATAATCCTTTTCAAGTCCACCGAGGCGGTGTGCAAGACCTTCGGTGCCGGGAATGGCCCAGTATCGCACCTTTGATTTCTCATCGCGGGTATATGGGCGCCATGCAATGTCGGCAGCCTTTTCGGGACTGATATAGTTTGGCTTGATGGCCGGATATTCGTCGTCATCGGGAATGCGCCATGCAGAGGAGCCGTTGCCGATGAAAGCGTCGGTGAGGAGAATCACCGGAGTCATGTGCTCGATAGCGATGCGGCAGGCCTCGAAAGCCATAGTGAAGCAGTCGGTCGGGGTTGAGGGAGCCACCACAGCCACGGGGCTCTCGCCGTTGCGGCCGTAGAGCGCCTGCATCAGGTCAGTCTGCTCGGTTTTTGTGGGGAGTCCGGTAGAGGGGCCGCCGCGCTGCACATCAATCACCACCAGAGGCAGCTCGGCAATGACGGCGAGACCGATACCCTCGCTCTTGAGTGCGAGGCCGGGGCCCGATGTTGATGTCACGGCAAGATTACCGGCGAAAGAAGCGCCGATGGCAGAACATACACCGGCAATCTCATCCTCCATCTGCAGAGCCTTCACGCCGAGGTCCTTGCGCTTTGCGAGCTCGTGGAGAATATCTGTTGCGGGGGTGATTGGGTAGCTGCCGAGGAAGAGGGGGCGTCCGCTCTTCTCAGAGGCCATTATCAGACCCCAGGCGGTAGCTGTGTTGCCGTTGATGTCGGTGTAGACACCCGGACGTGCGGGGTCACTTTCTATTCTGTAGGTAGAGACAGATGCGTGGATATTGTGGCCATAGTTGTAGCCGGCGTTGATAACCTTTGAGTTGGCCTCGAAAATAGCCGGTTTTTTGGCAAATTTCTTTCTGAGGAAGTGGAGCGCGCTCTCCAGAGGTCGGTCAAAGAGCCAGCACACCAGACCGAGAGCGAAGATGTTGCGGCATTTGAGAATGCTCTTGTTGTCGAGTCCGCTGTCGGCGAGAGCCTCTTTTGTGAGAGTTGTCACGGGCACTTCGACAACCTGAGCCTTGATGCCGAGTTCCTTGAAGGGGTCGTCAGTGGTATAGAGAGCTTTTTTGAGGTCGGCCTCCTTGAAGGAGTCGATGTCAACAATAATCACGCCACCGGGTTTCACATGGTGGTGATTCTGCTTCAGGGCCGCGGGGTTCATAGCCACCAGCACATCGCAATGGTCGCCGGGAGTATGAACCTTATTGCCTACGCTAACCTGAAAGCCGCTCACGCCGCCGAGGCTACCCTGCGGGGCACGAATCTCTGCCGGATAATCAGGGAAGGTAGATACCTGATTGCCTATTCCGGCGGAAACATTTGTGAAGATGTTTCCAGCAAGCTGCATTCCGTCACCGGAGTCACCGGAAAAGCGCACAACCACCTTTTCCAGTGTCTTGACATTGGTTTGTTCTAACATGTCTGTCTCTTTAAAAAACTGTTATATCTTTGTTTTTCGGGTATTAATATACTTTTTCGTCACTGCAAAGTGATATGCGGCAAAGGTATTGAATATTTGCCACATAACAATACATTATTTATAGATTGTGATTAAATTTCAACGGTTTGCCTGCCGGGGAGGAGAAGAGCACGCCGTAACGCCACACCTGCTTGCCGTTGACCCAGGTGATGTCGACCCTTGCACCGAGGGGTGCGCCTTCGAGCGGCGTCCAGGCGCATTTGCTCAGCACCATATCGGAGGTTATTGTGTAGGGCTCGCAGCGGTCATCAACCAGCGCGAGGTCGGCATAATAACCGGGGCGGATAAAGCCGCGGCGGTCAATTCTGAACAAGCGCGCCGGATTGTGACACATTTTTTCCACCACCTGCTCTATTGTGAATGTGCCCTCCACTGCAAGCGACACCATTACGGGGAGCGAGAACTGCACCATCGGCATGCCTGAAACAGCTTTCAGCGCGCCACCCTCTTTTTCCGATTCAAGGTGGGGAGCGTGGTCTGTGGCTATTACGTCGATCACACCGTCGGCCACCGCCTTGCGCAGTGCATCGCGGTCAGCCGCCCGCTTGATTGCGGGGTTGCATTTGATACGCGCACCGAATTTGGGATAAAGCTCATCGCAGAAAAGCAGATACTGCGGGCAGGTCTCGGCGGTTATTTTCTTATTTTCCACCGGTCCGGCAGTGAAAAATTGGAGTTCATCGGCTGTGGAGATGTGCAGCACATGCAGACGTGCCCCATACTTCTTTGCCCCCTCCACAGCCCTGCGGGTAGCCTCGACACACGCCTTGCGGCTGCGGATGGCGGGATGGAAGTTTACCGGCACATCCTCGCCATACTCCTCGCCGAAAGTCTTGCGGTTGGCGCTGATGATGCTCTCATCCTCGGCATGTACGGCAATGAGGGCCGGCACCTCAGAGAATATTCTTGAAATTGTTGACTCGCTGTCCACCAGCATATTGCCGGTTGAGGAACCGAGAAACAGCTTCACACCCGCAATGCGAGTATAGTCGGCGGCGAGCAGTTCGTCGAGATTGCTGTTTGTGGCGCCGATGAAGAAGCCGTAGTTGGCGCAACTCACCTGCTGCGCCCGCTTTATTTTGTCCTCCACAGCCTCACGGGTCACAGTGGCAGGCACAGTGTTGGGCATATCTATGAACGAGGTGACACCTCCGGCAACAGCGGCGCGGCTCTCTGTGGCCATGTCGGCCTTACGCGTCAGCCCGGGGTCGCGGAAATGCACATGCTCGTCGATAGCTCCGGGGAGCAGCAGACGCCCATCAGCGTCAATCCTGACAGCCGCGCCCTCAATCAGCGAGGCCGGAGCATCGCCGGGCTCCACACTGTCTATCATTTCTCCTTTTATAACCACGTAGCCGGTAAAGGTGGAGCCTTCGTTTACAATGCGCGCGTTATATATTAAGGTGTAGTCAGTGTCTGTCGCCATAATCCGGATATTTTTTAAAGAGTGAGGAGAGTTTCAGTTTCATCACACCGAAAACAGCTTCGCTGAAAATGCCGCTGCTCATCTTGCTCTCGCCGAGCACACGGTTGACAAACACAATCGGCACCTCCTTTATTCTGAAACCATATTTGTAAGCGGTGAACTTCATTTCAATCTGGAACGCATAGCCCTTGAAGCGCACATTGTCGAGCGGCAGCGCCTCAAGTACCCTGCGGGTGTAGCAGACAAAGCCGGCAGTGGTGTCGCGCACCGGCAGACCGGTGACTATGCGCACGTATGCCGAGGCGTAATACGACATCAGCACCCTGCCCATCGGCCAGTTCACCACATTGACACCGGTGACATATCTCGAACCTACAGCCATATCGGCACCATCTTCCGCACAAGCTTTGCGCAGGGCAGGCAGGTCGGCAGGATTGTGGGAGAAATCGGCATCCATCTCAAAGATGTATTCGTAGCCGAGGTCAAGGGCCTTCCTGAACCCGGTGAGGTAAGCTGTGCCGAGGCCGAGCTTGCCCGAGCGCTCAATAAGGTGTATGCGCTGCGGATGTTCGGACTGAAGCTGTTTCACAATCGCGGCTGTTCCATCCGGAGAGCCGTCGTCAATCACAAGAATGTCAAAGGGTGTACTCAGGGCAAGCACCGCCTCGGTGATAGCCCTGATATTTTCCTTTTCGTTGTATGTGGGAATTATTACTATGCTGTCGTTTTTCGACGGAGCAGCCTGACACTCACCCATAATCAGAATTTGTATGTTACTCCCGCAAGCCCGGTGATACCCTGCGAGGGAATGCCACCGATGAAGTAGAACTTGCGGTTAAAAAGATTTTCGCCGTTGAGAAACACCGAGAACTGCGAAGTGAGCGCGTAGTCGGCTCCGAGGCTCATATTGCTCACATTGCCGAGCGAATAGTGTTCGCCGGCCTTGCGCTGACCGCGGAAAGAGTATCCGGCAGTGATACCGAGCTTTTCCATGGGATTGACTCTCAGCGAGCCTTCCACCACATAGCGGGCTCTGTCGCGCCACATATAGTAGCCTTTCCCGGCGTCGTTTTTGTCGCTGCGGGCTGTCTCGGCGGACAACCTCGCTTTGAGCAGCTTGCCGTGGGAGTATGCGATAGCCGCTCCTCCATGCCAGCCGCGCACATTCACCGGAGCGAGCCTTCCGCCGTAAAATGATGCCGGCATGAGCCAGTCATTTGCCCGGGCATAACCACCGAAGAGTTCCAGCGACACCCCTTTGAACGGGCCAATTGTGAAAGAGGCGTCCAGAGTGAAAGGTATATGCGAGTTGCGGTATGTTGCAATCTGCTCCATATAGGGCATCACAGCGTAGAGGTCGGAAAGCGGATTCTGCACCTCGCCACCGCCTGCAGTGGCGGTGAAGTTGAAATAAGAGAGGGGTGTGTAGCTGAAGCGCACATCAGGTGCAATATGGAATGCTTTTCCAGAGCCGTGGCTGAGGTCGATTTTCACACCGAGGTCAAGCGCGGTGACATCGCCGGCAAGATGATACGCGGGGGTGAAACGCAGCAGCCATGTGTTGATATTGACCGGGGAATAGGTCGCAGGATACACGTCTCCAGCCGGTGGATCTGTATTGACTGTGTTGCCGCGCAGGTTTGAAAACTCTACATCGAGGCCAAGCCACGACTCTTTTGACAGCGCCACCGAAGCATCGCCATTGAGCACAAACCGGTTCTGGCGGGCAGCCGGAATCGTCTCCAGAATGCCATAATATTCATATTGATTACCGTGCATGAACGCGAAGCGTGAGTATGCGGCACCTATACCGTATGTCAGCCCCTCGCGGTCAATATTGTGCCAGTCGGCGGCAACATTGATGTCGTTGACTGACTGATTGCGCAGCCTTTCGCCGGCGACAGCGTCCCAACTATAGTTCATTGGAATGTTATAACGAGCAAAGGTGTAGTCGATACGCGCATCAAGGCGTGAGTTACGTCCGGTTGACTGGCGGAGGTCAGCACCGACGGTAGCGGTGTGGCGGCGTAATATATGTTTAATCTGAGGCACATAGTCACCCCCGAGCAGCATATCGCTATGATATGCCTTGCCGTTATACTGCAACCATGCGCCTAACCGTGTGCTCTCTGAATTGATGAAACGGTAGCCGGCTGAGGCGGCGAGATTGTACATCGGCATATATCCGATAGCCGCATAGCCCGGAAACAGCTCGCTGTATTGTGCCACCGGAGCGCTGAGCCCGAGCGGCGAGATAGCAGGAGTAACCCCGACCGGGCGGTCAATGAAACTGTATGACAGATTCTGCCTCACTGCCTGAGGCAGTGACACTAAAGGAGATATGCGCAGGCGGTCGGCATCGCGATACTCCGGCACAATGTCTCTCTCGACAGTTATTTCCTTATTGAGCGACTGGGCGCCACAATGACCGGCAGCGGCAATAAGCGCAGCGGCGAAAAGCAGGTGTTTTTTATTCATATCGCTCATTATTTATCAAGTCTTTTCTCAATCATTTCAAAAATGTCGGCTTCGGTGCCAGGGTAGTTTGATTTGAGTGTGCGCAGATATTCGTCCGCCTCGAAAGTATCGCCCTGTGCGCGGAGGGCATCGCTGAGCACAATGAATCCGCGGGCGAGCCAATATGCGTGGGGCGGGTTGGCGTTTATGAAGTTGTCGGCCACAGTGCGCGCAGCCTCGGGATTTCCGGATTCGAGGAGATTTTCAGCGAGCGCTACAGCGCTCTTGCTGCCGTAAACGTCTGCCACATCCGAGCTGAGACGCTTCCAGATGTCGCGGGCTTCGGCCGCATTGCCGGAACGGCTAAGGGCGAGGGCCTTGGAGAACTGGATTTCGGATATGCCGGACTGCGGGGTTGCAGATGATGACAACAGAGCATCTGCCGCCTCAATAACCTGAGCGTCATTGCCGAGGGACAGTGATGTGCGCATCAATCCGAGGCGCGCCTCCTGGAGGTTTCGCGCTCCGCCGGCTTTAGCGGCAAGCAGTCTGTATGACTCCATCGCGAGCTCACCCTTGCCGAGAGCCAGCTCAGCCTCAGCTTTTATCAGCAGGGCATCCTCGGCAGCTGAGGCGTCAGGATATGATTCAAGGAGCTCGGAGGCATATTTGAGCGCCTTTGTATCATCGCCGGCAGAGGCCGCTGCATCAGCAAGATAGTACATTGCCTGCGCCTCGTGGGTGCCATTGGGATAGTCGCGGAGATACTGCTCTATGCGCGCGGTGTTGTCGGTGTTGATATAGTCGGCCTCGGCAGATGTGAAAGCAAGGGCATCCAGCTCCGAGGGGTTGATTTCCGGTGCATCGGGCACAGACTTCATGAAAGCGGCGAATTCGGAGAGACGCCCCTGATCGGCATAAATGCGCTTGAGGTCATCAGCGGCGAGGCGGGCTTCATCGCTGGTGGGATATGTGGTGATTATTCTCTTGTAATCGGCCACAGCGGCGGTACGGTCGCCTTTATCAAGATTCGCGATAGCGAGCTGAAGCAGACCCTTGCGGGCGTATGGTGATGAAGAGTAGCCTGCAATCAGCTCATTGTATACGCCGATAGCCTTGTCGCTGTTGCCGAGCGCGGTGTAGCTCTCCGCCTTTTCAAGCAGGGCGGCCGGCACGAGCGCTGACGAGGGGAAACGGTCAATCATGTTGTCGAGCCCGGCTATCTTGCCCTTGTTGTCGCGCATCAGCCCTTTCATTACAGCCTGCTGGTACAGAGGATAGTCGCCGGAAGAGGGATTGGCCTCGTAGGCCTTTGAGTACGCAGCCGCGGCATCAGCGAAATTGGATTTATAGTAAAGGCAATCGCCTGAACGGTTGTAGGCATCGGCGGCCATCTCGGCCGAGGGACGGGAGCTGATGACGCGGCGGAACTCCGCGAGGGCATCCTCGTACTGCTCAGCACCATAGCGCGCGTAGGCGAGGTTGTACCTTGCAAGGAGCGCATTGGCATCAGATGCGGGAGCGGAGCTGAGATAGCGGCGGAAACACTCGGCGGCGTTGGCATAGCTGCCGTTGTCGTACAGGCAGGTGCCTTGCCAAAGGAGCGACTGACGGGCTACCGAAGCATCGGATGGAGTCATCGTTGCGGCCTCGGCAAACAGCTTCATGGCCGAATTTGTCTCACCGGCGGCATACTCGCGGGTGCCAAGCATGAACAGCGCGCGCTGCTTTGTGAGCAGAGCCTCTGTTGAGGGGCGGCGCATACGGGCCACAGCATTGAGCGCTCCTTTAAAGTCATTGTCGCTCATATAACCGTTGAGAATATATTTCTCAACCTCAGGAGCGTAATGCGACGAGGGGTATTGCGAGAGGAAGCTTTCGAAAAGAGCCACTGAATTGCCGAACGGTGTGCGTCCGCCGTTGGACTTGGCCACAGCGTAGTTGTACAGCGCCTCCTCGCATACACTCTTGTCAAAGCCCATCCTGTAAGCTTTTTCAAAAGCCATGAGGGCTGCGGCGGTGTTGCCATCCTTGGCATAGCATTGACCGAGGTAGAGGTTTGCGCTCTGTCCCATTGCATCGTCCTGCATGGTGACGCGCTTGAACATAGTTGCAGCCGCTCCGAAATCACCGGCGTGATACTCGCTCACACCAAGGATGTATGCTGTAGAGGGCAGAATCTCCTCGCCGGATCCGGCGATATAAGCCCTCAGGTAAGGGATAGCCTCATTCTCGCGTCCGAGATTGAAGAGCGATTCGCCGGCTATGCGCTGCGCCTCGGCCTCATATTCCGGCACTGCCTTTGTAGCGATCAGCCGCTTGGCTGTGGCGAGCGCCTTGTCATAATTGCCCCTGACAAATTCTATCTGGGCTATGTAATACAGAGCACGGGGCCCATATTCGGCATTTGCGCCCACGGCGTTGAACTCCGAGAGTGCGGAGATATAATCAGAGCGGAGATATGCTATATATCCGAGATAGAAATGCTTTGCGGGGGCAAACTCGCCTGAGGATATCATCGAGGCAAAGGTTGCGTGGGCAACATCGGTGTTGCCGACAGCGAGATATGAGTATCCCCGGCGGTATAGCAGTTCCTGGGCGAGCGGAGTGGCGAAGTTGCCGGTCTCTATCAGCCTGTAGCGCGACAGAGCAGCCTCATAGTCTCCTTGGTCGAAATAGCAGTTGCCCAATTTCAGCATAGCCTCCGGGCGGAAGGGGGATGACTGGTTTGTATCAATCCAGTTTTTCAGCATCTGAGCCGCTGCGGGATTCCTCTCTTCCACAGCAGCGAGGGCGGCGAGGAGCGAAGCCTCGCTTTTCTGCTGCGGGGTGGGATTGAGCAAATCGAGATGCGACAGTTGGTCAACGCACCCAACAGGGTTATTATCATTCAGCATAGCGCGTGCGCGCGCAAGATAGCCAGCCGCGTCGGCATTGTTGAACTGCGCGGCCGCGCACACCGGCAAAGCGGTGAGTCCCAGCGCTATGGCTGCTATTTTAAGGCATTTCATCGGCATAAAGATTAATCTTTGCACAAAGGTACGATTATTTCAGCATTTAACAAGCGCCGCCGCGCAAACAAAGCAAGCCCCCTGAGCCGGAGCGGCAAAGGGGACCTGTGTGAAGTTACGGATAAGCGATCAGGCTTCGCCTGAGAGGCGTGCCTTCATGGCTGCTGTCTCCTTTTCGTAGCCGGGCTTTTCGAGGAGGGCAAACATATTCTTTTTGTAAGCCTCGACACCGGGCTGGTTGAAGGGGTTGACACCGAGCATGTATCCGCTGATGCCGCAAGCCTTCTCAAAGAAATAGATGAGCTGGCCAAGGTATTTTTCGCGGAGTGCGGGGAGAGTGATGACCATATTGGGCACACCGCCGTCAACATGGGCAATGCGTGTGCCGAGCTCGGCCATCTTGTTCACCTGATCGATGCGCTTGCCTGCGAGGAAGTTGAGGCCATCGAGGTTGGCATTGTCCATCGGCACAAGCACTTCGTGGTCCTGCGCCTCAAGCGACAGCACAGTCTCGAAGATAGTGCGCTCGCCGTCCTGAATCCACTGACCCATTGAGTGGAGATCGGTAGTGAGGTCGACAGATGCGGGGAATATGCCCTTGCCATCCTTGCCTTCGCTCTCGCCGTAGAGCTGTTTCCACCATTCGGCGAAGTAGTGGAGCTTCGGGCAGTAGTTGGCGAGAATCTCGGTCTTTTTGCCTGCGCGGTAAAGAGCGTTTCGGGTCTGGGCATAGAGCTGTGCGGGATTGTTTTCACCGGGCACGGCAGTGATTTTCTCCATTTCGGCGGCGCCGGCCATAAGAGCCTGGATGTCGTAGCCGGCCACAGCGATGGGTAGGAGACCAACGGGCGACAGCACAGAGAAGCGTCCGCCTACATTGTCGTCGATAACAAAGGTTTTGTAGCCCTCCTCGGTGGCGAGCTGGCGCAGCGCTCCGCGCTTTGCATCGGTGATGGCAACGATGAGTTTCGAAGCCTTTTCCTTGCCCTCTTTCTTTTCAAGCTGGTCCTTGAGCAGACGGAAAGCGATTGCGGGCTCGGTTGTGGTGCCGCTCTTGGAAATCACGATAATGCCGAATTTCTTGTCGGCGAGCAGATTCATGAGCTCGAACATATAATCTTCGCCGATATTCTGCCCTGCAAAGATTACCTTGGGATTGCCGTCGGCCGACTTGTAGGCGGCGAATGAGTCGCTGAGCGCCTCGATTACCGCTTTAGCCCCGAGGTATGAACCGCCGATGCCGATGCACACAACGTATTCGCAGCTGCCACGCAGCACAGCGGCTGCAGCCTCGATATCCTCAAGCAGCGCGGCGGGTGTTGCGGAGGGGAGGTTCACCCAGCCGAGAAAATCATTGCCGGCACCGGTGCCTTTGTCAACAGTTTCGAGGGCTTTCTCCGCTTCGGGAGCCAGAGCCTTTATCTGGTCGGCGCTCACGGTGTTGTAAACCGCCGATACATTGATGTCAATTTTGCTCATGACCGTATGATGTTATAAATGTTGTTAATCAAATGAAAGTTTCCGACATTGCCTTGATGGCCCAGGCGGGGTTTGCGTTTCGGTAAAGGATGTCGTACACCCCGTCGAGAATCGGCATAGGCACATCGTAGCGGGCGTTTATCTCATGGATGCACTTTGTGCCGTAGTAGCCCTCGGCTGTCTGCTCCATCTCCATGCGCGCGGCCTTTACGGAGTAGCCGCGCCCAATCATAGAGCCGAAATTGTGGTTGCGGCTGAAGCGGGAGTATGATGTCACCAGCAGGTCGCCGAGATACACGGAGTCGCAAATCTGCCTCGGTCGGGGACACACGGTGTTGACAAACCGCTCCATCTCGCGGATAGCGTTGCTGACCAGCATGGCCAGAAAATTGTCGCCGTTCTTGAGTCCGTGGACAATACCTGCCGCTATAGAGTAGACATTCTTCAGCACGGCAGCATATTCAATGCCGTTGACATCGTTTGACGTGATGGTATGCATAGCCTTGCCGCTCAGACAGTTGGCGAATTTTTCCGCGTGGAAAATATCGTTACAGCCGACTGTGAGATAGCTCTGACGGCCAAGCGCCACCTCCTCGGCATGGCACGGACCGCTCACCACAAGGGTGCGCTTAGGCTCCACTCCGAAGCGTTTCTGCATATAAGTGGTTATGATGAGGTTGTCGTCAGGCACTATGCCTTTGACAGCCGACACCACATATTTGTCAGATATGTCCACGTTTATTTTGTCGACATGGGCCTTGAAGTATGGCGAGGGCATGACGAGGAGCAGCGTGTCGGCTTTCGAGCACACATAGTTGATGTCGGACGAAAATTCGATGCGCTCGATGTCAAACACCACATCGCTCAGATATGTGGGGTTGTGGCGCAGCCGCTTGAAGTCGGCAATGCGGTCATCGCGGCGCATATACCACAATATAGTCTCGCAATTGTCCATCAGCAGCTTTGCCAGCGCGGTAGCCCAGCTTCCGCCACCCATCACGGCTATTGTTCCGGGGAAATTCATGGAATTATAACAATTTAAGTAAGGAGTGTGTCAGGCTTCCTCCGGAATATTTTTTTCAACGGCGGCTGCAATCCATGCTTTGACATCGTCAACAGAGGGATTTGCGAGCTCGAGCTTGAATTTTTTGTTCAGGCCGCAGAGGTCCTGCTGCAGCTTGCCGGCCGATGCTGCCGAGGCGAGCTGGGCGAGGGTGAGCACCCCGAGTTTATGGAGCGGAGCCACCCACTGTTCGGGCACACCGACAGTTGCAAAAACAGCGGCGTTGTCGCGGCGGGCAGTCTTTTCGGGTCGCATCTGCGGGAAGAAGAGCACCTCCTGGATGGTTGTCTGCCCGGTCATGAGCATGACAAGGCGATCCATGCCGATGCCCATGCCTGATGTCGGGGGCATGCCATATTCGAGAGCGCGGATAAAGTCGGCGTCAATAATCATAGCCTCGTCGTCGCCTTTTTCACTGAGCCGCATCTGCTCGGCAAAGCGCTCGTACTGGTCAATCGGGTCGTTGAGCTCGGAGTAAGCGTTTGCCAGCTCCTTGCCGTTAACCATCAGCTCGAAGCGTTCGGTAAGCTCGGGGTTGTTGCGGTGGCGCTTGGTGAGGGGCGACATCTCTATGGGATAGTCGATGATGAATGTAGGCTGAATGTAGTTGCCCTCGCATTTCTCGCCGAAAATTTCGTCGATGAGCTTGCCTTTGCCCATGGAAGGGTCAACCTCAATGTCGAGGCGGCGGCACACATCGCGCAGCTCCTCCTCGCCCATGCCGGTGATATCTATTCCGGTAAACTCCTTGATGGCGTCGATCATGGTGACTCTGCGGAAGGGAGCCTTGAAGCTGATTGTATTGTCGCCGACCTTCACTTCGGTGGTGCCGTTGACATCCATACATATCTTTTCGAGCATCCGCTCGGTGAAGTCCATCATCCAGTTGTAGTCCTTGTAGGCCACATATATCTCCATGCAGGTGAACTCGGGGTTGTGTGTGCGGTCCATTCCTTCATTACGGAAGTTTTTGGAGAATTCGTACACACCCTCGAAACCGCCCACAATGAGACGCTTGAGGTAGAGCTCGTCGGCAATACGGAGGTAGAGCGGAATATCGAGCGCGTTGTGGTGGGTGATGAAGGGGCGCGCGGCTGCTCCGCCGGGAATCGACTGGAGTATAGGGGTCTCTACCTCGGTGTAGCCGGCATTGTTGAAAAATTCGCGCATGGAGGAGTACACCTTGGTGCGCTTGAGGAATATCTCTTTCACACCGTCGTTGACAACCAGGTCCACATACCTGCGTCGGTAGCGGAGCTCGGGGTCATCGAATGCGTCGTAGGTCACTCCATCCTTCACCTTGACAATGGGGAGCGGGCGGAGCGACTTGCCGAGGAAAGTGATTTTTTCGGCGTGGACAGTGATTTCGCCCATCTGGGTGCGGAACACATAGCCCTCGACACCGATAAAGTCACCTATATCAAGAAGTTTTTTGATAACGGTGTTGTAAAACTCCTTGTCCTCGCCGGGGCAGAGGTCATCACGGCTCACATACACCTGTATGCGCCCCTCGGAGTCCTGAAGTTCAAGGAATGAAGCCTTGCCCATGATGCGGCGGCTCATAACGCGTCCTGCAATAGACACCTCGCGGCGCGGGGCGTCGTCGCTGAAAGAGTTTTTGATTTCCGCCGTGCGGGCGTTCACTTTATATTCTGCGGCGGGAAAAGGGTCTATGCCTCTTGCGCGCAGCTCGTCCATACTGCCGCGGCGCACAATCTCCTGCTCGCTAAGTTCGAGGATATTCTTAATAGCCATAATTATCCATTTTATTCAAATATCCGCAAAATTAAGCATTTAGGTTCGCTATTCCAAACCCTCGGCGCGTCAATTGACAAAAATGGCCTCAAATTGCACGGTGCGCGGCCGATGTGTGCAATAACGGCTCAGCTGCCGGCAAGGTGCAGGGTTTCGAGAAAACGGCGTACAGTGGCGGGGTCGCCGGTGTGCTTGCCCTTGTCCTCGCTGAGCTTACAGGTGGAGTTGAAAAAGTTCCAGCGCTCGGTTATTTTCACATCGGTGAGCTTGATTACAATGTTGCGGGGATGTATGCCGGGGAAGTCGTTTGTAAAATGGGTGCCGATGCCGAATGACGGGATGCACCTGGTGCGGGAGAAGTTCTGCAGATTGATGGCGGTATCGGTGGTGAGCGCGTTGCTGAAAACCACCTGCTTGGTTGCGGGGTCAATGCCGAGCGAGCGGTATTTGGCGCATATTTTCTCAAGTTCTTCGTAATTGTCACCGCTGTCCACCCTCAGACCTTTGAACATATTGGCAAAATCTTCGGAGAAGTTGAGGCTGAATATATTCCAGCCGTAGGTGTCGTACAGGAATGTGCCGAGCGCGCCGCGGTATGTTGCCGACCATGCCCTCATGGCAAGGTGGTTTGCCATCTGGGGGCCGTACATTCCGGCGATCGCACACATGAATTCATGAGCCATGGTGCCGACCGGCACAAGGTCGTACTTCATGGCGAAGTACACATTGCTGGTGCCCACAAACCGGCCGGGTCCGGGAGTCTCGCGCCCGCACTCGCTCATTGCCTTGACAACAACCTCCTGGGCGGCAAAGGATGCGCGCCGCCTCGTGCCTAAGTCGCTGAAGTAGCACCCCGCGTCGATGAGACGGCGGGCTTTGTCCCATGACTTGTCGTAGTACGGGCCGAGGTCTATGAGCTTTGCCTGCCCGGTCATCTCATAGTAAAGTTCTGAGATAATGGCGAGCACCTTCACCTCAAGCAGTATGGTGTTGCTCCAGCACCCCTCGAAATGCACGCTTAGCCGGCCTTCCTCATCCTGCGCGACTGTGACCCATGAGCTGCTGAAGCGGTAGCCTTTGAGAAAGTTGTAGAACCAGAAGGGTATGTATGGACATCTCCGCTTCATGAATTCCACCTCCTCATCCGTTATCGTCACCCCCTCAAGGAGTTTTACCTGCCGCATGAGCTCGTCGGCGAATCCGGGAGGATAGGGGGTGTTGTCGCGATCGGTGAATGCGTAGCGCACAATAGCGCGGGGGTAGTTGTCAATCACCGCGCAGCACATAGTGAGCTTGTACAGGTCGTCGTCTGTGAAATGGGTGATAATCTGGTGCATGGAGTATGTGGTTTGAGGGGTTTGTCAGATGGTTGGCGTGGTGCGGAGCCTGAGGGTGCCCTGCGGACGGAAGTGTCCGCAGGGCACAGGCTACAGGCCTGTATGCTTATATCGCAGCTGTCACTTGCCCACCGGCTGCAGGGTGGCTACACCCTCCTTGCCGAGGTAGAACAGCTTGGCTCTCACCTCTTTGGTGCCGGCGGGGATAGTCACCGGGGCGGTGTACTCAGGCGACTGCGCTGTAGGCTCGCTTCCGTCAAGGGTATACCTTATAACGCCGCCGGCGTAGGGTGAGTTCATCAGGGCTTTGCCGTCGGCTATTTTGATGCCGGGCTGGCGCATGTGCACATTCACGCCTCTGCCGGTGAGATATGGCAGCTCATGGCTCTCGAGCACACGGTTGAAGGCTGCACGGCTGTAAGTGGTGTCGGAGTTCCACGCGCGCTCGGCCATACCGAGAGCCTTGGGGAAAATGTAGTGCTCCATCCATTCGGGGCCGCGCACGGTCTCGCTCCACAGCTGGCCCTGCACGCCAATCACCTTGCCTCCCTTGATGGTGGGAGAAATTACGGCGGGGTAGGCGTCGAGGGCTGTGAATTCATCGGTCAGCATCGCCCAGGGCAGGCCATGCTCATCGGGGTGACCGCTGTACGACTGGTCGAGATAGAATCCGTGGGCAGTTGACATCACTACAGGCAAACCGAGCTCCTGCGCTTTCACTGCGGGTAGAGTGGTCTCATCCTTGCCGGGCCATGTCACCCAGAGGTTGATAAACTCCACATACGGGGCTATCTCGCGGGCTATCTTCTCATCTTTGCCAAGGGCAACCTCCTGCCAGCCGGCCATCTCGAGGCCGCGCTGCTGCAGCGCTTTGCCAAGCCATTTGGCCCAGTAGACATGCAGGTCGCCCTCGCTGTTCATACCATACTCCTTCATGAATTTTATGGCGCTCGGCGAACCGCTCCACGCACCGTGTGGCACCTCATCGCCACCGATATGGATTGCGTTAAGCGGCACACCGGCCTCCTTGTACATCGCTATAATCTCGTCAAACACCTTTTCCATAAACTTATACGGGCCGGGAAGAGCGGGATTCATCACATTGTCGCCGAAGTCCTGGGCGGAGCGATACTTCGAGGTGTCGCCATCCTCGCGCAGGCGGTAGGTGGCATCGCCGGTGTTGCGGTAGCGGGCCTCCATGGCATGGACGGCGGCGCGGGCATGGCCGGGGGTCTCGATTTCGGGTATCACGGTGACACCGCGGGCATCGCAGTATTTCAGGAAGTCGATAAACTCCTTGCGGGTATAGTGGCCGTTGCCCCAGTTGCTGTCAGTGGTGCCGTTGCCGGAATATATCTGCGCAAGGTGGTTCTTCTCATCAACAGTGTAGCCGCGGCGGCTGCCATACTCGGTGAGTTCGGGCAGTCCGGGAATCTCTATGCGCCAGCCCTCGTCGTCTATAAAGTGAAACTGCAGGCGGTTGAGACGGTAGTCGGCCATCACATCCACAAACTTCTTCATCTGGTCGAGGGTCTGGAAGTTGCGTGCAACATCAATCATCACACCTCTGTAGCCATAGTCGGGCCAGTCCTCGACAACAGCCGCGGGCAGCTTGCCGCCATTCATCTTCAGCAGGCGCTGAAAGGTGCGTCCGGCGGTGTAGAGCGCCTGACGGCTCGCACCTTCGATAGTCACCCCGGCGGGGGTCACACTGATGCGGTAAAACTCAGGGTTGGCGTGCTTTATGAGCTTCATTTCCGGTTTTTTACCGGCAGCGGAGACATACTCCCCAGCCCCGGGGGTGACGCTTTTGAAAGAGGGCACAATATCATACGGTCCGGCAGCCGGCGCGGCGGCAAGAGCCTCATTGATGGCATAAACCTCCTCGCCGTAAGGCATACGGTCGCGCCCGGGCGAAGCCCACTGCTCTGCGCGCTCTGTGCCTGAAAGGCGGGTGAATTTCACATCAAACGGCTTGCCGGAGGCATCAACCCCATGCACACCGTCAGCACCGTAGCTGTACGCGGGCATATTTCCGGCAGTGACAATATCCACCACCACACTGTCGGCGCCCTGCGCAAAGCGGGGCGAGGCAATGTAATAGTAGCCGGGAATGATGCGCACAACAGTGTCTACACTGTTGACAGGCTTCATAGCTCTGTCAAACTGACAGAATGCCAATCGGTTGAGCCCTGCAAGGTTCCCCTTGATTATAAAACGCTGAACATACTCCGTGGCTCCGTCGGCACCCTTCCGGTTGCCAACATTCTGCCACTCCACCTCGACGGCATTTGCCGCCCCGGCGCTCACTCCGGCTGCGATAGCCATAGTCGCTAAGAACTCTTTTATCATGGAATTAAATTTATTGTTCCACAAAGATACAATAAGATGGCTGCAATCCCAAATTTTTTCGCGCACGTATATATAATAAGGTGTAGGGTTTTTAGTTTTTAGTTTTTAGTTGGGAGAGGGAGGGGTAGGGTCGTTAAGGTCTTTAGGGCGGCCTGTTCGTGGGGTCTTTTTGATAATGGTCACTTTCAACGCGCAATTATGCGGGTTAATCATAAAATGCAGGGGTTTGGTGCATTTTTATTTGACTTAGTTGCTTTTTTCATCTATCTTTGCTAGCTATTACATATATACTTGTACTTACTCACTATGGACTCAAAGAAATTCTTACTTCAGGAAAAAGACATACCCACAGCGTGGTTCAACATCATCCCCCAGATGCCAACAAAACCGCGCCCTATGCTAAACCCCGCTACCAAACAGCCCCTCAGCGCCGAGGATCTGTTTCCCCTCTTTTCAGAAGAAGCGGCCAGACAGGAGATGAACACCACCGACTCGTGGATTGAAATCCCCGAGCAGGTGCGCGACATCTACAAAATATGGCGCCCCACCCCGCTGGTGCGCGCCGCCGGCCTTGAAAAGGCTATCGGCACCAACTGCCGCATTTATTTCAAGAACGAAAGCGTAAGCCCGGTCGGCTCCCACAAACTCAACTCGGCTATTCCCCAGGCTTTCTACTGCAAGCAGCAGGGGGTCACTAACATAACAACAGAAACCGGTGCCGGACAATGGGGCGCGGCGCTGTCGCTCGCCTCAAGAATGTTTGGCCTCGACCTTGCCGTGTATATGGTAAAGGTGTCATACCACCAGAAGCCATACCGCCGCTCAATAATGCAGACCTACGGAGCCGAGGTGGTGGCATCGCCGAGTATGTCAACCAAAGCCGGCCGAAAAATCATTACCGACACCCCCAATCATCAGGGCTCGCTCGGCACAGCTATAAGCGAGGCGGTTGAGCTCGCAATGAGCACTCCTAACTGCAAATACGCACTCGGCTCCGTGCTCAATCATGTATCGCTCCACCAGACTGTCATAGGCCTCGAAGCCGAAAAGCAGATGGAGATGGCCGGTGACTATCCCGACATTGTGATCGGTTGCTTCGGTGGCGGCAGCAACTTCTCCGGAATCGCATTCCCCTTCATGCGCCACAACCTCGAAGGCAACAAAAACACCACTTTCATCGCCGCCGAGCCGGCTTCTTGCCCGAAGCTGACACGCGGTGTGATGCAGTACGACTTCGGCGATGAGGCCGGCTACACTCCCCTCATTCCGATGCTCACACTCGGCCACAACTTCGCCCCCGCAAACATCCACGCCGGCGGCCTGAGATACCACGGTGCCGGCGCGGTGGTGAGCCAGCTGATGTGCGACAACCTCATGAGCGCCGTCGACATCCCGCAGCTCGAATCATTCGATGCCGCAACCCTATTTGCAAAAGCCGAAGGAATCATCCCCGCTCCGGAAAGCGCCCATGCAATCGCGGCTGCAATACGCCAGGCCAGGAAAGCCGATGAGGAGGGCTCTCCAAAAGTGATTCTCTTCAACCTCTCCGGCCACGGATTAATAGACATGACCGCCTACGACAGATACCTTGCAGGCGACCTCGCCAACTATGAGGTGACAGACGAAGATGTTGCCCGCAACGTAGCCGGACTCGATAAAATCATCTGAAACCCCGCTTTTTAGTTTTCTTTTGTGAAATACAATTAAAATACCCGCAGTGTCCCGTGCGTCTGAGCCTAATTTGCTAATTTTGCAAAACTGCAGCCATACCCGCACGTCCGTCACATCAGATGATCCAGGTAAGAGACATAACCAAGAGCTTTGACAAACTCCGGGTGCTGAAAGGCATCGACCTCACCGTCAACCACGGTGAGATTGTCTCTATTGTGGGTCCCAGCGGCGCCGGCAAAACAACTCTCCTCCAGATCATCGGCACTCTCGACCGCCCCGATTCCGGCACAATCGATTTCGACGGTCAGCAGCCGCTGGCACTCTCCTCGCGCAAGCTCGCGGCGTTTCGCAATGCGAACATAGGGTTCGTATTCCAGTTTCACCGCCTTCTGCCCGAATTTTCTCTTGAGGAAAACGTGGCGCTGCCGGCGCTGATTGGAGGCTGCTCCCGCAAGGATGCCTTTGAAAAAGCCCGCAAACTGATCGATTACCTCGGACTTGCACCCCGCGCCGCACACCGCCCGGCAGAGCTGTCCGGAGGCGAGAGACAGAGAGCGGCGGTTGCCCGTGCGCTGGTGATGAACCCCAAGGTGATTCTCGCCGATGAGCCTTCAGGCAGCCTCGACTCACGCAACAAAGCCGAGCTTCACAGGCTTTTCTTCGACTTGCGCGACGACCTTGGCCAGACATTCATAATTGTGACCCACGATGAAAACCTTGCCGCCGACACCGACAGATGCATACGCATGGCCGACGGCTCCATTTCAGAAATATCAACCAGAAACTAAACGATAACTACATGAAGATTTCAAAACTACTCTCCGCATTCGCAATTCTTGCAACTTCGCTGTCATTCGCATCATGCAACAGCAGCGACGCCTCTCAGAACGAATACCAGGCTATCGTCTTCGTGGACTATGAAGGCATACGCGACGGTCTACACATTTTCGCATACACCGAGCCAAACCAGAACAAATCCATCAACATCCTTTCCCAGGTAAACTTCAATGACACCCCCCCGATGGTCGGCACACGTGTCCTCGGTATATTCACAGTGCCCTACGGCATCGAAATCAAAAACGACATGGAACTCGAATGCTACGGCATCGGCGCGCTCTCCGCTTCCGGCACTCTCACCACAGAGGATATCATGACCGGTACAAACCAGGGCGACCAGTTCTACCTCACAAGCGTGGCCCGCGCAGGCAAATACATTGATGTTACCGGCCTCGCCACCGCCGAAAAATCCAAGATGCGAATTGTGGCCGACCGGAAAACCCTCTCCACAAACAAGCCCGCCCTCTATCTCATCTATGAGCTCCAGAGCAGCGAACAGATTGAAAACGGACAATACTTCGCTTCATTTGACATCTCCGAGATAACCTCAAACCCATCCTACACAGGATTCACTCTCGTTGTCAACAACTCAAACGGCGACTCTCACTTCGACTTCTCACTCAACTGATATGGCAAACCAACCCTCCCAGGAAATAAAGATTGAACTCGCTCCGGAGATTGCTTCCGGCAAGTACGCCAACCTCGCCGTCATAAACCACGGCCCGGCAGAGTTCTTCCTCGACTTCATAGCTCTCGCCCCCAATATGCCCCAGGCAAAGGTGCAGAGCAGAGTTATCATGACACCGGAAAACGCGAAGAATCTTCTCTTCGCGCTTTCCGACAATATCCGCAGATACGAAGCAACTTTCGGCGAAATAAAGCAGATTGTACCCAAAAACCACATTAACGGCAACAACACTCCCGACGGTGAGATTCCAAACCCCTTCATCGCCGGCGGAAACGCTTGAATCATGAAACCAAACAACCTCGCCATCTACAACTCCCTCTCCCGCAACAAAGAGACATTCACTCCCATACATCCGGGAAAAGTGGGTATGTACGTCTGTGGCCCGACAGTTTACGGCGACGGACACCTCGGCCATGCCCGCCCCGCTATAACCTTCGACATCCTTTTCCGCTATCTCACACACCTCGGTTACAAGGTGAGATATGTCAGAAACATAACCGATGTCGGACACCTTGAGCATGACGCCGACGAGGGCGAGGACAAAATTGCCAAGAAAGCCCGGCTCGAGCAGCTCGAGCCTATGGAAGTGGTGCAGCACTATCTCAACCGCTACCACAAGGCTATGGACAGGCTCAATGTGCTGCCCCCCTCCATCGAGCCGCACGCCTCGGGCCACATTATCGAGCAGATTGAATACATCAAGTCTATCCTCGATGCCGGATACGCTTACGAAAGCGAAGGCTCGGTGTACTTCGATGTGCCCAAATACAATGCCGACCATAACTACGGCAAGCTCTCCGGACGAAACATCGAGGAGCTCCTCGCTACAACAAGAGCCCTCGACGGGCAGTCCGAGAAACACAACCCCACCGACTTCGCCCTCTGGAAAAAAGCGGCTCCCGAGCACATAATGCACTGGCCGAGTCCCTGGAGCGAAGGTTTTCCCGGCTGGCACCTCGAGTGCTCTGTGATGAGCGAGAAGTATCTCGGCGAGACCTTTGACATTCACGGCGGAGGCATGGACCTCAAGTTTCCCCACCACGAATGTGAGATTGCCCAGTCGGTCGCCCACAACGGCCATGATGCCGTGCACTACTGGATGCACAACAACATGATTACCATCAACGGCCAGAAAATGGGCAAATCGCTCGGCAACTTCATCACCCTCGACGAGTTTTTCAGCGGCACCCATGAGCTCCTTGACCAGCCTTACGCTCCAATGACTGTGAGGTTCTTCATCCTCCAGGCCCACTACAGAGGCACCGTGGATTTCAGTAACGATGCTCTCAAAGGTGCCGAGAAAGCGCTCCAGCGCCTCCTCGAAAGCTACCGCCGCATCGCCGCCCTCAAGCCCTCTGCCGAATCTCAGGTGGATATAGCGGAGCTCAACCGCAAATGCTACGAGGCTATGGACGATGACCTGAACACCCCGGTGGTGATAGCGACCCTCTTCGAGGCCGCTTCTGTCATCAACAAAATCAACGACGGCACCCTGAAAGCCACACAGGCCGACATCGACGCCCTGAAGCAGCTTTTCGACACCTTCCTCTTTGAAATTCTCGGCATTCTCCCCGACTCCGCCGCTGCCGCCGACGGCAACCCCGATGCGCTGAAACCCTACGAAAAAGCGGTTGACCTGCTGCTCGAGCTGCGCGCCAACGCCAAGGCCGGCAAAGACTGGGCTACAAGCGACCTTATCCGCGACCGCCTCAATGCCGCCGGATTTGATGTCAAGGACACCAAGGACGGTTTTGAATGGTCTGTAAGACACTAACCACACTCCACGTTTCGCTATGGACAAACTGAAAAAATTGCTGTCAAGCCGGTCTTTCATCGGCTCGGTGATCTCCATAATAGCTATCGCCGCTATAGCTTTCATCTACTTCTATCCCGATGCCGCGCAGGGCAACCAGCTGCGTCAGCACGATATGCAGCAGGGTGCCGCTATCGGCCAGGAAGCCAAGCTGTTTCATGAAGCTACCGGAGAGACTACCCGCTGGACAAACTCACTGTTCGGCGGCATGCCCACCTTTCAGATTGCTCCATCATACCCCTCCGACTCGCTGTTCTCATGGCTGAACACCGTTTTCGGCCTCGGTCTGCCAAACCCGGCAAATCTCCTCGCAATGATGATGCTCGGATTCTTTATCCTGCTGATGTCGATGAAAATGCGCTGGTATGTGGCCCTCGTCGGTGCCATAGCCTACGGTTTTTCATCCTACTTCATAATTATAATAGGTGCAGGCCATATCTGGAAATTCGTGGTGCTGGCATACGTGCCCCCAACAATCGCCGGACTGATATTGTGCTACAGGGGGCGGCTCCTCGCAGGCGCGGCGCTCACAGCCATCTTCTCGATGCTCCAGATCAGCAACAACCATGTGCAGATGAGCTACTACTTCCTGTTTGTGATGCTTGGCCTCGCCATTGCATTTCTTGTCAAGGCCATCAGAAAAGGCACCGTCAGGAAATGGGCCGTGGCAACAGCTGTGCTCGCGGCGGCAGGTGGCCTCGGAGTGGTTGCGAACCTGCCAAACCTTTACAACACCTACGAGTACTCCAAGTACACCATGCGCGGTGGCCACAGCGAGCTCAACCGCTCGACCGGCAACCCGGAAGCCACATCCGGCCTCGACCGCGACTACATAACACAGTACAGCTACGGCGCTTCCGAATCATTCTCCCTCCTCATTCCCAACGTCAAGGGTGGCGCTTCAAACAAACCCGAGAAGGGACAGAACAACATCCTTTCGCTTTCCTCACTGCCACAGGCCAAGGAGATGGTAAGCGACGGGGAGCTGTCGCCCCAGGAGGCGCGCTACCTCGACTTCATCAGCCAGTATTTCGGCGAGCCGGAAGGCACAAACGGCCCGGTGTATGTGGGCGCGCTGGTATGCGCCCTGTTCCTGCTCGGATGCGTCATTGTGAAGGGTCCGGTCAAATGGGCGCTCTTGGTGCTCACAGCCCTGTCAGTGCTGCTTGCCCTCGGCCGCAACTGCATGTGGCTCACCGACCTGATGATCGACTATATGCCGATGTACTCGAAGTTCCGCACCGTCGAGTCGATACTCGTCATAGCCGAATTCACCATGCCCCTCCTCGCCGCCATGACCCTGCAGAAACTCATCTCGGGGCGTGACAGATGGGCCGAATACCGCAAACCGTTCATCTGGTGCTTCGGCATCACGGCAGGTATTTGCCTGCTCGCGGCGGTTGCCCCCGGGATCTTCGGCTCCGTAATCACAGACGGCGACCGGAATATCGACTCCATCCTCTCGCAGCAGTTGCTGCAGCAGGGCTACGACCAGGCCACCGCCGCAACATTCAGCCTGCAGAACCCAAGGATTTACAACGCGGTGGAGAGCCTGCGCCAGTCGATGATTTCAGCCGACGCGCTCCGCTCGCTCCTGTTCATAGCCGCCGGCGCGGTAACTCTGCTGTTGTTCTTCTACCGCAAGCTGTCCGCAGCGGCAGCAGTACTGGTGTGCGGAGTGGTTGTGCTCACCGACCTCTTCTCTGTCAACAAGCGCTACCTCGACACCGAAAGCTTCATGCCACGGCAGCTCGCGCAGGCCGACCCCTTCCCTCTGTCTGACGCCGACCGCACCATTCTCGCCGACACAGCCGCAAACTATCGCGTGATGGATATACCGCGCTTCTGGCAGGCAGCCCCATCTTATCACCACAAGACTGTCGGAGGCTATCATGCCGCGAAGCTCACACGCTTCCAGGATCTTATCGACACTCACCTCGGCAACTTCCTCAACGGCTCGCAGACCGATGCCGACTGGGAGGTGCTCAACATGCTCAACGCCAGATACATCATCGACCCCACAGGTGCGCCACTCTTCAACCCCGAGGCTTTCGGCAACGCATGGCTCGTTGACTCTGTGGCATTTGTGGATGGCGCCGACGCCGAGATGGCCGCGCTCTCTGTCATTCAGCCACGCACGGCAGCCGTGGCCGACCGCTCATTCGCATCCTCTATAAAGCTGCCCGCGCCCACACAGCCCGGTGACACTATATTCGAGACCTCATACGCCCCCAACCGGCTCACATACCATGTGTCAGCCGCCGGTCCCGCCCTCGCGGTGTTCTCGGAAGTGTATTTCCCCTGGGGATGGCACGCCACCGTCGACGGCAAGCCCGCCGACATATCCCGCGTCAACTATCTGCTGCGCGCCGTCAACATACCCGCCGGCAGCCACACCGTTGAGATGTGGTTCGACCCCAAATCGCTCCACACCACCACCACTGCGGCCACAATCTCCATTATCCTCATCTACCTCATCGCCGCCGCAGCTCTGGCAATGGCTCTGAAAGGCCGCAAACCCTCCGGCAATAATGATGAAACCGGCAGCGTGGATTAAGGCAGTGGCGTCGATACCGCTCCGCGCATGGCGCACAAGGGGGTTTGGCATCCACTCCCCTTTCGCTTTCAAATTCGTCAACGATGTGCTGCGCTGCCGCAACGCCTACTACGCCTATTCAACAATAGGCACCTCAGCCGCCGACCGCCGCCTATACCGCATTCTGCTCCACCTCGCTCCAAGCGCCGTGGTGCGCTCCGGCCCCCTATCCCCGGGTCAGCACGCCGCCATTGACGCCGCGCTGTCCGACACCGCCGCCTCACCGCAATGTCACAAAGCAGTGATAGTGTCACCCGGCTCCATTGTGGGAATAGCATACATCAAGCGGATTCTCGCCGACGGCGGATGCGCGGTATTCACCGACCTGCGCAAGCCCGACTGCGCTGAAATTTTCAGTCAGGTATACCGTTGCGGCATGTCATTCAGCGGCATACGCCAGGCGGTGATCACCGGCAGACCATCCCTCCCCCACCAGAAATTCGACGTACTTATATAACGTGCAACAGCTGTTTTCAGACCTTCTTGACGCCTACGAGGCCCACCTGCTGCTCGAGCGCGGCCTGAGCGAGAACACCCGCATTGCATATATCCAGGACCTCAGCCGCCTCGGCGAGCACCTCGACTTCATCGGCATTGCCCCGGATGAGGTGACTGTCAGCCACCTGCGCTCATTCTGCGCCGACCTGTTCGACCTCGGCATAGCCCCACGCTCGCAAGCCCGCATGGTATCAGCCTTCAAATCATTTTTCCACTACCTCAAATTCACCGGCGCGATACCCGCAAACCCCACTGAGCTGCTTGAGACACCTCGCATAGGCCTGCATCTGCCCGAGGTGCTCACCGTTGCCGAAATCGACTCTCTCATAGCCGCCATCGACACCTCCACCGCTGAAGCGACGCGAAACCGCGCCATAATCGAAACCCTCTACAGCTGCGGCCTGCGTGTGTCTGAGCTCACCACCATGCAGATCAGCCGCTTGTTTCTCGACGAAGGCTATATTGTGGTGTCAGGCAAAGGCTCCAAAGAGCGCATAATACCCATATCGCCGGTAGCCACCGATGCCATAAAGGCTTATCTGCCTGACCGCGGGGCTATTGCCGTAAAACCGGGCGAGGAGGCATACCTATTTCTCAACCGGCGTGGCGCCCACCTCACCCGCCAGATGATTTTCACAATCATACGGCGTCTCGCCGACACCGCCGGCATACTCAAAACCATATCGCCCCACACACTGCGCCACTCATTCGCCACCCATCTTCTTGAAGGGGGAGCAAACCTGCGCGCCATCCAGCAGATGCTCGGCCACGAGAGCATAGCCACCACCGAGATATACATCCACCTCGACCGCTCCCACCTGCGCAACGAAATCCTATCCCACCATCCCCGCAACAATAAGTAGTTTTTAGTTGGTAGTTTTTAGTTGTTAGTTGGTGGAATGTAGGGGCGCCGATACATCGCGCCCACAGCCGCAGCGCGATGTCCCATCAGACCGGCGGCGAGCCGGCCGCGAGGTAGTAGCGTGGGTGTGGAGCGCAGCGACACCCCACGAACAGGTCGCAAAAACGAAATAAGACCCCTGTGAGGGGGTCGCGAGAGGAGAGAGGACAGGTGAATGGCCTCGGCGAGGTCTGAGCGCAGGATGCGCGATGTCATATATATCCCCTGCACGAGCGCACAGCGCGAGGCCTGGGGTGTGGAGAGCCATGTTTGACAGGGAGCATCGGTGATGCGATGTTATGGTATGCACATTTTATTACATCGCCTCTCGCGAGGCTCAGAAGAGAGAGGCGGCGCTTCCCCCAGGCCTCGCGCTGCGCGCTCGTGCAGGGGTTATTCGTGACATCGGTTCTCCGAACCGCTGACGTTTCCGACGTCGATCCAATATATGCGAGAAAGTGTGGTACCTCCGGCACCATTTCGGTATATCGCTGATAATCCGCGCACTGCGTACGCGGTTAACAAAATAATCGCACCCGCCGGGTGCTCCGGCGTCTCCGACGCTATCACCGTGAAACGGTGGGATACGCAAGGTAATATATAGAACCGGAGGCTCGCCAATTTCGTTAACCCCGTACGAAGTGCGGGGTCAGGCATCTACCAACAAAAATGGTGCCGGAGGTACCACACCTCTTTCCTCTCGCGACCACGCTCACAGAGAAGGAAGCGTCGGGGAACGTCCACAAAAAAAGGAAATTCGGGGGAGAAAAATTTGGAGGGATGGGGATTTGTTTATAATTTTGCGGCTATGAGGGCTGTGCCCCAGGGATTTGGATAGTATACAGAATTGATATTTAGGGATTACATATTAACATTTTTTTGTGACAGGAGAGGCATATTTCTACCCCCCCCCACATTCAATACCCTACTAATCAACAACATACACCCCACGAACACCTCGCACCACACAGGCGCGGGGCGCGCTGACGTGCAACCATACAGGAATCAACAATCAACCAATCATAAAAAATAAATGCTTATGAAAAAACTACTTTTGCTAATGGCAGCCCTCCTGCTGCTAATCCCTCCGCTATATGCGCAGACAGAAACAATGAATTTCTTTACTGCAAGTAACGCATCAAACTACTCCGAAACTACAACGGCCGGATCTGCTATTCAATATATGGGGCCAAAAGCTACCTCATTTACCACTCTGACATCTACTTTAGCAGCAAAGACCTATTTTCGCACAATGAAGAGGTCAACTAAAGATAAGAGCGATATTATTACTATTGATTGTTCATATAGTACTTCTGGAACCGGATCTTCTACCTTAACATACACTACAAGCAGAGAGCTGTCCACAAATACCGGTTCCTTAAATATCGGTATTATGTTTGGAAAGATAAAGAAGGTCACTTTTACTCTTAAATCCACTGTCATCACTCCTTTTCAAGGAGGGAGCTATAATGGAAACAATTATAATTCTAAGTGCCCACAAGGATTTGCAAGTGTATCTTCAACAAAATGGGTTTATGAGCCAATTGATGACACCAAACCGCTTCAATTGGTAAAAGTCAACACTTGCACAATCACCTCTATTGACATCGAGTACGAACCTGGAACCGTTACTGCTCCGGAAATTCCTTCAATTTCAGTGAGTAGCGATGGAACAAACAAATATCTGTTCAGATATAATGAAGCAGCAAAGACTCTTTCAATGCCTTGTTTACCAGCCACTAGCCCGGTTTCTGTAAAAATGCCACGTTTCGCAAATACAATTTACTATACATTCAGTGAAACAGTCCCAGCTCCAAAAGCCATTGATGCTAATGTTAGTACTAATGCCAAAGATGCTAAGACTAAATGGGTTAAATACGGGGGCGCAAATATTCCATTCACGGAAGTCAAAATTACAGATAATAAAAATCTTGCTGCTAATGACTTCTCATTAAGGATAGTGGGCTACAATGATGTTTCTGCAATGTTCGGAACTCCCACAAAAATAAAATGCAGTTATTATCGGCCACCTGTTGCAGAGATTGATAAAGATTGGCTACAAGAACAAGGATACGAGTACGATGAGGAAAATCATATTGTATATTATCCGGGAGGAAACCCAATAATTAAGTTTACCGCCGTTACTACAAATATCCCCATCTATACTTATTATACAACTGATTACACAGACCCGACTCTTTCGTCAGGCGGTAAAAGAACTCAGGTTTCTGAATCTCCGTTCAAAGTTGAATTCAGGAATATGGCACCTGGGTCAACAGATTATCCAGCAAATGGCACGAGAGATGAAATAAAAATAGCCACATTCTCTTACGGAGGCCAAAATCCGAATGATAAGTATATCTATGACCCCTACTACTCATCCAACAGTAAGCCTCTAACATTCAAGATTATACGCAAAGCCATAGATAAACCTAAGGCTCTGACCCTTACACAGGCCACTGTTGATGGCAAGGACAACTATACCGGTACCGACATTCCTTCGCGCATCGGCTTAGACGAAAGTGTCAGCTTCATGTTCCAGTTCCAAGGCACAATATCCTCTAAACATAACCAGATTTTTGCAACTAAGCCGACAGGCGAGGTTGATGCAAGCTCTTGGGGTGAGGAGATTGCCTTTGATGGTGATAAACTGACTTTTACAAAGGCTAATATTCCAGCAGGCAGCACTGATGCATGGATAGGCGTGGCCTACACCAACGCTACCGGCACCAGCGACCCGCTGTGGATTCATGTGGGATTGAAGGCTCCCGACGCCCCGAAATTTAAGTTTAAGGGCGGTGCTGTAAAAATAGGAGCCAATGAATATCGTGTGTACGGACAAAACTCCGGCAATATCGATGCTTATTTACAGTTCTCCGACGATGCCACTAAGGCACAGTACTATTTTGTTGAAAACAATTGGCCATCAGCTCCGGGAGCCCAAAACAACATCAATATTGAGGATGGCAAGGCAGATCTCAGCACAGTGACCATTCGCAACGGTCGCCTTTTCTACCGTGCAGGTCGCGAAGTTGAGGGCGCAACTGTGTGGAGCGACTGGGCCTACACCGACTTTGAGTGGGAATACACATGGCCAAAGACACTTGACGACAAGCTCTCATGGTCCGGTTCTCTTACTGAAAATACGTTGGTAACCATCACCGAGCCGGTAAAGGTTATGGGTTTCTATAAGACTTTGCAGTCAAACATCGTAGCTCAATCTCCGAGCTATCTGTATGTTGTGAATAAAAACGGTGTGCCCATCAAGGTTGTGGGTGCATTCACAAGCGAAGACTGGCCCACTGACATATCATCTATTCCAAACTCAGAGTTTGAGTCAAAGAACTATGTTATTCCCGCCAACGGCATAACCGGTTGGCTCCACTACAACAATAATGAGCCCGAGATGGCCGAGCTGTATCTCACCAACGGTTCAAACAGCATATCCCCAACTCTGTACGGCATGCTCAAAACACCTGTTGTTGACGACAGCTGGGAATTCACCGAAAATGGAGAGGCTGCGCAGAATCCGGCTGATCGCATCAAAATTGACCGAGTGAATGATTTCAGCCGCTATGTGACCCTGCGCTCACTAAAATGGCTTGATGCCAATAATGAGTTTGAGATGGCTGACGGCACCCGCATTCAGCTCTATGGCCGTTTCACTAACCACCCGCTAAACACAGTGGGTTTGGACGACCTCGATGACGGTAATCTCTACTGCGTGCGAGGCTATATCGGTCTTGCCCTGGGTACTCTCGCCATCTTCCCCAACGCGGAGATACTGCAGTGTCCCGGCACTCCCAACCTGTTCGCTCCCAACCCCATCAAGGGTGATGCGGATCCTGACGGTTTCATCGGCATCCAGGCGGTGTCGCCCGAAGTGACTTTCAGAGTTGAGGGCAACGCCGACAACAAATCTGAATTCACCTATACTATCAATGGTGGTGATGAGATAGAAGTGGTAGACAACAAGTTTACAGTAGACCTCTCCGCTCTCAACGATAAGGAGACAATGGAGTTGGTTGTCTATGCTCATCTCAACGGCATGAAGAGCCTCGCGCCCGCCAAGGTGCGCATCACCAAGCGCAAAGCTGTGCAGGTGGCTTCTATCAAGGACTACAAGGATATAGAGCTCGCCACCCCCTCTGAAAACATCTATCAGATTACCGGCAAAGTGGTGATCGAGGCCAAGACCGACAAGTACCTCTACGTGCGCGACTTCAACAGTGACACCGAGGCCGAGATGGATGAAGACGAGCACCTGCGCCGCCTGCTGATCAAGAACACCATCAACCCTCAGGGCTGGGAAACAGAGTTTGATAAGAACGGCACCGCCGCTCCCCTTGAGATCGGCGACGTGATAACCGGCTTCGCAATCAGCCCCACCCACGACCGCGGCAACCTGCTCGGCAACAACGACGGCTTTGCCCGCACTATCAAATTTGACCGCCACGTGGAAATCAGCGAAGACAACTACGAGACCATCCCCGCCGCCCCCACCGACAACTTTGAATTCGATGGCAAGTATCGTATGGTCATGGTCAAGCTCAAAGGCGTGTATCTCAAACCCAGAGTGGAGAACACCGACCCGACTACCAAGGATGATTTCCCCTACATTTATACCCTTGACCTCAAAACACCCACAAGCATGAGAATGGATGTGTTTGTGCGCACCGGCTTCGCTGCGGCATACGCCGAGGGTGTGGGCTTCGACCTCACCGGTATCGCCATGATTGATAATGATGACGACAACGACACCGAGGACAAGGGTAAATACGCTTTCGCCCTGATGAGCTTCGAAGGCACCGCCCAGGTTGCTGCCCCGAAGGTGTTTATCGACGGTCAGGAGCCCACGAATGATGAGGTTCTTGACATTGACTACACCGGCACCGGCACAATCAAGATGACCGCCGAAGCTAAGGATATCGACGGCTACGACCTTGAACTCAAGGAGGATCAGGAGGTGACAATCTATTATAGCATCGATGGCCTCGACCCTCTCAAAAACCTCAACTCGCGCCACGAATATGTTGAAAACGCTCCTGAGCTGGCTCTCGGCGACGGCGATATCGAAGTGCGCGCTTTCGCAGCCGCTCCCGGCAAAACCCCGAGTGCTGTTGTTACCCGCCGCTTCAAGAAAAACAGCCATGACGTGCAGTTTATCCTCAACTTCCTCCAGTCGGCCAAAGAGGGTGAGGCATACCGCTTCACCGGCGACACCAAGGTTGTTGCAATGGGTGGTGACTACATGTTTGTTGTAGGCCGCGTCGGCCACTACCTCCCCATCGAGCTCAAAGGGGGCTGGGCCGACAAGACCGACATGAACATCAGCAACGGCGACCTCCTCACAGGATTCACAGTGAGATTCCATGAGGATGAGAACGGCAACCGCATAGCTGTGGCCGACGAATTTGAAAGCACATTCAAGTCTTCCGGCCCCGCCGATGCCAAGTTCACCCACGAGCCTGACGTCACCGACGCACTCGACATAGAGAAGCACCCGCGCCGCCTTGTGACCCTCAAAGGCGTCACAGCATCGGCCACAGACGCAGCCTCGATCCGCGACATCGACAAATGGAGCATAGCTGAGAGCGGCGACCATGGAACACATGCTCTTAAGGTTGGAATACTCGGCGATGTGGATGTGTACACGGTAGACGAGGATGGCAACAAGCAGCCCGTAGCCGAAGGCTTCGCTGACGGCGCCACCTACGACATCACCGGATTTGTGATGCTCAACGACCCCTCCAAGGAGGCCAAGATGGAGGTTTGGCCGCTCGAAGCCAAGCTGCTGCGCAAAACAGCCGCTGTCACCGCCACAATCGGCGACGGCAACACACAGAGCACCAACGGCGCCGGCGAAATCACCGCCTCATTCGAGGGAATGACAATGGTGTCGCTCGCCTGCCCCTCCAAGAACAGCAAGATCTACTACGCGTTTGACCAGAGCAAGGGCTTCAGCCCCGACAACCTCACATGGTATGAGTACCAGCATGAGTTTGCCGTTACCAAAGACACCTATATCCACGCCAAGGCCGTAGCCCCCAACGCTGTTGAGAGCGACCACACCCATATTGTTCTTACCGCGCTTGGCAAGAGCGGCGATGTTGAATTCAACGTCACCCCGGGCGATGGTGTGACCACCCTCACCATAGCCCCCGCAGCAGGCGCTGCCGCCGGTAGCACCATCTGGTACTCCGAGGGCAATGACCGCAGCTGCAACAAGGTTTACACCGCAGGCACCGAGCTCAAATATACCGAGGAGACAACCGTTTACGCCTGCATCCAGGAGCCCGGCAAGGCCAAGGGCGCTGTGAGCAGCATCCGCGTGATGGTTGTGGATATGCCTCAGGGTGGCAGCAATGACAATGACAATGCCAAGGTGAGCGGCAAGGTGGTATTCACCATCGATGACACCTCCGACCCGACCAAGGTGACTGTATATCTCGCACCGGAGGAGGGTCTGACAGGTACAATCTACTACCTCATCAACCCCACAGAGCAGGTGACACCCGAAAACGGCACCAAGTATGAGAACCCGATCGAGATGAAAGAGGGCGGCCGCATCATGGCAATCCTCGTTGAGGCCGGCAAGCTTGCGGGCGAGCCCACCGACATCGCAGTATGGCTCATACCCACCGACATTGACGGCATCGACGCCGAGGAGAGAGAGGGCAATATCCGCGCCGAAGGTGGCAGCATCATCGCTCCGGAAGGCAGCGAGGTGTATGACATCACCGGACGGAGAGTCAACGCAACCGGCCTGCGCGCAGGCATCTACATTGTGCGCACCCCAGGCGGCAAAGCAGTGAAAGTCAAAGTAGACTGATAATCCTTCTATATCATAAGGGCGGCGATCCGTATGGGTCGCCGCCTTTTGTTTCTACCTGTGGCAAGCGGGCCTCGGCGAGGCCATCAACGCGGTGTGGTGAAGGTGTGGTACCTCCGGCACCATCTCGGTATGTCGCTGATAATCCGCACACTGCGTGTGCGGCTAACAAGATAATCGCACCCTCCGGGTGCTCCGACGTCTCCGACGTCTCCACGCTGTGGTGCGGTGGGATGATGCGGGCGCGATGTATCGGCGCCCCTACACGGCGGGTGGGTAATATAGAGCCGTAGGCTCGCCAATTTTGTTAACCTCGTACGAAGTGCGGGGAGCGCAGTCATCCATCCACCAAGATGGTGCCGGAGGTACCAGACATTCTCACCCCATTTGCACCTTGGCCTCGGTGAGGCTGAGCGCAGGCATCCCCGCACCACAGCGTGGTGCACAGGCAGATAGCCAGGGGTAAGGGAGCATCGCGACCGCCACCCCTGGAAAAGCGCACCACTCGGCAGGTGACCCTGTAGGGGTCAAACCCTGTATCATGGATGTGCGACGCCCTACGGGGTCGTATCTTGAACATTCTCACCTTCCCCGGGTGGCGGTCGCTACGCTCCCTGACCCGGGGAAATCTCCATGTCACCGCGCTGCGGTGATGACGTCTCCCACGCCCAGTTTTCCTGGCCACCCGCTCACCGCGGGTGAAGAGCGCTTCTCCGACGTCTCCCACACTGCGTGTGCGGCTAACAAGATAATCGCACCCTCCGGGTGCTCCGACTTCTCCGATGGCACCACGCTGTGGTGCGGGTGATGCGGGCGCGATGTATCGGCGCCCCTACACCGCGGGTGCTTTTTCCCGGCAGACCGTGAGGGGGGATTAGAGGCGGATTTTGAGGCGGGTGCCGGAGGGGGTGACTACGATGTAGATTCCGGGACGAAGGCGCGCCGATTTCATCTCTACGCCGAGGAGGTTATATATCCTTGACCCTTGCGGAGCTATGATAATGCCGTTTTCCACCTTCACCTCCTCCGCTTGACCGGCGGGGGCCTCAATAGCATCGACATCACCGGGGTCGGGGTTTTCAGGCTCCGGTTCCGGCTCCGGTTCGGGTTCCGGTTCGGGCTCAGGATCAGGTTCAGGCTCGGGCTCCGGATCAGGTTCAGGCTCGGGCTCGGGCTCCTTTATCATCTGCTCGACAAGGAGCGGCTGAGCGTAGCAGAATTCATAGTCTGCCTCAACCGCGTATGCCTCCACAAGGGTTGTGGTTCTGACGGTGAAGGGGGCAGTGTAAGGTGCCCACGGACTGTTGTTGAGCCTGTAGAAAATGCGTGCATCCTCAGAGGGGTGTGTGATTGTTATAATTGCCTGACTGTCAAACTTCTCCTCACCACAATCGGCCGATATCACCGGTGGGGTGCCGGTTACATCCCTGATAGCCAGGGGAATGAGGCAGCGGGGAGTTGTGAGCGTGGAGGTGTGCACGGCGGTCATCACAAAGGTGCGCCCCACCACATCGGCCGGATAGCCGCCGGTGGGGTCGGTCTGGTCAGTCACTACAGCGATACCCTCAAACTCATCGGCGGCGGTGAACCGGCCGCGGATGCTCACAAGCGAATGCAGCTCCATATCATCAAGTCTGTTGGCGTCAACAGACTCAACCTCGGTTTTAACACCCTTGCCGATAGCGGTGAAGGTTGAGGTGTAAGCGCTTGCATCATAGCTGTTTGCGGCAGCGAAAATGAAATTGCGTATGCGGTCGCCGTTGACCGGCTCCTGCGGCAGCGGGGTGACACCGGTGTACACCGATGCGCGGTTGCCCTGCATATCGCGGAGCACAAGATAGTTGGCCGTGCGGGCTATCACATCCGCATCGCTTGAAAAGCAGGCAGTTATGCCGGGTGTAACGTCAGCAAAGGACTTGACATCTGTTGTGATTCGTTGCAGTTCGGCTGTCGCTACCTCGCTCGGGCTATATCCGTCCATCATGGCCACCGCCCTGATTGTCATTGAGCCCGACAGCCTCAGGGGGCGGCTGTAGGTGTATGCCTTGGCGGATGTTGACGGGTCGGAGCCATCGCCGGTGTACTTTATCACCGCCCCCTCCGGACCGGAGATTGTCACTGTGGTCGATGTTAGGAATGAATATTCACCGGCAGAGGGGTTGATGGAGATGACAGGAGTCTGGCACTGAGGCAGTTCCTGCGCATCGAGCAGCACAAAGAGCGAGGAGGTGGAGTAAAATCCGGTGATATTGTAACGCCGCGCGGGATTGAGCGCCACATCGCCGCAAAGCCCTGTGTATAAGCCGAAGTCGCGCGGGGTAGCCGGTGTATAGTCAGCAATGGTGACAAGCTTGTTGAGCTCCACAGGGTCGTCAATGCCCACCGTCACCGGTTGCGGCAGGCTGATGGGTACGGATGTGGAAAGTGTTGTGGAATAGCGGCTTACATCGCCGTACACAAAGCCCGAATCGGAGCATTTGTCCATTCCAAAGCTCACGTATGCTGCGCCGGGGTGAGGATTGTCACCTCCCCAACCGTTGGACGAGCGCAACACAAACACCCTGCCCTGCTCATCGGCAACCGTGTAGAAATCGCCATAGCGCTCCATCACAGCCACCGGAGTATTCACCCGGTGGACAGTGCCGACGGATGAATAGCCGTGAAGAATGTCAAATACAGAGGAGGTTGACATCGGGTTGAGTTTCCGGAAATACACCGGCCGGGCAACCTCGATAGAGTTCTTCCTGGCCACAATGTTAAGCCGCAGGGTATTCGTAATCTGGATTCCCATGTTGGACGGCCATTCCTTATCCGGGGTGTCATGGTCGGGATAGCTGAAAAAATAGAGGGCATCGGGGTCAGGCTCTATCAGCCGGCACACTATCGGTGCGTCAAAAAAGGGAACGGTATCGCCACATTCGCGCCCTTCGATGCTGATACGCGCCAATTCGGGACACTCGAATGAGGCGGCATACACGAGCTGAATGCCGGAGGCGGTTTTTTCCAGCACACCGAAGATGCGATACAGCTTATCGGCATCGAAATCAGGCAGTTGCCGGCCTCCCACCGCAACCACCGGCAGGCGCGAGCCATCAGCAAAGGCGATATTGCCATCGCTCATTCTCACAAACGTGTAGCGCACCGCATTGCCGGCAGCCGAAGCATCCGGAGCGCCGGAAGCATCCGCGACAGAGAGAGTGGTGGCCACACTGTTGCCCTGAAAATAGATATATTCGGAAAAGGGAGATGAGTCGCCGGTGAGCACCCCCGAGCTGCCACGGCTTATCTCAACCGGCACATTCATCAGCGCATAGCCCGGTTTGAAATTAGCCGGGAAAGGGGTGGCGGAAACCATGCGCATAGCCGAGTACGGCGCCTGTGCATCGCACACGGTGAGCACATACATGCCATCCTCGCTGTAGCTGTCGAGAACTATCAGCGGCCTTGTGAACACCACCGGTCCCTGAGGATATTCAAAGCCGTCGGTGCGGGTGTCGCTGATGCTGTAGATTTTGGTGTATGGCATACGCTTGAGCTCCACCGTGCGGGGTGTGCTGTAGCGCTTGCCGGGGTCTCTTGCCGACACTTTTAGCGAAATATCGGTGGTGCGGTTTGTAAACAGAATCTCGCCAACACCGGACTTCCTTGACAGATTTGCCTCATCCGTGGGGTCGCTGCCGTCGGTGGTGTAGAACAGCTCAGTGAGCGGGTTCTCGTCAGCCGGAGCGATGCGTATGTCAGCCGACTCGAAAAACATATTGTCGTACTTCGGCGAACCGCTTGTGTACATCACCACCGGTGTGAGCGTCGGCTCGGAAGGAGCCACATAATCGGGGTCAGGCTCGTAAGTGACGCTTATGCTGCGGCTTGCGAGCTGCATGCCGCTGTTGGCCACATACACACTCACCTGACGCACCACCGACTCGGGATACCACCGCAGCGCCGGGTAATAATCAGCCCGCCATGTAGGCTTGCGGCCAAACAACTCCTTGGTGCCGAACTCCTCGCCCTGCGGGCCGTTTGAACTTGCTGTTTTCGGCGAGTCTCTGAAAGTCAGAGCCTCGAGATTTGTGTGATAGACGCCCTCGGATGAGCCCGGAATCATGGGAGCAAGCTCCACCTTTGTAAGCTTGTAGCCCTCAGGCACAATTATGGTAAACTCACGGTTCTTGCACCATGTGATGAATTTGTCCTTATATTTGCGCGACTCGTTGGTTGACGTTTCGAGATTGTAGACATAATAGGTGGCCTTATCACCGTCGGTAATCCTTATCGGAAAGTTTTCCTCAACATAATTCTGGTAAGAAAAGCTTGTGGGGATATATCGCCAGTTGAAATTGAGGGTCACCAGCCCCTGGCGCAGCTGAGCCAGCGGGCCGACATTCGTCACCGGCTTATAAGCGCTGAAATTATAGTTCGGGCTCCCGGTTTCGCTGGTCTCCCTCTCTGACTCGCCATAAGGCATCTGCGAGGCCGGCGCGTTGACATAGCTGAGCGGAGTGTTGAGCCATTTGCCATACGAATTGTTCTCCGTGCTGAACTCCACTTTGGTCTCATAGCCGGCCTTCACTCCGGAGAAAAAGCACCGGGGCGAGTCAAAATCTATTATCTCGGTAATCTCCTGCCCCGCCGTCTGCATGCAGCACAGCAGCCACATCATGAGAATGAGAGGCCGGGATGGGAGGTATTCTGTCAACTTATGAGCCATTCCTGTATTGTATTTGAATGCAAAAATATAGCTTTGTAGCGCACCTTTGGTCAACTTAGCATTTTTTAACACCGCGCACCCCTCTCAGAAACCGCTTATTTGCTTATTTTGCATGGAATATATTTATACAAAAGGATTATAATGCAGGATTATCGCTTTTTTGCAGCCGCTCTCGCGTTGACACTGGGCTCATTGCTCTTCACCGCCCGGGCTGACGTGTATATAGCAAACGATACTCATGGACAGAAACATTCATCCATCGAGAATCTTGGCACAGGCAATGCCACAGACCTCACCACAACATACTCCACATTCTGGTACATAGTCGACAACCCCGATAGTGTGGAATGGAATGTGACCCTGACATATCCCCGCGAGCGGCTTGGCTATCAGCCCGATGCGCAACCGGCATTTCCCGCCGAACCCTACGATTTCCAGTTTCCTGGATGGGAAGCGGTGATTCACAACGGGCAAAAATTCTTCATGAGCAAGTTTGCGAAAGTCTACAGCGACGATTATGACGCGTTTCACTCCGCACTGCTGATATCGCTGAACACCACTGCCAACAATGAAGCGGGCGAGATGGTGAAAACCACCGTCAACAAGATTGGCGACTACGCCTTTGCCGGAAGCAACATCGCATATATCCACCTTGCGCTCAACAGCGAGGCCTATGAAGGGGGAAAAGACCATGACGTTGAGTTCGGCGATTATGTGTTTGCCGGCAGCAAGAATTTCAAAGGTGTTGCCGAAGGCTCCCCTTACAGGGTTATTCCCGACTGCGTGAAAAAAATCGGAGTGGGCACCTTCAAAGACTGCTCCTCGCTGACAAGAATGATAATAGGCAATGGCATAGAGGTTGTTCCCGCAGAGACATTTGACGGCTGCACCTCGCTCACCGAGCTTAAAATAGGCTCGAATGTAAAGCGCATAGAGTGCAGCATCACCGGACTCAAACGGCTTGCATTCGGCGGCGCCACCCCGCCGGAGATTGCCGAAGGCTGCACCGTGGATGCCGAGGAGATATGGGTGCCCTACCCCTACCTCGCCGCCTACGCCAAAGCATTTCCGGACAAGAATGTGCAGCCGGTGAGCATACTTTTCAAAAAGTCCACTGTAGAGGCATACGCCGGCTATCAGGCCGAGATAAACTTCACCCGCACATCGCCCGGCGAGGGGATAAACGACTACGTGTACTGCTACCCCAGGGACAAGACTGACGACGGCAAGCAGAATCTCAAATGGACAGTAGACTCCCTGCATGGCAGCGATGCTCCCGACGGCAAGTTCAAAACAGTGTGGTACTCCTACTCATGCGACCAACCGGGGCTGCTTGACGCCGGCAATGTGGTGTATGAAAACCAGACTCTTGTGAGGTTTAACAAACCCGGCACATACAAGCTCTATTTCACCACTCTGGATATCACCGACCACACCGAGGAGGTGACTGTCAACGTGAATTCGGTGCCACCCGGCACAGTATTTCCGGATAAGTTGGTGATTACCAGCTCCGGGAACTCCGACCATAGTGTAGCTGTGGGCGGCACCTTTAAGCTGTCTGCCATACTTAGCCATTCCACCCTCGGCCCGGCAACTGTCAATGGAGTGGAATGGAGAAGCTCAGACTACAATATCGCCTCAGTTGACTATGAGGGCAATGTAACCGCTGTCAGCCCCGGCACAGCCACAATCTATGCCACCGGCCCGGAACCCCTGCGTCCCAAATCTGAGTTCAACGTGGTTGTGTATCAGGATATAACCGGCTACGAACTTGAATATCTTGACGGAGATGTGTGGAAAAAGTTTGAGGACAGCAACAACTACAACCTCTATTTTCCGGTGGGTCAGGCAATGAAAATACGCCCGCACTGTTACCCCGAGGGGCTTACCCATTCAAGAATGTACATCAGCCCTGACAACTTCGCCTATCCCGAACACATTGGCCTTGCTGACGTGGAGATTGATGAGGAGAGCGGCTATGTGAGAATGCTGAGCGAGGGATATCGCCAGCTCAATGTGGCTGTATGGGGCAGGGAATGGCACCATGAGGTGCCGGTGAAAATCTTCGTCTGTGCGGCGAAAGATATTACTGATCTGACTGTCAGCGAGCACCGTCCCTACGGCATCCGCGATATCGACCCCGACAAAGGCATAGAGGGGTGCATGGGCGAGGTGGTGCCGCTCTACATAAACTATAATCTGGATGCCGGAGTGAAGGATGTGGTGTGGACCAGCAGCAACACCGCGGTTGCGGAAATTGCGACCGTTGGGTTGGATGTAGCAGCCGGGCCAACTGAGGGGATGCCGAAAGTACGCGCCAATCTGCGGCTCAAAAATCCCGGCACAGCCACCATTACAGCGACTGCGGCCGATGGCAGCGACAAAACGTTCAGCTTCGAGGTAAATGTCAATTCTGTGCTCGCGAAAGTGGATGTGGAGCAAACCGCGGCAGTAGCGCAGGACAGCAAAACACCTAAGGTATTTGTCAACACAATGTACTTTTTCCTGAAAGAGGATGGCACCGCCACCCTCACCTATCCCCGTGACGACAGCAACCTCACAAGAGGGCAGTTTCCTGCCACTCCATACGAATTATCCTTTGCCGGATATGACGCGCTATACCTTCCGGGCACCTACCGGCATATATGGACCGACCTCGTTGACCGAATGAATTCGTCTGATAAGGATATTTTGTTCACCGCACTGAAAATTCCTGAAAAAATAGAGGTGGACGGCAAGGAATACACCGTTACCGGCATAGGCGAGTATGCCTTTGCAGGCAGCAATCTGAAGGTGGTGCATACACCGAATACCATAGAATTCATTGACGATTATGCTTTTAGCGATGCCCCCGACTTCAGGGGCAAACCAATGAGAAATCAATACGAGGTGATACCCAATTCGGTAAAGCGCATCGGTAAAGGATTGTTCAAGAACTGCCCGAAGCTCGACAACATGAGTTTCGGCGCCGGCATTGAACGGGTGCCGGAAGAAACCTTCGACAACTGTCCTGATCTAAGCGGTGTGATGTTTGGCAGCGGTGTGAAAAGCATAGCCTGCAATGTTACGAACTCCGGGTCATCATACTTCGTAGCTTTCTACTCGGCCCGGCCGCCTGTAATAGAGGAGAGCGGCAGCATAAACCCCCATGGTAAAATCATCTGGGCTCCGGAAGCAAGCAAGGCCGCATACTCAAAGGCATTCCCCGCATTCAATATCAAGACATATTCCATCTCGGCGACTTTCAGCGAAAAGGTGTATGCCAACACAACATACACCATTTCATACAAATCGGACCTTCCCGGGCCAAGCGGTGTGGCCGAATATATGTTTCCCGCTCCGATCAGCACCATGGATGGGACGCCCGCACTCGGATATTTCACCGCCGACGACAATGTGTTTCTTGACTACAGCGACCCGTCTGCTGTCCGCACCATTGCGTACAATTCTTCAAGGGGGAAATGGGATATAATCTACCGCACCTCCGGCAAACAACAGATTATATTGCGGAATCTGGCTGTTGCCGAGCACCCGCACACAGTAAAAACCGAGGTGATACCCGGTGTGCCGGTTATGGAGATAAACGCCAAGCAGCCGGAGAAGGTGTTTAATGTCGGAGACAAGTTTTCGATAGACTACACCATATATCCCCAGAACGCCGCTGACAAATCGGTGAAATATGAACTCAGCGAGGAGGGTATTGTAAGTGTTGATGAAGACGGTGTGTTCACCGCCATCGGGTCAGGCACCGTTAAGGTACGGGTTGTAAGCGCCGACCCATACGCCCCGGTAGTAAGGAGCATCCAGCTGGAGATTACCGTTGCGCAATCGGTAGATGCAATAACGGTGTATTTTGGCGGCGACAAAGTGAGCCCGACAGGAATATCCGGCTACCCCGGCGACATAATCATTCTTGCAGTGGGGTTTGAGCCTGCCGACGCGGTTGTCAAGAACGGCGAGTGGACCATCACCTCATCCATAGGCAGAATAATATCCACCGACGGCACGGAAGTGACAATGGAACTGACAGCTCCGGGACGCGGACTCGCATCCTTTGCCCTGTCGCAGTCTACCGGCACATCCACCCTCAGAGCCGATGTGCCGCTGCTTGTTAAGGCTCCGGTGACAGATATAGCAATCGCCATAGACGGCAACACAATAAGCGCGGACACGCCCATTGAAGGCAAAGAGGGCGAGGAGCATACCATTACGGCTGCCGTCAACAGCGATGCCGCCAACTCCGCCGTAAGCTGGACCAGTTCAAACCCAGACGTAGTGGCTATAGAGCAGGATGGAGACGACTACAGAATAATATTCAAAGCTCCCGGCACAGCAACAGTCACAGCCACTGCTGCAGATGGTCAGGGAGCAGCCGCAAGCTTTGACTTAACCATCTCTGCCAAGGAGGAGCCGGAACAACCCGATAAGCCGGTTGATCCAACCGACCCCACTGACCCTACTGACCCTACTGACCCTACTGACCCTACAGAGCCGGAGAAGCCAACAGAACCGGAGAAGCCAACAGAACCGGAGAAGCCGACAGAGCCGGAGAAACCAACCGAACCGGAGAAACCGACAGAGCCCGAGAAGCCGGTTGATGTGAAAATCAGTGCCATCAAGCTCCATGCATACGAATTTGAAGGTGATAAAGGCGATAAAATCGTTCTTATTGTAATTGTCTTGCCTGAAAACGCCACAAACACCTCTATTATATGGAGCAGTTCTGACAATAAAGTTGCAACAGTAAGCAGCAAAGGAGAGATAACCCTCAACGGCGCCGGAAAGGCTGTCATTACTGGAACAGCGGCGGACGGCAGCGGTATATCCGTGAGCTGCACCGTGATTGTAACCGACAGTTCTACCGCTATCAGCGCCGCAGAGAGTGCAAAGGAAAGCGTGTTTACAGAAAACGGCATGATAATAATTTCAGGCGCCAAAGAGGGCTCTGAGATAACCGTGTTCAACTCCGCAGGCACTGTGGTGGCACACTGCAAGGCAGATGGCTCGACAATAGCCATAGCACCGCGGACTCACGGCATATACATCGTAAAGAGTTCGACAGCCACATACAAGGTGCGCATCTGATTATCAGGCGCACCCATATAAAAAAAGCATCCCGATGCCTTCTCGGCGTCGGGATGCGGTTGTTTTTGAAGCAGGTTATCTACTGGATCAGTCGGCACATTTGGCCTTGATGAACTCGCGGTTGAGGCGGGCGATATTGCTCAGCGGAATGTTCTTGGGACATTCAGCCGCGCAAGCACCGGTGTTGGTGCAGTTACCGAAACCGAGTTCATCCATTTTGCGCACCATAGCGCGTGCACGGCGTTTGCGCTCCACCTGACCCTGCGGCAGGAGAGCGAACTGGCTCACCTTGGCAGATACGAAGAGCATTGCAGAACCGTTTTTGCAGGCAGCCACACAAGCGCCGCAACCGATACATGTTGCAGAGTCCATAGCCACATCGGCAACCTCCTTGGAAATGGGGGTAGCGTTGGCGTCAGGAGCACCGCCGCAGTTGAATGACACATAGCCGCCGGCCTGCTGTATCTGGTCGAAAGCATTGCGGTTTACCATGAGGTCGCGCACAACAGGGAAAGCGGCAGAGCGCCAGGGCTCGATTGTGATAGTGTCGCCGTCATTGAATTTGCGCATGTGGAGCTGGCAGGTTGTTATGCCCTGCACAGGGCCGTGGGGATGACCGTTGATGTAAAGGGAGCACATGCCGCAGATACCTTCACGGCAGTCGCTGTCGAACACCACAGGCTCCTCGCCTTTCTCGACAAGCTGCTGATTGAGCATATCGAGCATTTCGAGGAAGCTGCTGCCTGTCGACACGTTATCGAGGTGATAATTGACGAACTGGCCTTTCTCTTTAGGACCACGTTGACGCCAAATTTTCAGGTTTACGCTGATTGTTGTTTCCATTTGATGATGTTTGTTATTTGGTAGGCCGGCCACCCTTTTGAGGTGACACAGCCCCGTGGTTGTTACTGATTATGACTTGTAGTTACGTGTCTGCACCTGTATGGCCTCGTATTTGAGGGGCTCTTTGAGGAGCACGGGCTTCTCATTGTCGCCGGTGTACTTCCAGCAGCTCACATACATGTAATCCTGGTCATTTCTCTTGGCTTCGCCGTCGGCGGTCTGGTACTCCTCGCGGAAGTGGGCGCCGCAGCTTTCGTTGCGGTGGAGCGCGTCGATAGCCATCATCTTGGCCATCACGAGGAAGTCTTCAAGACGGAGAGCCTTCTCGAGCTCGGTGTTGAGGTCATCGGCACGGCCTACAATACGGAGGTCGGTGTAGAATTCCTTGCGCACATCCTCGAGTTCGTCAAGAGCTTTGACAAGGCTCTGGAGTGTACGTCCCATACCAACGAGGTTCCACATCACATGGCCGAGACGCTTGTGGATTTCGTCGGGGCTCTTTGTGCCCTTGATTGCCATGAGTTTGGCAATACGGTCCTCGACATCCTTCTGAGCT
Source organism: uncultured Muribaculaceae bacterium (assembly GCA_910588065.1). Classification (GTDB taxonomy): domain Bacteria; phylum Bacteroidota; class Bacteroidia; order Bacteroidales; family Muribaculaceae; genus Paramuribaculum. Next base: position 79,366 of record CAJUPZ010000004.1, read on the forward strand.
TTGTCAAACTCGGGGGCGTCTGTTGTGAAGTGGGGCACCTTGATCTGGTCGCTGAGGTAGTTCTGCATCGTATAGGGAAGCACGAAGTAGCCGTCGGCGAGACCCTGCATGAGGGCTGAAGCGCCGAGACGGTTCGCACCGTGATCCGAGAAGTTGCATTCGCCGATTGCAAAGAGACCCTTGATTGATGTCTGGAGCTCGTAGTCCACCCAGATACCACCCATTGTATAGTGGCTGGCGGGGAAGATCATCATCGGGGTTTCGTAGGGGTTGTCATCAGAAATCATCTGATACATATCGAACAGGTTGCCGTAGCGGTCGCGCACAACATCCGCGCCGAGACGCTGGATGGCATACTTGAAGTCGAGATAAACGGCATTGCCTGTACCTACACCGTAGCCGGCGTCGCAACGCTCTTTGGCTGCGCGGCTGGCGATGTCGCGGGGGCAAAGGTTGCCGAAGGCGGGATAGCGGCGTTCGAGGTAGAAGTCGCGGTCCTCGTCAGGAATATCGGTGGGGCGTTTCTTGCCGGCGCGGATAGCCTCGGCATCCTCTTTTTTCTTGGGCACCCAGATGCGGCCGTCGTTACGGAGCGATTCACTCATGAGGGTGAGCTTCGACTGGTCTTCGCCATGCACGGGAATACATGTGGGGTGAATCTGAGTGAAAGCGAGGTTAGAGAGATATGCGCCCTTCTTGAAGGCCTGGATGGCGGCGGAGCCATTGCAGCCCATAGCGTTTGTCGAGAGGAAGAATGTGCGGCCATAGCCACCGGTGGCGAGAACCACAGCGTGAGCTGCGTAGCGTTCGAGCTCACCTGTCACGAGGTTGCGCACGATGATACCGCGTGCACGGCCGTCGATGATAACGAGGTCGAGCATCTCGCGGCGGTTGAACGACTTCACCTGGCCTTTCTGAATCTGGCGGTTGAGCGAAGCGTATGCACCGAGCAGGAGCTGCTGTCCGGTCTGACCCTTGGCGTAGAAAGTACGGCTCACCTGAGCGCCGCCGAAAGAGCGGTTTGCGAGCAGACCGCCGTATTCGCGGGCAAAGGGAACACCCTGCTGCACACACTGGTCGATGATATTGTTTGACACCTCGGCGAGACGGTAAACATTAGCCTCGCGGCTGCGGAAGTCGCCGCCCTTCACAGTGTCGTAGAACAGGCGGTAAACAGAGTCACCGTCGTTCTGATAGTCTTTGGCTGCATTGATACCACCTTGTGCGGCGATTGAGTGAGCGCGGCGGGGGCTGTCCTGAATGCAGAAGTTGAGCACATTGAAGCCTAACTCAGCGAGTGTTGACGCTGCGGATGCACCGGCGAGACCTGTGCCGACAACAATGATGTCGAGATTGCGTTTGTTAGCGGGATTGACCAGTTTCTGGTGAGCCTTGTAGTTGGTCCACTTCTCAGCGATGGGGCCTTCGGGCACCTTTGAGTCAATCTGATATTCGGGGAGCTTGGAGGATTCTATGTCGGCATAGTCCTTCATTATAGGGGTAGAGTCAATCATACCCTCTATGTTCTTAATGTCTGCCATATCTGTGATGTGGTATTGTTTACAATGAAATTAGCAGCCGGTGTGGGCACGGACTGTGAACACAATGACTTCGGCAATGAAAAGGAGCACCACGATGGTAGTCCACCAGCAGCCGATGCTTTTGAGACGCTTGATCCAGATGTCGTTGTCCCAGCCGGCGCTCTGGAACATTGACCAGAAACCGTGGTTCATGTGGAACCAGAGAGCAACAAAGGCGATGATGTAGACGATGGGAGTCCATACAAGTTTGAACGCCTCATTGATAAAGTACATACCATCCTGAGGGTCGGGATAGTGATTGCCGAGAATTTCGGCGAGCTGCATCTTCGCCCAGAACTGGATCATGTGGACGGCGATGAAAGCGAGAATCACGATACCGAGCACAAGCATGTTCTGCGAAGCCCATTCAACCTGCGCAGGCTTGCTGACAACAGCATAACGGTCGTTGCCACGCGCCTTGCGGTTCTGGAGAGTGAGCCACACAGCGTAGATGATGTGGATGATAAACAGAGCGGCGAGGCCGAGCGAAGCTACGAGCGCATACCAGTTAGCGCCAAGAAACGCGCACACAGCATTATAGCCCGAAGGCCAGAAAATAGCCACACCGTTCATCAGACAGTGAAATGTTACGAATAGGACAAGGCACACGCCTGTGACAGCCATCACAAGCTTCCTTCCTACAGATGAGCATGTTAACCACATAGTGATAAAAAAATTTGGATTAAATTTCGGTAATTTGGATTTACTCTAAGGTTATACTTTCTGCAAAAGTAATCTAAATTAAGCGCTATTCCAACTATTAATGAAAAAATTCTTTAACAGTTGACAAAATATTTGCACGCAGACACCTATCCTTCTGCCATACCGCCGCATTTTAGCCCTGTCGCGATGACTTACCGTTTTTTTTCGCTAACTTTGTAGCTTGATTAACACCAACAATTTGACCATGAATATCAGACTTTCGCTATGTGCCGCCGCGGCGGCGTTTGCCTTTTTCTGCTCTGCGCCCGCAGTAGCCGGCCCGGTAAACATTATTCCGGCGCCGGTGAGCATTGTTCAGAAAAGCGGTGAATTCACCCTCTCACCTTCCGCTACAATCGGTTATGGTGCAGGCCTTGAGGAGTATGCCGATTACCTTGAGGAGATTCTCTCAACCTCCACCGGCTACAACATCAAGTCACGTCCCGGAAAAGGGACCGTAACCCTCGTAATCGACTCGGCAAAAGTCACAAAACCCGAGGGCTACACCCTTAATGTAACCCCCAAGGGCATATCCATCACCGGCGCCGACCGCGGTGGACTGTTCTACGGAATCCAGTCACTGCTACAGCTGTTCCCGGCACAGATTTACAGCGACAAGCCTGTAAAAAATATCGTCTGGACAGCCCCGGAAGTAAGCATCGCCGACGCTCCGGAGCGCCCCTGGCGCGGCATGATGCTTGATGTGGCCAGGTATTTCCACGACAAAGATTATGTGAAGCACTACATCGACATGATGGCGATGTACAAGCTCAACAAGCTGCAGTTTCATCTGATTGACGACAGCGGCTGGCGCCTCGAAATAAAGAAATATCCCCGCCTCACGGAGGTGGGAGCATACGCAGGTCCCGAGCACAACAAGCTCGGCGGCTACTACACCCAGGAGGATATCAAGGAGATTATAGAATATGGCCGTCTGCGCAACGTGGAGATTATACCGGAAATCGAATTCCCGGCTCATATTCTCTCCGCGATAGTGGCATATCCCTGGCTCTCTTGCACCGGGCTGCAGCATGAGCTGCCCCGCCAGCACTTCATCAGCCGCGACCTGCTGTGTGTGGGCAAGCAGAGTTCAATCGACTTTCTGCGCGATGTTCTTGATGAGACCGTGGCTCTTTTCCCCTCTAAATATATTAATATAGGTGGCGATGAAGCGGTGTACACCCGCTGGGAATCATGCCCCGACTGCCAGGCGCTTATGAAGAAGGAAGGGCTCACCAAAGCCTCTGAACTTCAGGGCTGGCTCACCAATGTGGTTGCCAAGATGATGGCCGAGAAAGACCGCACTGTCATCGGCTGGGAGGAGATTATCACCCGCGGCAAGGTGGACACTCCGGTGGTTGCCCTGATATGGCACAATGTGGCCGACTCAGCTATGGCTGTGCCGGACGGCCACAAGGCTATCCTCACCCCCGCCACACACATGTATCTCGACTTCCCCGAATCATCCACCCCGGGCGAGATAAAGGCGGCAGGCTGGATGCCTCCGATCTCTGTAGAGAAGTGTTATTCGATGCCGGTCAACGACTACAGCCCCGAAAGCACCGTAATAGGTGTGCAAGGCTGCCTGTGGAGCGACCAGTTTATCCACGGAACAGTGCTCCAGGAGCTTCCGCAGATCAATGAAAACCGCTCGGAAAACTATGTTGACTACCTCACATTCCCCCGCCTGCTCGCTGTTGCCGAAGTGGCCTGGGGCAAAGAGTCAGCCCGCAACTATGACATCTTCAAGTCAAGGCTCTCCGACCACTACGCCCGTCTGGATCAGAAGGGTGCCGTGTATCGTCTGCCCGAGCCCGAAATAGCATCCATGACCGAAAGCCCCGACGGTGTCACATTCACCCTCACCAATCCCCTGCCCGGCTCGGAGATCCGCTACACCACCGATGGCACATACCCCACCGTGCACTCCCCGCTCTACACCGGCACTCCGGTAAAGGTAGCCTCCAAGGCAGACTTCCATGCATCGACTGTTGTTGACGGCAAGCGGATGTCGCTGCCTATCCACTTCGCTCCCGATTACTCGGCATACGCCCGCTACGGCAAGCTCGCAACAGAATGGGGACCGCTGCAGGTTCAGCCCAAGCAAGCTCCCTGGAGCATCGACGCCACCGGCAAAATCTCAGGCAACGGCGACTATGAGGTGACATTCATTCCGCTCAAAGGAGCTGCCAAGCTGCACTTAGGCAACCTCAAACTGATGAAACGCAACGAACAGCTCGCGTCAATCGAGGCCGACAACACTCTCGGCTCGGAACCGGTGCAGTACTCCTTCAGCGTGAGCGAATTTGAGGCAGGAACCCCCTTCACCATCATTGTTGACCAGTGGGGAGAGGGCTCAAACGATTCCTCAGGCCTTGTGTTTATCCGAAAAAAGGATTGATAATGAGCTATATACCTCAGCTGTTTGACTTCCTGGAAGAGCTGCGCGCCAACAACAACCGCCCCTGGTTTGCCGAGCACAAAGCTGAATATGAGCAGCTTAGAGCCGAATGGCTCGCTGACATAGACCGGATGATTGCAGCCATGACTGTGTGGGAGCCTGCCCTTGCCGGGCAGACTGCCCGCTCATGCGCGTACCGGATATACCGCGACACCCGATTCAGTCAGGACAAAACACCTTTCAAACTGTTTTTCTCCGCGGCAATCTCGCCATGGGGACGCAAAACCCGCCGTGCAGGCTACTACATCCAGACCGGACTCGGCAACCCGCTTGACAACGGACTCTATGCCGGAGTGTGGTGTCCCGAGCCACCGGTGCTCAAAAAGCTGCGCCACGCGATTGTCGACAATATCGAGGAATTTGACGGAATAATCAACGAACCCGCTTTGAAAAAGAACTTTCCCGACTGGGTGGGCGACACCTTGAAGACCATACCCAAAGGCTGGGACCGTAACCACCCTTGCGCCGACCTGCTGCGGCGCAAGGACTACGGTCGCTTCTGCCCCTGCGGAGAATCATTTTTCACTGACAGCAACTGGCCCGAGATTGTTGCCGACAAATTCCATTCCATAAAGCCGCTGGTAGATTTTCTTAACTATTCTATCGACGAGTAATCTCCATTACCCCACACTCACCCCGCGAAAACACTTGCAAATGGCCAAGAAAGTAGTTGAGACCCCTCTGATGAAGCAATATTTTGAGATGAAACAGAAACACCCCGATGCGGTGCTTCTGTTCAGAGTGGGCGACTTTTACGAAACATTCAGCGATGATGCCATCACCGCCTCGGAAATCCTTGGAATAACACTCACACGCCGCGCCAATGGCTCGGCATCCTCGGTGGAACTCGCCGGTTTTCCTCACCATGCGCTCGACACCTATCTGCCAAAACTGGTGAGAGCCGGCAAGAGGGTGGCTATCTGTGAGCAACTCGAAGACCCGAAACTCACAAAAAAACTTGTGAAGCGCGGCATCACCGAACTGGTGACACCCGGCGTGAGCATAAACGACAATATTCTTGACCATAAGCGCAACAATTTCGTCGCAGCCGTCCACATAGGCTCCGGCCCGATGGGGGTGGCTTTCCTTGATATATCCACCGGCGAATTTCTCACTGCCGAGGGTACCCCGGACTATGTTGACAAACTGCTTGTTAACTTCGGCCCGAAGGAGGTGCTGGTGGAAAATGACAAAAAGCGGAAGTTTGAGCAGCTGCTTGCAGGCAACAGGTGTCTGGTTTCCGGCCTCGATGACTGGATTTTCACCATAGAGGCGGCAACTGAGCGGTTGCTGCGGCAGTTTGAAACCGGTAGCCTCAAAGGCTTCGGCATCAACAATATGCCGTCGGCAATAATAGCAGCCGGCGCCATTCTCCACTATCTCGACATTACACAGCACACCAATATCAGCCACATTTCATCGCTTTCACGAATCGAGGAGGACAAATATGTGAGGCTCGACCGCTTCACCGTGCGAAACCTTGAGCTCACCGAAAGCATGGGCGAGGATGGCAAGTGTCTGCTTGATGTCATTGACCGTACTGTCAGCCCGATGGGAGCGCGAATGCTGCGCAGGTGGATGCTGTTTCCCCTGAAAGATCCGGCCGAGATTAACAAACGCCTCGATGTTGTTGAATACTTTTTTCGTAAGCCGGACGAGCGCGAGGAGCTGAAAAACTGGCTGGAACAGATAGGCGACATGGAGAGGCTCATATCCAAAGTCGGTGTCGGCAGGGTGTCGCCCCGCGAACTGGTGCAGCTGCGCAACGCCCTGTCAGCAATCGCCCCAATCAAAGAACTGTGTGTCAACGCCGACCAACCCGGAGTGCAGGAGACCGGCAACAAGCTCAACCTCTGCTCTGAGCCGTTGAAAGCCATTACAGACACTATTGTGGACGACGCGCCGTCAGCCCTCGGCAAAGGACCGGTGATAAGGGCAGGTGTGGACACCGAGCTTGACAATCTGCGCGACATAGCCTTCTCAGGCAAGGATTATCTCATGAAAATCCAGGCCCGCGAAAGCGAGGCAACCGGCATACCGAGCCTCAAGATAGGATATAACAACGTGTTCGGCTATTATATCGAGGTGACAAACACCCACCGCAGCAAGGTGCCTAAAGAGTGGATACGCAAGCAGACTCTCGTCAGCGCAGAGCGCTATATCACGCCGGAACTTAAGGAATATGAGGAGAAAATCCTCGGTGCGCAGGAGCGTATAGCCATCATCGAGAGCCGCATATACGGCGAGCTGGTGGCGTCCACCGCCAAGCATATCCACACGATATTGCGCAACGCTGCCGAAATCGGCCGCCTTGATGTGCTGCTGTCTTTCACAAGAGTGTCGCTCGAAAACAAGTATAACCGTCCGGTAGTTGACGATTCGCTCGACATAGACATAGTGGAGGGGCGCCACCCTGTCATAGAGAAACAGCTGCCGCCAGGTGAGCCTTACATCACAAACACTGTGAACCTGTCAAACAACGCCACCCAGATAATGATGATAACCGGGCCGAATATGTCCGGTAAATCGGCCCTGCTGCGACAGACGGCGCTCAATGTGCTGCTGGCACAGATTGGATGCTTTGTGGCTGCGCAAAGTGCTAAAATCGGGGTTGTGGACAAGATTTTCACCCGCGTTGGAGCGAGCGACAATATATCGCTCGGCGAAAGCACGTTCATGGTGGAGATGACAGAGGCGGCCTCGATTCTCAACAATATGAGCCCCCGGTCGCTGATACTTTTCGACGAGCTGGGGCGCGGCACATCCACATACGACGGTATTTCAATCGCCTGGGCAATTGTGGAGCATATCCACGACTATGGCGATATGCACCCGAAGACACTCTTCGCCACTCACTACCACGAGCTGAATGAAATGGAAAAGAATTTCGGCAGGGTGGTGAACTACAATGTGTCGGTGAGCGAAATCAACGGCAAGATAGTTTTTCTGCGCAAGCTCGCGCGTGGCGGCAGCGAACACAGCTTCGGTATACATGTGGCCAAGCTCGCCGGTATGCCACGGTCGATTGTCGACAGAGCCACCAATGTGCTGTCGCAACTTGAAAACGCCAACCGGAGGGAAAACAAAGAGCTGATTGGCAAAGCATTGGAGGATATAGGCAACAACACCGACTCAGGTATGCAGATGACCTTCTTTCAGCTTGATGACCCTGTGCTGTCGCAGATTCGCAACGAAATCGCAAGCACCGACATCAACAATCTCACCCCCATGGCAGCCCTCAACAAGCTGCATGACATCAAGAAAATAATTACTGGCAAGGACTAAGTGTATGTTTACTCTAACGCTTCCCGGCAAAAAAATTCTTCATAAGCGCAGCACACTCATCGGCGAGCACCCCGGCTGTAACAGTGGCCTTGGGGTGAAACGGGTGGTCGGTATAAGCCGTATACCCCCTTTTGGCGTCTGAAGCACCGTAAACTATACGTTTGAGCTGACTCCAGCCTATGGCTCCCGCACACATCAGGCAGGGCTCAACCGTGACATAAAGGGTGCATTTGTCAAGATATTTGCCGCCGAGGGTCTGCGTGGCCGCAGTGATTGCCTGCATCTCGGCATGTGCAGTGACATCGTTCAGGGCCTCGGTGAGATTGTGACCTCGCCCTATCACCCTACCCTCGCACACCACAACCGCACCGATGGGTATCTCATCGGCCTGCGCGGCCATCTGCGCTTGCTCGAGCGCAATGCGCATAAATCGTTCATCTTCGTTCATAACAGGTCTATTTTCAAGCCCTCATCGGCTCCGGTGACTGCCTCAAATTCAGTGCGCGCCTCATCGACAAGCACCTTGAAATCTCTGTAGCGCTTGGAGTAGTGGCCGATCAGCAGGCTTTTCACACCCGCCTCACGGGCTATCACCGCCGCCTGGCGCGCGGTGGAGTGACCACGCTCTGCAGCACACCCCTCGCACTCCTGCCCATAGGTGGCCTCGTGATATAGCAGATCCACTCCCTTGACAGCCTGCGCCACCCGCTCGTCAAACATCGTATCGGAACAGTAGGCATAGCTCCGGGACGGATCGGCAGGTGTGGTGAGGCGGCTATTGGGCACAATGTCGCCTTCCGGGGTAATGTAGTCGGCACCCTCTTTAATTGCCTTGAGCTGACTCACGGGTATGTTGTAAAACCTCACCATTTCACCATCCAGATGACGCGTCTTGGGCTTTTCGCGGAATATGAATCCGTAGCACGGTATGCGGTGGTAAAGCGGAAACGCCTCCACAGTCAGCGCATGATCCTCGTAGAGCACCCCGCCCTCTCCGGTTATCGGCTCGAAGATTATGGAATAAGGGGTTTCCTTACAGAAATAGTTTACAAAACTTCTGAAAAGTTCCATTCCCTGCTGCGGAATATGCACCCTCACCGCGCCTCCCTTTTCATGCAGAGCCATGGTAGACAGCAGTCCGGGCAGTCCGAAGCAGTGGTCGCCGTGTAGATGGCTGATGAAAATGTCGGTGAGGCGTTGGAAGCGCAGATTCATTTTGCGCATCTGCACCTGAGCCCCCTCGCCGCAGTCAATCATCATCAGACGGTCGCGAAAATCAATCACCTGACACGAGGGATTGTGCAGCGCGCTTGGCGTTGCAGAGCCGCAGCCGAGAATATTTATCCGGAACTTTGCCATACGGCCTGTATCAGATATTTATTGCAGCTGCCATAGCCTTTGCAAGCTCATGCATGGTCGGGCGGTTTTCAGGATGCATACGGCTCTTTATAGTCACCTTGGGCTCCACAACCTCCATGCCGGGCATGGCTGTGATGGCATCGGCCATAAGCTTGCCGGCGATGGGAGCCCAGCTGCCGTTTTCTATAATGCCCACAGGGCGGTTGCGGAAATTCTTTAGCTTGAGATGGTGGAGAAATGCAGCCATAGGCGGGAAAAGAGAGGCATCATACGTCACACCGGCGAGCACAAGGCCACTGAAACGGAATGCCTGACTGACTGCCTCGGAAAGCTCCTCGCGGCAGAGGTCAAAAGTCAGCACGGTATCCACCCCTTCCGCTCTAAGCATATCTGCGAACTCAAGCGCGCACTCACGGGTGCCTCCATACACGGAAGCGTATGCGACAAGCACACCTTTCTGCTCCGGACGGTATGAGCTCCATGTGTCATACAGTCCTACGTACCGGCTCAGATTGTCGCTGAGCACAGGGCCGTGCAGAGGAGCGATTGCGCGCACCTCAACATTATCAAACTTCTTAAGCAGCGACTGTGTCTGTGAACCGTATTTGCCGACAATATTCACATAGTATCTGCGAGCCTCGGCGGTCCAGTCATCATCATAGCCGAGCACACCGAACTTGCCGAACGCGTCGGCAGAGAAGAGAACCCTCTCTTTGAGTTCAAGGCTCACCATCACCTCAGGCCAGTGGACCATCGGCGCAAGGGCGAACCGCAGGGTGTGGTCGCCGAGGGGCAACTCATCCCCCTCCTTCACAGCCATTGTGCGACCGGTGAAATCATAATCACCGAAAAACTGCGGCAGCATAGCCACAGCTTTTGCGCTCGCAACGAGAGTCATCTGCGGATACTCTTCGAGAGCGCGCACTATATTGGCGGAATGGTCCGGCTCCATGTGATGGACAATGAGGTAATCGGGCGTAAGTCCGTCAAGCTCGGTTTTCACCTTTGCAAGCCATTCATCGGTAAACGCGGCGTCCACAGTGTCAAGCAGAGCCACTTTCCTGTCTTTTATGATATATGAGTTGTAAGAAATGCCGTGCGGCACCGGATACTGGTTTTCAAACAAAGCTATAGCGGAGTCATTCACCCCGACAAACCTGATGTTACCGCTTATATGATTGGATGCTGACATAAGAATTTGATTATATACTAATTAACCGATTAACAGTGAATTGGTTCATTAAACAGCACCTCCCTGCGGAGGTTGTAGTTATTACGCAGTTTTTCAAAATCCTGCGGATATGCTTTCAGCGCAGCCGTGTCTGTCGCCGGATTGTAAGAAGATGCAATATCTTGCGCCGTTACCCTCGCGGGCAGGTACTGCATCGGGGCGCCGGCACTGAGCGGAAGGCAGAAACGGGTGGCTACAGCCTCTGCAGCCATCCGCGCAGCGCGGATTTTGCCCTGCTTCGAATAGCCGGCGATATGCGGGGTGGCAACAGCCGCCTTTTCGAGAAGCTCACGGTCAATTTCCGGCTCCCCTTCCCAGCAGTCGATAACCACAGACGATATTCTGCCGGTTTCCAGACCAAGAAGCAGAGCGGATGTGTCGGTGACGCCGCCGCGAGCCGAGTTGACCACCACAGGCGACTTGGCAAGAGAATCCACAAAGCTGCTGTTGAGCAGATGATGGGTAGGGTGCTCCCCACCTTTATTATATGGAGTGTGGAATGTGATGAAATCTGCCCGCCGGGCTATATCCTCCATGGTCACAAAGCCGGCGCTCCCCTCGCGCTCAGCACGGGGCGGGTCGCAGACAATAACATTCATGCCGAGCTGCACTCCCCAGTCCGCAACAATAGCACCCACATGCCCCGCACCGACAATGCCGAGGGTACGCCCCTCAAGTTCTTGTCCGAGCGACAGCAACGAAGCGAAAACATATTGCGCCACAGCAGGGGCGTTACACCCCGGAGCGTTACGCACGGTGATGCCGTTTGCCTCACACCATGCGGTATCGACATGGTCAAGGCCGATGGTGGCGGATGCTATCAGCGAGCACCGGCTGCCGGCGAGCAGCGCTGAGTCGCAGCGGGTGCGGGTGCGGGTAACAAGCGCATCGGCATCCTTGACAGCTGCCGGAGTGATATCCTGCGGCGCAAGATACTCCACATGCGCCACATCATCGAGCAACCCCTTGAAATAAGGAATATTGCCCTCCACTATTATTTTCACACTATTACGTTGCATACAAAACATCCTGAATATATGAGAATAACCGCTGCCCCGAGAATATATGCGCGTCGCGACTCATAGATTCTCATGAACAGACCTATCTGAAACGCCACGCACACATCAAGAAGCACCACATACGCCATGATATTCGTGAAATCCACAATGCAGAGCACCCCGGTGACTATACCGAGCAGGCTCAGGAAGCCTGTCATCGAACGGCTGCGCGCGTTAAAGGCTATGATTTTCATCAGGTTGACCACCCCGACAACAAGGCCGAGGAGCAATGTTATACCCACACTGATAATCAACCGGATATTGTCGGACACATCAAACAATTTGTACATGGCCTGCGGATCTGGCAATTTCAGCGAGGTGAAATCAAGCAGGCCGAAACCCCACATAATCCACACGGGCGTGACAACGCCTATCAAAGCGGCAGCGAAGCTGCGCCAGCTCAGGCATTTCAACTGACGTGCCCCGATTATGAATACCGGAATAAAGGGTATGAATGAGTAGTCGGTCACCGCTCCGGCGGTGAGAAGTACAAACACCAGAAACAGCCGGCGGCTGTTGTGCGGGTCGTCAAAGATGGAGTACAGCAGCATAATGGCCAGCAGGATGACCAGCGCGAGCACCGGTCCGCTGCCAAGAGCCGTGAACACCTCGGGCGTGGCGGTGAGCATTATCATGTACAGGCCAACAAACAGCAACGATACTGTGCGCAGCAGATTGTACACCTTATTTATAATAGCCATCACCACGCCGCACGCTCCGGCAAGAACCACTCCCGAAACCGCAGACAAGCCGCCGCCGGGAATCCACCGCCCGGGGTCGGGGAGCCACATGGTGCCGGGTGACACATACCGCCCGGAGATACCCACGCTGTATGCAATCCACCCCATAGCTAACGACACGGCAATCAGAAGCCACGTGAAACCACGCGACTTCATCACTGCCGTTATCTGCTTTTCAGTGGAGGTCACCCCGCAGCGTTATCATTTGTTTGCGGCGAGCGCCATGAGATCGGCTCCGATGTCGCGGCGCGAGTATTTGCCTTCGAACTTGATTTTTTCTATGGAACGGTAGCTCTTGGCGAGGGCATCGGCTATATCCGTGCCGGTTGAGCTGACCGAGATTACTCGGCCTCCGGAAGTGACAAGCTTGCCATCCTCACCTGCTGCGGTGCCGGCATGGAACGGTATGCTCTCGGTCAATGTCTCCAGTCCGGTAATCTCACGTCCCTTGGGATATGAGCCGGGGTAGCCCTCCGACACCATCATCACAGTGACAGCCGGACGCGGGTCGTGGCGCAGCTCCAGATTGCCGAGATTGCCGGAGGCGGCGGCATCAAGAAGCTCCACAAGGTCGGAATCCACCCTCAGCATCACAGCCTCTGTCTCGGGGTCACCCATTCTCACATTGTATTCTATCACCATCGGTTCGCCGCCTACATTTATCAGGCCGAGGAATATAAATCCGCGGTACACGATGCCATCCTTGCCTAGCCCCTCGATTGTGGGCTTGATGATGCGGCTCTCCACCTTTGCCATGAATTGCTCATCGGCAAACACAACCGGGCTCACGGCACCCATGCCGCCTGTATTCAGGCCGGTATCACCTTCGCCGATACGCTTGTAGTCCTTGGCCACAGGGAGGATGCGGTAGCCGCCGTTGCCATCGGTCAAGACAAACACCGAGCACTCTATGCCGCTGAGGAATTCCTCTATCACAACTGTTGCCGACGATTTGCCGAACATGCCCCCCAGCATCTCCTCAAGAGCCTTCTTTGCCTCATCGAGCGAATCGATGATCAGCACTCCTTTGCCGGCGGCGAGGCCATCGGCCTTCAGCACATACGGGGGCTTCAGACTCTCCAGAAACTCCTTGCCGGCCTGCAGCGTTTCAGCTGTGAATGAGCGGTAGCGGGCGGTGGGTATGCCGTTTTTCTCCATGAAGCGTTTTGCAAAGTCCTTGCTACCTTCAAGCGCGGCTCCGGCCTTTGAGGGGCCGCACACCTTCACCGATTTGCTCTCGAAATAATCGTACAGCCCCGCAACAAGGGGATCCTCGTTGCCGGCCACAATCATGTCAATGCCGTTTTCGCTGACAAAAGCATCTATCGCAGCGAAATCAAGAGGCGATATGGCAACATTGGTGCCATACTGCCCTGTGCCGCCGTTGCCGGGGGCAATAAACAATTTGTCGAGAAGTGGGCTCTGAGCCATCTTCCATGCAAGGGCAGACTCTCTGCCACCGCTTCCAAGCAAAAGTATATTCATAGCAAAATATTGTTTACATCATTTCTTTTTCCAACCCTTGCGGCTGCGCATCACCACACTGTCGGCGCTCGGCGGCAGCGAGGGCTTCTTGCCCACGAGGCTCTTCAGCGCCTCCTCGCTGCGGCGGCGTGCAAAGGGATTCTCGTCGGTCTCATCCTCAAAACGGCGTTTGTCGGCGAACCGTCCGTTCTTCGGACGGTAATTTTCCTCAAGGTTGTTATGGCGCGGCTCCTTGCGGCGGTTTCTATCCTTGTCGCGGTCGTGGCGGGCCTCCTTGCCACCGAATCCCTTCTTGCGGGCATCGCGTTTCCACTCGTCATCGCTAAGGCGGCGCGGCATTTTTGATTTCTTTTCAAAATTCTCCTCGCCGTCGCGCAGCGACATGCCGGCCTTGCGGTAGCTGCGGTAGTCTCCTTCAAAAATGATATATTCACGCAGCTCGCACTCCAATCCGCCGTTGAGCAGACTCTCCTTCACGGAAGGTGAGAGACCGATGCAGTTGAAATACTCCTCGCGGTAGCCGATAATCCAGGCATGATATCCGGTAAACACCCTTTTGAGCTTGGTGCCTATCATACGGTATAGTCCCTCCATATCCTCGCTGCCGATGCGCTCGCCGTAAGGCGGGTTTGTGACGAGGATACCATCGGCCGGAGCCTCTTCCCACTGGCTGAGCGGCTTCACTTTCAGGTCAATGTATCTGGCTACACCCGCCTGCTTGATGTTTTGCTCGGCGATAGCCACGGCCTTCGGCGATATGTCGGCGCCGTAAATCTTGCAGGTGAGTTCCTTTTCCGATGAGTCATCGTTGTATATACTGTCAAAGAGATCAGCGTCAAAATCGGGCCATGACTCAAAGGCAAACTTCTTGCGATATATTCCGGGCATGATTCCGGCGCCTATCAGCGCGGCCTCAATCAGGAATGTTCCGGAGCCGCACATAGGGTCGACGAACGGGCAGTCGCCGCGCCATCCGCTTTTCAGAATTATGCCTGCGGCGAGCACTTCGTTTATCGGAGCCTCGGTCTGGGCCACACGATAGCCGCGGCGGTGGAGCGACTCGCCGGAGGAGTCGAGCGACAGTGTCACCCTATCGCCGGAGATATGCACATTTATCATCACATCCGCATCCTGAAGCCTCACGCCGGGGCGCTTGTCCGGGCCGAAACGGTCCTTGAAGAAATCGACGATGCCATCCTTTACCCTGTAGGTGACAAAGCGCGAGTGGGTAAACTCTTCCGAATAGCTGACTGTGTCGAGCGAAAAGGTTTTGTCGAGCGTCAGCACATTTGTCCAGTCGTACTCCTTGACCATCTCATACAGCTCGTCAGAGTCCTTGGCAACAAACTTATATATCGGCTTGAGTATGCGCAGCGCGGTGCGGCAACACATATTCGCTCTGTAGAGCATCGCCAGGTCGCCCTCAAACGACACCATGCGTCTTCCCGGCTCCACATTCTCAGCGCCAAGCGAGCGCAGCTCTTCGGCAAGCACATCTTCCAGGCCCTGAAAGGTCTTTGCCACCATCTCAAATTGTTGGTTCTCTTGCATATTCGTATTATAGGATGGATAATCTGTTTTTTATTGTTTGAATCGCAGTATATTGTCGGGGCGAGCCTGCACTAGCTTCTCACCCGGAGCCACATCTTCTGTAACCCACAGGTTGCCCCCTATCACGGCGCCGTCGCCAATGGTGATACGGCCGAGCACCGTGGAATTGGAGTATATCACAACATCGTTGCCTATGATAGGGTGACGCGGCACACCCTTGACCGGATTGTTGTTTTCATCGCGGTCAAAGCTGCGCGCTCCGAGGGTGACGCCCTGATACAGCTTCACATTATTTCCTATTATGGATGTCGCACCCACAACAACACCGGTGCCATGGTCTATGACAAACTCCGACCCTATGGTTGCTCCGGGATGGATGTCGATGCCGGTATCGCGGTGGGCCTGCTCCGAAATCATGCGCGGTATCACCGGCACACCGAGTTCATACAAACGGTGGGCAACCCGGTGATTGACAGTGGCCCTGAGCCCGGGATAGCAGAATATCACCTCATCCACAGAGGTGGCGGCGGGGTCGCCGATATAGGTTGCCCTCGCGTCGGCAAAGAGCACGCTCCGCAGCCCGGGCAGCGAGCGCATGAATTCAACGGCAATCTCGCGCGCATCCTCACACAGCGGACGCTCGCGGTCGTGGCCGAAAGCGAGGCCGGCTGCAATCTGGCTTCTGAGAGTATTGAACAGCTCCTCGACGGCTATGCCGGTATGATACAGCAGATTGGCTTCATTCAGGCCGGATGCGCCGAAAAAACCGGGGAACAACAGGCGACGGCTCAGGGATATTATTTTGCCCACCTCCTCATGGCTCGGCAGCGGTGCTCCGCCGTTACGGCCGTCGTGAGGAAGGCGCACGGCATTGTCATCCATCAGCTGCTTCACCACAGCTGCGATCTGACCGGCGCCCCCGTGCGCCACACCGCCTATAGATGCCTTGTTATCCATAACGGTGCAAAGTTAGTGACAATAGTTTAATTTTTCGGGGTGGAAGGCACACTTTTGAGTCTTCCTCCTTTAAAATTAATGCGCCTGAGGACATACGTGGCTACGAAATACACTCCTGTAAGTACCCACAGCATGATATACGGGGTGTGCTGCTCGCCCACAGTGGCTCCGTTGCTGTTGATGCGTATGAAACCCTCCATGCCCCATGTGGCCGGCACGGCATCTCCAACAAGCTTCCAGAATGGACTCATTGCATAGCGTGGCCATGTGAGCCCGCTGAGAAACAAGAATATAATTGATGTGAACACCACCACCAGCAGCGAGCTCTCGCGCTCGGTGACAAACACCCCGAGAAACTGCCCCAGCATGGCGCTCGCAAGCAGCATCGGCAACACGAACACAAAGCTGTGCCAGATGCTTCCCACATGCGGCAGCGAGAACATCACCGGCACTATGTGCAGAACATACAGCGTCATAGGCACATAGCACACTAGATAGCATAGTGTCTTGGCGCAGATTGCGGTAGCCGGCCCGGCATCTATGGCCAATGGGTCATAGCCGCGGTTACGGCGGCGTCGTTCGGAACTTCCTCCGGCAAGCATGGTTATGCCGAGTATCATACTCTGCTGTAGAATGAGTATTATAATTCCGGGTATGATGAATGAGGCGAATCCCTGGGTCGGGTCGCCGGTCATCACGGAGTCGGCGGCGATAGGGCTGCCGTCCATCGACTGTGTCACCAGCCCGAGACTCGACACTGTCTCTCCGCGCAGGTCATCGCACAGGCTCAGCTGCACCTCGGTGAGCGCGCTCAGAGCGGTGCGGTAGCGCAGCAGCAGACTCATGTCGGAGTAGTATGTCACATGCGCCTGCTCTCCCCTGCCGAGCCTCTTTGCATAGTCGGCGGGAATCTCAAGCACACCAAACACCTTTTTTTCATTGCTCAGCCGGCGTGCCGCAGGTATGTCGGGGCAATAGTCGTACACCATCAGCCCCTGGGTGGCGTCCACCATGCGGGCCAGCTCCCTGCTCTCGGCAGTGCGGCTATGGTCCACCACCGCAATCGGAAGATTTGTGATAACCTCCGGGTTGTATATCAGTGTGTATACAATCGGATACAGCAGTGGCAACCCGAAGAAGAACAGCATTACGCCGGGGTCGCTTATCACCAGTCTGAACTCGCGCCTCCACACCTTGCAGAAGGTGTCAAACCAATTGAATATGCCGGATTTAGATTTCATAGAGTCAATTCTTTAGGGTACATACACCGGGGCGAGGGCATGCTTCTTCAGCCGGCCGAGTCCGAGCAGCCCAACGAGCGGAAACAGTATCAACGCCACATAATACCAGCGGCTGAAATAGAGCGGTATGCCGTTGAGAGCCTGGTCGGCGTAGATAAGGAAATAGTATCGCGTGGGCAGTATGTAGCTGAATATGCCTATTGCCCCGTACATGCTCTGCACCGGGAATGAATATGCGGCTATGGAGAAAGAGAGGATGCCGGTGAGCGATGAAAGACTCACACTCAGGCGCAGATTGGGCACCGCGCACACAAACACCAGCGCCAGCCCCTGGCTTGCGAGCACAAGGAGCACCATCGCCAGAATCATGTGCCATGCAGGGCAGTTCATGGGAAAGTGGCGGAAGCCGTACATTGCCGCCTGTAAGCCGATACCTATTATGCTGTACACCACGGCCTGCGGTGCCAGCTTGCCCACCGTGGCCACTACGACAGAGCCGCCGCTGCGGCGCAGCCATCCGGGCGAGGTGCCTTTTTTGATTTCATCGCAAAGGGTGTAGCAGGTCAGCAGCATCACCATCAGCGACAGCGCTCCCGGCAGAAAAGAGTTGCACAGATATATCGAGTAGTTGGTCCAGGGGTTGCCTATCGCCTGCTGGCCTATAACCATAGGCTGGAGAAGGGTGCCCGCCACCTGCTCGTTTATGCCGGCGCTCACCAGAGTGGTCTGCACCAGGCCGCCGGCCGAGGTCACCGCCATTGTCTTGAATCCCTTGAAGGCGAGTGTGCCGGGCACAAACACCGTCATGTCGCTGACAAAAGTGATGGTGGTGCCTGCGCCGCTGATGGCATCGCGCTGAAAATCGCGCGGTATGATGAAAAAGCCGAATGTCTCGCCGTTTCTCACTCTCGCAAGGGCATCGCTGTAGCTGTCATCCTTATGAGCGGCGTTGATCAGCTCGGAGGAACCGAGGTTTCGCACAATGCGGCGCGACAGCGATGACCTGTCAAGGTCTACTATTGACACAGGCACCTTGAGCGGCAGCCCCTCCTTCATAAGATCGATGAAGAAGAAAGCGACCACTATCGGCACAATCACTCCGCACACAAAGAACACTCTCCGTGAGCAGAAATAGTGCCAGCCGTAGCATATCGAATTCCAAAGTGTCCTGAACATCTTGCTTTATTTTTTGTAGATAACGGTCATGCCGGGGCGCAGGGCGGGCACGGTGTCAAGCGGGGTGGCCTTGACCTCGAAGGTGCGGCTGTCCCAGTCGCCGGTAGCTTTTGTAGCGCGCCATGTGGCATAGCTGCCGAGGTCGCGCACATAGTATATCCTCGCCTTGATCTCCTTTTTGTCAAGGGCGGGTATCATGACGGTAATCTCATCACCGAGTTTCATATCGTTGAGCAGGGTCTCGCGCACATTGAACACCACCCATTTATCGCTCACCTTGAGTAAGCTCATGATTGGCGCGCCGAGGCTCACAAGC
Source organism: uncultured Muribaculaceae bacterium (assembly GCA_910588065.1). GTDB lineage: Bacteria > Bacteroidota > Bacteroidia > Bacteroidales > Muribaculaceae > Paramuribaculum. The sequence continues at coordinate 98,508 of CAJUPZ010000004.1, forward strand.
TCACCCACCTCGGGATAAATCTGGTCTATCTGGCCATCGCACGGAGCGGTGAGATACTGGTCCTCAAGCAGACTCTCCACCTCGAGGACGCTGCCTTTGGCGGCGTTGACAAGAGCGGCAGCGCTCTCTTTGTCCTCCTTCTGGGCGCCTGCGATCGCAAGGCTGAGCTGGCTCTCGGCCGCCTGCTTGGCTGCGGCTGCAGCCTCGTATGCCGCTTTCGCCTCATCGCGTTTCTGCTCCGACACAACATCCTGTTTGTACAGAGCCTCCATGCGGTCGTATGTCTTCTTGGAGATTGTGAGCGCGGCCTGAGCCTGGGCCACCATCTGGCGGGCGGCGGTGATAATCTGGCTGCGTGTGCCGGCGTCGACCTTGCGGTTCTGGGCGCTCGCAGCTGTCTCCATGGCCTCGGCCTGCATCAGCTTTGCCTCGGCAAGCGATGAATGGATATGCACAAGGGTGTCGCCGGCTTTCACCATATCACCCTCCCTCACATATATATCGGCAACCCTGCCGGGCAGTTTGCCGCTTACCCTCACCGAGGTGGCATCTGCCTGACCCTCGATAATCTCATCCGGCTCGTTGAGGAAACAGAAGCCTATTATTGCAAGCACAGCTGTTGCAATGGTAACTGCCAGCACCGCGATCATTACGGCGCGGCTCTCGCGCTTTTCAGCGTCGTTGTTGTATGTCTCTGCCATATCTGTTTATTTTTCTGATTCGAAATTAGGGGTTGTGAGCGTGCCGAGCACTTTGCTGAGGTAGACATCACACAGATGCACATCTATCATGGCATCTATATTCTCGCTGTTGGCCTTGAGCCATGCTGTCTGCGCCTCCATAACATTATCCACCGTCATGACACCCTCGCGGAAGCCGAGGTTTGCCTGACGCAGGTTTTCGTTGGCTTTTGCGAGATTCGATTCAGTGGTGGTATAGGTCTTGATGGATTCCTGGGCCTTGAACGCGCTCTGGCTCACCTGCAGATCCACCATCTCCTTTGCATCCTCGAGCTCCAGGGCGGCGATGCGGCTCTGGGCTTTGGCTGCACGATACTTATTGTAGTTGCCTCCCCAGTGCCACAGAGGCACGGTGAGCATCGCTCCCACGCTGAACGCTCCCTCCACGCGGCGCTTGAAGCCGTTGAACATATTGGGGTTGCTGAACGAGTAGGTGCCCACAACAGCGAGGTTGGGCATCATCGACGCCCGCTCAACATTGGCTTTCTGCTCATAAATCTTCACGCCGAGGGCAAGGGCGTTGAGGTCCGGGCGGCGCGCATACACCTCCTCCATATTATATCTGCTTGCCGGGGGAGCCACATTGCATTGCCATGCGTCAGAGGAATCCTCGTCGGCGAGGGTCATCTGAGTGTCCACAGGCAGTCCGCACACCTGGGCAAGAGCCATACGGCTAAGCACCAGGCCGTTGTCAACCTTCGTCTGATCCACCTTCGCCTGGTTGAGCTTCACCTCCACGGTGAGCAGGTCGCTGCGCGTTGCCACCCCTTGCTCCACCATTGCGTTGACATTGGCGCGCAGCGTGTCAAGAAGAGCCACGTATGAGTCGGCAAGCTGCTTCTTGGCTTTCAGCGACACCACCTGCCAGTATGCGGCATCAACGGCGTAGATGATATTCTCCGCCTCATTGCTGCGCATCTCCTTCGCCAGGTTTTCGGCAAACTTCGTGAGCTTGTTCATTGCCACAATCTTACCCCCCATGAACACAGGCTGGGTAAGGGTCACCGCACCGAAAAACACATTGTGGATATTATATGTCATAGCCTCTTTCGGTATCAGCGCCACCGTTTCAGGTATATACTGGCCGTTTGGCCCCTTGACCGGCTCGCCGGTGAGCGGATTCTTCACGAGATTGAATTCATAGGCCTGCTTTTCAAGATTGAAACTCTTTGTCGGCAGCAGCTGGTCCGACGAAAAAATCGACAGCTCCTTCTGATTGTACATATATCCGCCTGCAAAGTCTATGGCGGGCAGATATGCGGCAAAGGCCTCCCGGTTCTGATAATGGGCCATTTTCACCCTCTCGTTGCCAATGAGCATCCTCTTGTTGCCCGAAAGAGCCATCGCCCGGCAGGAGTCAAGACTCACCGGCTCCGCTGCTGTGGCGGGGAAACATACGGCGCTCATGGCTGCTGCGGCAACAAATGCCCTGAATGACAGCTTTATGCCTGCATTTATCTTTCTCATATATATAATATGTGTTTGAAACGTGATGTGCGCGAAACCGCCATTGTCGGTTCACGCTACAAAGTTAACAACTCGCTGTTTATAGATGTTCGTACTTTTTTACACTATTTTTCGCATTTTATGCGCATTATGCACCCGCCCACAACCGTTGCCCCGCTGAATATATTCACCACTGCTTCAGCCAAATCCAACCATGCGCCCGGTTCGCTATCCGCCCCGCAGCATCTGACAATAAGACTCTTATAACAGAGTTTAGCAATATTTAACAATATGGGGGGGGTAAAATTCATGCATTCTTATTAACTTTGCGTTGAATTTTTATGCACATTACACTTCTTAAACACTTTCATTCAGCCCACCTCAATCAATATTATATCAAAAATAGTAGGAATTGAGAACTTGATTTAAGTGCTTTTAAGTTTGACAGATGTCAATGAGAAAAAATGAAAATTCACGCCGGCCGCCCCTCCCCGGGGTGGCCGTTTTTTTTGCTACGGCCGTAGCTGGTGCCATTTCCAAATAAACGTACATCTGACGCGCAGCACACCGCTTTACACCCTCAAAACATAGCTTTTTCAGTTTTTTGAAGAAACTTTATGTTAAAAATACACCTTATCGCTTGCGCAGACAGTTTTTTTATATAATTTTGCCGTATTGTGTTGTGTAGACACCACTTGGCTGATTCCCAACCGATAGACTACAGCACGGCACAACCTACAGGAATACGAACCAATCACCTGTGTTACAGATTGTTACAGAGAATTGACATATTCAGGACGCTTCTATATGCGATAGTACTGGCAGGCGCGGCATTCTCCGCCCCGCAATGCAACGCACAAGTTGTTGTTGCAGACACCATGGGTGTGCGCATATACTTCAAACAATCCAAAGTGGAGCTACTGCCGGACCTTCACCACAATGCCGAGCGGCTCGACTCTTTTATCACAGAACTAAAGAAGATCCAGTCTGACCCCAACTACAGGTTCCGCTCGGTGAATATCATGGGCGGTGCGTCTCCTGAAGGTACCAAGCGATTCAACAACTGGCTGTCGCGTCAGCGTGCCGACCGTATCACAGAGTACCTCTTTGAGCACGCCAAGTCGCCGCTGAGCGAGGATCAGATAACATACGAGTACCCCGGCGTTGACTGGGAAGGCCTCAAACGCTACGTGCTCAACGACCCAGATGTGCCAAACCGCGAGGAGGTGCTCTATATCATCGACCACCCCGGTGACGGCGATGACCGCGTGCAGCGGCTCAAGAAACTCAACTGGGCCATACCCTGGCTATACCTGTACCAGAAATACTATCCGCCGTTGCGTGCATCGCAGGTGCAGATTATATTTGACAGAGTGTTCCGCCTCGACTCTATTAAAAAGGAGTTGAGAAAGTTCTCCATAACAACGCCTATCAAACTTCCCGAGCTCAAGTTTGTGCCGCGCCCCATGCTCCCCTTCTACGCAGCTCTCAAAACAAACATGATTTACGACGCCGCGCTGATACCCAATGTGGGCATCGATGTGTACATGGGTGGAAACTGGAGCGTTACCGTCAACTGGGAATACGCCTGGTGGAAAAACGACAACTCCCACTGGTACTGGCGCGTGTATGGCGGCGACATTGAAATGCGCAAATGGTTTGGCAAAAAGGCTCAGGAAAAACCCCTTACCGGCCACCATATCGGACCATATTTCCAGCTTGTGACTTACGACTTTGAACTCGGCCACCGCGGCTATCAGGGACGTCGATGGACAAAAGCGGCAGGCATTGCCTACGGCTACTCCCTGCCCATTAAGGCACGCCTCAACCTCGACTTCACTCTCGGTCTCGGCTACCACTGGGGTCAATTCTATGAATACAAGCCGATTGACACCCACTATGTATGGCAGAAAACCCGCAGGCGCAAGGCTATAACCCCGACCAAAATCGAGGTGTCGCTCGTGTGGCTCATCGGCCACCTTAACTCCAACGACCCCGCAGAAAGGAGGAACGGAAGATGAAACATCTATTCGGAAAACCGTCACTCAGATTCCTGCGCAGAGGCATTGCGCTGACAGCACTTGTCATCGCCGCCGCTGCCTGCGAGCACAAACCCCTCTGCTGGCACCACCCACACACAGGTATGCTCAAGGTGGACTTTGCCTGGTGGGACGCACCCGAAGGCGAGGATCTGGTGAAGTCAATGGCGCTGTACGTATATCCAAAGGATGGCAGCGAGAGAAAGCGCATTGACTTTGTCGGCACCTCCGGCGGCATAATCGAGCTTCTTACAGGCGACTACGACTTCCTATGTCTCAACTCCGACACCGAGACCCTGCTCTACGAGGGCACCGACTCGCACAAAACATTCTCCGTATACACCCGTGAGGCTCACCCGCTGAGCGGCATGGAGGTGAGAGCCGGCGACTTTGACCTGAGCGAATCATACGAATACATCAAGCGCGCCGAAGGCACTGAAAATGAACGTGTGTCGCGCGAGGCTGAGGATGCCTACGGCCACGCTGTCGAAAATATAAACGTCCACGGCGACCCCGGTGTGATGCAGGTTGTCACCCTCTACCCCAAAAACCTCACAATCCACATCCATGTGGTGGCCGAGGATGTGGGCTGCCTCGAAACAGTGCAGAAAATCTCCGGCACCATCTCCGGCCTCGCCGGAAAAGTGGCCGCCGCTGACGCTTCCCGCATCGGAGAGCACAACATTGTGCCGTTCTCGCTGCTGCAGACAGATGAGCATACACTTGAGGGCCACTTCATCTCATTCGGCCACTGTCCGGACTCCAAAAGCAAAGCCCATAAACTCGCAATATACGTCGTTACCGAAGATGACGACCACAGATTCTTCGAATTCGATGTGTCAGACCAGATTGAGCTGGCTCCCAACCAACGCTACATAACAGTGGTTGTCAAAGGCCTAGACATCTGCGGCATGAAAGATATGGGTGTGGTTGTAGACCCCTGGATCGGCATTCCTCCCATTGTCATCCCGATGGACTGACACCTTATTAATATATAATAGCAAAAAAACAAAACGATATAACAACTAAACCCTTCACCACATGCGTCGTTATTCAATTTCACTGATAGCTGCCGGATTGCTTGCGTGCAACGCATTGAATTCGTGCATAGAAAATGTGATTGAGGCTGAAGACAAAGGAGACCCCATAGGCTTCGTCACCTCCGTCAACACCATGAGCCGTGCCGGTCTCATCCACACGACCCAAAACCTCGATTCATTTCGTGTATATGCTTTCTGTCCCGACGGCACAATCTTCTTTGACAACGCCCTCGTTACAAAAGCAGACCCCAACGACATTGAAAACAACTACTACCACCTGAGCTGGAACATCGAGGGAGGACCCTACTTCTACCCCCGCGATGCAGCCTGGCTCGACTATTGGTGCTACCGTTATATCAAAGGATTCGAAGGCAAGTTCACCAACCGCGAAACCGGTGAGGAGTCTGACAAAGGTGTTGAAATCACCTTTGAAAAACAGATTATCCACAACTACGAGCCGATTGATGAACTCGAGAATCAGGAGGACCCCATCATTGAGCATAAGCGCTCCTACAACAACGAGGTGAGCGGCGTGGAGCTCCACTTCCACCATGCTACTTCGCAGATTGAGCTGTATGCCTACGCTCCTAACCGAAATGTGCGTGTGATGGTGGCAGCTGCATTCTTCTGCAACATCATTGACCATGGCGACGTGATATTCCCGCAGCCCAAACCTTACGGTACCGGCGACAACTCGCTCTACTGGGTTCTGCCCGAGCGCAACGAATACGGTGTGGTGAATCAATATCACCGCCACCACTTCGGTGACTACTTCGACGAACCCATTATGCTCGGTCGCTCAATAGCCGGCAGTGTGCAGGACCGCTGGCCCAATCTGGGCAACAAACCCGGCACCGGTGAGGGTGAAGGTGAAGGCGGAGACGACAAGGTCGACGAATGGAAACCCGGCACCGGCGAGGGCGAAGGTGAAGGCGGTAGTGAAGGAGAAGGTGAAGGCTCCGAAACAACCCGCAGCCGTGCTGACGGTGACAATTCCACTCTCGAACCCGGAGTGGGCGGCCTCTATGACCACACTGACTATAACGGCGACGGTGTGTGCGACCACCTTGTGCTCGACGACATAACACAGCCCGACACCCTGACTCACCTGCTCACCTTCCAGAACAAGCGCAAAAATATGCTCCTTGTGTCGCAGCAGCTCACCGCATGGAACAAAAACCGCCATATTGAAATCGAAGGCACCGGTGTGAGCCAGAAAGCCACAATATCCGACTCTGTAAACAACCACGGCGCATACATCATGCTCCTCGTGAACATCTACAACATCCACGGCACTCCGGAGCACATGCACCGCCACCTCATATTCCCCTACCGCCAGCCGGAAGTGAAAAATGATGACGGCCAGGTGATTATCCCCGCCGACGACCGCGGCTATGACCCCAACGAATTTGCATGGGTGTGCATTCCCATCAATGACAACTGGCAGCCCGGCAACAAATACACCTACATCCTCGAATTCATGGGTCAGAACAGCGGCGCAGGTCTGTATCCGCCGGACGACCTCGACATGTATGGAGATGCAAGCGCACCCTGGGTTGAACAGCCCTCGCTGACCACCGACCCAGCAGGACGCCCATGGATGTACAATGGCCCGGACATCCCTGTAACCAGCGACCAATATCTCTATCCCCGCCCCGACAAAAAGCGTCCCGACTACAAGATTTCTCCCAACCCCTGGGTGCGTTTCTGGGACCCCGGAACAGAGGATATGCTGCACAACAAGGTTAAGAAAAAACAGGGCGACCCTGTGCTCGGCAAACCGATTGACTTCAAGGTTCTTGTTGACGAATGGAAAGAGCTTCCGCCGAATGTCATCGAGATGGAAGGCGTGAACTGATCCGCGCAGACCTACTTATCTATTTAAACAGCATTTGATTGAAACACTCAAGTACATACCTCGCAGCGGCGTGGCTCCTTTTCGGAGCCACTGCCTGCTCCGACCTCCTGGTCGAGCCTGACCCGGTGATCATTGACGATGACACCGAGCTGATAGGCTTTGCCATGCGGGCCGACGGTTCCGGTTGGTCGCGCGGAGCAATCACTCCTGAGGAAGATGGAGAGATTGTAGGGGCGATACCGCTACAGAATGACAGCAGAGCTGCCGGCAGCGGCAAGTTTCTGTTTCTGAAGGTGGGTGACATAAAGGACACACCTCAGCCGCAATCGCGCGGTACAGAAGTCACCAAATCAAACTTCCAGATACACTATAAGAAAATAGGACTCACAGGCATCTGTTTCTCAGGCGCATGGGATCAGCCTACCCCCGGCACTGAGCATGTGTACTATATTGTCAACGACAGTATCAAATTGTTTCGCAACCCATTGGACGGCTACGAACCTTATTGGAAACCCGATGAAAACTATTACTGGAGCGGAATACACAGTGAGAACATACGCTTCTTCGCATACGCTCCATATAACGCGGGAGTGGAGTTTGACACAGACCGTGTGCTTGACGGCGAGACAGCCAAGTTCAACTACACTACACCTGCCGACATAACCCAGCAGATCGACCTCTCGGCAGATGCCATCACCTGCCCCGGCGATTTCCGCAAAACTGTGCCGCTGCAGTTTCACCACATCCTCTCGCAAGTCAACTTCTCTGTCGGTGACCCGATTCTTGCCGGTACAATCCACAGCATACGCGTCAAAGGAGTGAAACGCAAAGGCACATACACATTCAACTACAACACAAACATCATCACCGCACAGAATCAGGAACCGGCAGACAAAAAAACATATGTGCCCGGCGAGTGGAGCAATATCAGCGACACCATCGAATTCTATCTGAAAAAGGAGATTCCGATACCGGGCGACGAGCGCGACCCCTCGGTGGGCGGCGACAAAAACACTTTTGATGACGGCTGCACCCTCGGCCCATGGTACGGCGAAGGTTGGACTGACAAGGATGATGACCGCCCGCGGCTTACCTCCGGCGAATACACCCTGTTTCTGCTGCCTCAGGAGCTGACTGAGGATGTTATTGTGGAGATTGAAATGAGCATGCCCGGAAGCGACATTCTCCTGACCTATAGGGCTCCGCTACGCACCACAGACTATCCTGCATGGGAACCCGGCAAAAAGTATGAGTACATGATCAGCAACGATGTGCTGGTGCAGTACTACCTCTACTTCAACAGCCATTTCAACCCGCAGATGTCGTACCCCAAAAACACCGACGAGCGGCAAAACCGGCTGTTCTACAACCACGACGACAACGACGAGCCGTATGACACGCTCTACTACAGACCGCAGTACACCGGCGGCTTCGTGAACCGCTTCGTGCAGAGCTTCAGGGTCATGACCCAGGTAAACCGCAAGGGTGAGATTGTAAGCCAAAACCGCGAGGAGGTGGAGTGGCACCCGATGTATTGCGACAAAGACGGCAACGAGATAGAAAAACCGGACTGGCTCACATTCGCTTTTGACAAGGCGGGCGGCAATCTCACTGTCGAGCCGCAGGTGGCTTTCGCCCAAAACAGACACAACAGCAAGCTGCGCGAGGCTGAGCCGGTGGGCTCACGCCAGCAGCCTGTCGACCTGTCACTGACTTACAACGGGCTGATGAACACAGCCAACACATACATAATCAACGCTCCCGGATGGTATCAGCTGCCGCTCGTTTATGGCAACGCTATAAAAGACGGCTCTGACAACCCCTCGAGCTACAGCGTCAACGCCGCCCCGCAGATGGCCGAATACAACAAGGAGGATATGCTGTATCCGAATCTTGTGGACCACCGCGACCGCAGCATCACCACTCCCTGGATACGAAATCAGGTTGGCTCACTTAGAAGCCCCAAGGTGGTGTGGCAAAACGCTTACAATCTCGTGGATGCCGACTCGCTCGAAATCCGCGGCAACTATCTGGCATTCTATGTATCGCCGATAACCATTGGCCAGGGCAACTCGAATATCTCTGTGTGCGATGCCTCAGGAGAGATTGCCTGGAGCTGGCACATCTGGGCCACAGACTTCGTTGCAAACGCCTCAACCGGTTCCACTCGCATTACCAAAGCCGACGGCGAGTCGTTCGACTTCATGAATGTGGACATCGGCTGGCACTTCCCCGAGCCTGACGTTGACGAAAACAATCAGGACCGTGAGGTGTACCTCAAGCTTAAACAGCACCGTCACACCACAGAGCCGAAAGCAGACCTCGAGCAGCCGGTTGATGACAACAAGAGCCAGTTCTACACTGCTGTTTCAAAAGACCGCCTGAGAGTGCGCCAGCGCTTCTATGAGGTGAGCAAGAGCGGCGCCGCTCCATACTACCAGTGGGGCCGGCCCACCCCCACAGCCATCATGCCTCACGTAAGAGCCAGGGGCCCGCTCCATGCAACACAGCAGAAAAGGGCAATCACAAGGCGCCTGTTCAACATCAGCACTTGCGAGAGAGAGCTTGACGGCTGGCTCTATGAGAACTATCCCCTGAAAAAAGGCGAGGACGGCACACAGATAGTTGAGATTGCTCGCCATTTCCGCCAGAGCAACACCATCGGCACCGGTATACGTAACCCGCATGTATTCTTCCACTATGAACTTCAGAACTTCAACGGCTCCGACGATTATGTAGCAGGCGACTACAACATCAATTCAGCTGCTGTCGGCCTCACATGGTGGGGCAAGGAGGGCGGATATGCCGATGATAATTTCCCCAACAAGTCGTACCCCTCAAGCAATGCCACCTATCAGGCTTACTGGAACCTCTGGTGCATGACAAATGACGGCCGCAGCGATGCTCTGACACGCCCGGACGACAATGTTGTCAAAACAGTATATGATCCCTCTCCCGCAGGCTTCTGCGTGGCTCCCGCAAGAGCTTTCTCTTGCTTCAGCACCGACCTGTATGTCAATGCTCCCTACGGTGGAGACCCGGAGGGAGGACACGGCTACCGGTTCAGAGCCGATGACGGAATAATATTCTTCCCCGCCACAGGCTGGCTCGTTGAAAACTATCCATACACTACACCGAGTTACGCACTCTGCCTGTGGCCCTACATCAACTATGGCGGCGAACTCATGACCTCGTCCGCATCCGCAAGGTGGTACAACACCTCGACTACCGGCAACGTATCATCGGCATTCCACATTGCATATCAGGGATTTAGTGTAGGTGGTTTCAGCCCGAGCTACACATCCTCCCCGATATTCGGACAGCCGGTGCGCCCCATCCGCGAGAAATAACAGCCCATTATAAACTTAAACATCCCCCGGTCAGGAAACTGACCGGGGGATGTTCATTTCAGGAATATGTGTAAAACAAAAGGATAGTCTCACGACTATCCTTAAGCTTCAAATACACAATTATCTATAAAACAACTATTTAATATGTTAACTCTCTCTCGTTTTTCCATAGTTCTGCACTTCCGTGCAATTAAATCAATCAATTTTGCGATGTTCTTATTTATTACATTGCAAAATTAAACATTTTGCATTTGACTCCAAAATGGCACACTATATTTACAGAAATTTTAACAAAAAAATCATCTATTTGTTAACCCTCCGTCCAGGAAGCAGCGCAGATTTGCTGCTATCTCATCAAAACCAACTCCTCCGAGATTGCTTATAATCCGGCTGATGTCAAGCTGCGACTCATCAGTCTCTGCAAGTATCATGCCGGGCGGCACAGCCGGCATGGCATCCGCATTGAACCGCTCGCCGAAACTCACATAGATTCCGCTGCCGGCAAGCTGACGCGCCTCAGCTGCTCCGCCTCGGAAGCCGTGTATCGCCCAAGGCATTGTCGCGCGGCTCCGCTTACGCTCTGCAAGCAGCTCTGCGGTGCATCGCACTGAGTGGATAATAATCGGCTTTCTGAGTTCCTCGCTCAGCCGTACATGTCGCCTGAACAATTCTGTCTGCAGCTGCAGGTCACCGCCTCTAAGGCGGTCAAGCCCGCACTCTCCCACAGCCACGACATCCGGCCGTCTGAGAATCTCCGAAAGGGCATTTAAATCATCTTCTGACGCACTTTCCGTATTCCATGGGTGAATCCCCGCCGAGTAGACTTTTCCTGGCTCAAAGTCGCTGAAATGCGGCTCAACGCTGATTATGCCGGTAGTACTGTCAAGCCGGTGGGTATGAAGATCTGTCAAAACACCGCTCATGGCACAGGGTCATAGCCGCCGCCACCCCACGGGTGACAACGCATTATTCGTCTGAATCCGAGCCACAGCCCCTTTGCGACACCATGCTTGCGAACAGCCTCTATGGCATACTGGCTGCAGGTGGGCGTGAAGCGGCAGCAGGGCGGAAACAGCGGAGAAATACACAGCTGGTAGAAGCGTATCGGCGCTATAGCCAGCGCTTTGATTATGTCACTCGCACTCATGGCTCACCGGCTCGATGGCCGCACTGATTTTACCGAGAATGCGGCATACCGACCGCTGCGCGTCGCGGTAAGGAGTGAGCCCCTTGCCTACATAAATAAATGCGATGTCAACGCTGCTGCTCTCCGGCAAAAGAGCTCTGTTAAGGCGAAACGCCTCCCTGCATCGGCGGCGCATCAGCACACGGTCAACAGCATGCTTGAGACGCTTCTTAGGCACAGAGATGAGAAACTGCGCGCAGCTCATCCCCCTGCCGTCATTAACCCGCCACACCGCACGCCAAGGATAGGCCATGACGCTGTTGGCGTCACGCCCTAAAAACAGAGCGTCTATGGCTGTTTTTCTGCATAGACGCTCCTTTTTATATAGCCGCAAGCCTGTCATGCCGCGTTATTCATTAGCCGTTCCGTTGTTCTCCTTGAGAAAGTTGTCAAGCGCGGCGGTCATCGACGGAGCCTTGGCTGTCGGCGCCTCGACATCGAGGCGCAGCCCGGCATCCTTCACAGCCTTGGCGGTGGTGGCGCCGAAACAACCTATCTTTATGTCACCCTGCTCGAAATCGGGGAAATTCTTCATCAGTGATGCAATACCGCTGGGGCTGAAGAAGATGAGCATATCGTAGTCAAACTTCTCGTCCGGGCCGAAATCATTGCTCACAGTGCGGTACATCACAGCCTTTGTATAGTTGATTTTGTGGTCGTCGAGAAGGTTGGTCTCATCCTTGTGCACATCGCTCACCGCAAAGAGATACTTCTCCTTGTTGTGCTTCACAAGATAGGGTATAAGGTCAGCGAGTTTGCCGGTGTCGGCATGAAAAATCTTGCGTTTGCGATACACTGTGTACTTCTGCAGATACAGCGCGATGCTCTCGGTGGTGCAGAAATATTTCATGGTGTCCGGTATGCTCACACGCATCTCTTCGCACAGACGGAAAAAATGGTCTATCGCGGTGCGGGCGGTAAACACTATGGCGGTGTAATCGGATATGGAGATTTTCTGCTGTCTAAACTCTTTGGCCGTCAGTCCCTCGACCTTGATAAAGGGACGGAACACAACTTCAACACCGTATTTGTTTGCAATTTCATAATAAGGTGATTTCTCTGAAGAGGGCTTGGGCTGGGATACCAGTATCTTGTTAACTTTCACGCTTACAGTCGTTTGAAATACACTATCTGTTAAAAAATTGGGCTACTCGCGCCGCTATCAGCAACGGTATTATTTCCAGGCTGCAAAGGTACAAAATAAAGTATATCAGAGAGAAAATATTGTTGTAAAAAATTCTAAATCCCTTGGTTATGAATATGATTCTTGCCAATATGTACAGAATTGCACCCGTTATGAGCATTTCCTTTCCGGCCACCGGGTTGAAGAGAACAACAAGTGCCGGCACCCACAGAAACAGCCCCAGGAGCACCTGCGAGGAGTTGAAGCCGCGCAGCCATATACTTGTGGATATGTCGGTGGTGAACACATATCCGACAGTGTAATAGCCGCACAGCTGCAGAATATAGTACACCGCCGCACAGAGTGTCAGCACGCCGGCGCTGACAAACGGGGAGCTGTTCCCCGCCATGCGCACAGGAGCGGCAAAGTTGAGCAATATACCCTCACTGACACAGAGCAGCATGATAAGCGATATGGTCACTTTGGTTTCGCTCACCGTATGATCCTCAAACAGGTTGTCGCGCAGCTTCACACTCCACAGATCCTGCGCAAACCCCTTGAGGTATGTGGTATAATGGCGCAGATTGAGCGCCACTATAAGGAAAACACCTATCACCATCGCTGCCACTCCGGTGTCATATCCGGGCAACACCGGCATAGGCTCGGGAGCCACTCCGCTGAGAAATGAGTCGCCTCGTCCGGCAAACGCTATGCTTGCCTCCGCAGGATTCTCCCAGCTTCTGCACAGGCGGCCGCCAATCCACTGCGACTGCGCTGTTTCGGCAAACCCGGTGGAGTCAGTGGCGCAAACGCTCTCCGCCCCGGTCTCCGAGGTGGAAATCGTCATGAGGTCAAGCACCTCATCCGCTGCCTGCTGTCCGCTGCCTGCCATTTTAAGTATCTGTTACTTCAACGCTGTTTCAACCGCCTCATCCGCCGTGGAGGCTACGCTCCATAGCCCTTCTCCGCTGCCGCGCATGAAGCCTTGCTCCTTGATGCGTGCAAGCATCTGAAGGAGGGGGTCGTAATAGCCGTAGGTATTGAGAATCACAACATTGCCGGTATATAATCCGAGCTGACGCCAGGTTATTATCTCCATCAGCTCGTCGAGAGTGCCGACTCCACCCGGCAGGGCTATCACACCGCTGCTCATCCGGGCCATGGTGTGCTTGCGTGTGTGCATATCCGGGGCGGTGAGCATGGTTGTCAGCCGGTCATGCTGCCACCCCTTGGCAACCATGAAATCGGGCAGAATACCTATAGCCTCGCCCTCGGCATCCACCGCGCCTTCAATGGCAGCGGCCATAAGGCCACCCCTGCCTCCTCCGCTAACAAGCGGCCTGCCGGCAGCGGCCACAAGACTCCCCACGCGGTACGCAGCGGTCTTATATACCTCTGCGATATCGCTGCACGATGCGCCATACACGCATATTCCTTTCATTTCCGGATTCATACCTGCAAAGGTACGCAAAATTTCCCGGACTCACAGCCATGCGCCCCTAAAGCGTGTAGCTCACGCCCGCAACAATGCTCCGGCCACGCAGGGCGTAGTCATAATACCATGTATCCACACCGTTGAAAACCGTATAGCTGTAGCTGTGGCGGTTCAGCAGATTGCTGAGCGAGAGGTTGTATCTCCATTTTTTGTATCTCCACGCCGCGGTGAAATCAACGAGAGCCATATTTTTATATTGCCCCGCCGAAATCTGCTTGCGCACATGCTCCACACCCGCTTTGAGTGTCACAACTTCAAGCGGATAGAACGACAGTTTGAACTGCTCGCTGAAATCGACATAAGAGCTTTTCGACGCAAGGTACCGGCTGATGCTTTTGCCAACACGGGGCATCCACTCAAACTCCATCCACTTCCAGGGACGCAGGTTGGCTCGGAGATAGGCGGAGAGGGTGTTTCCGTAATACCTCACTGCAATATCCTGCTGCACAAGCTCGCGGCGGCTCCAAGCGTAGGTTGCGTTGAGGTCCAGTTTGGTATTTATTGCGGTGAATCTCTTGGAGAGCACAGCGCTTAATGTTGCTATATCCGTTGTATTGGGCGAGAGGATGAAGGTGGAGAAAGTTTCGCCGGCACTCACATACTGCGAGTTGACGATATTGCGGCGTGAGGTGCTCCACGCGGCGTTAGCCCTCACAAGCCAGAAGTCAAAGGGGCGCTCATACTTGTAGCCGAGATTTGCGCTCCATCCTCGGGTTTTCGCAATCAGCCCGGAGCGGGCGGTAAGTGAGCGGTAGGAGGTCTGAACCGGGTTGTCCAGCAGGTCGAGGAAGTCGCCGACAGTGTTGCTGTAGTTGGCCGAGGCGTTGAATTCCGACATTCCGTCAAGTTTAATGAACGCATATACATCCGGTGTGAACGTGGGCCGCGTCACAGACATTTTTCCGCCGCTCAGAGGATTGCGCGCCCTCAGAATAATCATATTCAGCGGCAGCGCCAGCCGCAGATTGAGCCGGTTGCCGGGGAGATTGTATTCGTAGCGCGATGCCACAGAAATATTGCCTTTATGGGAATAGATACGGTTGGAATACTCATCCTCGGGCCGTTCAAGGCCGGTGAACACATCATCATATTCATATTTTGCACCCAGCGACAGATAAAACACCGACCGGGTGCGATGCCATGAGGTGTAGGCCGACTGGCTCGCGGCAAAAGTGGTGGACTTGACGCTCTGGCTTGCAGTGAACTCAGCTTCCCCGGCGCGTCCGCCGATATTGAGGTGTGTCACAGGCGTATTGTTCAGCGACACACCGGTTGAGAAGTCCCACTCCCGGTTGCCCACCCGCGTGGAGTAGCGGAAGTCATCGTATATGTCAAACATCCGCAGCCTGCGGGTCTGGGCCATCGCTACCCCGCTGTTCATCGCCTCGACCCGCTGCCGCGCCACCTCGCCGGAGACTTTGAAACGGTTTGTCACATAGCGGTTTGAGGCATTGAGCGTATAGTCCACATCAAGCGAGGGCTTGTGCGAGCTCGATGCCGGAGCGTTTCGCTCCTCAACCAGCAGGCTCTCCCCTCCCGTAAAATATTCTGTGAGTGAGGAGTAAGCGAAGTCATTGTGGGAGTACGCATAATTGATATTCGCCTTAAGGTTGGCGTCCGGCGAGGTCTTCAATAAAGTGTTGACACTTACAAGCCTGTCGCGGGCATTCTCATAGCGGGCGGCGCTGAGCGGGGCGCTCCCTGACGACACCGGAGGCAGCACCGAGGCCGCGGCGCTTGACGAGCGGCCACCTGCGGCATTGTGCACAGTGATGTCAGAGTTTGAAAACCGCTCAACATTGCCGGCTTTGACGCTCACGAGGCTCTGTAGCCCCGGCTTGAAAATCATAGCGGTGCCTGCTATGCGGTAGAGAATATGACCGCTTCCATAGCCGAGGGCACCCTCGTATGTACCCACCGGGCGTATGCGGGCCGTTGATTTGAGCCTTACATTCACCGCCACTTCATCGCTGTGCTTGCCGGCATCCATCTTCCTGTCCTTGTGGTTGTTGAGCACCTCAACAGAGCTCACATATTCGGCAGGCAGATTGCGCGTGGCCAGCGCATAGCGGCCTCCGAGCATCTCCAGCCCCTCCACATAGAAGTTGCTGATATCCTTGCCTAGATACTTGATGGCTCCGCTCCCCTCAACCGTTATGCCCGGTATTTTCTTGAGGGCATCCTCAAGCGACACATCCCCTTTGCCTATAAAGGCGGCGAGATTGAAGGACAGGGTGTCGCCGCGCAGCTTCACCGAGGGCGCGCTGATAACCACCTCACGTATATCCGTTGCCTCGGGCACCATCTCAACGTCAAGTGTACTTGCCGGCGGCACAAGCCTCTCCTCGCGGCGGTATGACATTCGCTCGAACACAAGGCGCAGGGAGTCGGTATCCGGAATCCTGACGCTGTATGCTCCGGCGCTGTTGGTGCGCGAGAAGGTGCGCAGCTTCGCCCCGCGGTATAGCTTTACTGACACCCCGGCCAACGGTTTGCCCTCATCGCCGGTAACTGTGCCCGTGATGGTGCGCGGCTCAGCGGCCGAGGCCGCTGTGGCTGCCAGCAATATCAATATGACGGTGAGTATTCTCATTTCAGTTCCAGGGGCAACACCTTGTTCTCCGGCACCTTCACGTCTATGCCGTTTACATTGATGCGCGCGCCGCCGCCCTTTGTCTTGGTGACACCCATGTTGGTGATTGATTCGGGATTTATGGAGCCGAGGGGATTCTGCGCTGATTTGTTTCGCTGCTCTATGAATCTGTCACGCTCGGTCTTCACCCTGTTGACATCCTTCACCCTTGCCATAGGCACGTTGCTCTTAACAAACTGTATGAGCTTGAACTCATGCTGACCTTCTGAATCAGCCGCACGGAGCACCAGTCCCGGAAGCCCGGTGAGCTTCCACGGTCCGAAAGCCACCGGAATCTCCTCGGTGAACCAAACACTCCACTTGCGGCCACCATACTCGCCAGTGGCCTCGCTGACAGCATATCCGGCGAATGTGTCTGTGTTTCCGGTGAGCTGCCAGTCAATAGCGGCAAAGGGCTCCTCGTATGTGGCGAGTGTGATGCCAGCCTGGTCATTCACCACCATCTGTCCTTCAGGTATATTCTGCGTTATCACCGGCACAAAGAAATGTTCAACGGTTTTGATGTCATTGAGGTTGCTGCTGAAAACCTCGGGAGTGGCACCTGCTGCGGCAAGTGAATCGGATTTATAGGTGAGATAGTCAGTGAATATGGCACCCTCCGCTCCGATGCGCAGGGCTGTGATGTATGTTTCTGTAACAGCGTCGCCGGCCTTGGTTGTGGTGTTGTGATTGTAGTCGTAGAGAGCCGCGTATTCGGCAGGTCCGAAGTTGTCAAACTCTGATTTGTTGTCAAGGCGGCTCACCTCAACCGGTGCTGCCTCGGCTTTTCTTGCTCCGGTTACTTTGGTGACCGTAAACTGTGCCTGCAAGGGCATGGCGATGGCCGTCCACACTGTAATCAGTGCGGCTTTTGCAATTGATTTTCTCATATGATGTTATTTTGTGTAGATATCTATCTGCCCGTTAGGATTGCTGCTTTTGTCTACAGATATTGACTTGATTTGCGAGGGCTCTATTTCATTCATACGCTCGCTGTCTATGACCTCGCCATTCAATGTTATGGTGGCACGGTTTGCCTTGGCAGGCGTTATATTTATATTCGTTGGAAGCGGTTTACGCACAAGTTGCCCGGTGCGCATAACGTTGAGCGCCGCCCCTACCGCCGGAATATTCAGTGCCGCAACGGCAACCACCGCAGCCGGAATCAGCAAGGCTGTACGAAGTTTTCGCAACGGAGCATGGCGCCGGTCTGCCAGCATCATGTCAACACGCTTGCGCAGCATACTGTGGTTCAGACAGTTTGCCAGTGCCGGAAACTGTTTACCCATCGCCTTGCGTATCAGCAACAGCTGATACTCCCGGGCGTTGGCTCCGGTATTCAGCACCGCGATATCGGCCTGATACTCATGGACGGCGCGGAGCTCGGAGCGCATCAGCCACGCCGCAGGGTTGAACCAGTTGAATATTATGACCACCTGTGCCAACAGCATATCGATCCAGTGCATACAGTTGAGATGGCGCAGCTCGTGCGACATTATAAGGTTTCCGGCCTCGGCGTAATCGCTCCGGCTCAGCACAATATAGCGCATGAAACTGAACGGGGCAATCTCATCGCTGCCGGTCAGCACAACTGTGTAGCGGCCTATGCGGAGATGCTCTCCGCTCCTCACTATGGAGGCTATGCGTATGTAAGTCACTATTGTGGCAACCGCCATTGCAGCAACTCCGGCAAGATATATCCACAACAACACACCCGGCCAGTTGATGCCTTTATAGTAAGCACCTGCTCCCACAACACGCACATTGATAATGCCGGATGAGGCCGGCGCAGAGATATGACACAGCGCATCCACAGCCGGGAGCAGTGAAAATGACACAATATATATGGCTATGAGCGTAGCACGGTTGAAAACAAACTGCCGCTCGCCTGACATACACCATTTATATACAAGATACAACGCGGCAAGCACCAGACCGCCGGCTACTGAGTAATATAACATTGTGCCCATACTCATTTCTCCTTATCTTTATCTGCCTGTTCCACTTTGGCAATCAGCTCTTTCAGCTCATCAACCGAAATCTTCTCCTCAGCCACGAGAGTGGACACAGCTCCAAGATAGCTGTTGCCGAAATAATTGCGGATGAAATCGCCGAAGCTCCTGCGCCTGAAATCCTCCATACGGGCTATCGCATGGTAGCGGTGTGAGCCCCCCTCAGCAGTGTGCCCCACAAAGCCTTTCTGCTCAAGTATTCGCACAAGTGTGGAAACCGTGTTGACATGAGGACGCGGTTCGTCATAGAGCTCAACCATCTCGCGCACAAGCAGCGGGCCGCGGCTCCACAGCAGCTTCATTATCTCCTCCTCCTTACGGGTGAGGCTTGCTTTGGTCTTTGAATTTGCCATATCAACTAAAATATTAGTTACAGCGGCAAAGTTACAACTAATTTTTTAGTTTGCAACATACCCCTCTCTTTTTTTGAAAAAAAATAATTGAAGTGGGAGCGATGTTTGTGACAAATGTCACATAAAAACCGAATCTGCCGCAATACTTTTGCGAAAAACCAATCAGACGATGAAGATAAAACAATTTTGCTCACTGCTGCTCACCGCCCTTGTGCCGCTGACGCTGTCTGCCGAAAAGGTGCTCGCCCTTATGCCGGGCATAATCTATTTCAAGGATGGCAGTGTGGAAGAGTTGGTCGATTCAAGCCGTATCGCAATACCTCAGAAGCAAAAAGATCTGCTTATTCTTGACCATGCTTACACGCACAGGCAGAATATAGGCCGCAGAATAAGTCCGGAAGATGTGGACTCTGTTGTGATTTGGAGTGTAACCAGCCCAGAACGGCGCCACACCCTCTGCTACTTCAAGGAGTCGGGCTGGTGCTGGCTGCTTGACAAAGCCAATGGCTTGATGGTGTGTGCCTTCTCGCCCAAAGGCTACCACATTTCCGGAAACGGCGGTATGTGGTGTCGCGGCAAATGCGATGGTATTGTTTATAAAGAGGGCACTCCCCACCGTTTTTCAAAGCTGACCAAGCAGTCGAATGAAAGTTTCCGCCGCAAGGTTGCCGCATTGGTTGCAGACGATCCTGAGCTTGCACGGCAAATCATGTCCGGCCGCATGCGCCGGGACAAGACCTTGCGTATGCTTGCCGGATATAACCCCGGAAAATAAACCCTTAAAACAAACATATTATGAAATTAAAGTACATGATTATCTGCATTGCAGCCATCTGCTGCCAGTTTACAGCCTCGGCGAAGGATGATGCCGAGGAGTACCACATCAAGGCGGTGCTTTTCAACGGCGACAGCATTGAGGGCTACATCAGAAACGACCTTAAGACAGGCCTCAAAAACATGTTCTCAAAATACGGCTCCATACACCAGTATATAAATGTCGGCAAAGAACCGAAAGGTGGAGAAACCAAGCGCTACAGCGCAAGCGAAATCAAGGAGTACAGGTTTGTGGAAACCACGGAAGGCTACCCGGAAGGTTTTACTGTGGTGAGCGAGAATATCAACACCCCGGGACTTTTCAAGCCGCACAACAGCACAAGAGGCTTTGCAAGCGAGCTATACCGCGGCGAAAACGGCTCGATACTGAAATGGAACGTATGGGAGAGTACCGGTGGCAGGGATAGCCGAAACCGTCTTGTTCCGGCAATCGGCGTCAAATTCAAGGGTGCGAAAGCGGCATACTTCTTCATGATAAACGGCAGAATGTCATTTGCCCTGCTGCTCAATTATCTCAAAAAGCAGTCACCAGAACTCAGAAAAATCATCGATGAGTATTATAACAAGAGCAAAGACCGCAAGGCACATACCCAGGAGCTCAAGGACAACCCCTCCACTATCCTGCTGCTTTACGATGACTTTGTCAGAACCCACGGGCCGCTCAATGACACTGAGGCCGAAGAGACTCCCCTTATGACAGAAGAGGATACTGACTCCGGAGAATCAGCGGAAACCGGAGAATAATGCTTATCTTTGCGTATGTCAGGATTCAACGCATTTGAAAAAAGCATCGACTTTTCACTCGTCAGAGAGCTGTGCTGCAACGAGGGAACACTCACCCGGTATCGCAAAGGAGAGCATTTTGCAACTGCCGGCGAGATAATCAAACGGGTGGCATGGATTAAGACCGGCAGTTTCAGGCATTCGCTGATCGACCATGACGGCACCGGAAAGAGCGTGGGGTTTGTATTTGCAGGTTCCATGCTTGCCAACTACATCAGCGCTGTGATGAAGCGTCCGTTGCCCACAAGCATCACCGCTATTGAGGATTCGGAAGTGTACGAGGTGGCGGTGAGCCGGTTTCGCGAACTGCTGTTCAATGACCCCACATTCAGCCTTACTCTCGCGCAAGGGCTTTTCGCTCAGGCATACGAGATTATTCTGGACCGCTACCGCAACACCCCGCGGCAGAATTATGAGCTGTTGCTGAGCCGCTGCCCGAAACTGTTCGAACTTGTGCCTCTAAACGAGATCGCTTCGTATCTCAATATATCACGGAGGCAGCTGCACCGCTGGCGCAATTGTCAGGAATGAGGTTTGTTGAAAAAAAAAGCGGCTCTGGAGCTCCAGAGCCGCTTTTGTGTATGAAGGTATTGTATGATCAGTCGATTTCTTCGTCGGCTTCGTAACCGCCCATTTCGCGGATGGCGTTTTTGAGCATGGTGTACTGCTGGAAGAGGTGGTTTACAGGCACCTCACCCTTGGTGTAGTCATGCATCGGGCTCTTGAGGAAGAAGCTGAGGAAGCGCTGTATGCCATGGCGTCCTGCGCGGGCAGCGAGGTCGCTGAGAAGCACGAGGTCAAGGCAAAGGGGAGCTGCAAGGATTGAGTCGCGGCAGAGGAAGTTGATTTTGATCTGCATGGGGTAGCCCATCCAACCGAAGATGTCGATGTTGTCCCAACCCTCTTTGCTGTCGTTGCGCGGGGGATAGTAGTT
This sequence comes from uncultured Muribaculaceae bacterium, assembly GCA_910588065.1. Classification (GTDB taxonomy): domain Bacteria; phylum Bacteroidota; class Bacteroidia; order Bacteroidales; family Muribaculaceae; genus Paramuribaculum. The sequence continues at coordinate 120,333 of CAJUPZ010000004.1, forward strand.
GATGCGCACTTTGTGGTAGTAGCCCTGGTGGCCGCCCTCTTCAGCACCGCCGCAGTTGGCGTTGTAGAGATCGGGCTGATCTTCGGGCACGAGGATAGACTCGAGTGTCGAGAGTTTTGAAACCTCTTTTGTGCGGAAGTTTGCGGGCTCGTCAAGCACAAGGCCGTCGCGGTTGCCGAGGATGTTGGTTGAGAACCAGCCGTTGAGGCCGAGGCAACGGGTGCCGATGATGGGAGCGAAACCTGATTTCACAAGGGTCTGGCCGGTCTTGAAGTCCTTGCCTGAGATGGGCATACCGGTCTTTTCGCTGAGTTCCCACATAGCGGGGATGTCAACAGTGGTGTTGGGGGCACCCATGATGAAGGGAGCGCCTTCGCTGAGAGCGGCGTAAGCGTAGCACATAGAGGGTGCGATATGCTCTTTGTCGTCAGCTTTCATAGCGGCTTCGAGAGCGGCGAGTGTGCCATGTGTCTTTTCGTCAACAGGCACATAAACCTCGGTTGAGGCAGCCCAGAGAACAACTACACGGTCAAGGTTATTCTCTTTCTTGAAGTTGCGGATATCCTCGCGGAGCTGTTCCACCATTTCCCAGCGTGTTTTGCCGGTCATGATATTTTCGCCGTTGAGGCGTTTTGCATATTCGTGGTCGAAAGCGGCCTTCATAGGCACGATCTTTTCAAGCTCGTCCTTAACCGGTTCGATATCTTTTTCCTGAAGAACCTCAGCATAGCATGCGCTCTGGTAAGCGTTGGCGGGATAAACGTCCCATGCACCGAAAACGATGTCGTCGAGCTTGGCCATGGGCACGATGTCCTCATATTTGAGGTATTTTTTGTCGGCGCCCTTGCCAACACGGATTTTGTCGTACTGAGTCATTGAGCCTACAGGCTTGGCAAGACCTTTGCGGGCCATGAGCACACCGGTCATAAATGTAGAGCTCACTGCTCCGAGGCCAACCACGAGAACGCCAAGTTTACCATCAGCAGGTTTTACTGTTGTCTTGTTCATGATTCTTTAATAATGTTGGTTATATTGTTTTTTTATTCTCTTCTATCGCTGTACCACAGTCAGAATATGGTACTTCGCTGAAAAAGCGTGTAAAAGTACTTCATATTTCTGACATGTAAAATTATTTGCAATATAATCTTCGCTTATTTTTGTTAAATACATTCAATATTAGGCGTGTTTGGTTAATATAGATTATTTTCAAACCAAATATACCTTATTATTGTAAACGAATCATAATGCTACCTCAGCGATTTGAGCAAGATTTTCAATAATATCAGGATCTGTGTCGGGTTCACTGCCCGGAAGCCAGCCGGGCCCCTTGAACCATGCTGTCACACACCCGATGCTGCGGGCCGGAAGAATATCTTTGGTGTAGCTGTCGCCCACAACAAGCACATTTCGCGCGGGCAGCCCAAGCGCCTCTACACCGAGGGCAAAGATGCGCGGATCCGGCTTGCGCACTCCCACAACGGCGCTCTCTATCACTGCCTTGAAATATGAATCGATACCGAAATCGGCCAGAACTGCCTGCACATTACCGTAAAAGTTTGACACCAGCACCATAGGCATACCGGCATCTACAATGGCCTTGAGGGTAAGCTCAGACTCGGCAACGCAGCTGCGCGCAAAGCCATAGCAATAGCCTGCTATAGCATTGACTGTATCGGACGAAGCCTGCTGCCGGGAGATGTGGCCTCCCTCAACAAGATGTCCGAGTTCCAGCTCTACCTTGATGCGCATCAGATCCAGAAAGTTATGGTGAGGCAAGATATGGCGGGTGGTTGCGAGTGCCCGCTCGGCAAAAACGTAGGCCTCCCTGAAAGCTTCATCGCCAACCTCGAGTCCGGCTGCGGCGTATCCACGGCGTATTACATGGCTCCAGTGCTCGCCGCGACTGTCGAGGGTGCCTCCGTAGTCAAATATAATGCCTTTAATCTCTGTCATAATCGCCGTTCTGCAGACGCTTGGTCAACACCGAGCATAATTTTTCATGACGCACCACCATCATTACAAGGAGGGCGTTGAGCACAGTGAGCTCAAAAACGAAGTATAGCCACGGCATCCTGACAAGCAGCGCTGTGAATAGCGCAATCGTGCGCCAGTTGAACGACAGGATGTTGGTGTACTTCATCAGAGGAAGGCTCATTGAGCGGAAATCGTCGCGGAATCGCTGCGGCACCACTCCGTCGGGAAAACGCACGGCGAGTTCCGCTCTCAGCCGTTGCATAGCCGGGGAGGTGGCCTCCTGCTGCGCGGTGTAGCTGGTGTATACAGTCAGGCTCAGTTTCTTCCAGAAATTTCCTTTCCAGGGCATAGCCGCAAGCTTGCGTCTGAGCGAGAAGGCATTTTCCAGCTCGCTCCCCTCCTCGCCCTTGAGGAAATAGAGATGAAACTGGCGGTAGTAGTCGGCCATCGCAGCCTGCTTCGCATGGCATATACCTGTCACCACAGCCACCGTCCATATTACCCAGTGGTGGCTCATGAAGAATGAGGATGTGACATTCTCTCGCAGACATATCGCTATGTAGATGGTCAGAAACCAGAGGTCGCCGCTGAGGCCGTCAAGAATGCGCCCCAGACGCGAATAGCTGTGGGTCATGCGGGCGAGCTGTCCGTCAGCGCTGTCAAACGAATTGGCCCAGACGAGCAGCAGCATACCGACGATGTTCATCCAGTAGCTGTTGAAATACATCATCACACCGGCACCTATACCGAGAAATATAGAGGCGATGGTGATGGCGTTGGGTGTCACACCGACCCACTTGGCAAGCCTCGCCCACATATAGCCTATCGGGCGGTAGAACGCAAGGTCTATCCCCTCCTCGGTGTCGAGCGATTTGAGGCTGTCGCGGTAGGATGTGGATGTTTTGGGCTCGCTCATTTCAGTGACCTGAGTGCGTATGTTCGTTCACGAAGGAATCTGCCGAGTTCGGCCGGACTTTCACGATAGGCAGCCTGCTCCTGAGGGGTGATTACATCGCCGATGCTGATGTGCATATCCTTGCCGTTTTTGCGGAACACCTCTGCCGGAAGGCGCAGCGAGCGGGCCGGCCAGCAGGCGTGGCCAAGGAAATTGCACCACAGGCTGTTGCCGCCATGGAAGAAAATCGGAATGACAGGCACATTGGCGCGGTAGATTATCTGAAGCACGGAGTCCTGCCACGGGCGGTCTATCTGCTGGTACTTCCAATTGACCTTGCTCATTGCTCCGGCGGGGAAGAACCCGAGAGGTTTGCCCTCGGCAATCTGGCGCATGGCCTGACGTATGCCGGCAACCGACACCGCGCGCTTGGCGGGGTCGTTGCTGGCCCAGGCATCCACAGCAATGAAGTTCTGGCGCATGGCGGTGATCTGATTGAGCATCATGTTTACCATCACCTTGAACTCCGGGCGGCGGCTGCCGATAAGATATATCAGCGCAATGCCGTCGAGGGCGCCGAAGGGGTGGTTGCTGACAGTAATGAACGCACCCTCAGGCAGGTGGTTGAGCAGCTCCTCGTTGTCGATGCGCAGTTTCATCCTGAACTCCTCGAGCAGCAGGCGGCGGGTGAATTCCGGACCCGGGGTGTCGCAGCACTTGCGGTGCACGGCATTCACTTTGTCAACAGACAGGAAGCGGAGCAGCCAGTTCACCAGCTTTTCATGGCCGTCGAGCTTGGGCACCATCTTGCGGATGTCGTCATAGTTGAGCACATCCGGCCTTATTTCATATTCTGAAGATGTTATATCCATTTGTTGGTGAGATTATTTGTCGGTAGGAGAAATATAGGCGGCGTAGCGGGCAATGAAGCGGGCAAAGGCGGGGATGCGCATCAGCACATATTCAAAGAGCGCGAATCCGGCCAATGCACAGGCTATGCCTCCCACAACATCTATTATATAATGATGTGAAGTGTACACGGCTGTAAACCAGATGCCGACAGTGACAATGCCGAGAAGCCAGCGCCACACAGCACCTGCATTGCAGCGCAGCGAGTAGATAAACGCCACCAGGGTGTAGGCGGAATGCAGCGAAGGCAGCGCCGCAAACACATTGGAATTGCGGGCATACAGACCATCGAAAATGCCGAGACCGGTCATGGAATCGAATGCACCAAGCCCGGCCACCGACCCGGGTGTGCCCGGCACAGCCTCGAAACCATGCATGGCCACATACCACGGTGGAGCAGCGGGGTGAACATAATAGAAGCTGAAGCCGATGAGGTTGACCAGCAGAAACACAAGCGCAAAGTGGAGATACACCACCGGGCGCCCGGTAAAGTAAAGCCATAACCCGAAGATTATCGGCAGGGGCACCCAGCAAAGATAAAACACTCCCGCCATGAAATCCATCAGCCTGCAGGTGTGGATGGCGAAAAACTCGTTTGGCGTCAGAACTCCGGCGGCTGTGGATATGCCGAAAAGGCTCTTCTCAAGGCCATACAACCCGGCTGTATCCACCGGATTCACCTCATAGTTTGGCAGCAGGTTCATCCAGTCGTAGCTGATGCCGAACAGAAAGAAAGGCACCAGCGCAACCATCAGCCGGCGGGTGAAACCGTTGGCGAAAAACAGCAGGGCTATCAGCACTGCCATCACAACATGCTCGCCGCGGAAACCTATGTACATCGCAGTGACCCCAAGCCACACCGCTAAGGCGGCGACGCATATCAGCGCTTCTGCGCGTTTTGGAAAATTAAGGGCGCTCATTTGCTGTTCAGCTGCTTGCGGCAATGATTGATACGGGCAAAAGCTGTGAGGTTTGCGAACACTGCGATGACACCCATCGCCACAATGAGTATGATGTCGGGGTTGAAGTCCACTCCCGCCATGCCGCATATACCGGTGGCAAGGATTGCGACGCTGGTCACAACCACCCTCTCCGGGCGCTGCATGAATCCCATCTTGCACTCCAGACCGATACCCTCGGCGCGCGCACGCACATAGCTCACCATGATGCTGCCGATAAGAGCTACGAATGCAATGACAGCTCCGGCAAACATACCTGTCTGGATAAGGTAGTAGGCGACGCCGCCGAGCGTCACAAGCTCGCAGTAGCGGTCAAGGACACTGTCGTACATGGCACCGAATTTTGACACCATGCCTCCCAGACGCGCAACCTGGCCATCGAGCATATCAAACAGAGAAAAGCCGATTATAAGGGCTCCGGCAAGAGTGACAAGCCCGTAGTCCTGCTCCCCGCCGCGCGAAAAATTATAGCCGGCCACAACAATCACCACCGCGGCGGCAAGATTGCCCAAGAAGCCCACTGTTGTGACAGCATTTGGAGTCACCCCCATTTTTATAAGCAGGCGCACAAAGGGATTTATCACTTTGTATATACCCTGCTGCAGGGAGTCGCGCTGTTGCTTTGATTTTGTTTTTATATCTATTGCCATAATTGTTGAGTGTTATCAATCTTTTGATTTTCCGCCTGTAAATACAGAGGCTATCCTGATAGCGGTGTTGTCAAAACGGCTCGGACGGTACACAAAATAGCGCTGGAGAACAAAATTCCAGAACCATGACACCATCAGCGACACAAACAGTCGCGACGCCGCATAATAACCATCCGGTTTGAAGCCGATTTTCTCAAGCCAATGCCAGCCGTCGATGAGCATGTACACACCCTGCGTGCCGGCCGAATTGAGCACTATGCTACCAACCCACACCATCATATATTTCACTATCACCGCCCGCCAGGGCACCCCCTGGGCATGGAATGTGAAGTGATAGTTGATAAAGCAGTTTATAACCCCACCGGCTATCGCTCCGAGGCCGGTGGAGAGCCAGGGCTCCATGCCTATCCACGCAAAAAGCATGAATCCGAGGCCGAGGTCTACCCACGAGGCAGCCTGGCTCGACACTACCGAGCGCAGGAATGTAAATATCAGCGAGTCGCTGTTGAGCAGCTTCTCCTCCACTTTTTTCACGCCCTGCTTCATAATACGGTATAATTAATGATAAGCAAAATAGCGGCGCTGTATATGCCGGCAAGAATATCATCGGCCATCATGCCGTAGCCACGCGGCAATCGCTCCATGGAGCGGATGCCCAGAGGCTTGAATATGTCGAAATAACGGAACAATGCGAGCGACAGCAGTATCTCCCACCAAGGACACACCGCCACACCCACGACAGGCAGCAGAGATATCCACTGCCCCACTGTTTCGTCAACACACGCTATCACAGGGTCCTTGCCCCAATATTTCTCGGACACCGAGCTGGCCCAGGTGCCGAGCACGGTAAACACCACCACGGCGGCAGCGGTGACACTCACTGTCACCTCCGGCGCCACCCACAGATAGAGCGGCAGCCACACAAGGATGGCGAAGACAGCTCCCCATGTGCCGGGAGCCACCGGCAGGAATCCGAATCCGAACGAGGTGGCTATCAGCTTGGGGAAGAGAGGGAAGCCGGGTGCATGAATGTCAAATTTGCGCTGCTTCATCTCACACCCCCCTTCTCCATATATTTCTTTATGCTTGCCATGATAGCTTTGGCTATATGCGGCGCGGCCTCCGCCCTGCAGGGTGCGAAACTTGGCCAGTCGTTGAAATCGATTATGCGTATCTCGCCTTCGGGCGACACAATGCAGTCGCCCCCGTAAATCTTCACATCAAGAATCTCGGCTGAGTCATGGCACATCTTTTTGAGCTTCGCCTCATCAAAGCCTATGTTTGAGGCCTTGCCGTTGACACTCTCGTAGCCATACTTGCTGTACGATTCATTGAAGGGGTAAAACCAGTGGAAGAAGCTGCTGCCTGCTATGCCGTAGAATTTGATAAGGTCGCCATCGAGATGCTTGCTGATCACAGCGCGCTTGATGCCTCTGAGAAAATACTCCTGCAACACCTCCTGCGCCTCGGTGGTGTGGCGCACATAGCTCACATCCTCGCGGTGCATGGTGTGGAAATCGCCCCGCTTAATCCAGCACCGGTTGAAACCGGCCTTCTCAAGGCGCTCCTTGACAGCCTCATCCGTATTCACTATTATGCTTTCCGGATAAGGGATGTTGCTGCCCACGAGTATGCGTGTCATCCGCTCCCGGGTGCAGTTTTCAATACCGTAGCCGGAGTTGATCACCAGACACCCCTCGTCCTCCTTCTGCTGCAGAATTTCAATCGAGCGGTGCTCGCGGCACATGTTTACAATTATCCGCTCGGCAACAGCTCCGTTGGCAAGCTGCTCCTCGCTGTAGACATTCACCTCACACCCCCGCTTGCGCAGCTGCTCCGCCACAATATTGAGAATGGCGGTGTCGTTGCCAATATGATTCGGGGAGAAGGCTCCTGCCCGTTTTATTGCGGCTATTTTAATCTCAGCCATTGTTTTTTCCTGAAATGGATTGGTTATTATCTTGTATCAGCGCTTCGGCCACGGCTATATCGGAGGCATGGTCGATGTCAATCACCTTTCCGAGCGGATAGGCTTTGAGCCTGAGCCCGGCGGTGATAAGGGCGCGCTGGAAGTTGCGCATTCTGGCGGTGCCGTTTGCAAGGCAGTCGGCGAGCACTTTCAGCGCCTTGTCGTCGAGGCCGTAGATACCTCCGCTCACAAACCGGGTGTCGGCAGCGGCCTTGTCGCGGAAGGCCGTGATGTTCATGCTTGCGTCAGTGGCTACGAAAAGTGGCTTTTCGTCATCGACAAAAGCTGTCACGGCCATGTATCCGTCAGCAAGTGTATCTGCCTCGAACGCCTTGATGTACTCCGCGAATTCCGCGGGATTGAAAACAGTGTCCACTGTCGTCACGCAGAATTTACCCTTGAACCCGGCGGTAGCCTCGGCAAAGCTGTGCATCGAATCAGGCGTGGTCTTGACCACCACCCTCACCGGCACGGATGCCTGCCCGGCTATCTGCCGTGCATGAGCAATCACCTCCTCGCTGCGCTCGCTCACTATGATGCTGATACTCTCGGCGCCACAGCTCTCGAATATGCCGGCAAGGCGCTCGAGGAGCGTTTTGCCGCCGAGGCTCACAAGCGGCTTGGGCGACTCGACCCCCTCGGCGGCGAGTCTGGAGCCCTCTCCTGCAGCGATGATTGCGTAGTTCATTCGGCGTCGTCTGATTTGGTTAGGTCAAGAACGACGTTGTCGCTCTTGTTTTTCTCGATATACTGCCGGCGCAGAGGGTTGGCATACGCTTTCTCGTAGCGCGCACGGTTGCGGTAGATATCTATCGCCTCGAAAATGGCCTGGCGCATGGAATCGGCATCGGCTATCCCCTTTCCGGCGATATCGTAGGCGGTGCCGTGGTCCGGCGAGGTGCGCACGAATGGCAGTCCGGCGGTGAAGTTGACGCCGCTGTTCATTGCCATGGTTTTGAATGGAGCGAGGCCCTGGTCGTGATACATTGCCAGCACTCCGTCAAATTTCGCAAACTGCCCTGTGCCGAAAAATCCGTCGGCGGCATACGGCCCGAAGCAGTTGATTTTGGCCGCCTGACACTCCTGGATTGCCGGAATTATCTCATTCTGCTCCTCGCTGCCAAGAAGCCCTTGCTCGCCGGCATGAGGGTTGAGCGACAGCACCGAGATGCGCGGACGGGGCACTCCGAAGTCTTTTTTCAGCGAACTCTCAAACTGCTTGATTTTTTCTGCAACAGCCTCTTTGGTAACAGCCTCGGCCACTTTGCCCAGCGGCAGATGGGTGGTGACAAGGGCAACTCTCAGGCCGGTGGCGGGATTGCACATTATCATCAGCGACTGCTCGCCGTTCTCGGCAAGAGAGGCTTGAAGATACTCTGTGTGGCCGGGAAAGCGGAAGGTGTTGCTCTGAATGGAATGCTTGTTGATGGGCGCGGTGACGAGCACATCGATTTCTCCGGCGCGCAGGTCGGTGACCGCACGCTCAAGAGCGGCAAAGGCGGCACTGCCGGCCTCTTCGGAAGCGACTCCGGGCTCCACCTTCACCTCTTCGCCTATGACATTGATGATATTGCACTGCTCATCCCGGGCATCGGCGGCGTTGCTCACCTGATTGAGCTGCAGGGGCGAGGATATCGCTCCCTTGCGGTAATAGGCGGCGATTTTGGCCGAACCATATATAATAGGTGTGCACAGCTCAGCCATGCGCTCATCCTCAAGAGCCTTGAGAATGACCTCGTAGCCTACGCCGTTTATATCACCGTGGGTTATTCCCACTCTTATTTTTCTTTTGTCACTCATCTGTCTTACGATTTTATTCTACAAAGAATTGCCGTAAAATTACGCATTTTTTTTGATATGCGCCGACAATGCGCGCCAAACCGCCTTCAATCGCCGAAGTTATTGGCAAGATTCCATAAGTTCAGATAAGCGGCTCGGGTGATGTCAACTGTCTTGGGATAGTTGATGCGGTGAGCTTCATCGCCCGGCATGTGGTAGTCCTTATGCCCATCGGTGTGATACCAGATTACCGGCACATCCCTCAACGCGAAGGAGCCGTTGTCACCGCCGCCTATCGGACGGTCCCACGCCCGGTAGTCAGGCTTCAGGTTGAGCCCTCTCTCCTTTATGTCATTGCGAAGCCATTTTTCAAACTCCGGATATGCGGCGGTGTAGAAGTACACTACGTGCTCCGGCACATCCTCGCGGTTGTTGCGCCCTATCATGTCGAAATTCAGGTAGCCTTTGATTTTCGAGGGGTCGGCCCAGTTGAGCATGAAGTGCTCGGAGCCGAGCAGGCCCTTCTCCTCGCCGTCCCACAGAGCAAACAGGATTGTGCGCTCGGGCCGCTCGCCGCTCGCCATGAAGGCGCGGGCTATCTGCAGCACAGCGGCCACTCCGGAGGCGTTGTCATCGGCTCCGTTGTAAATCTTGTCGCCGTCAAGCAGCGGGTCCATGCCTATATGGTCGTAATGTGCTCCCATAATCACATACTCGTCGGATTTCTTACCGGGAATCATGCCTATGATATTGCGCAGGTTGAGCTTCTGGTGCACACCCTGTTCAAGTTTGGCTATGCTGTCGGGATGCACGGTGTAGCGCCCCTTTTTCTGACGTTCTATGCGGGAGGCGGCAAACGGCTGCTCGTAGCTGTCGCCGTTCCAGGGCTGCAGCCCCAGCGCTTTCAGCTGGGCAAGCACATAGTTGCCGGCAATGCGGCCTGACTTGTAGCCGGCCTCCCTGCCCTCGAGTTCATCGGCGGCAAGGAATCCGATGTGTGCCTCGGCTGTCTCACGGTTGATTGTGGCGTAGCCTCTGTCTTTGGGTGATTCTGCCTGCGCGGTGACTGTACCCAGCGCGGCAACTGCTATGACTAATTCTCTTATCATGTTATTTAGATTTAGGTAATGTCACACTTACGGTTACAGGACGGTGGTCGGACGCGGCCGGTTCATCCACCACTGCAACGCCTGCGGTCTGCACCTTTGCATTCCCGGGGTTATACATCATTATGTAGTCGAGGGTCTCCACCGGCTTATCGGCGGGGAAAGTGCGGAGAGTGGTGTCGGTGAGTATGGTGAAGTCTTTTTTGAAATCAGCAATCACTTCTGAGTCGGGATGGGCGTTGAAATCACCGGCTATGAAGAAGGGCTTGCCCGCTTCAGCCGCCATCTTGCGGATTATCGCCACAGAAGCGAGGCGATCCTCGCGAGTGAGCGACAGATGGGTGCAGGCGAATATATAGTCGGGCAGCTCAACAACCACCAGAGCCCTGGCCTCCTCCCTTCCGGGCAGGCTGTGGCGGCTGACTCTCAACGGCTGCTCTTTGCTCAGGATTCCGATGCCGTATTTGCCTCCGTCATAGTCGATTGCGGGCGCGTACGTCGCTTTCATGCCGGATGCCGCGGCCAGTTCTCCGAGCACATATCGGCCACCGCTGCGGCCTGTCACGCTGTCAAGTTCCTGAACAGCAACAATTTCCGGGGACTGAGCTTTTATCACCCTCGCTATGCGGTCTACCGACTTGGTGCCGTCTATGCCGATTCCGTTGCGCACATTATAGCTCATCAGTTTGACCGGTGATGCCGCTGAGGCTCCGGCAGACATACCAAGTGCGAGAATCAGTCCTACAAATAAATTTTTCATATCTATCTATTTGATTATTAACTTATTATATCATTCATGGAATGCGTTGTAAACTATCGATGCCTTTGCGGGGCCAATAACAGAGGCGAGGTCGTCAAGGTCGCTCTCCTTGATGCGTTTCAGCGACTTGAAATGTAGCAGCAGAGCCTCGCGGGTCTTCACTCCTATTCCTTTGACAGAATCGAGCTCGCTCACAAGCTGGCTCTTGCTCCTGCGGTTGCGGTGGTGTGTGATGCCGAAACGGTGAGCCTCGTCACGAAGGTGCTGCACCACTCTGAGCGATTCGGAGTTTTTGTCTACATACAACGGCACACTGTCGCCGGGAAAATATATCTCCTCAAGACGCTTGGCTATGCCCACAACAGCTATGGTGCCGCGAAGCCCCATCTCGTCAAGAGCCTCGACAGCAGAACTGAGCTGACCTTTGCCGCCATCCACAACTATCAGCTGTGGCAGCGATTCCCCTTCGTTCACCAGACGTGTGTAGCGGCGGGTGAGCACCTCTTTCATCGAGGCGAAGTCATCCGGTCCCTCCACGGTCTTGATATTGAAATGCCGGTAGTCTTTCTTGGAGGGCTTGCCATCCTTGAACACCACACAGCTCGCAACAGGGTTCGTGCCCTGGATATTCGAGTTGTCAAAACACTCGATATGCCGGGGCAGCTCTGACAGGCGGAAGTCGGCCTTCATCCTCTCCAACAGTTTTTGGGTGCGCTGCTCGGGGTCTTTGCGGGCAATATGGTTGAGCATATCTATGCAATGCTGCCGCGCATTGCGCTCGCTCACCTCAAGCAGCTTGGCCTTGTCGCCGCGCTGCGGCACTAAGAACTGCACTCCGGGCATCTCCACATCCGGCGGCTCGGCACAGAGCACCACCTCCAGCTTCTCGCCGAGGGTGCGCTGAATCTCTGCCATGGCATAGCCGAGCAGCTGCGGCACACTCTCGTCCATGCTGCGCTTATATTCAAGGGTCACACTCCTCACCACTGCACCGCGACGCACATGCATATAGTTGATGAACACTTCGGCTCCGCCGTCATCATACACCCCGAACACATCGACATCGCCGATTGTCTGGCTCACGATAACGCTCTTGCCGCAGTAGCGCTCAACAAGCATATACTTTTCCTTTAGCACCTGCGCCTCCTCAAAACGAAGTTCGGCGCTGAGCCTCGACATCTCTCCCTTGAGATATTCAAGCAGCTCGGCAAGGTCGCCCCGCAGTATCCTCTTCACATTCTCTATCTGCTGGCCGTATTCCTCCATGCTGATTTTGCCCACACAGGGGCCGGAGCATCGCTTGATATGGTAGTCAAGACACAGACGCCCTTTCCCCTGCTCCACACTTTCGGGAGTAATTATCTGACGGCAGGAGCGCAGAGGATACAGCTCCTTGATGAGCTCGAGCACTGTCCTCGCCGAGGCCATATCGGTGTACGGACCGAAATAGCGGGCCGCATCCTTGGCCTTCTTGCGGGTCATGAACACCTTCGGAAACGGCTCCTTGGTCACAGCTATCCAGGGGTAGGATTTGTCATCCTTCAGCAGCACATTGTAGCGGGGCTTGTACTCCTTTATCATGGAGTTTTCCAGGTTCAGGGCATCCTGCTCGGTGGGCACCACTATGTATTTCATGTCGGCTATAGCCCGCACAAGAAGGTTTGTCCGGGTGCTGTCGTGTGTGCGGTTGAAGTAAGAGGACACCCTCCGCTTAAGATTCTTGGCTTTGCCCACATATATGACAGTACCCTCCGAGTCAAAGTACATGTATACACCCGGAGTGGTAGGCAAGATAGCTATCTTGTCAGTGAGTTCCTGTGATTTCTTATGCTTGGCCAAAGGTGTCAGTAAACGAGCAGCGATTCAACTTCAGCATCTGCGGGCAGCGCCTTGCGGCCTCCTAATGCACCAAGCTCTATGATAAAGTTCACATAAATCTTTTTAGGATTCATGCTTTTGACGAGGTTGTACACCGCCGCCATGGTGCCGCCGGTTGCCAGCACATCGTCATGAATCACCACAATGTCGTCCGGGCCTATAGCATCTTTATGTATCTCGATTGTGTCCACGCCATACTCTTTAGAGTAGCTTGCCTGAACAGTCTCGGCCGGCAGTTTGCCCGGCTTGCGGGCCGGAACAAAGCCTGCGCCGAGCTCGAATGCGAGGATAGACCCGCAGATAAAGCCGCGGCTCTCTATACCCACAACCTTGGTCACACCTTTGTCGCGATACAGCTGCGACAAATCCCAACCGAGGATATGGAGCGCACGCGGATCTTTGAATGCTGTTGTGAGGTCCTTAAACACTACCCCCTTTGCAGGGAAGTCAATAACATCTCTGATTTTACTCTTGATATATTCCATAGTCTATATGTTTGTTTTTATTTCCTTTTTCTTTTGTTCCACGTGAAACAATCAGCGTCCGAGAAGCACCAGCAAAATACTGATATCACTGGGTGATATGCCCGGAATGCGCGAGGCCTGCCCTACCGTTGCGGGGTCGATCTTTATCAGCTTCTGGCGGGCTTCCGTTGACAGACTCTTGACAGCGTTATAGTCAATCATACCGCGGAGTTTCACATCCTCCAGCCGCTGCATCTTGTCGGCAAGCGCACGCTCGCGCTCAATATAGCCGCCATATTTCATCAGTATCTCGGCTGCCTCAACAATCTCTCCACGGCGCTCACACTCTATATTCGATTCGATGAACCGGGCAAATTCAGGCAGCTGCGCGGCAAGGATAGCTATATTCAGCCGTGGGCGCAGTATAAGGTCATGGAGCTTTATTCCCTGCTTCAGCGGCGAGTCGCCGATGCTTTCAAGGTAGCTGTTGATTTGCGAAGGTTTCACAGATGTGGATTTCGCAAATTCTATCAGAGCATCGCGCTGCTCTTTTTTAGACAGCATCAGGCCATGACGGCGCTCATCGGCAAGACCGATTTGATACGCTTTTTCTGTAAGCCTCATGTCGGCGTCATCCTGACGAAGGAGTATGCGGTACTCGGCGCGCGAGGTAAACATCCGGTACGGCTCATCCACACCCTTGGTCACAAGGTCATCTATGAGCACACCTATATAGGCTTCATCGCGGGCCAGCACAAACGGCTCTTTGCCCTCAGCCTGAAGCGCGGCGTTCGCTCCGGCAACCAACCCCTGGCCGGCCGCCTCCTCATAGCCGGTGGTGCCGTTCACCTGTCCGGCGAGAAAGAGCCCGGGCACAACCTTGCTCTCAAGAGTATGGTGCAGCTGGGTGGGGTCAAAGAAGTCGTATTCTATGGCATAGCCGCTGCGGTATATACTCACATTCTCAAAAGCCGGGATTGTTTGTAACGCTTTAAGCTGCACTTCAAATGGCAGCGAGGAGGAGAATCCGTTCAGATAATATTCCTGAGTGCTCTCCCCTTCCGGCTCTATGAACAGCTGATGCTCTGTCTTGTCGGCAAAGGTCACTATCTTGGTTTCGATGCTCGGGCAGTAGCGTGGGCCGATGCTCTGAATCTGTCCGTTGTACAGCGGCGAGTCTGGCAATCCTTTGCGCAACTCTTCGTGAGTGCTCTCATTGGTATAAACAATGTGGCAGCTACGTTGGCTTAGTTCACGATGAATCTCCGGCAGATAGGAAAATTTATGCGGGTCGTTTTCGAGTTCCTGCTCGGTTGTCTTGCTCCAGTCTATACTACGGCCGTCGATTCTCACCGGCGTACCGGTCTTCATCCGGTCGGTGCGGATGCCGAGCTGACGCAGCTGTTCTGTAAGCCCGCAGCTGGCGGGTTCGGCAACACGGCCACCCTCTATCTTCACTCTGCCAATGTGCATGAGTCCGTTCAGAAAGGTGCCGGCGGTTATCACCACAGCCTTGGCCCGGAAGCTGACGCCGCTACGGGTTACAACACCCGCTGCCCTACCCTGCTCTGTCAACAGCTCCACAACATCATCCTGCCACATGCTCAGATTAGGGGTATTTTCAAGAATGCTGCGCCACATGCCACTGAATTTCATTCTGTCGCTCTGCGCGCGCGGGCTCCACATGGCGGCTCCCTTGCTGCTGTTGAGCATTCTGAACTGTATGGCGGTGCGGTCGGTGACAATGCCGGTCATGCCGCCAAGGGCGTCAATCTCACGCACAATCTGTCCCTTCGCTATTCCTCCGATGGCGGGGTTGCAGCTCATCTGGGCTATCTTGTTCATGTCGAGGGTAACAAGCAGGGTGCGCGCCCCAAGTCGGGCACTGGCGCTCGCTGCCTCGCAGCCGGCATGGCCGGCTCCCACAACTATCACATCGTAGTCAAACCTCATTTCTCTTCTTTAAGTTTATTCAACAGCCGGAGCGCGTCATCCTCATGCCGCTCCATAATCTCACGCTCGCCCGGACCTTTGTCGTTGATGCCGCACAGATGAAGCAATCCGTGGGCAATCACGCGGTACAACTCCGTTTCGTAAGCGGCTCCGACAAGGTCGGCATTCGTGGCTACGGTATCGAGCGATATGAACATATCTCCGCTCACAAGCCTGCGGCGGCTGTAATCAAATGTTATGATGTCGGTATAATAGTCATGGTTGAGAAACTCCAGATTGACACTGAGTATCTTCTCGTCATTGCAGAAAATATAGTTCAACTGTCCCACTACCTTGTCGTGACTCTTTGCCACCTCCTCAAGCCAGCGGGCGAGTGTCTCATAATCGAGCCGGGGCATTTCAACCCCTTCGGCGCTCCAAAAGATTTGTCTGCTCATCTTATGTTTTTGTAACCCACAAAGTTACGCAAAAGACGGTGTATATGCAACAGCACACCCCACTTCAATTTTTCCGGGAAAAATCCAAAACACCACAAACATCTGATTTATAAGCCATTACAGCGTTTTAACCCTCTGAGAATTGATTATTTGAAAGCCGGTTGATAAGATGCACGCAAATATTTTGCTCTCAGACACTCTTTTTTTATTACTTTTGCTGTCAACACCTCATTCCTGAATCATGAATAAAATTTCTGCCACTATCATCACCTTCAACGAGGAGGCACGCATTGCCCGGTGCATCGACTCGCTTAGAGATATTGCCGACGAGATAATTGTTGTCGATTCGTTCTCAACAGATTCAACAGTGCAGATCTGCGAGGCCCTCGGCTGCGCGGTGACAAAGCGCGCCATGAAGGGGTATGGGGCACAAAGACAATATGCAACATCCCTCACCTCTTTCAACTATGTGCTGTCAATCGATGCCGACGAGGTGCTGTCGCCGGCACTGAGGGCTTCGCTGCTGAATTTGAAAAAATCAGATTTCAAACACCGCGGCTACTCTTTCGCAAGACTCAATTTCTACTGCGGCACTCCGGTGAAGCACTGCGGGTGGTACCCGGACTATCAGGTGAGGCTCTTTGACAAACGGTATGCAAATTGGAATCTCGACGATGTTGAGGAGCGGGTGATTTTCCGCGACAATGTCACGCCGGTCAGAATCGACGGCGATATCCTACACTACCGCTGCGACTCGGAAGAGGAATTTTGCGAGACTGAAAACAAACACGCGGCACTGCTTGCCCGCAACCTCGTGCACTCGGGAGTGAACCCGGGACGGATAAGACCATATATACAAGGTGTGCGCAGCTTCCTCAAATGCTACCTGCTTCAAGGGGGCGCGCTCGACGGCATAGCCGGCTCATCAATCAGCAGACAGCGCTATAAATCCACCCTACTCGCATGGAAGGCGGCTGCAAAAGCTCTCGAAAAAAACAATTGATTCCACGCAGTTGTTATCTCTGTAAAGTAATTAATTCATCACACATCCCCTCCCCTACCCTGTTATGTCAGACTCACTCAAAATCTACTGCAAGAACTTAGAGGAATATATTGATTTCACCGGCGGCGAAACTCTGCTTGATATCGCCGGACGACTCACGGACCGTCTTGCGTTTACCCCGGTATGCGCCCGAGTGAACTACAAGACTGAAGACCTCCGCTTCCCGCTGTTCACCCCAAAACAGGTGGAATACCTGCCGGTACAAAGTGCCAGCGGTATGCGCACATACGTGCGCTCGCTCTGTATGCTCCTTTATAAAGCGGTGTGCGAATGCTACCCGGTGGCAACCCTGCGCATAGAGCATTCCATCTCTCACGGCTACTTCTGCCACCTGTCCGGTATCGGCGAAGTCGACAGCGCCGTGGTGGAGACTCTGCGCGGCAAAATGCGCGAGCTTGTTGACCGCGATATTCCTTTTGAGCGCAAGGAACGCCTCACTAAGGATGTGGTGAAGATTTTCAGCCGGCAGGGGCTGGATGACAAGGTGCAGCTGCTCGATTCGCTCCACGAACTTTACACCACATACTACCGGCTCGATGGCATCTGCGACAGCTTCTACGGCCAGCTCGTGCCCTCCACCGGCTATCTGAAGGTATTCGACCTGCAGACCTACCACGACGGCCTGCTGCTGCTCCCCCCGGACGCTGCAAACCCGGCGGTGCCGGCCACTCCGGTGTGTCAGGAAAAGATGTTTGCCACATTCAACGACTATGTGGAGTTCAACAAAATTGTGGGCATAAGCAATGTAGGCGAGCTCAACAAGGCTGTGGAGCAAGATGATTCAGCAATGGTGATTAATGTATCAGAGGCTCTCCACAACAAGAGAATAGCGACAATTTCCGATGAGATTACCAGGCGCTACAAGGAGGGCGGAGCTAAAGTGGTGCTGATCGCCGGCCCCTCGTCGAGCGGCAAGACAACATTCACAAAACGCCTCGGCATACAGCTCATCACAAACCTCATGCAGCCACAGCTAATATCGCTCGACGATTACTTTGTTGACCGTCACCACACACCCCGCGATGCCGATGGAGACTATGACTATGAATCGCTCTACGCGCTTGACCTGGAGCTGTTCAACAGCCACCTGAATGCTCTCCTCAGAGGCGAGGAGGTGGAGCTGCCGAAATACAATTTCAGCACCGGCTCGCGCGAATTCAAAGGCAATAAAATAAAACTCGGTCCCAATTCAATTCTGCTCATAGAGGGTATTCACGGTCTGAATCCGGAGCTCACAAAGTCTGTGGAACGCAGCATGAAATACCTCATATATGTGTCAGCTCTAACAACAATTTCAATCGACAACCACAACTGGGTGCCGACAACAGACAACAGACTGCTGCGCCGCATTATCCGCGACCACAAGTACCGCGGCACATCCGCAACGGAAACTATACGCCGGTGGCCGAGTGTGCGCCGCGGCGAGGAAAAATGGATTTTCCCCTATCAGGAAAATGCGGATTCGATGTTCAATTCGTCACTGCTGTTCGAGCTCGGGGTGCTGAAGGACAGGGGCGACGAGATTCTGCGACAGGTGCCGAAAGATATCCCGGAATTCGGCGAAGCATCGCGCCTGCGCAAGTTCCTTAGCTATTTCGCACCTATCAGCGAGCGCTATGTGCCCTCGACATCCCTGCTGAGGGAATTTCTCGGCGGCAGCTCGTTCAATTATTGACAAACGACACCATCTGGAGAGCGGTTTCGGCCGCCTCCTCCCCTTTGTGTCCTGCCGGGCCTCCAACGCGGTCAAGGGCCTGCTGCTCGTTCTCTACAGTGAGAACACCGAATATCACAGGAACATCATTCTGCACATTCAGCGTTGTGATACCCTGCGTCACACTCTGACACACATAGTCGAAATGAGGTGTGTCTCCACGTACTACACAGCCGAACACTATGATGGCATCGTATGCGTCACCCTCATCCATCAGATGCGAGGCTGCAAAGGTGAGTTCAACCGCTCCGGGCACCTCAAACACATCAATGTTGCTGTCGGCAACACCATTCTCCTTTAGGCTCCGGAGAGCTCCCTCGGTGAGCCTGGAGGTGATATGTTCATTCCACTTGGCCTGTACTATCGCAATTTTGGTCTGTCTGTAGTCAGCCGGATTAAGTTTGGTAATAGGTCTGTATTGTGACATTATTATATTATTTGGGGAAGATTTTGTGCCAGAATCCAAGTATATCCACTCCACCGGTTCGGGTATTGAGAAGTATATCCACAATGCGCTTGTGCTGCTCCTCGGCGTGAAGTTTTGTTGCTTTGTGAAGCAGGGTGTTTAGAAGATGCACAGCCTTGTCGCGCGAGCCTTTGACTGCAAGCAGCGCCTCGCCGAGATCCACACTCAGCGCAAGTTGCCTCACACTCATCTCAGGCTCCAGCCGGGTGAGATATTTGAGCGCGCGGGTGAAATACTGCACCGCCTCGCGCTGTTTGCCCATCCGCGCAAGCGTCCGGCCCTCCTGTTCAAGTGAGTCCACGAGTTTGGCCGCCGCGCCCTCAACTCCGGCATCAAGCATCTCCATATAGGCGCCTGTAGCCGTGTGGAAATGCGCAAGCATATTGGCCTGTTTCACCCGCGATGTGTAAGTCTGTGTGGCTGCGGCCACAGCAAGCATGTGGGCGGCTCCGTAGCGCCCTGCATCGGTACGCGCAAGCCGCTCATATATCTTTGACGCCTTCTCTATCTCCCGCTCGGCCTGACGGTATTCGCCACGTCCTGAGTGCATCCGCGCTATATCGTAGAGCACCGCCGCGAGAACACTCAGAAACGGTTCATCGCGCCGCTTGGGCTCGCGGGCAAGCAGATTGAGGCATTTGCCGGCATCTCTCATCGCCTCCTCATAGTCGCCGCAGTGAAGCCGCAACCCGGCTATAATCTGAAGCATGGCAGCGTGGAGATTGGCAAATGTCGCGTCATCATCGCCGTTGGCTGTGATAAATTCGTCAAACTCCTCCATTCTCGCTATCGCCTCACGGTCTCTCCCTTCGGCAACCATGCGCCGCGCTACATCTCGCGCAAAATCGTACGCGTTGTTGAACGGCACGCCGGTCAGCCGCTCACGGATAAATTCCGGACTGAGGTCGGATGTGAGCAGGTTCTCAACAGCTGAAGTGTCAGTGGTGAGTTCCAGAAACAGCGGTTTCAGAATATCTTGGCTCATATTTTAGAGTATGTTCACTTATCGTTATCTGCTGCGGATATTCCGGCAGCCACTGTTGAGGCGATTGCTGCGGCCACCTCCGGGGTAAGGGTGGTAAGGGTGTCGATTTCAAGATTATTGTCGGCGAGCGCCGCAATGGCTCCCGCAACCGCTCCGGCATTGGCCTGCAGTGTGTCTTCAACACCCGCACATCTCTCCTTCAACACAGTGTCACGGTGGTACAGCTCCACATTCTGCCCTGAGAAATCCACGTTTATATAGGTGTCGCAGTAGAAGCGGATATGACGCTCGTAGGCACGGGCTGAGTCGCTCTCCTTGAATATCACCCCGAGGTCACTGCTGCGTGTGAGAACAACATTCGCAATCTCGAGATTCTCAAGAATATCGGGCATCATCTTAGTGACACCCGCCTTGGGTGGAGGTGTCAGACCGGGCACATAAACCAATATTGCCTTGCGCTCCACAGCATGCTGCAGCAGGTCTGTAAGCTGGGGACGCACCCTCTGGTCGAGGCTGAAATATGTGCCGAACACAACAATGTCATCCTTGTCAATCCGGGGCCACACAACGTCAAAACGCTCTTTGGGAAACTGACGGCTGCACACCATGTCCTCAACCTGCTCGAACCGGCAGTTCATCGAGGTGATGCCCTCCGTATAGCGGTCTATAGACGCCGTGTTCACACCATGCCGCTCGAGATAGCCCACAAGCATATCTCCTATACGGTCGCGGGCACACTCGCTGACGTATGTCACATTGCGGCCCGCACCGCCGAGCATCGCGGCCGCATTCAGCAGCCTGCCGCCGGGGCGCGCGGTCACTTCCGCAGGACATCTGTCAGTGTTTTCGGGAAAAATAAGGTCGAGCGTGCACTCCCCTATTATGATAATCTTTTTCATCTGGCGCGTGTTTGAAAAGGTGCATTGTCACGCAAAATTACAACTATTTGGCGGTAACAGACAACTTTTATCGCTATAGTTTTCTGCCCTCATACTTCTCAACGCACTCAACCCAATGTCTGTCAATGGCTTTGCTCTGTGCCGTTGCGGGGTCGAAACCGGCCATCACAGTGGTGCCGACACACTTTGTCTGGCAGGTGACGCTGTTCACTATCCGCTGCTCCATCTTGAAGCTGCGCTCACCTACTGTGGTGACAGTTGTCCACACTTCAAGGCTTTCATTGAAATATGAGGGGGAATAGAAGTCACACCCTATGTGCACCACTACTGCGTTGATGCTGTTCCAGTCCATTCCTTCCGGCAACACATCGCTGAAATAATTGACCTTTGCCAGGTCCATGAATGTCAGGTACACATTATTGTTCAGATGCCCGAGCATGTCTATGTCGGTGAAACGCATCTGCACCGGCAGGCAATGGTGAAAGGGAAATTGCGCGGCCGGCACCTTGGGGTTGTCAGAAGGAAGAAATGTTCCTGTTTCCATAATATGCTGTCAATGAATTGATATGTCTGTAATAACGTTTTTGCCCACGGCGTTGTTTATCAGCTCTATAAGCCGCTGCTTGTGAAAGGACAGCTCATGCTTCAGCGGCGCGGAGGTGATGAACACATGGAGCGTGGAGCCATCGACAAAGCGCTTGAATGTGTAGCGGTTCACACCGGGTCCCACAATCTCGCTCCACGCAAAGCTGGCGCGCTGACGGGCCAACTGGTCGGCTCCGCCGCTGTTGCTCAGCGCCTCGTCGATAATGTCTGCTATGCTTTTGGGGTCGGTGCGTTTCATCCGTTGGTAATACTGAATAATCCGTCCGCCACATTCCACATTGAGTAATTGCCGGCGGTGTAGCTCATGATTTCGTCAAGGTGGGCGCGGTTGGTATCAGTTATGAAAATCTGTCCGAATTCGTCGCCGGTCACCATCGCCATGATGCGCTCCACACGGTCCGCATCGAGTTTGTCAAAAATATCGTCGAGAAGCAGCAGCGGCCTCATTCCTGAAGCGCGGTGCAGAAACTCATATTGGGCGAAGCGCAGCGCGGTGGTGAAGGTTTTGCACTGGCCCTGGGAGGCTGTGCGCCGCATGGCCATGCCGTTGAGAGTCATCTCAATATCATCGCGGTGAGGACCCACTGTGGTGTGTTTCAGTATCTCATCGCGCCTGCGGTTCTCTTCAAGCAGGGCTGACAATGGCGTATTTCCATCGCCGAGACTACCTATGAAGGCAAGGCTCACATCCTCGCCGTTCTCGCCCGCTATGGCATGGTAAAACCTGCTGAAAATGCCCTGCAGTTCGCCAATCCACGCCGTGCGGCGCGGGTGGATATATGAAGCAGCCATATCCAGCTGCAGCTCCACAGCCTCAAAGAGGGCGCGGTCGGCCACCCCGTCGCGCAGCATCCTATTGCGTTGCTCAAGGGCCGCATTGTAACGTATCAGAGCCTCCAGATAGCGTCTGTCGCCCTGCGATATCACCATATCCATCCACTTGCGGCGCTCCTCGGAGGTACCCCTCACAAGGTCGCTGTCGGCCGGAGCAGCCATCACCAGGGGAAACAGTCCTATATGCTCGCTCAGACGCGAATACTCCTTGCCGGAGCGCTTAAGGCTCTTGCGCCGCCCGCGCGCCATGCCGAGTGTCAGCTCCTCAGCGGCGCCGGCCCGGGTGTAGCGACCCTTGCACAGGGCAAAATCCTCACCATTGCGTATCAGCATAGCATCCGGCACTCCTGTGAAGCTCTTGCAAAAGCTCATGAAGTACACCGCATCGAGCAGATTGCTCTTGCCCATGCCGTTATTGCCCAGAAAACAGTTGATTTTAGGCGAAAAATCAAGCTGCGCCCCGGCTATGTTCTTGAAATTGGTGAGTGTGAGTGTGTCTAACCGCATGGATAGCTCTTACTTTGTGGCTTTGAGGAAAATCTGGGTGGGAAAATGGTCACTGTAGCCATAGAGAAAACGGCCGCCGGCGTATGTGCGGTGAGGCATTCCGGTATAAGGAGCCTCTTTCTGCTTGAGAAAATCGAGGTCGCACACCTCTGCTCCGACGAGCTGCAGGGTAGCTCCGTTGTCCGGTAGCAGCATACCGCCCACAATAATCTGGTCAAAAAGATTCCACTTGCCCTTGTATGTCAGAGTACCCTTGCCGGAAGCAAGAATATCCCACCAGGGATTGTAGAAACCGGTAGGGGGCACATCGTAGGCATTGCGGCGTGCACCGAGAACCTGAGCGCACGACACAT
This sequence comes from uncultured Muribaculaceae bacterium, assembly GCA_910588065.1. Taxonomy (GTDB): domain Bacteria; phylum Bacteroidota; class Bacteroidia; order Bacteroidales; family Muribaculaceae; genus Paramuribaculum. Next base: position 143,493 of record CAJUPZ010000004.1, read on the forward strand.
TCTGCGGGTCGTCATTCAAATCGCCCATAATGATAATCGGGCGCAGCGGAGAAGCCGCCCTGAGCGAATCAGCTATCTGTTTTGACAGCTCGGCGGCAGCAACGCGCATAGGCTCGGACATCTCCTGGCCGCCAAGGCGCGAGGGCCAATGGTTGACAATCACACTGATGGTGTCAGAGCCGAGCACACCTGATACACACAGCTGGTCGCGTGTAAGAAACGTGGGGTTTGACTCTATGAAAAGGCGGTGAGCCTCAACACCGGTGACTGTGAACTGGGCTGAATCATAGAGCAGCGCAACATCAATTCCGCGCAGATCAGGCGAATCGTGGTGGGCATACTGCAGATGCCTGCGCCGCAGCGGCTTGGCATTGACAAGGTCGGCCACAACGCTCTCATTCTCCACCTCCGCAATGCCTATTATGGCAGGGCCGCCGGGAGTCGACTCACTCACCAGCCCCGCAATGGCATTGGCAAGATTATTAATCTTTATATTATACTTCCGGGTGTCCCAACGGCGGGCACCCTCAGGCGAAAACTCGAGGTCATACCGGCCATTGGAATTGATTGTATCAAACAGATTTTCAAGATTATAGAATGCCACACCATACACCTTGCCGCTGTCGGCGGCAGCAACGGTTGGCAAAGAGGCGGCGCAGCAGGCAAGGCCGGCAGCCAATGAAGCGATAGTGAGAATAAACTTATTCATACATTCAGAAATTTCACCGTAAAATTAGCTATTCCCCGCCACCCCACCAAATAAAAGGTGGAGCTTAGAACACGAACCTTTGATTTTGTCAGTAATGTTGCGTAATTTTGCAGCATGTATAATAATACAGATATGAGCGACTATTCTGATATTTGCCTTAAAATAATCACATTCACCGAGGGTTGTGAGCCGAAAATCCATCTTGACCACGGCTATGCGCCTCTTCTCCCGGATACAAATCCCCTGGATTATTTCATTAATGCGGAGGAGGCTTTTGTGCTGTTCATGAAATCAGGTAATGTTGTACAGCTATGGAAGCGCACCGGCAACGGCAGTGTCATAGCGGCTTCGGTGGCTATTCGTGTCGGCTCCAAAATTTACGGCCGCTCTGTTGTGAAGCTGCTCAGGGAGTGTGTGGACACTCCCCAGATTGCAGATGTGGTTGCTCTCTTCAGGGAGTGCGAGATATTTGACAATGTTATGTGGTTTCCTTGTCGAATTGAAAGAAACGAAAACATTCTCAATCAGATACTTCAGGAACCGGAACTGCCGAGGGCCATGCGCAGCTACACCTCCACAGCATCGCTTGTTGAGCTGATCGACGCTCGCCTTGACGGCGGCGATGCTGAGGTTGAAACACTGATTCTTGCAGCCGCCACCGCGGTGGCGGCTGTTGACGAAACTGAGCTGCCGAGACTGCGCGCTGCCAAGAGACCGGATTTTGAGGTGAATGCAACTGCTGCGAGCAAGCCTGAGCCCAAGCCGTCACTCAAAAGCTATTATTTTGACGACGAGCCGGAAGAGGATGAGGAGCCTGTGCTGCAGGAAACTAAATCAAGAAAGCGTGGAAGCAAGTGGGTAACCGCCGCCCTTTTTGTTGTGGCTCTTGCAATCGGTTATGCGGTTGTGCGCTACTTGCCGGACCTGCTTCCGTCATCAACATCCTACGACAATATCGAAGCTACCAATGTGAGCGAGCTGCCACAGAACCAAATGATTGCCGCCGTAGCCGACACTGTGACCGACACTGTGGCAACCGCTGACACCGCTGCTGTGATAACCGACAGCGTTGCGGCCGCGACGATTGCAGACACCGCCGCGCAACCGGCAGCGGCGCAGTCCGAGCCCACAGAGACTGTTGACATCGAATATCTCAACTCAAACAAAGTGTGGGACCGCTCAATGCTCAAGAGCGAGAAATACCGCGCTTTCTTTGACCTTTTTGCCCAAGGCGACCTATACGAGATTGCCAATGCCGACTACTTTGCCGTTGAGGGACAGTGCACCAACACCCGAGCCAAAAAGGTTGCAGACCTGATATGGCAGGCCTACAAGACCCCCACCCACCAGTCAAACCGCCGCGAACTGCGCAAGCTGAAGGGTAGCGACCGCATTGACCTGCAGAAGCTCATCAACACACTGGCGCTGTACCGCGACAGAAACCCCAACAAGTCACCACGACCCAAACGTTAAAAAAAACACATATAGCCATGAACACCACCCCTACCGGATATCCCGTCAAAGAGTTTGACGGCCCGACAAAAAGATTTGTACGATGCCTGTCGCTGCGCAATGACTCAGCGCTGATAGCCGAATACAAGAACCGCCACGCTAAGGGCAACATCTGGCCTGAAATCATCGCCGGACTCAAGCAGGTGGGCGTGCTGGAGATGGAAATCTACATCAACGGCACCAACCTTACCATGATAGTGGAGACACCGGCCGACTTTGACTGGGACGCCGCCATGGGAGCGCTCGCATCACTGCCACGACAGCAGGAGTGGGAGGACTATATGGCCGAATTCCAGCTCGCCGAGCCGGGAGCCACCTCATCAGAGAAATGGCAGCCGATGGAAAGAATGTTTCATTTCTATGAATAGGCTATGCGGCTTGTCATACAGAGAGTTACCGGAGCGCGTCTAAGCATCGGAGGGGAGGAATACTCTTCGATAGGAGCCGGGCTGATGGTGCTTGTGGGTGTTGAGAACGGCGATACTCAGAGCGATGCGTCATGGCTCGCCGCCAAGACCGCCGGACTGAGAATATTTGCCGATGAGGCGGGGGTGATGAACCTCGATGTGAAGGCTACAGAAGGAGATGTCATGGCAGTAAGCCAGTTTACCCTCACAGCCTCCACCCGCAAAGGGAACCGCCCGAGCTACATACGCGCCGCAGGTGGCGACACCGCCGCTCCACTGTATGAATTCTACTGCACCGAGCTTGAGAAGCTCACAGGCAAGAGTGTTGCCCGCGGAGTGTTCGGGGCCGATATGCAGATAGAGCTGACCAACGACGGCCCTGTGACCATCATCATAGACTCAAAGCTGAAGGAATGAGCACCCCGGAGATGACCATAGAGCAGCTGCAACGCACTGTTGACCAATGGATAACCACCATAGGCGTGAGATACTTCTCACCGCTGACAAACATGGCCGTACTTGCCGAGGAAACCGGCGAGGTGGCCCGCATAATGGCGCGCCGCTACGGCGACCAGTCAGCCAAGCCCGGCGACAACATGGACCTTGCCGACGAGCTCGCCGACCTGCTGTGGGTTGTGGCCGCCATTGCAAACCAGACCGGGGTAAACCTCACCGAGGCGATTGCGAACAATATCCACAAGAAAAACATTAGGGACATAGACAGGCACCGCCTGAATCCCAAACTTACCGACAAACAATAAAAATAAAAGCATATATGGCAGACAAGTATCATGACACCGTGGCCAAGAGCAACGTCACCACAGATGACGCCGCCGTTAAAAACGCCGTAGAAAAAATCCTCGCCGACAATCTCGCCGCCGAGCGCACCGACAAAAACCTCAGGCTGCTGTTCAGCTGCATAGACCTAACCACCCTGAAGTCTACCGACTCACCCGCAAGCGTGGCCAGGTTCACTGAACGCGTAAATGATTTTGAGAACGAGCATGGCGACCTGCCTTCTGTGGCTGCCATCTGCGTGTATCCCAACTTTGCTCAGGTGGTGCGCACTGTGCTCGAAGTGAGCGAGGTGGAGATTGCCGCGGTTGCCGGCGGATTTCCCAGCGCGCAGACCTTTCCCGAAGTGAAGGTTGCCGAGACAGCCCTCGCTGTCGAGGGTGGAGCCGACGAGATCGATGTGGTGATGAACCTGGGCAACTTCTTTGACGGCGACTGGGAAGAGGTGTGCGATGAACTCGAGGAGATGAAGCACTCATGCCGCGACAGCCGCCTGAAAGTGATTCTCGAGACCGGCGCGCTCAAAACCGCTGAAAATATCCGCAACGCATCCATACTTGCCATGTACTCCGGCGCCGATTTCATCAAAACCTCAACCGGCAAGGAATATCCCGGTGCCAGCCTTGAGGCAGCATACACCATGTGCCAGTGCATCAAGGAGTACCACAAGGCCACAGGCCGCAAGGTAGGCTTCAAGGCCGCGGGAGGCATAGTCACCGCCGAGGAGGCTCTCGGCTACTACTGCATAGTGAAGAATGTGCTTGGCGAGGAATGGCTCACCAATGAATACTTCCGCATCGGGGCAAGCCGTCTTGCAAACAACCTGCTGAGCGAGATTCTCGGCGAAGAAACCAAATTTTTCTGATGAACGAACAAAACAACTGCCGATATTGGGCGATGATAAACGGCACCCGCCGCGGCCCGATGAGTCTTGACGAGCTTATACGCCTGGCACCGGTGCCATCGACACCGGTGTGGCGTCAGGGGCTTGAGGACTGGTGTATGCTCTCCTCACTTCCTGAGCTGCGCGGCGGCGAGTGTGTGCCGCCGATGCCACCCGCACCGCCGGTTGTGCCCGCTGTGCCTGTGCCGCCGATGAACCCGGTCATGCCCCCGCCTCAGGCTATGTATCAGCCCGCGGTGCCACCGCAGCAGCCTCAGCAAGGGGAGCCGATGCCGCCCACCTATCTTGCGTGGAGCATAGTTGTGATGCTGCTCTGCTGCATAGTGCCCGGCATAGTGGCGCTTGTCTACTCCACCAAGGTGAGCTCGCGTTTCAGCATGGGCGACTACGCCGGCGCAAAGGCCGCCTCAGAGAACGCAGCCATCTGGATTATCGTCACAGTAGTGTGCGGCATCATAGCAGTGCCGTTCCAGATATTGCTTTCGCTCATATAATGACGCTCAGCCGCCGCAATGCATTTTATGTTGCCGGAGCTGCGGTTCTATTGGCCGCAGCGGTGGTCTACGCGCTGTTCGACCCCTCTGTCAACCCGTTTCCGCGCTGCATCTTCCTGCAGGCTACAGGCTACAAATGCCCTGGTTGCGGCTCGCAGCGCGCCCTCCATGCACTGCTTCACGGCGACATTGCCGCCGCGTGGGGCTTCAACGCCATGCTAGTGGCTGCCATACCGGTTGTGGCAGCTATGTACATAGCCGAAATCACGCGCCGCCGCAGGCCGCAGCTGCACAACCGCCTGAACGGCTCTGTGGCTATATGGAGCGCATTCACACTGCTCGTCGGGTGGTGGATACTCAGAAACATCTTTGACCTGTGAGTACCATGAGAATGAATATCCGCAACATGGTGTGCCGTCACTGCGTCACCGCCCTCTCCGACATTCTTGACAGACTCGCAATAGCTCACGGCGAGGTGGGAATAGGCTACGCCGAGATAGAGGAGGGGGAGCTTTCCCCAGACTCGCTGAAAAGACTTGACACGGAACTTGCTGCTGCCGGGTTCGAGAGGGTTGTCAGCACCGATGATCTGCTTGTGGACAAAGTGAAACTCGCCGTGCTCCACCATGTGCGCGACCAGGAGGAGTGCCACTACAATCTGTCAGCCTGCATCGAGAAGCATGTAGGGGTGGCATACGACACCCTCAGTCGCATATTTTCACAGAACGAGGGGCGTACCATTGAGCGCTATCATATTGCCCAGAAGGTGGAGCGGGTGAAAGAGCTGCTTGGCTACAAAGAACTGACACTCGCCGAGATAGCATTCCGCACCGGCTATTCCAGCGCTGCGCATCTGAGCCGACAGTTCAAGAGCGAGACCGGCGTGACTCCCACCGAATATATCCGCTCGCTCGGCGGACGCAAACCGCTGAATGAGGTGTAGAATCCTCCGGCAGACGTTCTCTCCCGAAATTATGCAAGGGAGTCCCGAAAAAATGTAACATCCGGTCCGCCCTCAGGCAGTAACTTTGCAGTGAAATCAAAAAAAAGAACCTGTTATGAATTTCACTCACTTCATCAACTCTCTGTGGGTCATTATCTGCGAGATGTCGCCATACATATTGCTCGGCTTTTTCATTGCCGGGCTGCTCCATGTGTTTGTAAACCGCGCCACCATGAGCCGCCACCTCAGCGGCAAAGGCTGGAAGCCGGTTGTCAAGGCCGCCCTGTTCGGCATACCGCTGCCGCTCTGTTCATGCGGCGTGCTGCCCACCGCTGTTGCCCTGCGCCGCAGGGGTGCGAGCAAAGGAGCCACAACCTCATTTCTGATAGCCACACCGCAGACCGGAGTCGACTCCATAGCCGCCACTTACTCGCTGTTAGGACTCCCCTTCGCCATAATCCGCCCGATAGCCGCACTCGCGGGCGCTGTTGCCGGCGGCGTGGCTGTGAGCGGCTTTGACAACGAAAAGGAGGATGCCGCCACCGCGATGATTGCCGAGCCCGACGAGGAGCAGCCGCACGGCTTCGGGCGCAAGATGCTCGCCGCTGTGCGCTACGGATTCATCGACATGGTTGGCAGCGTTGGTCCGTGGCTGGTCACCGGCCTTGTCATAGCTGCGCTTATAACAGTGTTTGTACCGGACTCCCTGCTTGTGGGACTGAGCCGCTACCCCATCCTCGCCATGCTCGCTGTGGTGGCTGTAGCAATACCTATGTATGTGTGCGCAACCGGCTCCATACCCATCGCACTGTCGCTGATGATGAAAGGCCTGTCGCCCGGCGTGGCATTCGTGCTGCTGATGGCAGGTCCCGCCGCCAACTTCGCATCACTGATGATACTTCACCGCACCCAAGGCTTCAAAGCCACTGCCATATATGTCAGCTCGGTTGTTGTCACCGCCATGGCTTTCGGGCTGCTGATTGACAACCTGCTGCCCGGCGAATGGTTTGTGCCAAACTCAGGCATCGCTTCAACAGACGCCTGCCATGCCACAATAGGCATCTTTCCGGTGATATGCAGCATAGTGCTCGGTGTGCTGATAGTGTACACCTTTATAAAAGGCAAACATCATAATCATAACAAAATAACCGCTATGACCAAATCTTACACAATAAAAGGAATGGCTTGCGTCCACTGCAAGAACAACGTTGAGAAGACCCTCGCCCGCCTCGAAGGGGTTGAGAGCGTTGAGGTTATCCTTGACAAGGGCATTGCCACCGTAAACGGCGATGTTGATGAATCAGCAATCAAAGAGGCTGTAGAGCTTGCCGGATACGAATTTGCCGGCGAGGCTACCGCATAAACGGGGCAACGTAGGCGCTCCACTTTGCGCGGGTGATGATGGAGCTGCCGGCGAGGTGAGCCACAACGCTGCCAAAACGTGCGCCGAATTCATAGGCCATACGCTCACGGGTGGGGAGAGTATCTGTAGGATGCTCTCTCCACCATTCGCTTATCTGCACGGCCAGTTCCTTCAGCAGCGGTTTGTCGAAACGCTTGAATTCCTTCAGACCGGAGTTGGTCATCACCCAGTCAACCAGCAGATTACCCTCGGCGCGGGAGTCGAGGTCTTCCGGCTCGGTCTCGGGGATGAATCCGGGTTGCGGGGCGCGCTTGGCTTTGCGCTCGGCGGCCTTAAGACGCTTGCGCTCAGCACGTTTGTCGATATCTTCCATGATGTCGATGAGGACAGCTTGCGCATCGCGGCTTTTGAGTGGTATCTCGGTGCCGTCCTTGATATAGTTGGCAACAGCCTTGAAAACAGCAAGTTGCAGAGATTCGTCGAGGTTTTCGATGGCATCGAGCCATTCGGTGCGGAAGGTGATGTTGGTTTTGGTTCTCATAAATGTGTGTTTTTAAGTATGATGCTGCAAAGGTAAGGTGCGGATTGGTCGGATTTATGCGAATTTGCACATTTGAGTTGTTAGTTTGTAGTTTTTAGTTTTTAGTTGGGGGGCGTTAAGGTCTATAAAGTCGTTAAGGAGGGTAATTCGTATAATTCTTATAACTCGTATAAGTCCTATAGGTTAGAGGTTCTGACTACATCGCGCATCCTGCGCTCAGGCCTCGCCGAGGCCATCAACGCGGCGTGATGGGTCAAATGTGGTACCTCCGGCACCATCTGCGTATGTTATTGGTAATCCGGGCACTACGTAC